>NZ_CP061296.1:600000-1200000 GCF_018687555.1 Polynucleobacter sp. MWH-P3-07-1
AGCAGGCCGGAATGTTGGCTCGCGCTCAAGAGATGGAAGGTCTTGAGAAACAACTACGTGCTCAAAAATTGATCCAGAGCGAACTCCAGGGTGAGATGGATCAGTGCATTGCAAATTATCAAGCAGCACATCAGGCGGCTGAACAAGCCCGCCTCAATGCTGAGCATGCAGTCAATGAGGCTCATGGCTTTGAAGTGGAGAGGATGCAACTGACTCAAGCTGAAGAGCAATACAGTCAAAGAGCTGCACAGATTCAGAATGATTTAGGCGAGTTGGCCAAGCAGCTTGAGCAGCTCACGGCCGAGCAAAACCAGGCAACTCAAGAGTTGCAGACTTCGGAGAGCGCCAAGCAAGACCTTCAACATAAGCTATCTGAAGCGAATCAACAACTAGAGCTTGCCAGTCAGCAGCGCGATCAACTTCGTGAAGCCTTGCGTGCTGCTGAGATGTCAGCCCAAGAGGCCGCTTTTGCAACACGCTCTCTTCAGCAGCGGATTGCAGACTTACAGCGCGATCAAAGTACTGCGCGTACCCAGATCATGGAGATTCAAGATAAGAATGCTTTAGCAGAGGATGAGCTCAAGGGCTTAAGTGACGAAGCTGCCCAGGAGCAATTACAAGGTCTATTGCTGACACGCAGCGAAAGAGAAGCTTTGTTGGCTGCTGCAAGAACGGAGCAGGATGCTTTGTTGCATACGCTGCGCGAAGCAGATGAGGAGCGTCTCCAGATTGAGCGCACCCTACAGCCAATGCGCGATAAGGTGGTGGATCTGCAGTTACGAGAGCAAGCAGCTCGTTTGAACTTCGAGCAGTTTGCCACCTTATTATCAGACGCTGAAGCGGACTTAATTGCGCTCGAAACCAGTTTTAGTCCAGACCTCAAGGTTGGAGCCCTGCAAACCGAAGTGAATCGCTTAAATACCGAGATTCAGTCGCTGGGCCCAGTCAATATGGCAGCCTTAGATGAGTTAGCAAGCTCTCGCGAGCGTAAATCATTCTTAGATGCGCAGTCAGCAGACTTGAATGAAGCAATGCAAACCTTGACTGATGCGATTGCCAAGATTGATGCTGAAACACGTGATTTATTGCAAGGTACCTTTGATGAGGTGAATAAGCATTTTGGCAGATTGTTCCCAGAGCTATTTGGTGGTGGTCACGCCGAGTTAGTCATGACTGGCGAAGAAATCTTAGATGCTGGCGTTCAGGTTATGGCTCAGCCACCCGGTAAGAAGAACAGCACGATCTATTTATTATCTGGTGGAGAAAAAGCCCTTACTGCAATTGCCTTGGTTTTCTCTCTCTTCTTGCTCAACCCAGCCCCATTCTGTTTACTCGATGAGGTTGACGCGCCATTGGATGATGCGAATACCTTGCGCTATGCTGAAATGGTTGCCAGGATGGCAGATAAGACGCAGTTTGTCTTTATTTCACATAACAAGATCACCATGGAAATTGCCCATCAACTGATTGGTGTCACGATGCAAGAGCAGGGTGTATCCCGCATTGTTGCGGTCGATATCTCTTCTGCGGTGTCGATGGTAGAGGCGGCCTAAGTGTTCCTAGAGCAGATCATGACAAGCTTGGGTTTGTCAGACTTGCAGTTTGCTTTAGCAGTTATTGGTCTAGGTATTTTGATCCTGGTTGCATTGCTCAATTTGCGATATGCGCACCTCCGTAAAAAAGCAAAAACTAAGCATGCGCTAGAAAAACGTTTTGCCCCTGGATTTGCAGATCCCAACTCTACTCCGGTTGAGTTTGAACAAGAGCAGACTCAAGCCCCAATCATGCCGAGCCCGGAGGTGGCATCAATCGACCCGAGAATTGACTGCGTTATTTCTTTGCGTTTTGATGAACCCATTAGCGGCCAAGAAATTCTGAAAGAAATGGATGACTGGCAAAATATTCCAGGTCCAGCAGGGGCTCAATGGATGTGTGAGGGCTTAAATGCGAATGCACATGAGATGGAGACTTGGGAGCCTCTTCAGAGCGAGGCAATGTACTCTGAATTGCAACTAGCGATTCAGCTAGCGAGTCGGCGAGGCCCAATTGGGGTTTTGGAGCTATCGGATTTCTGTTCGCACGTCCAACTGCTTGCCGAAACCTTGGGCTCCCAAATTGATATGCCAACTGTTAGCACGATGCTAGAGAGTGCCGCAGAGCTTGATCGAATGGCGGCGGAGAGTGACATTCAGCTCAGCATTAATGTGGCATTTGATGAGCCCTGCTCTTGGAAAGATTTGGCGATTATTTTGCGTCAAAGAGGCTTTCAATTAAGTCGTAACGGACGATCCTATGAATTTGGCGGGCCTGAAGCCCTATTATTTAAAAGTGCCGAGCTCGTTCCCAATGAATTGGTGAAGCAATTTACTTTATTGTTGGAGTTTCCATTGGTACCTGAGGCCTCGCGCGCATTTGAAAGAATGTTAGCCGAAGGTGTCGCCATCGCTCAAACTGCGCATGGTCGTCTAGTTGACGATAGTGGTATGAATTTGAGTGAAGCAGCGGTAGCGAGTATTCGCCAGCATTTAGATGCTCTCTATATCAAGTTGGATCAGAGTGGCATCCCTGCTGGCTCATCCACTGCTATTAGGTTATTTAGTTAAGGAAGCGCTTTGTCGTCTAATCATCCGATGAATCTTGCGGATCGTTACGCCTTTTTACAAAAAGAGCTTGCGCGACTCGAGCATGCCTACTATGTCCTTGATGCTCCGCTATTGCCGGATATTGAATACGATCGACTGTATCGAGAGCTGCTGGAGATAGAGGCTGCACACCCCGAATGGATCACTCCAGAATCTCTGTCCCAGCGGGTTGGCGGTACTGCACTTAAAGAGTTTGATTCGGTAGAGCATGTTGTCCCAATGCTTTCTCTTAATAATGCCTTTGAGGATGCCGAATTAATTGCGTTTGATCGCCGCTGTAGGGAGGGCTTAAACGTCAAACAGGTCAGCTATGCTGGCGAGTTGAAGTTTGATGGTCTGGCGATCTCTCTGCGTTATGAAAATGGCTCCTTAGTCCGAGCAGCAACTCGAGGCGATGGTGCAAGCGGAGAAGATGTTACTGCGAATATCAAAACCGTTCGCGCCATTCCTCTGCGGCTACTGGGTAAAAATATTCCAGCTGTTTTGGAGGTCCGTGGCGAAGTTTTCATGTATCTGGATGATTTCCAAAAAATGAATCAACAAGCGGCTGCTCAGGGCGAAAAAGAGTTTGCTAATCCGCGTAATGCTGCTGCCGGTAGCTTAAGGCAGCTTGATTCGAAGATTACCGCTAAGCGCCCATTGTCTTTCTTCGCTTATGGCCTAGGCGCCTTAGAGCCCCAAGGATGGCTTCCCGCAACTCATGAAGAGTTGCTCAATCGCTATGCAGATTTAGGCTTGCCGGTTTGCTCAGAACGAAAAGTATTGAAATCAGTAGAAGAGATGCTGGGTTTCTATCATGCGATAGAAGCCAAACGCGATACCTTGCCATACGATATTGATGGCATCGTTTACAAGGTAAATGCTTTTGCAGAACAAAATACCTTGGGCTTTGTTTCAAGAGCCCCCCGTTTTGCTTTGGCTCATAAATTTCCTGCTCAAGAGGCTCTGACTACCGTCTTGGGTATTGACGTTCAGGTGGGTCGAACTGGTGCCATTACACCCGTTGCTCGATTGGCCCCGGTAGTGGTGGGCGGTGTCACAGTCACCAATGCAACCTTGCATAATGAGGATGAAGTTAGGCGCAAGGACGTGCGTATCGGCGATACCGTCACCGTGCGACGGGCTGGTGATGTGATCCCAGAGGTGGTCTCAGTCATTCAGGAGCGCCGCCCTGAGGACGCCACTCAGTTCGTAATGCCTACCCGTTGCCCAATCTGTGATTCCCATATTGAGCGTTTAGAAAATGAAGCAGTGGCACGTTGTAGCGGGGGTTTATTTTGTGGAGCGCAGCGTAAGCAGGCTCTCATCCATTTTGCCCATAGAAGGGCGCTCGATATTGAAGGTCTCGGTGAGAAGATTGTTGATCAATTAGTGGATCAAAATCTTGTTAGAACTCCAGCAGATCTTTACAGGTTGGGACTCGCTGCTCTTGCTAATCTGGAGCGCATGGGCGATAAGTCAGCGGATAACCTCATTCAAGCTATTGATCAATCTAAAAACACTACCTTAGCCAGATTTATCTTTGCTTTGGGCATTCGCCATGTAGGTGAGACGACTGCAAAAGACCTTGCTAATCATTACCAGTCGATGCACGCTCTGATGGATGCTAGGTTAGAAGATCTGCTGACGGTGAAGGATGTTGGGCCTGTAGTCGCAGATTCGATTGTGAGCTTTATGCAAGAGACCCACAACCGCGAAGTGATTGAACAGCTATTGGCTTCGGGCATGCAATTATCCTTGGAAAAGAAGGTCATCAGCGCTGCGGTAGCCGGTAAAACTTTTGTGCTCACAGGAACTTTCCCTAGCCTGAGTCGCGATCAAGCTAAAGACCTTTTGGAGAAGGCGGGTGCCAAGGTGGCAGGCTCAGTTTCTAAGAAGACGGATTATGTTGTTGCCGGTACAGATGCTGGCAGCAAGCTGACTAAAGCAGAAGAGTTGGGCATTACAGTGATTGACGAGCAGGCCATGCTCGCATTACTGGGTTCAAACTAGGTACCCAGCACCTCTAATAATTCAGTTTCTAATTGGATTTGTAATTTCGGATTCTTACTCAAGTTCACGGCATCAAGCAGTAAAACGTCTTCTACTCTTTCGCCTAAGGTATTAATTCGGGCGGTATGAAGAGAAACCTGGTGTTTAGCAAGCACTCGTGAGATGGCATAGAGCAGGCCTGTCCGATCGCTGGCTGAGAGCGAGAGGGCAAAGTATTGGCCACGCTCATCTGGCATTACCCGCACCCGAGGTTGAATCGGGAAGCTACGAGACTGTCTAGATAGGCGACCCATACTGGGGTCTGGCAATGGAGCTTCACTCTGAAGTGCCTCCGTAAGTTCGTATTCAACCAGCTGGATGAGATCCCGATAGCTGCCGCCTTCGGAAACTAAATTACTTCCCGAGATTTGGAAAGTATCCAATGCGTATCCATTGCGAGTGGTATGAATGCGGGCATCCCAAATCGAGAATCCGTGTCGCTCAAAGTAAGCGCAGATACGTGCAAATAAGTCTTCCTGATCTTTGGTATAGACCGCAACTTGCAAGCCATCACCGATGGGAGAGAGTCTGGCTCGCACAATGGGGTCGGGACTATCTACCTTAGTAAACAGTAGGCGTGTTAGCCAAGCAATATCTGCAGCATCTTGCCTAAGGAAGAAGGGGACATCAAGTTGTTTCCAGAAATGAGCATAAGAGGCATCTTCCAGACCGTATAAACGGAGCTTGGCGCGAGACTCTTCTTGATGTTGGGCCAACTCCGATGATGCGTCTGACTTCGAGCCACCGAGCACTCGCAGGGTGGCGCGGTAAAGATCCTCTAGCAATTTACCTTTCCAGGCATTCCATACTTTTGGGCTGGTGCCACGAACATCAGCAACTGTCAACAAATATAGCGCAGTTAAATGACGTTCATCGCCGACATGCTTGGCGAAAGCATTGACGACTTCTGGATCGGTAATGTCTTTCTTTTGCGCGACTTGACTCATATTGAGATGCTCAGCAACCAACCATACAAGCAACTCTGTATCGGTCTTATCGAGACCATGCTCTTTGGCAAATTTGCGCATATCTGCTTTGCCAAGTTGAGAGTGATCACCACCGCGACCTTTAGCAATGTCATGGAAAAGGGCCGCTATGACAAGTAACCAAGGCTTATCAAAATGGGCAATCAGGCTGCTGCAGAAAGGAAATTCGTGGGCATGTTCCACTACCATAAAACGGCGCACATTACGTAAGACCATCAAGATATGCTGATCAACGGTATACACATGAAAGAGGTCATGCTGCATTTGGCCAACGATTCTGCGAAATGCTGGTAGGTAGCGACCCAGCACACTTGTTCGATTCATTAGCTGAAAAGCGCGGCTGACACCCTCTGCTTGCTTCACAATCTCAATAAAGATCTGTCGATTGAGGGGGTCGTTACGCCACTTCTGATCCATTAATTGGCGGGCGTTATAGAGCGCTCTGAAGATCGTGGCAGATAAACCCTTGACGCTGGGAGTCTGCGCAAAAACCAAAAAGGTGCGCAAAATCTGTTCAGGATGCTTTTCATACAGGAGCGGGTCGACAATATCTAAAAGGCCTTGACGCTCAATAAAGTGCTGATTCTCTTCGCCAATAATGGCGTGGGTAGTCTTGGATTCTTGTGGAAACAGTAAGGCCTCAATATTTTGCAGCAAGATATCGTTCAGCTGCGTGACCGCTTTAGCTGCCCAATAATATTGGCGCATGATTGCTTCGCTTCCTAAGCGGGCGGATGCTTCATGGAGTCCCATTGCAGCTGCTAAGGGATTCTGAAGATCAAAAGCCAAAACATCTTGCCTACGACCAGCAAGCAAATGCAAATTAGCGCGTAAGGTTTCTAGAAACTTTTGGTTCCGATTCAGTTCAGTCAATTCCCGCTTGGTGATGAGTCCTTGGGAATTGAGATCCTTGAAGGTCTTTCCAAGTTGAGCCGCCTTACTGACCCAAGAGATGACCTGTAAGTCTCTCAAACCACCGGGACTCTCTTTGCAGTTAGGCTCAAGGGAATAGGGGGTATCTTGATATTTATGGTGGCGTTGGATTTGTTCTGCAAGCTTGGCTTGGAAAAATGTTTTAGGATCCAAAGCTTTCTCAAAAGCAATCGTAAATTCTTTAAAGAGTCCTTTTTGTCCATCTATGAAGCGTGCTTCTAATAGGGAGGTGCGCACCGTAATGTCTTGCTCAGCTTCGCTGACACACTCACTCACAGTTCTCACTGAAGAGCCAATCTCTAGACCAGTATCCCAACAAGAGGCAACAAACTTTTCTACTTTTCTGGAGAGGGTCTCCGGCATCGGATCCTGATTGCCGGGTAGCAAAATTAAGATATCAATATCTGAGTAAGGAAAAAGTGCGCCTCTACCAAATCCGCCAACCGCCACGAGCGCAGCCTCTTTCTCCAGATTGCTCTCTTTCCATAACTGAATGAGCAGTTGGTTACTCAATTTACAAAGCTGCTTAGTCAGCTTATGAATCTGCTGATCACTTTTAAATTGATCGAAAGCATGATCTCGTGCGCTACGAAAGCTGGCTGCATTGGAAACCAGGGCGGCAGGTGCGTTCATGGCCAGAGTCTCAGAAGACTATGCGCTAGCGGTTTCAGGCCTAAACACGAGACCTTTGACGCAATCGGGGGGAGGGTTGCTTCCAGAAGACCAAGTGAGGACCTCAACACCAGTTGCGGTCACTAAGAGTGTGTGCTCCCACTGTGCAGACAAACTACGGTCTTTTGTTTTCACTGTCCACTGATCAGGCATGGTCCGGATTTCACGACGGCCCGCGTTGATCATCGGCTCAATAGTGAAGGTCATACCTTGTTCTAATTTCTCCCCAGTTCCTGGGCGACCGTAATGCAAGATTTGTGGGTCCTGATGAAACACTTTGCCAATGCCGTGGCCACAATATTCCCTAACAACAGAGTAGCCCGCATTTTCAGCATGCGTTTGAATTACGTGGCCAATGTCCCCAAGCGATGCGCCAGGTTTTACTTGCGCAATACCAAGCCACATGCATTCAAAGGTAATTTGGGTCAAGCGTTTTGCCATAACAGACACTTCGCCCACCATAAACATGCGGCTGGTATCGCCGTAGTAACCATCGGGGGTAATCACAGTGATATCTAAATTGACAACGTCGCCAGTTTTAAGGATCTTCTCCCCTGGAATGCCATGACAAATCACATCATTGACTGAAGTACAGATGGATGCCGGAAAAGGCGGGTAGCCAGGAGGCTGGTAATTGAGCGGAGCGGGAATCGTCTTTTGTACATCCCGCATATAGGTATGGCAAATCCGATCAAGTTCAGCAGTGCTGACCCCTGCCTTGACGTGAGGGGCGACGTGGTCTAAGACTTCACTCGCTAAACGGCCTGCTTCCCGCATGCCTTGGATATCTTTTTCTGCTGTAAATACGCTATTCATGCCTTGATTATCAACGACTTGCCTTGCTGTGGTTAAGCGGATTTGCCCAATTTTGAGGCTTAAAGCCGACTCAGCCATCAATGGGAGTGAGCTAAACCTTGCTAGAGGCTTGATATTTAAGCTATAATTTCGTTCTCAGGTCAGTCTGGACTCATTAAAAACAGTCCAAAGTGATCTGAAATAGCGAGTTAAGCCTTCCAGGGTGGCGCTTTTGAGCGCAGCTAGGACTTAACTTAAGAACCAACCCTTAGGAGAATTACATGTCAGTGACTATGCGTCAAATGCTGGAAGCCGGTTGCCATTTTGGTCACCAAACCCGTTTCTGGTCCCCAAAGATGGCCCCTTATATTTTCGGCCATCGCAACAAGATCCACATTATCAACTTGGAAAAAACTTTGCCAATGTTTCAGGACGCCCTGAAATTTGTCAAACAAGTTTCCGCTAATCGTGGCACCATTTTATTTGTTGGCACCAAGCGTCAGTCTCGCGAAATCATTGCTGAAGAAGCAACTCGTGCAGGCATGCCCTACATCGATAGCCGTTGGTTGGGTGGCACACTCACCAATTTCAAAACCGTTAAAGGTTCCCTCAAGCGCTTAAAAGATATGGAAGTTGCTAAAGAGGCAGGTGATTGGGAAAAGCTGTCTAAGAAAGAAGCTTTGACGAATGATCGTGATCTCGATAAGTTGCAAAAAGCTTTGGGTGGTATTAAAGATTTGAATGGCGTACCCGATGCGATTTTTGTAGTTGACGTCGGTTATCACAAGATTGCGATTACTGAAGCGAACAAGCTTGGTATTCCTGTTATTGCAGTTGTGGATACCAATCACTCTCCAGAAGGAATTGATTACATCATTCCTGGCAATGATGACTCCAGCAAAGCGGTCACCTTGTATGCACGTGGCGTTGCTGATGCCATCCTCGAAGGTAGAGCAAATGCAGTTCAAGAAATTTTGATCGCTGCTAAAGAGGGTGAAGAAGAGTTTGTTGAAGAAGGGAAGGCAGACTAATGGCCGCTATTACCGCTGCAATGGTTGGCGAATTACGCGCCAAAACTGACGCACCCATGATGGAGTGCAAGAAGGCTCTGACTGAGGCTGATGGCGATATGGCTAAAGCAGAAGAGATTCTGCGTGTAAAGCTTGGTAGCAAAGCCGGTAAAGCCGCTTCCCGGGTCACTGCTGAGGGTATCGTGGCTTCATTCATCAACGGCACTACTGGTGCCTTGCTTGAAGTGAACTGCGAAACCGATTTCGTTTCTAAAAATGATGATTTCTTAGCCTTTGCTAATGCGTGCGTGAAGTTGATTGCTGAGCACAATCCTGCTGACGTCACTGCTTTATTGGCGTTACCAATGAATGGTTCTACGGTTGATGAAGTACGTAGCGCCTTGATTGGCAAGATTGGTGAAAACATCATGCCACGTCGTTTCAAGCGTTTTGCTGGCAGCAATCAATTGGTTTCTTATCTCCACGGCACCCGCATTGGTGTCATGGTTGAATTTGAAGGTGATGAGACTGCTGCGAAGGATGTAGCAATGCATATTGCTGCCATGAAACCAATCGCTTTATCAATGGCTGACGTTCCTGCTGAATCGATTGCTGTGGAGCGCAGTGTTGCTGTGCAAAAAGCCGCTGAATCAGGCAAACCACCAGAGATCGTTGAAAAGATGGTTGAAGGTTCAATTCAGAAATACCTTAAAGAGGTTTCTTTATTGAATCAGACTTTCGTGAAGAACGATAAGCAAACTGTTGAGCAAATGCTCAAAGCAGCCAACTCGACCATCAAAGGCTTTACGATGTTCGTTGTAGGCGAGGGCATTGAGAAGCGCCAAGATGACTTTGCTGCTGAAGTTGCAGCTCAGGTTGCTGCTGCCAAAGCCACTGCTTAATCTCGGTAATCAGGCTTAGCCCTATCAGGCTTAGCTGTAGTATCCAAAGGGCATAGAAACCGTGTTTCTATGCCCTTTTCTTTGATCCTTGCCAAGCCCTTTATAATCTTTCCGAGATATAAAAAACACTTAAAGATCAATAAGCTAAGTTCAGTACCGACTTAGTTAATACGGAAGATAGAAGAAAATGCCAGCCTACAAAAGAGTACTCTTAAAACTATCTGGTGAAGCCTTGATGGGAGATGATGCCTTTGGTATCAATCCAGCGACGATTGATGCAATGGTTGGTGAAATTGCGCAAGTGGTCAATAGCGGTGTCGAGTTAGCAATCGTGATCGGTGGCGGTAACATCTTCCGCGGCGTAGCGGGCGGTGCTGCTGGCATGGATCGCGCTACTGCAGACTACATGGGAATGCTGGCTACGATGATGAATTCTTTGGCCCTGCAAGATGCCTTGCGTCAAAAAGGGGTCGAGGCTCGCGTGCAATCCGCTTTGAGAATGGACCAAGTTGTTGAGCCTTACATTCGTCCACGAGCGATCCGAGCAATGGGCGAGGGCAAGGTCGTTATTTTTGCCGCTGGTACAGGAAATCCATTCTTTACTACCGATACTGCTGCCGCATTACGAGGCGCTGAAATGGGTGTGGAAGTCATGCTCAAGGCCACTAAGGTTGACGGTATCTACAGCGCTGATCCTATGAAGGATCCTAGTGCAACCCTTTATAAAACGATTACATTTGATGAGGCTCTCATCAAAAATTTACAGGTGATGGATGCTACTGCCTTTGCACTTTGCCGCGATCGCAAGTTGCCTATCAAAGTATTCTCGATTCTCAAACCAGGCGCATTGATGCGGGTGGTTCAAGGTGAGTCAGAGGGTACCTTAGTACACGTTTAACAGGAGGTCGGATGTCTGCAGCAGAAATTAAAACCAATACTGATCAAAAGATGCAAAAGTCTCTCGAGGCTTTAAAAACCAATTTAGCCAAAATCCGATCGGGTCGTGCAAACCCTGGAATTTTGGAGCACATTCAAGTTGACTACTACGGAAACCCCACGCCCTTAAGTCAGGTCGCTAGCTTAGGCTTGGCCGATGCGCGCACGATTAACGTTCAGCCTTTTGAAAAAACGATGGTTGCCGCAATTGAGAAGGCGATTCGTGATTCTGATTTAGGATTAAATCCAGCCTCACAAGGCACGGTGATTCGCGTGCCAATGCCTGCCCTTACTGAAGAGCGCCGTCGTGAGCTCACTAAGGTCGTTAAATCTGAGGGTGAAGAGACTAAGATTGCAGTACGTAATTTACGTCGTGATGCTAACGAACATCTCAAACGCTTAACCAAAGATAAAGAGATTTCTGAGGATGAAGAGCGTCGCGCTACTGATGAAATTCAGAAGATGACGGATAAAGCGGTGGTTGATGTCGATAAGATCATTGCTGATAAAGAAAAAGAGATCATGACGGTTTAAGACCGACTCTTTTCAATCTTCTGATTACTTATAGATGACCCAGTACACGAGCTCTACCCTGGCGATCCCAGAGGTCAGCGCTGTTCCACGTCATGTTGCCATCATTATGGATGGCAATGGGCGCTGGGCTAGCAAGCGACATATGCCCAGAGTAGCAGGGCATTCCGAAGGCCTCACTGCAGTTCGCAAAATTGTTGCAGAGTGCCGTCGTCTCGGCGTGGAGTACTTAACGGTTTTTGCTTTTAGCTCAGAGAACTGGCGTCGACCACCTGAAGAAGTTGGCTTTTTGATGAAACTCTTTTTGAAGTCTTTAAAAGGTGAAGTGACTCGTTTGGCTGAAAACGATATTTGTCTCAAGTTAATAGGGGACTTAGAGCGCTTTGATTCTGACATTCAAAAGATGGTCTCATTTTCTGAGGAAAAAACGGCTCACTGTCAGGCGCTGATATTTACGATTGCTGCTAACTATGGTGGCCGCTGGGATATCTTGCAAGCGATGCGCAAATGTCTTATTGCCCATCCTCACTTAAAGCCAGAGCAGGTGAGTGAAGAGTTGATTCAGCCTTTCCTGTCGATGTCCTATGCCCCTGAGCCGGACTTATTCATTCGTACAGGTGGTGAGCAACGGGTAAGTAATTTTTTGCTATGGCAACTTGCATACACAGAACTGTATTTCACAGACGTTTTATGGCCAGACTTTGACGAAATCGAACTTCAGAAATCTTTCGAATGGTTTAGTCAACGCGAACGGCGCTTTGGCAGGACTAGTGCGCAAGTCATGTCTCAGAGCATGAGTGATGCGGTTTAAAACTTTGCAAACTTTCAAATGCTAAAAACTCGAGTCATTACAGCAATCATTCTGCTCATGATTCTGCTGGTAGTTTTGTTTATGCTACCCCCTGTTTATTTAGGCGGATTTTTCCTATTACTCGTAATGGCCTCCGCATGGGAGTGGAGTCGATTAGTATTTCCTCATCGACCTTGGCTAGCGTATTTGAATGCTGGTGCTTGTCTATTGCTCATTGCTGGCTTAATGATCTTGCATCAACCTTTGGGGCCATTCTCTCTCATGTCTACTGCCGGTATCTTCTGGTTGCTAATCGCCCCCTTGCTCTTATCTAAGGGCCTGAAGATCAATTTCCAAAAATGGTCAGTTCCCTATTTTGTCTTGGGGCTTGTTTTGCTCCCAGCAACTTGGTTTTCAGTCATGTTCCTCCGCGAAATCGGCTTGTTGTTTCTATTATCGACCATGGCGCTGGTTTGGATTGCGGATATTGGTGCTTACTTTTTTGGGAAGGCATTTGGGAAGCGCCGTCTTGCCCCAGAAATTAGTCCTGGTAAATCGATCGAAGGCGCTCTTGGTGGTCTTGCCCTTTGCTATGTTTATGCGGCCCTATGCGCTTTTTATTTAGCACCTACTGTGACTTTGTTTGGTGTTTGGGCATATCGCTTTGGTTGGTTGCCCATGTTTTTAATGGTCACTGCTTTAACTTGCCTCAGCATCTTTGGGGATTTATTTGAATCTCAACTTAAACGGTTGGCTGGAGTCAAAGACAGTAGTCATTTATTGCCAGGACATGGTGGCGTATTAGATCGGGTTGATGCATTAATCCCTGTAATGCCGATTGCAGTTCTGCTGATGGGATTTTTATGAGCAGTAAACAGCGTGTCACTATTTTAGGGTCCACTGGCTCCATTGGTACGAATACTTTGGATGTGATTCGGGCGCATCCCGAGCGCTTCGAAGTCGTTGCCCTCACAGCGGCAAAACAAGTCGAGCGCTTGGCAGAGCAGTGTATTGAGTTCAAACCGCGACTTGCAGTAGTTGGTGATGCCGCATCAGCTATAAAACTTTCTGAACTTCTTTTAGCAAAGCAAATCAGCACTACCGTTTTATATGGATCAGAAGCCTTGATTTCTGCGGTGCTCGAATCGGATTGCGATACCGTAATGGCGGCAATTGTAGGGGCGGCAGGCTTGCTGCCCACTTTGGCTGCCGCTAAGGCCGGCAAAAGAGTCTTGCTTGCGAATAAAGAAGCGCTCGTCATGTCCGGTAAGTTATTTATGGATGCAATGCGCGAAGGTGGCGGAGCATTGCTGCCCATTGATAGTGAACATAATGCGATCTTTCAATGTTTGCCTGTCCATTTTTCAAAAAGTCCAAGCCTGCACCACGGTGTTGAAGAGCTATGGTTAACCGCCTCTGGCGGACCATTCAGAAACACACCTCTCTCTGAGTTGGGCCAAGCAACCCCCGAGCAGGCCTGTGCCCATCCAAATTGGGTCATGGGTAAAAAGATTTCTGTGGACTCGGCAACGATGATGAATAAGGGTCTAGAGGTAATCGAAGCTTATTGGCTATTTGGTTTGCCGATCGAAAAAATTCAGGTCTTGATTCATCCTCAAAGTGTGGTGCACTCGATGGTGCGCTATTGCGACGGCTCAGTGATTGCTCAGATGGGTCAGCCTGATATGCGAACACCTATTGCTTATGGACTTGCCTGGCCCGACCGCATCGTTGCAGGCGTTGAACCATTGAATTTGACTCAATTGACTGCCCTCAATTTTACGGAACCTGATCTTCTGCGTTTCCCTTGTTTGTCGCTGGCATTTCAAGCGGGTAAGCAGGGTGGACTAGCCCCGGCGGTATTGAATGCAGCCAATGAGATTGCGGTCGCAGCATTTTTAGATAATGCGCTCGGATATGTGCAGATATCAGAGGTAGTGGAGCGGGTACTTAATGGGATTGAGCCTACTGTTGCGAGCTCGCTCGAAGATATTCTTGAGGCGGACGCTAAAGCAAGAACCATGGCTATTGATGTGATTCAGCATCTGCACTCCTAATGAGGACATTCCTTTGCAGGCATTGATTACCTTCGCTGCATTTTTGTTAACCCTCTGCATTGTGGTTTGCTTTCATGAGTTCGGCCATTTTTTGGCTGCTCGCCTATGTGGCGTCAAAGTCTTGCGTTTTTCACTCGGTTTTGGCAAACCAATATTGACTTTCAAGTCAAAGCATTCTGCTACAGAGTGGACATTGGCGCCGATTCCTTTGGGCGGCTATGTCAAACTTCTGGATGGCAGGGATCCTCAACAAACCATTAGGGAATCAGAGCAAAGCCAAGCTTTTGATGCCAAGCCACTATGGAAACGATCATTGATTGTCTTCGCAGGCCCCTTAGCGAATTTCATCTTAGCTATCTTTCTATTAACGAGCATTTACGTTGCTGGAGTCGTTCAGTTACCAGCGCGTTTGCAGGCGCCTCCATTGGATTCTGTTGCTGCGAGCTTAGGCATTGTCCAAGGAGATCAAGTTCTAGCTTGGCGTATGCAAGCCGACAACGATTTTGAACCTGTGATCAGTTGGAATGCGCTCCGCTGGAATGTGATGGATGCCATTACCTCAAAAGAGGGCTTTGTATTGAGGGTGCAGGATCCCTCAGGACGGCAATTTACAACTGAATTTTTACCTTCCCAATTACCCTCGATGTCCTCGTCGGGAGACCCTTTTTCCCAGCTTGGCATTCTTCCAGTAATACCGCCAGTTTCTGAATACTGGAACCTTAAATTAGATCCTATGAGTGCCTGTCGATATGCCACCAGGCGGGTTTACTTGATTAGCAAAGTCTCTCTGAGGCTAATGGCGGGTTTATTGACTGGCGAGAGCTCTCTAAAACAGCTCGGGGGACCGCTCAGTATTGCTAATATGGCGGGGAGGACGGCCCAAGTAGGGTGGCAGGCTTACTTGGCATTCTTGTCGATTTTGAGCATTAGTATTGGCCTGCTGAATCTGGTGCCATTGCCAATGCTAGATGGGGGTCAGCTCCTGTATGATGCATGGGAGTTGGTCTCTGGGAAGCGGATTTCGACTTCATTGCAGGAGCAGTTCCAGAAAGTGGGCTTTATCTTGCTGATTTCCATTTCCCTCTTGGCCTTGTTTAATGATTTACAACGCTATTTTTCGCCTTGATCCATCTGAATCCTTTTTTCTCTCGGTTTGCCCGATTTGCCGCACAGGTTGCACTGGTTTTTGCTAGCGTTTGTATCAGCGCTCACGCAGCCGACTCTTTTGTCATTAAAGATATTCGTCTTGAGGGTCTTCAGCGCGTAGAGCCGGGAACGGTTTTTAGTTATTTGCCTGTACAAGTCGGCGATACCTTCACCGATGAAAAGGGCGCTGATGCCATTCGGGCTCTTTATGAAACAGGCTTTTTTAGGGACGTTCAGATACAGGCTCAGGGCGATGTCCTGATTGTGATTGTGGAGGAGCGTCCAACGATTTCCCGCATCGAATTTACCGGCATGAAAGAGTTCGATCAAGAGATCGTTCGCAAATCCCTCAAGTCAGTTGGCGTAGCAGAAGCCCGTTTTTATGACAAAGCACTGATAGATAAGGCTGAGCAAGAGCTCAAACGCCAGTACGTGAGTAAAGGGATGTACGCCGCTGAGGTGGTGGCTACCGTGACACCGGTTGAACGCAATCAAGTGGCTATTTATTTCAATATTGATGAAGGCCCAGTGGCTAAGATTCAAGAGATTAATTTTATTGGTAACAAGGTATTTAGCGAAAGCACCTTAACTGGCATGATGCAGTTGCAAGTTGGAGGCTGGCTTTCTTGGTATACCAAAGACAATCTCTATTCCAAGCAAAAACTCACGGCTGATCTTGAAACCATCCGCTCTTACTATATGAATCGCGGTTATCTGGAGTTTGTCATCGACTCAACCCAGGTTTCGATTACACCAGATAAAAAATCAATTTATCTAACAATTAGCATTAAAGAGGGTCAGAAATTTACGGTGAGTAAAGTCAGCTTTGCAGGCGAACTGCTGGGGAAAGAGGCTGAGTTTATGCAATTGGTTCAACTCAAGCCCGGAGATACTTTTTCTTCAGCAAAATTAACCGAGAGCACTAAGGTGATTGCTGACTTGCTAGGTTCTTATGGCTATGCTTTTGCGACGATTAATCCTCAACCTGATATCCATCGCGAACAAAGCGAAGTAGATTTGACCTTAGTGGTTGATCCTGGACGTAGGGTTTATGTTCGCCAAGTGAATATTTCTGGCAATGCAAAAACCCGAGATGTTGTTATCCGCCGAGAAATGCGTCAGTTCGAAAGTTCTTGGTTCGATGGCGACAAGATTGAGTTATCTAAAAAGCGATTAGGCCGCCTAGGCTACTTTACTGAAAATAACGTAACTACTCAAGATGTGCCTGGCTCCCCAGACCAAGTCGACGTTAACGTCGATGTAAAAGAAAAACCTACCGGCGCTGTCTCTTTGGGTGCCGGTTACTCCAGCACTGAAAAAGTCATTTTAACAGCGGGTATCAATCAGGATAACGCCTTTGGAACTGGGCAGTCGATTGGCTTAAACGCAGCCTTGGGTAAGGTGAACCAAAGTTTAGCCCTCTCCAATTACGACCCTTACTTTACTGAGGATGGAATCAGTCGCTTTAGCGATATCTACTACCGCACTTCGAAGCCTTTGTATTACACGGGCGACCCCTCCTATCAAATAAGATCTGTGGGCACGGACCTCAAGTTTGGGGTGCCTTACAGTGAAGTGGATAGGATCTTTTATGGAACGGCGCTTGAGTACTTCCAAATTAACACTACTTCAAATACTCCGCAGCCATACCTAAACTATGCCCAGTCTTATGGGGTGCCAGCCCCGGGCTATCCTGGAACCTTAAACACTTACAACATTCCTCTGACCGCGGGCTGGTCTCGCGATGGCCGAGATAGCGCCTTAATTCCTTCTGAAGGTTCTTTGCAGCAATTGACTTCGGAGGTGGGAACGCCAGCCGGGAATATGACTTATTACCGTATGTATGGGCAGTATCAAAAATATCACTCTTTTAGCAAGGGAAATATTCTGTCTTTCAATGGTGAGGTAGGTTATGGCCAAGCCTACGGCACTTACCCCTTCCCAATTACTAAAAATTACTATGTCGGCGGTATTGGCTCTGTAAGGGGTTACGCCCCTGGTTCTCTGGGCCCCACCTACTACAACACCACCTATAACTCTTATCAACCCACTGGCGGTCAGTCGAAGATTGTTACAAACGTAGAGTACACGGTGCCAGTACCAGGGTCTGGCACCGATAAAACGCTGCGGATGTTTACTTTCGTTGATGGCGGCAATGCTTTCGGCGAGAATATCAACTTGGTGTTGAGGTATTCTTACGGGGTGGGTATATCATGGATATCACCCCTTGGCCCCTTGAAATTTAGCTATGGTATTCCAATAAATTCTCAGCCAACGGATAATATTCAGCGTTTGCAGTTCCAGATCGGTACCGCGTTTTAATTGTTAAGGAAAGTTTCATGAAGCTCTATCACTCTTCTAAATGGATATTATTAAGTCTTATTGCTCTGGCATCCGTCGCTTGCTTGCCTCAGGCATTTGCCCAAGAGGTTGGCACAAAAGTAGCGGTCGTTAATTCAGAAAAAGTTTTCAATGAATCTAACTTAGCCAAAGCAATGCAGACCCGTTTGCAAAATGAATTCACAAAGCGTCAGAATGATTTACGTGACAGCGCGCAAAAGATTAAATCCGCTGCCGAGAAGCTGGATCGCGATGCTGCCGTGATGTCTGAAGCAGACCGTATTCGTCGTCAGCGTGAGCTTGCTGACCAAGATCGTGAACTGCAGCGTAAGCAACGTGAGTTCACCGAAGATTTAAACCAGCGCACTTTTGAGGAGCGTGCCAAGATTGCTGAAAAGGCTAATCAGGTGCTCAAGCAAATTGCAGAGCAGCGTAAGATTGATGTCATTGTTCAAGAAGCGGCCTATGTTAGCCCTAAGTCCGATATTACCGATGATGTCATCAAGGCTTTAAATAACTCCAAATAAGTTTTATGCCCACCGCCATCGAGCTGGCCAAACAGTTTCAAGTGAGCTTGGTGGGGGAGAGCTCCCTCGTATTTGATAGCCTTGCTCCATTGGAGGGGGCACAATCAACCCAGATTGGTTTTTTATCCAATCCTCTATATCGCCAAGAAGCAATACAGAGCTCTGCTGGCGCATTAATTTTGAGCCAAACGGATTTTGATTTCTTAAAAGATCAGACTCAAAGTCAAAACCCCAATCGGGTTTACTTCATATCCAATAATCCCTACGCGACCTTTGCCAAAATAGCGCAATTCTTTGCTAAGGTGTCGGCAACACAATATCCAGCCGGTATTCACGCTAGTGCTGTGATAGATCCCTCTGCTCAGGTACCAGTCTCTTGCCATATTGGGCCCTTTGTTCAAATTGGTCCAGGGGTGCAGTTGGGTGAGCGGGTTTGTATTTTAGGAAATACCGTGATCGCCGAAAATAGTGTGATTGGCGCAGATAGTCTTGTGTATCCCCAAGTCTCCGTCTATCACAATGTTCACCTTGGCGAGCGTTGCATTATTCATAGTGGCGCAGTCATTGGTTCTGATGGCTTTGGTTTTGCACCGGATTTTTCTGCCAATGGCGGCGAGTGGGTGAAGATCCCCCAAACGGGTGGCGTTCGGATTGGGAGCGATGTTGAAATTGGTGCCTCCACTACGATTGATCGTGGAGCGATGGCAAATACAGAAATTGGCGCGGGCACTAAGATCGATAATCAAGTGCAAATCGCACACAATGTCATTATTGGTAAGGCCTGCGTGATTGCAGGTTGCGCCGCAATCTCAGGTAGCACCAAAATCGGCAACTTTTGTATTATTGGCGGGGCAGCCAATTTTGCTGGACACCTGACCATCGCTGATAGAACAACAGTTTCTGGCAATACTTCTATTATTCGCTCGATCAATGAGCCAGGGCAGCACTTTACAGGGGTTTATCCCTCTATGTTGCATAGCGCCTGGGAGAAAAATGCTGCCATCTTGCGCAGTCTAGATAAAATACGGCAACGCTTGCGTTTCATGGAGCAAAAGAAAAGTGATAACTCAGCTGTAGATTGAATTGTTTTGAATTGGGCAAATTATGAGTAAATCAACTGGAATCGACATCAACAAAATATTAAAGTTGTTGCCGCACCGCTACCCATTTTTATTGGTAGACCGTGTATTAGAAATTACCCCCCGCGTAAGCATTACCGCTCTCAAGAATGTCACCATGAACGAGCCATTCTTTCAGGGGCATTTTCCGGATTTCCCGGTGATGCCTGGGGTGCTGATTATCGAGGCCTTGGCTCAAACAGCAGCGCTACTGACTTTTTCTGAAGAGCGCGCTGAAGATGCAGTCTATTACTTTGCCGGTATCGATGGTGCACGTTTCAAAAAACCCGTATTGCCTGGTGATCAACTCATCATGACAGCAACGTTGGAGCGTGAGCGGGCAGGCATTTATAAGTTTCAGGTTCAAGCCACGGTGGATGGTGAGCTTGCTGCAGAAGCCAATATTACTTGCGCAGTCCGTTCGAAAGGCGCGTAATGAGTTTGATTCATGCGACAGCAATCGTCGACCCAAAAGCTGAGCTGGCTCAGAACGTAGAGCTCGGCCCGTATTGCGTTATTGGCCCAAACGTCAAGATTGGCGCAGGCAGTAAGATCGGATCGCACACCGTGATCGAAGGTCACACGACTATCGGTAAAGACAATCATATTGCTAGCTTTGCGGCAATCGGTGGAGCTCCCCAAGATATGAAGTACCGTGGCGAGCCTACGCAACTCATCATTGGCGATCGCAATACCATCCGTGAGTTCACAACGATTCATACAGGTACAGCGCAAGATGCTGGTATTACCCGTATCGGAAACGATAACTGGATCATGGCTTATGTGCACATTGCACATGATTGTCAAATTGGTAACCACACTATTTTTTCAAGTAACGCTCAGATCGCTGGACATGTACAGGTCAATGATTGGGCCATTATGGGTGGCATGTCTGGGGTACATCAGTTTGTGCGGATAGGCCAGCATGTCATGCTGGGTGGCGCATCTGCCTTGGTTCAGGACATTCCACCGTTTGTGATTGCGGCAGGGGACAAAGCAACTCCACACGGTATTAATGTCGAAGGCCTAAAGCGCCGTGGTTTCTCAAGTGAAACAATTTCTGCATTACGACAAGCTTATAAAACCTTATACAAGGATGGCCTAAGCTTTGAAGAGGCAAAGGTGGAGCTGCAAAAGATGGTGAGCAATCATGCAGCCGACCCAGCGACAGCAGAGAAGCTTTCTGAGTTTCATGACTTTATTGCCGCATCTACCCGCGGCATCATTCGGTAAAGTGACTTGCCCAAATTAGCTTGCGTTGCTGGTGAGCCCTCTGGTGATTTGCTGGCAGCACCAGTGCTGAGTGCTTTAAATCAAATTCCAGATATGGCGGGTCTCGAGATGTATGGAATTGGGGGCCCGCTGATGCAGGCCCAAGGGTTTCGTTCCGATTGGCCAATGGAGACCTTGAGTGTCCGCGGCTATGTCGAAGCCCTTAAACAACTACCAGCGATCTTAAAAATTCGTAAAGCATTGGTTCAATCTTTGCTGACCTCGAATCGGCCCGATATCTTCTTAGGCATTGACGCTCCTGACTTTAATCTGGGTGTTGAAATGCAATTGCGCGAAGCGGGCATTCCGACTCTGCATTTTGTATCACCATCCATCTGGGCATGGCGAGCAGGACGTATTAAAAAAATTGCCAAAGCAGTGGATCGCATGCTGTGCATCTTTCCCTTTGAGGCCGAGATTTATGAGCGTGCTGGTATAGCTGCTACTTATGTTGGGCATCCTTTGGCGAGTGACATTCCTTTACAGCCTGATACATCGGGCGCTAGACAAAAGCTCTCTCAATTGATGCACTTTAGTCCAGATAAACTCGATGGGACTGTAGTCGCCGTGCTTCCTGGCAGTCGTGCATCCGAGATTGAATTAATTGCCCCTGTATTTTTTGAGACTATGGCTGTTTTAGCAAATAAGCTAAAAGGTCAAGCGCTCCATTTTTTAATTCCAGTGGCAACGGCTCGCTTGCGAGCTCCCCTTGAAACTCTCAAATCCCAATTACAAAATCAATATCCTGATGTTCAGATTCATCTGATCGATGGACAGGCTGACCTCATTCTTGAGGCTGCCGACGTTGTCCTGATTGCCAGTGGTACGGCAACCCTGCAAGCGGCGCTCTGGAAAAAACCTATGGTGATTTCATATAAGGTACCTTGGTTGACTGGACAAATAATGAAGCGTCAGGGATATCTTCCTTATGTGGGTTTGCCAAATATCCTCTGTGGTGAGTTTGTTGTGCCTGAACTGTTACAAAATGAGGCAACCCCAGATGCCCTCGCAAAGGCTTTAATGGTTTGGCTAGATCATCCTGCTAAAGTGACTCAACTACAAAGTCGCTTTGCCCAGATGCATGAAACCTTGCGCAGACCAACCGGCCTTTTGGTGGCACAAGCTGTAGCTCAAGAAATTAAATTCAAACAGACCAAAGCAACATCAATATGAGCACAATATGGATTTGTGGCGTTGATGAAGCGGGGCGTGGCCCCTTGGTGGGTTCTGTAGTAGCTGGAGCAGTGATTCTCGATCCGCTTCAACCTATTTTGGGTTTAAAAGATTCTAAGAAACTGTCTCCAACAAGGCGCGAGTCGCTCTACGCAGAAATCATGCTTAAAGCAAAAGCTTGGGGAATTGGTGAAGCCAGTGCCACAGAGATTGATGAAATAAATATTCTGCAAGCTAGTATGCTGGCGATGCAGAGGGCAGTGGAAGATCTTGTGAGGCGGTTTGGTCAGTGGCCAGACAAAGCATTAATTGATGGCAATCGCTGTCCTCAATTGCCGATTGCAGCGGAAGCGATTGTGAAGGGTGATGCAAAAGAGCCCGCAATCTCAGCTGCCTCCATCTTGGCAAAAGTGACTCGCGATCGTCAAATGCAAAGCCTGCATGAGCTTTATCCGCAATATGGATTTGCGCAGCACATGGGCTATCCAACCGAAGTGCACTTTGCAGCCCTCAAGCAGCATGGAGCATGCCACGAACACCGTAAAACCTTCTCTCCAGTACGCGCTGTGCTGGAAGGATCTGCCAAATGAATCTGGAACCGATTAGCTCCAAAGAAAATTCGCTGTTTAAAGAGTTGCGCTTACTGCAGGCTGCTGGTGCCAAGGGGCAAAAAGCAAGACTTGCAAGCGGGCAGGCAATATTAGAAGGGATTCATTTAATCCAGACCTGGGCGGGGGATCCAGCACTGAAGACTCTGTTCACCTCCGAGCAAGGCCTGGTGAATCCTGAAATTGCTGAGGTGCTATCGAACCATCTTGACGCATGTCCAGATACTAAGGTGTATCTATTGGATACCAAGCTATGGGATCTATTGAGTGAATTGGTTAATGCGCCACACTTGGCGGGATTATTGTCCTTGCCGACATCAATACTCAATCCAGGAGCTATCTCAACACTGAGTGGCGATGTGTTGATCTTGGATCGAATTCAGGATGCAGGCAATGTTGGATCGATCTTGCGAACCGCAGCTGCCGCAGGCTTTACTCAGGTGTTAGCCTTATCTGGTACAGCGCATCTTTGGTCTAGTAAGGTATTGAGAGCTGCCATGGGCGCACATCGTTTATTAGATCTTCATGAGGGTTGGTCCAATCAACAAATGTTGAGTGCCATTGAGGCACCACTACTGGCGACGAGTGCAAATGGACAAAGTGACTTGTATCAAATCCATAGCACGCTACAAAAACCAGTCGCATGGGTGATGGGTAGCGAAGGACAGGGGGTTTCAGAAGAAATCTTGGCACAAGCCAAAACGGTATCGATTCCGATCGACCCCAGAGTAGAGTCTTTAAATGTTTCTACTGCGGCAGCAGTTTGCTTGTTTGAAACCCTCAGAATTCGTCGAAGCTGAGTCTTAGCCCAAGATAGTTTTATCGGCCTTAATTGCTTGCAATACTGTAGTGGCGATTTCTTCGATAGATTTGCTGGTGGTGCTGACCCAAGGAATAGACTCTTTCTTGAGCATCGCTGTTGCTTCATTAATTTCATAACGACAATTTTCTAGCTTGGCATAGTTGCTACCTGGACGCCGTTCATTGCGGATTTCCGAAAGACGCTCAGCATCTATCATCAGCCCAAAGATTTTCTGGCGATATGGGAGCAAGTCCTTTGGTAATTGCCCTCGTTCAAAATCCTCCGGAATGAGGGGATAGTTTGCGGCTTTCAGGCCATATTGCATAGCCAAATAGAGGCTGGTTGGGGTCTTGCCCACTCGAGAGATGCCGACCAAGATGACATCAGCCTCGGTGAGCTTGAGATTAGACTGTCCGTCATCGTGCGCCAAGGAATAATTAATTGCCTCAATCCGATTTTTATAAGCCGCTGTGTCCGCATTGTGGTGTAGACGGTTCATGGCATGGGTGGACTTGATGCCTAGGGCTTGTTCAAGGGGTGCCACAAAGGTCTGAAACATATCCAAAATCAGGCCATTGGCTTTTCCGACAATCGCGTTGAGCTCTGGGTTTACTAGGGTAGTAAAAACAATGGGTTGCACGCCATACTTAGACGCCGTCTGATTAATGCTGCTAACCGCCTCATGGGCTTTTTCAGAGTTATCCACAAAAGGTATGCGAACCTGCCTAAAAGTGGCCTCAAATTGAGCCAAAATCGATTGACTGAAGTTCTCGGCGGTAATGCCGGTGCCATCTGAAACAATGAAAACGATGCGGGATTCGGTGGACATGATTTTGGGTCTTAGGGTCGGTGTCAGCACTACAATAATACGTGAATGAAGTATGCCGTACCTTATACGGCCGCTCGACCAGTTTCCTTATCCTTAGAGAGTATTTTATGTCCAACCAACAGTATGAAAATAGCAGTTTGGCGCAAGCCTACGTTTTACCTTTTGAGCAACTCCGCATGACTGACGTTGAATCTGTCGGCGGTAAGAATGCCTCCTTAGGGGAAATGATTTCACAATTGGCAAGTACTGGGGTACGTGTACCCACCGGTTTTGCCACTACTGCACTGGCCTTTCGTGATTTCTTGCAGCATAACAATCTCACCGAGAGAATTCAGCAGCGTTTAGAGCATCTGAATATTGATGATGTTCGTGCTTTAGCTGAAGCGGGTGCAGAGATTCGTCGCTGGATTGAGACTGCCCCTTTTCAGCCTCGTCTAGATGAAGAAATTCGGGTCGCCTTTAAGAAGCTTGATGAATCCGGGAAGGGCTCTTTTGCAGTCCGCTCTTCAGCGACTGCAGAGGATCTGCCAGATGCTTCATTTGCTGGTCAACAAGAAACTTTCTTGAACGTCGAAGGGATTGACGATGTTTTAAAGAAGATTCGTGAAGTCTTCGCTTCGCTTTATAACGATCGTGCGATTTCCTATCGGGTTCACAAAGGCTTTGCCCATGCTGAAGTTGCTTTATCTGCTGGTATTCAGCGGATGGTGCGTTCAGACTTAGGTGCGGCCGGCGTGATGTTTACCTTGGATACCGAATCGGGTTTTGAAGATGTGGTCTTCATTACTTCCAGCTATGGCTTGGGTGAGACCGTTGTTCAAGGCGCTGTAAACCCGGATGAGTTCTATGTCTTCAAGACCACACTTGCTAAAGATAAAAAAGCAATTATCCGTCGCTCATTAGGATCAAAGCTGATCCAGATGCAATTTGCTCCTGCCGGTTCAGCAGAAAAAGTAGTCACTGTCGATGTATCTCCAGAGAAGCGCAATCGTTTTTCTTTGGAAGATGCGGATATCACCGAGTTGGCCAAGTACGCTGTCATCATTGAAAAACACTACGGTCGCCCAATGGATATCGAGTGGGGCAAAGATGGTCAAGATGGTCGTATTTATATTCTGCAAGCTCGTCCTGAGACAGTGAAGAGTCAAGCTGCTGGCCAAGTAGAAATGCGTTACAAGCTCAAAGGTAGCTCTAAGGTTTTGGCTAAGGGTCGTGCGATTGGTCAAAAGATTGGGGCTGGTCCAGTCCGTATCATTCGTGATCCTAGTGAAATGGATCGCGTACAGCCTGGTGATGTATTGGTTGCCGATATGACCGATCCCAATTGGGAGCCAGTCATGAAGCGCGCTTCTGCGATTGTGACCAATCGTGGCGGTCGTACTTGTCACGCTGCGATTATTGCGCGTGAGTTAGGTGTTCCAGCAGTGGTGGGTTGCGGCGATGCTACTGATCAACTCCAAGATGGCATGGTGGTGACGGTATCTTGTGCTGAAGGTGACGAGGGTCATATTTATGATGGTCTGATTGAAACGGAAGTAACTGAAGTTTCTCGTGGCGCTTTGCCTGAGATCCCAGTCAAGATCACGATGAATATCGGTAACCCCCAGTTAGCATTTGATTTCTGCCAAATCCCGAATGCGGGTGTCGGTCTCGCGCGTCTTGAGTTCATTATTAATAACTACATTGGCGTTCATCCCCGTGCAGTCTTGGAATACCCTAATGTCGATCCTGACCTCAAGCGTGCGGTTGAAAGTGTGGCACGGGGTTATGCAAGTCCAAGAGCGTTCTATGAGGACAAACTTGTCGAGGGTGTAGCTACTATCGCTGCTGCTTTCTATCCCAAGCCCGTCATTGTGCGTTTATCCGACTTCAAATCCAATGAGTACAAGAAACTGATTGGCGGATCACGTTATGAGCCTGATGAAGAAAACCCAATGCTCGGTTTCCGAGGTGCCTCGCGTTACGTCTCAGAGGATTTCGGTGAAGCATTCGCCTTAGAGTGTGCTGCGATGAAGCGGGTCCGTGAAGATATGGGTCTCGATAATGTGGAGATCATGGTGCCCTTTGTGCGCACCATCAAACAGGCACAGCGTGTGATTAGCATGATGGAGAAGTTTGGTCTCAAGCGCGGTGTCAATGGCTTGCGCTTAATTATGATGTGCGAGATTCCTTCCAATGCAATTTTGGCTGATGAGTTCCTCGAGTATTTCGACGGTTTCTCTATTGGTTCAAATGATATGACCCAGCTCACACTTGGCTTAGATCGCGACTCTGGCATGGAGTTATTAGCGATTGACTTTGATGAACGCGACCCTGCGGTTGAGTTCATGATTGCGCGCTCCATTGACGCCTGCCGTAAGCAAAACAAATACGTCGGTATTTGTGGTCAAGGACCTTCTGATCACCCAGACTTTGCTCGGTGGTTGGTTGCTAAAGGCATTACTTCTATTTCCCTCAATCCAGATAGCGTTGTAGCTACATGGGAGATGTTGGGCAAGCAGTAAGTCTTACCTTAGAGCCAACAAGGCGACTATCTTAGGCTTTTGCCTTGGTGGTCGCCTTTTTTGCTACCTTCTTCTTTGCTGCTGGCTTTGACTTCTGGATTGGCTTGGCAGGCGACACACTTTTTTGCAGGCGCTTATGCACTGGCACCGGTCCCATTTTTTTGGTTGGGGCAGTAATGGACGGTCCACGGCCTGAATTATTCCAGCTAGGCTCAACAATGGCATTAAAGGCGGCACGAAGTTTTTCGCCCCAGAGCTTATGAATCATCTCGAAATAGGGATTGGCATCATCGATAGTTACAAGCTTGCTGGCCTTCAAAGCGTTCTTTTCGTATACCAATAAATCCAGCGGCAGACCAACCGAGATATTACTTTTCAGGGTGGAGTCCATCGAGATGAGGGCGCACTTCGTTGCCAGATTCAGTGGGGTATCAAACGTAATGACGCGATCCAGAATGGGTTTGCCATACTTGGATTCACCAATTTGGAAGTAAGGTGTCTCAGGTGTTGCCTCGATGAAGTTACCTGCGGAGTAAACATTAAAAAGACGAGGACGCTCACCTTTAACCTGTCCACCAAAGATGAAATTGCAATTAAATTCAATTCCAGCCTTTGTCAGGGCTTCATGATCTCTCTCATACACTTGCTTGACAGCTTCTCCAACCACGACTGCTGCGTCATGACAGCTTTGTGCATTCCATAAATTGATGCCGTCAAATAACTGACCTTGGAGCAAGATTTCTTTTACTGCTTGGCTTATTGCGAGATTACCTGCGCTCATCAATGCAAAAAAACGATTTTGGTCTTTTTGAAAGAGCGCCATTTTGCGGAAGGTGCCAATTTGATCGACACCAGCATTGGTTCTCGTATCAGACAAAAATACTAGACCATCTTTTAAACACAGCCCCACGCAATACGTCATAGCAAAATTCCTAAAATGATTTTTGAGGATTATCGCCTAAGATAGAGAGAGCGGCTCGTAGGTGATCTGCTGTATCGAAATACTGGCACTGAGCTCTTCTCCGCCACCACCAGAACGCACCCCTTTCACGGGGGCAGCAGAGTAATAGTCGCGCCCGATAGCTAAACGGATATGTCTAGCATCGACTAAACAGGCATGCGTGATATCAACGCTTTGCCAGATGCCATGTTCGATATCACTACAAAAATCGATCCAGGCATGGCTGGCAAGATTAGGGGATTCCTCGGCAAAGAAATAGCCGCTGACATAGCGGGCAGGAATGCCGGAAGCTCGGCAAAGACCCAGCATGACATGGGCGTGATCCTGACAAACTCCAGATTTCAAGGCAAAAGATTGGGCCGCAGTGGTAGCAAAATTGGTTTCACCAGGACGATATGCAATCGTATCTTGTACAGCACTCGCTAGTTTAAGAACTGCTTCAGTTGTATTTTTTTTAGGCAGATGCTTCTCGAAGAAAGACAGCATTTCGGGAGTGGGCTCTGTCAAATGGGTTTGCTGAAGCAAGTAGAAAGGGGATACGGCTTTTGGTGTATCAATGAATTCGTAGGCATCCTGGGTATAGATCTCACCCTCAGCCTCAATCATCATTGAGGTATAGGGACTTTCTTGGACAAAGATATTGCAGAGGTTGCCAAAAGCATCTAGTGAATTGCTTGCCTTAATTGGCGTACCAAGCTTCCAGCGCTCAATCTTCTGCCCCGCAGTTTGCGGAGGGGTCAGACGTAGTTCCTGAATGGAGTAGCGTACAGGTGTTTCGTAGCGATACTCAGTGCGATGGCGGATTTTTAAATGCATAGTTTTGTTTAATTCGAGGCCAGTGGAATCAAGTATGCAGTACTGAACTCATCGGCGATATGGTTAATTTTTTCGAGAAAGGATTCAATAAACTCCTCCAGGCCTTGTGAAAATACTTCATCAATATCAGAGTAGTCCATGCTTGCTTTGAGCTTGCCAAGCAGCCGTTCAATTTCTTTGGATTGCTGATTTTTAACTTCAGAAATTAAGGGAATTAATTCATTGACGCAACTGACCAGTGAGCGTGGCATTTGCTTATTAAAGATCAATAATTGAGCCACTTGTTTTGGTACGACTTGGTCAGAGTAAATTTGACGATAGATTTCAAAAGCTGAGACAGAGCGTAATAGAGCTGCCCAGTGGTAGAAATCAAAAAAGCTTCCACTATCTTCGTTGTCGTCACCCGCATTTTGAGCCTTTAACTCCTTTAGGCTGACCTGATCCTCATATTTTGTTTCTAAAATCCGGGCGGTATTATCGGCGCGCTCTAGGAGGGTGCCGATATTAATAAAGTAAAAGGCCTCATTTTTCAGCATCGTACCGTACATGACTCCGCGGAAAAGGTGGCAGCGATGCTTAACCCATTCGAGCAGACGGCTGGGATCCGCTTGGTCTCTAGCCTCTAGGATGCGTTGCAGTTCTAGCCAGGTTGTATTTTGAGTTTCCCAAACCTCAGAGGTAATTTTTCCTCTAATCACTCGAGCATTCTCACGCGCTGCATACAGACAAGAAACGATGCTGGAGGGATTGCTGGTTTCATAAATCATGAAGTCCAGAACATTCTCGCGATTAACGACATCGTATTTACTCAAGAAGTCTGTTTCTAATTTAGAAATCGTGAGTAACTTTTTCCAGCTCTGCTCTAAGAATTCTGCTGGTTGAGGAAGTAAAGAGGTTTGATGATTGACATCGAGCATGCGGGCAGTATTCTCTGCGCGCTCGGTGTAACGAGCCATCCAATATAGGCAGTCAGCTGTGCGGCTTAACATGGTTCGATCTTCCTCATTCTTCCAGGACCCAAGTATCTTTGGTGCCGCCACCTTGAGAGGAGTTCACCACTAGCGAACCTTCTTTTAAAGCAACTCGCGTCAGTCCACCTGGAACCATCTTGATGGTTTTTCCAGATAGAACAAATGGTCTTAAATCAATATGGCGAGGTGCTACGCCTGACTCGACAAAGGTTGGGCAAGTTGAGAGAGCAAGCGTTGGCTGGGCAATATATTTATCCGGATTGGCCACAAGATGTGCTCTAAATTCTTCAATCTCTGCTTTAGTAGAAGCAGGTCCAACCAACATTCCATAACCACCGGCACCATGCGTTAACTTCACCACCAATTGATCCAGGTTGGCTAAGGTGTAGGCCAGATCATCCGGTTTACGACACTGAAAAGTCGGCACATTATTGAGAATGGGCTTTTCACCAAGATAGAACTCAATCATGTCGGGCACATACGGGTAGATAGATTTGTCATCTGCGATACCCGTGCCAATCGCATTGGCTAAAGTGACATTACCAGCTCGATAGGCGGATAAGAGTCCTGCAACTCCGAGCGTGGAATCGGAGCGGAACGATAGTGGGTCTAGGAAATCATCATCAACTCGGCGATAGATCACATCGACTCGTTCTGGGCCCTGGGTGGTGCGCATAAAGACCTGCTCGTTCTTCACAAACAGATCCTTCCCTTCCACTAACTCAACACCCATTTGTTGCGCTAAGTAGCTATGCTCAAAATAGGCTGAGTTATACATGCCGGGAGTCAACACAACTACGTTAGGTTTCTTGACATCGTCAGGCTTAACTGATTTGAGGCACTCCAATAAGAGGTCAGGGTAATGCTCAACTGGGGCGACACGATATTTTTGGAACAGATCAGGGAAAAGACGCATCATCATCTTGCGATCTTCGACCATGTATGAGACCCCCGACGGAACGCGCAAGTTGTCTTCTAAGACGTAGAACTCACCTTCACCTGCGCGCACAATATCGATCCCGGCAATTTGCGCATAGATATCTCTGGGGATATCCACATTCCGCATTTCAGGGCGGTACTGCGCATTGTTGAAGATTTGTTCAGCAGGAATAATTCCAGCTTTGATAATCTCTTCTTCGTGATAGACGTCATAGATAAATCGATTGAGTGCCTTGACGCGTTGACGTAAACCTTTTTCTAATTGCTCCCATTCCTTAGCTGCAAAGATTCGAGGCACTTGATCAAACGGAATGGTTCTTTCAGAACCCAAGTCGTCGCCATAGACAGCAAAGGTAATGCCAACCCGACGGAAAATAAGGTCAGCCTCAGCTCGCTTGAGACCCATGAGGGTATCGCTTTGCTGTCTTAGCCAGTTATGGAATATCTGGTAGTGGGGCCGCGCTTTACCTGCGGCATCGAGCATCTCATCAAAAGGCAATTTCATAGTCACAAACTAACGCCTTCGAGATGACAACAATGTAAAGAGTGGTGCGGCTTGGTGCCTTAATGCACCAATATGGTGAAAATTGCTCTAATTTCCTAGTCTAAGTGATTTCTAGCCATTTAGGTCACCCCGAGCAATACGACCCTTTTGGACTTCCCATTCACGCTCTTTGGTGGCTGCGCGCTTGTCATGCTGTTTCTTGCCCCTTGCCAATCCAATCTCGCATTTCACATTCCCTTTGGAGAAGTGTAGGTTGATTGGGACTAAGGTATACCCCTTTTGCTCGACTTTCCCTATGAGTTTGCGGATTTCAATGGCATTGAGGAGTAGCTTTCGGGTCCGCGTGTTATCGGGAACGATATGAGTTGATGCTGAAAGGAGGGGGGCAATATGCGCACCAATCAGAAAAAGCTCCGCCTGGCGAATGACCACATACGCTTCTTTAATTTGGGCACGACCTGCACGAATAGCCTTGACTTCCCAGCCTTCCAGAACCAGACCTGCCTCGAACCGTTCCTCGATAAAATAATCGAAGAAGGCTTTTTTGTTATCGACGATACTCATATTTTTACCTTCTCACGATCGATTATGGCAGACGTCCACAAGACCGTTTTAATTGGCCAATCTGCTGAGCGCATGTATGGCTTAGTCACTGATGTTGCAAGCTACCCCGAGTTTTTGCCTTGGTGTGGCGGAGTGGAGATTTTTGAGCAAACCGACACTGTCTTGGATGCCAAAATCAATATTCAATTTAAAGGGATTTCCCAGTATTTCCACACCCGTAATACCAATCATCGCCCAGACTCCATTGATATGGTGTTTGTAGATGGCCCCTTCAAGCGTTTTTCTGGTCAATGGAAATTCATTTCTTTGCGGGAGGATGCCTGCAAGGTGGAATTCACTCTGGAATGGGAATTTAAGAATGTCCTCCTAGACAAAGTCATTGGACCTGTTTTTGGTTACATTGCTGGAACTTTTGTCGACTGTTTTGTGAAGCGTGCCGAGGATCTCGATGCTTGAGATTTGGATTTGTGATGCCCGAGGAGAGGCACCCAAGACCACCCTATTTCAATTGGTATTAGCAGCAAATGAGGTCGCTACTGTGGGCTTGGCCTTGCAAAAGGCTGGAATTGCGAATGGACCTGATGACCCTGTTTTAAGCAGAAAGGGCTCCTTTGGGGTCTTTGGCAAGCGCAAGGATTGGGATAGCCCAATTTATGCGGGTGATCGCTTAGAGCTCTATTCCCCCTTGTTAATTGACCCCAAAACCGTCCGTCGAAAAAAGGCCAATCAGAACCAAGATGCCAAATTTCAGGCTGCAGCAGCTAGAAGAAAGGCAAGAAGGCTATAATCTGTTTTTGCGACTAGGGGTTTTGCATGCGACTCATTCAAAAAGCACTCACTTTTGACGATGTGCTCCTCGTGCCGGCTTATTCATCGGTACTCCCACGTGACGCCAGCTTGGCGACTCAACTTACACGAGACATCTCACTCAACACGCCTTTAGTATCCGCAGCAATGGATACGGTTACGGAAGGTCGATTGGCGATTGCCATGGCCAGCGAAGGCGGTATTGGCATTGTTCACAAAAATCTCAGCCCTGTTGATCAGGCGCGTGAAGTGGCTAAAGTCAAACGCTATGAATCTGGTGTCTTACGTGATCCGATTACGATTGCGCCAACAGTGACCGTGCGCCAAGTGATGCAGTTATCTCGTGAGCATGGCTTTTCTGGTTTCCCAGTGCTTGAAGGCAAAACCGTGGTTGGCATTATCACCAACCGTGACCTTCGCTTCGAAGAGGATTTAGATGCTCCCGTTAAATCAAAGATGACTCCTCGCGAGCGCTTAATTACGGTTAAAGAAGGCGCTAGCTTAGAAGAAGCTAAACGCTTGATGAGTAAACATCGCTTGGAGCGCGTACTGGTAGTCAATGATGCGTTTGAATTACGTGGCCTGATCACCGTTAAAGACATTCTCAAGGCTACCGAGCATCCCAATGCCTGTAAAGACAGCGAAGGCAAATTACGCGTTGGCGCCGCAGTGGGTGTTGGACCCGATAACGATGAGCGAGTTGAGCTTTTAGTGCGTGCAGGCGTTGATGTCATCGTGGTCGATACTGCTCATGGCCATAGTCAAGGTGTGCTCGATCGTGTGAAGTGGGTGAAGCAGCATTACCCTCAAGTCCAAGTGATTGGCGGCAATATAGCAACTGGTGAGGCTGCTAAAGCTTTGGCCGATCATGGTGCTGACGGCGTTAAGGTTGGTATTGGGCCTGGATCAATTTGCACAACGCGTATCGTTGCCGGTGTTGGTGTTCCCCAAATTACGGCCATTGTGAATGTATCGAATGCCTTAAAAGGCACCGGCATTCCCCTGATTGCCGATGGAGGTATTCGTTACTCTGGCGATGTTTCTAAAGCATTAGCCGCAGGCGCGAATTCCGTCATGATGGGTGGCATGTTCGCGGGAACAGAAGAGGCGCCTGGCGAAGTATTCCTCTATCAAGGACGCTCTTATAAGAGCTATCGTGGCATGGGCTCATTGGGCGCCATGACGGATGGTTCTGCAGATCGGTATTTCCAAGGTGATATCAGTGCAGCCAATGCTGACAAACTGGTTCCTGAGGGAATTGAAGGTCAAGTTCCATACAAGGGTAGCGTCCTCACGATCTTGCATCAACTGACTGGTGGTATTCGATCTTCCATGGGCTATCTGGGTTGCAAAACCATTGCAGAGCTGCATGAGAAAGCCAATTTTGTGGAAATCACCAGTGCAGGGGTACGCGAGTCGCATGTCCATGATGTGAAGATCACGAAGGAAGCACCGAATTACCACATTGACTAAGACTTCATAAGGCTGTTTTCTCCGTGCACGACAAGATACTGATTCTCGACTTTGGTTCACAAGTTACCCAACTCATTGCTAGGCGTGTACGTGACGGAAAAGTCTATTCTGAAATCCACCCTTACGATTGCGATCCTGAATTTATTCGTCGCTTCGTTCAAGAAGAGGGCTGCAAAGGCATCATCCTCTCGGGCGGTCCAAGCTCTGTAACAGAATCAGGCAGCCCAAGAGCGCCAAAGATTGTTTTTGAATTAGGAATTCCTGTCCTGGGTATTTGCTATGGGATGCAAACCATGGCCACGCAACTGGGCGGCGCAGTAGCATCCGCAGAGTCTTTAGGCAAAGCCCGTGAATTTGGTTACTCGGAAGTCAGGGCCCATGGCCATACAGCTTTGCTGAAAGGTATTCAAGACTTCTCGACGAGTGAAGGCCATGGCATTCTGAAAGTCTGGATGAGTCATGGTGATTCCGTCACCAGCTTGCCAGAGTCTTTCAAGCTCATGGCTTCTACAGATTCCTGCCCGATTGCCGGTATGGCGGATGAAGAGCGTCAGTTCTATGCCTTTCAGTTTCATCCCGAGGTTACTCATACGCTGCAAGGCACCGCAATCATTAACCGCTTTGTGCATGAGATTTGTGGCTGCAAACCAGATTGGGTTATGGGTGATTACATCAGCGAAGCTGTTGAAAAAATCCAGAAGCAGGTTGGGAATGAAGAGGTCATTCTTGGTTTATCCGGCGGCGTAGACTCCAGCGTTGCTGCTGCTTTAATCCATAGAGCGATTGGCGACCAGTTGACTTGTGTATTTGTTGATCACGGTTTGCTGCGGCTCAATGAAGGCGATATGGTGATGGAGATGTTTGCCAGAAATCTGGGCGTTAAAGTCATTCGGGTCGATGCAGCTCCAAAGTTCATGTCTGAGCTTGCTGGAATAGCTGACCCAGAGGCGAAACGCAAAATTATTGGTAAAGAATTTGTGGAAATCTTCCAGAGTGAATCAGCTAAAGTTAAGAATGCGAAATGGTTGGCTCAGGGAACAATTTACCCGGACGTGATTGAGTCTGCAGGTAAGGGCAAGAAGGGCGCGCATACGATTAAGAGTCACCATAATGTGGGCGGTTTACCAGAAGATATGCATCTCAAATTATTAGAGCCCTTGCGCGAATTATTTAAAGATGAAGTCAGAGAGCTTGGCGTTGCGCTTGGCTTACCCAGGGAGATGGTCTATCGGCATCCCTTCCCAGGTCCTGGCCTTGGGGTTCGTATCTTGGGCGAAGTGAAACAAGAGTTTGCCAAATTACTACAACGTGCTGATGCGATCTTTATTGAAGAGTTGCGCAACACCGTGGATGAAGTTAGTGGCAAAAATTGGTATGACTTAACCAGTCAGGCTTTTGCCGTATTTCTCCCCGTCAAGTCTGTTGGTGTAATGGGCGATGGCAGAACCTATGAATATGTTGTTGCATTAAGAGCGGTGCAAACCCAAGACTTTATGACAGCGCATTGGGCTCACCTACCGCATGAGCTCTTGGGCAAAGTTTCGAATCGCATCATTAATGAAGTGCGTGGCATTAATCGAGTCGTCTATGACATCAGCGGCAAGCCGCCAGCTACCATAGAGTGGGAGTAGGAACTCAGGCTGTAACCCGCATAAATGCTGGGTTTCAATGTTACACAAAAGTTTCACAGCTTAAATAAGTGCTTGATTTTATTGGCTACTGAATTTAAAGTTACACACATTCCTACACAGCAATGCAGCTATTCAAAACAGTAGCCACTTGAGCCTAAAAAATGACGCTGAAAAAAAAGATATTTAATGATGGCGAAATATTAATTTACGATGAAGCCATCATTTACAAAAGAGGGGACATTTGGCAATTTAGACTGTGGCTTAAAAAAGAAAATAGATATGCGAGATTGAGTTTAAAAACTCAAAAGGTATCGGTTGCTGTTGATTTGGCAAAAAAACACTTCACAAAAATAAAAGCTCATGTTGATTCGGGTAAAACTTATTACTCACGAACCACAAAAGACGGCGTTGAAATGTACTTGGAATATAGAAAAGGACATATTGACGGGAAGACAACTAAGGGTATCGTTAAAGGTCGATTTAGTACGATCAGAACACACTTAGAGCATTGGCTTGATTACATCGATAAAGACGTAAAGCTAAAAGAGCTAGACCGCATGAGTGGCGAAGGTTACGCTGAAGCAAGAGAAAGACCCGACAGCAAAAACCCTATTAGCCTGTCCACAATCTTAAATGAGCAAAGCACCATTAATGCAATGATGAAATGGCTGCACAAAAAAGGTGAAACTTACATTGATGGCTTTGATTTTGAGACCATCTCGAAAAAGAATAAAACGGAAGAGGATGTAAAGCGTTCATCATTTACTGATGAGGAAGTTGGAGAAATAAGGGATGCAATACCAAAGTACATATTTGAAGCTAAAAAAGATATGACGAATTTAGCTAACCGATCAAAAGTGTTAGCCGGTTATTACTTGTTGATTGCATCAATATCGGGTCTACGTACTGGCGAGCAAAAGCAGCTAAAGTGGAAGGACATACATTTTGAAGAAGTCCAAAAAAATAAAGTAGATATCAGTGTAGTAAAGATAAGTGTTCGCAAGGAAACTTCAAAAGTGCGCAAAGCTCGAAAATTTTATGTGCGCGACAAGGAGTATTTTGATGATCTCTATAAACTGACAATACCAAATCACAAAAAGAAACCATACGCGAACAACTTTGTGTTTAGCTACGATGGGGAAGCGGTCGTTAGCCAACGTGCCATTCTTTATCACTTTAAAGAAATTTTAAAGTTAGCTAAAGTGAATCGCAAGAACCGTGAATTAGTTCCTTATAGCTTTAGACATTACTTCATCACACATCGAATAAAAAGCGGCTTGAGCTATAAAGATATTGCTGATATGTGCGGTACAAGCATTACTCAGATTGAGAAAACCTACTATCACATAGATCGTGAAATCATGCTGACCCAAGCATTAGCTGATTATATTGTTACCGATGATGGAATCATAGTTCCTCAGTAACTCTATCAATTGTCAAATTAATTTACAAATAAATCTAGATCGAAAGATTTGGATGGGCTCTAAGTATTTTTGCTTTTATGTCGTCCCAGTCATAGTAGGGAGTTATCACTTTAGATTGAACTGGAAAGTTGTCAATTGATGCGTGTTCGGCAATGTATTGAGCAGCTCTAATTGCTCTGTTGACATGTGCTGCCAACTCAGATTTCATAAGAGCTACGTTGGGCTTATCTTTAGTTTGGTCTAGTTTTTTGTCGCGGTAAGAACTGCTGAATTCAACCATTTCACCTAGTTGCCATAAGGTTCGTTTGGGGTAAAACGCCTTGCAGATGAGTAATTTTAATTTTTTTACTAATGCATCTGGCCTTTCTCTTTTAACAGCGAGTAATTTCCGCCTTCTGTATTCAGCCCCTTGTACTTTTAATATCATGTCGTAGTGCATTTGAATTAGAAAAGTAGTGTGCTCAATAGCTATTCTTTTAGGCAAACTAGTTGGAACAGCTATCAACACAGTTTTAGGCCAAGCTTGATTGTTGGCAATCATCTTTATGTATTGGAGGGCTTCAGACATTACTTTAGGATCGCTTAGATTTGATATACCAGGATGATTAGATGTCCCTAAAAATTTCACGTCCTCTCTATTTGTCCAATTGTCAAAAATATACCTCCCTTTATCTGCATACCAATCAAAGTAACGGCGATGTATGTCGCCATACTCAGCATGCGTGTTTAGCATTTTTGCAAACACTGCTTCAATGTGCTTTTCATCTTCCTTGCTTAGCTTTTTGGATTTCGGATTAACAAGGCTTCGCTGCTTAATGGTTTCAAGGTTGCGAATGTACAGGCTCTTAAAGCCATCAAACAACTCCTGTTCGGATTGTGATACTTGATCATTTAAGTAGCTAAAAGAGGGGCTTATACGCATGAACTCAATGCGCAGCTGATCCATATCCGCTGCTTCAAGGTCTTTAAGGCTGTAGAACTTTGGAGCCTCAAGTATCAGATCATCTGTTTGATCAAGGTAATTTGCTGCGGAATCAATTTTTTTGTTCATTTTTTATAGTCAAATAAAAACATTGTTTTTTTGGTAAAAGACTATATCACAAATAAATGGCACATTTCACTTCACAGCAATTTCGCTGTTATTTGAAAAAAGGAATTGAAATGAAACACATTGAACTCTATTTAGATGCCATGCCTGCTGATGTTGATGTGGACTTAGTAAATTTATCTATACCCCCTGTAACAACATTTCGTGATTTTTTTGCAGTGCCTGATGTGGTAATTGTTAAACAACCAAGCATGGGGGAGAAAAAGAAAGCACTTGTAGATGAGTTCATTCAGTCTGCAGATAAATTAGCAGCGAGATTTGAAATTATTGATGATCAGCTCTTATCACGTGGAAATAAGGAGTTATATGAGTGGCTGGCAAATATTTATGATTTAGGCTTGGATATTGAACAATCAAAATTGCGTGAAGATATTGTTGACTCACTACGTGAAGCTATTAAAGAAGCTTCAGCAACTGTTGGCAATAAAGGCAAGATGCCATCGAAAAAAACTTCTGTAATGAAACTTGTGCTTAAGCACACTCTCAAAAAAATCGACCGTCAAACAATACATAATTACGGTCGCGTTTTAGACACAGCTTTTAAAGATGATATTCCAGCTGTAAAGTTAGTTAATTACATTGAATCTAAAGGGGGAATTGCAAAAATAAAAAGTAATAACGCAGAATCTGAAAAACATGAGAAATTACGAGAAGAGATGCAAGAGCGGGCAAAATTAATTCGACGTATTTTTTTAGTTGATTGCAAAAAATCAAATAATTGCATTAAGTACGACGATGGGCCTCGTAAATTATCAGTATTCCCTCTCGCTAATAAATCGCCGAGAAGTGTTAAGTCAGAAGATCTTGGCGATTTTCAAGTTTTTATTTCGCAATATGACTCAAAAACTGAGGAATATCGCATTGCCAATTGTTTTCAATTTGGATCAGCTGCTGAAAACTATATTTTCAAATATATAGCAGAGCGTATTAATACGGAAAATAATGAATTACTTGAGTACGCTCAGCTTAAAGAAATTGAAGTTTTTGGCAAATCGCGTGAGCAGGCTATTGAGCAGAATAAAATCGAGGAGCTAAAGCGACAAAAGGCATTTGATGATATTCAAATTGCTCGTTTAGAAGAGCTTGAGAAGCCTGAATTTTATGATACGCAAGAACTTGCGTAACCAATAGGTTCAGTCAAAAAGTCCGCCATTTATTTGGCGGGCTTTTTTAACGTCAAATGATTTGACGTTAGACCAATTCAACAGCGTTACGTAAGACACCTGGGCGCAGGTCAATGTAACGTTGTGTAGTGCTCATGTTTTGATGTCCTGCTAACGCCATCATTACCCGAACGCTAACGCCTTTTTCAGCTAGGTTAGTTAAGAAGCCACGGCGACCACTGTGGCTTGAACATCCGTCAAAGCCAGCGTTTTTGTAAATCCCATTAATAACTTGGGTAAGCGAATTGGCTGAGAAGCCTGCGCTGCGTTGGCTTGGAAATAAGGGCTGCTTTGGGTCACGTACACGCACAGTAAGTAAATAAGCGCCCAGTTCAGCTTGCATGCGCTCATTTAGCAGCACAGTTCGACTTTTATCGCCTTTAGTTTGCGCTGCACTTAATTGCACTTCTTTGCGCACAGTTCCATCGCTAGCCAGTACATCGCACACCCGTGTTGCAGCAACTTCGCCAATTCGCATGCCGGCTAGGTGAGTAAGCAGCAGGATTGCACGGTTGCGTTTTTGGTTTTTGGTTTTGGTAACGAAATCGAGTAAACGTTGCAGTTCGCGCTCATTCAAAGTTTTAGCTTGCTTGGTCATCTTGAAACTCCTTGTCATATGGAAACAGTGCTAATAGTGTGTTTTCATATGATGGAAATTCCTACCCCTAAATTTCCCATTTAATTTCAACTAGTTAGCTGCACTGATAATGTTTTGTGTAAAACATGCGCAGTTGTATTTAGCTCGAGCCTGTGGCGGATCTGCCACATGAATCTATCAACTTGCTAGCTTGCCGTGCAAGCGTTTTTAGGCTACTTGGGCTGGCTTGTGTAGCTGAGCATTGCTGTTTGCAGCTTGTAGGGCTTGTACGCAAGTCTGCAGCTAGCCCAAAATGGGTTCTGTGGCCCTAGTTTTTCAGCTACGCAGTTTTTTTAGCCCAAGTACTTACAGATTTCAGCTGGTGATTTTGCGTCTATACCCACCTGCTGTAGTGTGATAAAGTGGATACACATTGGAGACACGGGAGGCAGCATGAAAGACGCAGGAATGCGAATACGGGTTGAGCAGGACTTGCGAGAAGAGTTCATTGCCGCTTGCCAAACCCAACATACACCAGCAGCACAAGTGCTTCGCCAGTTTATGCGTGGCTTTGTTGAGCAGACTAAGACCAAGGCAACCAAAACTGAAACCAAAACCAAAAAGGCTGCGGCGTAACTATGACTCTTAGTGTTTGCCAAACATGTTTACTACTTCCAGTTGACTTAACACGCAGTGAATGTGCGGCTTGGGTTCAGGCATTTGGTTCAATAGCGGCTATTTTTGCGGCTATTTGGATTGGAAATAGGCAAACTAGGTCTGTAATGCAACAAGCTAAAGATGCTAAGTTTGCAACTGCAGAGGCATTGTGCGAGCTGTCTAAAGCAGCGTTCAACCTCCAAAAACACTTTGAAAAGAATTTGAGTTGTAGGGATGCTGTACACGAAGCTGGAGAAACAGGGTTGGTGTTCGATATGGCAATGCTTGAAGGGCTTGAAAAATCCCTAGCTGCAATTCAGTTTGATCAACTGCCTGCATCACTTGTGCGGCTAGCCCTCATATTGTCATCAAGTGTCACTCAATTACGGATGAAGGTGCAAGTTGCCATTAGGCTACATAGAGAAATGGATGCCGCTGCATTTGATGATTTTTTTGAAACTCTAAAAAAGATAACTGCATCACTTGATTTAACTATTGCAGACATTGAGACTGAAATGAGAAAGATTAAGGGTCCATAACAAACTATGCGCCCGTACTCATCCTATCAGTCGAAGCTATTTGCCACGCAACTTACGTTGAGGCAACCAGCTAACAGCATTGACAAGCTCAGTCATGCAATAGCCTCAGCACGAGTTGACTTGAATCCACATCAAGTTGATGCGGCGTTGTTTGCTGTTCGCAGTCCGCTAAGCAAGGGTGTAATTCTTGCTGATGAAGTTGGCTTGGGAAAAACAATTGAAGCAGGTATTGTCATTTCGCAAAAGTGGGCTGAACGTAAACGCAAGCTGTTAATCATTGCGCCCGCAACATTGCGTAAGCAGTGGCAACAGGAGTTGATGGACAAGTTCAACATTCCAAGCACTATTTTGGAATATGGCACGTACAAGCAATTAAGAAAAGAAGGCACCTTGCTAAGTGGCAACAGCCTACTAATCTGCTCGTACAACTTTGCCGCATCAAAAGCTGATGTGCTTGAAGGTGTTGCTTGGGATTTGGTTGTTGTTGATGAAGCGCACAGGCTGCGTAACGTTTACAAGGTTGGCAACAAAATGGCATCTGCAATTGCAGGTGTTGTAGCTGATGTGCCCAAGTTGCTTCTTACGGCTACGCCATTGCAAAACAGTTTGCTTGAGCTGTATGGATTGGTGAGCATCATCGACCCGCATGTGTTTGGCGACATTACTAGCTTTAAAGAGCAGTACATACGTGGCGTGAATGAAAACTTACGCAACTCAAGGCTGAAAGAGCGCATCAAGCCGTTCTGTCAGCGCACACTCCGCAAGCAAGTGCTTGAGTACATCAAGTTCACACAGCGTGTGGCAATGACAGAAGAATTTGTCCCAAGCGATGACGAACACAAGTTGTATGAGCAAGTGTCAGCGTACTTACAGCGTGAAAAATTAAATGCACTTCCACGTAGCCAGCGCACACTGATGACACTTGTGCTGCGTAAGCTGCTTGCTTCTAGTAGCTACGCTATTGCAGCAACACTACAAAAGCTGGTTGAGCGCCTTGAACAAACTCAAGCTCGTCAAAGTGTTTTAGAGCTACTTGACGGCGAGATTGAAGGGCTTGACGAGTTAGCAGATGAAATTGGTGCTGATGCAGTTGAAGAAGCAAGCGGCAAGTTAACGGCAGAAGAGTTGCAAGACTTGCGCCTTGAGCTAGCTGAGCTAAGAGACTATGCAAAACTTGCAAGCGGCATACGTGACAACGCTAAAGGAGCGGCCTTACAAAAGGTACTAGCTACGGCATTTGAGAAGCTGCAAGGCATTGGTGCAGCAAAGAAGGCAGTAATCTTTACGGAATCAACACGTACACAGCGTTACTTAGCTGAATTGCTTTCGCAGTCTGGTTACGAAGGCAAGATTTGCATGATGAACGGGACAAACACAGACCCGCAATCAAAAGCAATTTACGCTGAATGGGCAAAAAAACATGCAGGAAGTGACAAGCTATCAGGTTCAAAAACAGCTGACATGAAGGCTGCAATTGTTGAACACTTTAGAGACACAGCCACAATTTTGATTGCAACTGAAAGTGCGGCAGAGGGTGTTAACTTGCAGTTCTGCTCACTTGTTGTTAATTTTGATTTGCCGTGGAATCCGCAGCGAGTTGAGCAGCGCATTGGACGTTGTCATCGCTACGGTCAAAAATTTGACGTAGTTGTCGTTAACTTTTTGAATAAGCGCAACGCAGCCGACCAGCGTGTATATCAGTTGCTTGCTGAAAAGTTTAAGTTGTTTGACGGTGTGTTTGGCGCTAGTGATGAAGTACTTGGTGTTATTGAAAACGGTGTGGATATTGAAAAACGAATCGCCAGCGTTTATCAAACATGCCGTACAGAAACCGAAATCCAGTCGGCATTTGACGAAATACAGCAAGAGCTGGATGAGCAAATCAAAGCGGCACTTGAAACAACACGTTTAAAGTTACTTGAGAACTTTGACGAAGAAGTAAATGCACGTTTAAAAGTTAGCCACGACCAAACAAAGGCAATGCTTGATAAACGTAGCAGTCTTATGCTAATGCTTGCTAAAGCAGAGTTAGCTGATGTTGCAGAGTTTGAAGGTAATGGCACTGTGTTTAACTTGCACAGTAGCCCAAATAACAGTGGTGCAGCAGTAGGCATGTACAACTTTGATTGGCGGGCTGCTGACAGCAAGGACCAGCACTTCTTTGCGGAAACAAGCCCTCTTGCAAGTTGGGTTGTGAACAATGCGCTTGGGCGAGACTTTGATAGCAGCGTTACGCTTGAGCTTGACTACAACGCATACCCATTCAAAGTAAGCGCACTTGAGCCTTACATAGGTAATAGTGGTTGGGTGGCTGCTGAGAAGATTACCGTTAGTAGCGTTGAAGATGAAGATTTCTTGGCTATCACTGCGGTTACAGACGCGGGTGAAGTTCTGGATGCTGAGTTATCGGAACGGTTAATGGCGATACATTGCAGAACTGTTTCTGATTGCAACAGTCAAATGCCTAAAGTGCAGCTTGAAAAGACAATCGCTAAGCAACGTGATGCAGTAGCGAGGCAACTGGACGAGCGTAATGCCGTTTACTTTGATGAAGAGACTGGCAAGTTGGATAGCTGGGCAGATGATTTGAAGTTTGGTCTTGAAACTGAAATCAAGCAGCTAGACAAAGACATAAAAGAGGCAAAGAAAGCAGCGTCTGTGTCAATGTCTCTTGCTTCAAAACTAGAACATCAAAAACGATTACGTGAGCTTGAACAGAGTAGGAATGCTAAGCGCAGGAGCTTGTACGAAGCGCAAGACAGTATTGATGAACAACGTGATACGTTGATTAAAAAAGTTGAAAAACAATTGCAATGCACAGTGAGCAACACAAAACTTTTCGCTGTGCGATGGAGCTTGAACTAAATGACAAAAAAACAAAAACTAGAGTTAACTTGGATTGGTAAGGATGATGTTGCCAAATTGGAGCCGCGCATACTTATTGAAGATGCAGAGCTTTCCTATCATGCGTCAAGCGCCGCGCTGATTCAGATTTGTTTGATAACAAGCTGATTTTTGGTGACAACCTGCTGGCTTTAAAGGCTTTGGAGCAAGAGTATGCAGGTAATGTGAAATGTGTCTTTATTGATCCGCCTTATAACACTGGTTCAGCTTTTGAGCACTACGACGATGGTATTGAGCATTCACTTTGGCTTAGCCTAATTCGCGACAGGCTAATCATCATTAAAAATTTGTTAAGTGCTGATGGAACATTGTGGATAACGATTGATGATAACGAGGCTCATTATCTGAAAGTTTTAAGTGATGAAATTTTTGGAAGAAATAATTTCTTGGCTAACGTCATCTGGGAAAAAGCTGACAGCCCAAGAATGGATGCCAAAACCTTCTCAACACGGCATGACCATGTTTTGGTTTACTGTAAAGACATTAATTCAGTCAATCTAAATCGTCTTGAAAATCCTGAAGAAAAGCAAGCCCATTACAACAAGATTGATGAGAGCGGAAGGCGTTACTATTTGAAGCCGTTGAGGGCTATGGGCGGTCAAGGCGACAGCAGGGAAGCTCGTCCATCCCTTTACTATGCATTAATAGCCCCAGATGGTACGGAAGTTTTCCCAAAAAAACAAGATGGAACTGATGGTGCTTGGCGCTGGCAAAAAAGTAAGGTCGAAGTGGAAAAAAGTCGAATCGAATGGATTAAAACAAAAAATGGATGGAGTGCAAATTCACGTTTGTATTTAGATACCTCCAATGGTAGACCTCCAGAAACTATTTGGTTTAATAATGAAGTAGGAACAAATAGAACCTCAAAGGCTGAGATTAAAAATTTGCAGTTAGGTGAGAAATCATTTGATACACCAAAGCCAGAAAAACTTCTGCAAAGAATATTACAAATTTCAACAAATGAAGGTGATTTGATACTTGATTCATTTGCTGGCTCTGGAACCACAGGTGCAGTTGCGCACAAAATGAAGCGACGCTGGATAATGATTGAATTAGGTGAGCACTGCCATACGCATGTAATACCTAGGATGAAAAAGGTAATTGACGGTGATGATGGAGGAGGAATTTCTGATTCTTGTGAATGGAAAGGTGGTGGTGGGTTCCGTTACTACAAACTTGCACCGTCACTGCTTGCTAAAGACAAATGGGACAACTGGGTTATTAACAAAGACTACGATGCCAACATGCTTGCTGCTGCCGTGTGTAAGCATGAAGGCTTTACGTATAGTCCGAGCGAAACTGAATGGTGGGCACATGGATACAGCACTGAAACAGATTTCATTTACGTCACAACTCAAACGTTGACGGAAGAGCAATTGCTTGCATTGAGTGAGGATGTGGGAAATGAACGCACATTACTTGTTTGTTGTGCTGCTTTCAAAGCTAGTGCAGCAATGCTAAGCGACAAGCTATCAAACCTAACGCTCAAAAAGATGCCACATGCACTTCTATCGAAGTGTGAATGGGGCAAAGACGACTACAGCTTGAGCATTTCCAAATTGCCAGTAGCGGTGCAGGATGATGACGAGCAAGAAGCAGCTCCCAAAAAGAAAGCAGCTAAAAAAGAAGCTGACTTGTTTGGCGAAGAATAAAGAGAGCAAACATGACAGCCTTCTACAGCCTTAACGAACAATCCAAACGCAGTGTGAACGCAATCAGTTCACGCCTTAGCCTTCGTCAACCTCAGCGTGATAGCCTTGAAATATTGGCGCACATACTTGAGAAAAATCCACCCGTAAAAGGTGGTGACTTAGTTGCTGAACTTGCCAAGGTGCAAGAAGCGTATCCAAATGTTGCTAGCTTCGACCGTGAGTTTGTTTCACTGTGTTTTGCATTAGCTACGGGTGTTGGTAAAACACGTTTGATGGGTGCATTTATGGCACTGCTGTACACGCAGTACGGGGTGCGTAACTTCTTTGTGCTTGCGCCTAACTTAACCATTTACAACAAGCTGATTACAGACTTTTCGCCTGCATCACCTAAGTACGTGCTGAATGGCTTGCAGGAATTTGCCAACAATCCACCTCTAGTTATTACTGGTGACAACTATGACAGTGGCATTGACGTTGGCAGTGGCAGACTAAACCAAGATGAAGTAACTATTAACGTCTTCAACGTCGCCAAGATTAGTAGTGAAGTGCGTGGTGGCAAAGCGCCTCGTATCAAACGCTTGAGCGAATACATTGGACAGAGCTACTTTGAGTACCTAGCTAGCCTTGAAGACTTGGTAATGATTATGGATGAAAGCCATCGTTACCGCGCTAGCGCAGGCTTCAAAGCGATTAACGAATTAAAGCCAATGCTTGGCTTGGAGTTGACTGCTACGCCTCAAATTGAGAGTAGCACAACACCTGAGCGTTTTAAAAACGTTATTTACGATTACCCCTTAGCCAATGCAATTGCTGATGGCTTTGTAAAAGAACCCGCCGTTGCAACACGCGAAGACTTTAACGCTGACAACTATGGCGAAGAAGAGCTTGAAGACTTGAAAATTCGTGACGGTGTAGTTGTACACGAAGACACAAAGATTGAGCTGGCTACTTTTGCACGTAACCACAACTTGCCAATCGTTAAGCCATTTATGCTTGTTGTGGCTAAAGACACAACACATGCGGACAACATTGTTGAGCGCATTAAACGTGATGACTTTTTTGGTGGGCGCTATAAAGATAAAGTCATTACAGTGCACTCAAACCAAAAAGGCACAGAGAGTGATGAAACCATTGCCCGTTTGCTTGCAGTGGAAGACCCAACCGAGCCAACAGAAATTGTTGTGCACGTGGATAAATTGAAAGAAGGCTGGGACGTTCGTAACCTCTACACCATCGTTCCGCTTCGTGCTGCTAATTCGTCAACGCTTGTTGAGCAAAGTATTGGGCGTGGCTTGCGATTGCCGTACGGTAAACGCATGGGTGTTGCAGCAGTAGACCGCCTAACCATTGTGGCGCACGATAAGTTCGATGCCATCATTAACGAGGCTAACAAGCCAGGTTCAATCATCCGTGCTGTTGTTCGCATTGGCAAGGACATTAATTTGGTTGGGAAGAAGGCTGTAACAGTAACAAATACTGCAATTGAACAGTTAATCGGTCGTCCCACTGTTCAGCCTGTGCCATCGCAGCAGTTTGATTTGGGAGTGCAAGCTAAGCCCGCACTTACAACGCGAGAAGAACAAACTGTTGTGAATTTGATTGTTGAGGCAATTAAGGAAAACGAGCGCAGGGTTACGGATGTTCCAAACCTTGAAGCGTTGATTAAGCCTGACGTTCAAGCTCGCATCGCCAAGAAAGTGACTGAGGCATACGAGACAACGTATCAACCAGCACAAGCTGAGTTTGCTGAAACAAGCACTATGCCTGACATTGCCGCTATTGTTAAAGACAGCTTGAAGCGTTATTTGGACTTGAACATCGGCATTCCCCGTATCAGTGTTCGACCGAAGGGCACAGTACGCACGGGATTTAAAGACTTTGAGCTTGATACCAGCGCAGTCAATCAGCAGCCTGTAGACCAAAACATCCTTATCCAACATCTACGTACTAGTGACAGGTCGAAGATTCATGCCGACTTGGCATACGCAACAGAAGAGCGTTTTGAGGACTACATCGTCCGTAACTTAGTGGACTTTGACGACATCAGCTACGACGAACATGCTGACATTTTGTACAAACTCTCAAGCCAAGTTGTTGCAAAGTTGCGTAGCTACTTGAGTGCAGATGCGGAAGTGCTAAACGTTATCCAATTCAATCAGCGCCAATTTGCAACGTATATCCATTCCCAAATGCAAGCGCATTGGTGGCAAGAAGCTGACGAAGGCTATGAAGTAACAGTTAGCCGTGGCTACCAAACGTTTACTGATACAAGCTATTCAGCAGATGGCAATGAGAAACTGCGTAACGTGCATCAACCCCTTGCAACTGGTGAGCGTGACAGGATTGGCGGAATGTTATTTGGTGGCTTTGAACGCTGTTCGTATCCAGTTCAAAAATTTAGCAGCGATAGCGAGCGTATGTTTGCTAGCTTGCTGGAAAAGGATTTGGACGCAATGAAATGGTTTAAGCCAACCCGCGACCAATTTGCCATTAGCTACCGTGATGCAAGTGGCAGCACTGCAACGTATGAACCAGACTTTGTTGTGGAGACAGCCACGCACAAGTACATAGTCGAGCCTAAGCAAGCAAGTTTAATTAATGATGTAAACGTTCAAGCCAAGAAGCAAGCTGCTGTTACTTGGTGTGAGAACGCTAGTAAACATGAGTTGAGTAATGGCGGTAAAGAGTGGTCATATGTCCTTGTCCCCCATACTGCAATATTGCCTAGTGCAACATTAATTGGATTAGTTAAGCAGTTCGGCGCTTAGTTACCTAGAGTTAATTAGCTCTTCAAACATAAATAAGTTTGGAGAGCTGATATGAAAATAATTAAAATACGACCGAACCCAAACGCCAAACTCAATACCAAAACATCCCCACTGACTAGCCAAAACCCCACGTGGGAAGCTAGTTTATGAGCGCAGTAGAGCGTGATAAAGACTTATGGAAGTTTCTAGTGGTAGCAGCGGATTCCAAGCTAACAATTCGTGATATCAAGCGGCTGACTAAAAGCAAGTCCCTTTTCCAAGTCAAGCAACTAAAAGCCAATCCCAACAAAGACGTTGCAGAAATGCTGAATGTAATTGGCATGGCTTTGGACTGCATTCACATTCAGGGCGACTTTGCACGCAAGTTCAAAGTTTATAGGGTTGATCCCAACGCGATTTCAACCTTTTACTCGGTAGCTGACCCAGCCTTCATCGCTGCACTTGAACTCGACCCCTATCAATATGCCGAGCTAGCTGCTTGTATAGCTGTAATGGTCGGAGTGATGGCTGTATGGGAAAAGACTGACGAAATGCTGGAAGACTTTAGGCGGGTATACACAGAAGCTAATACTGCCAAGATTGAATTGAGCGTATTAAAGCATGAATTTCAACATCTTCACTTGATGCGCAACAAGCTGGGTAATACGGCTTTTAAGGATGCAATGGCAAGTGTTGAGCGTTTGACCAAGTCCAAGTGGTAATGGGCTACAGCGGGGCCTTGGTGGGTCATGAGTCAAAGTGCTCTATTGGTTCAATAGAGCGGTTTGAAACCCTCATAAACGTCAAATCATTTGACATTTACTTTGGCATTTAAGGCATAGCTTTTATAGATTCAGATTGTATTAGTCGCACATGTAATTACTCAGAACTTGAAGTGCTCCACCCACCACAATCATTGCTAATCCTAGCTTTGATAGTAGTAATGTCCTTTTAAATTTTTTGACATCTTCAGGCGTTGGACATGGAATCGTCATACTCCCTTTGCCCTCTAGATATACTTTTTTATCTGCAAAGTTTAATTCAGTCAAATACTTCCAAACTAATAAAGAACCAATTGTTGCAAGTATTATTCCTGCTGAATTTACATGTGTTTTCATAATGTTAAGTGAAGTATTGAATTGATTAATGATTGCACTTCGCGCAATCAACTCGACGCAATCTTCATTTCACTAACGTTCATGAAGATTTACATCTCGTATTTTATTTCAAAAGCATTTAATCCCCATCGCTAGGAAGATCATGCCATGCCCTGTTACGGGCATGACAATTTTTAACTCATCGCTGAGGTTATTTCATTCAATACAACACAACTTGCAATTGCAAGATAAGGTAGGTTTTGCGATCATCCTTTTACGTGCCAGTCTTACGCTGTAGCCCTTCGCTGTATTGATAGCTTCAGGGCACATGTGGGTTTAATTATGGCTTCCCACTCACTTTTCTAGCATTTATTATTTGCTAGCAACCATGTAAAACATCACAAACGTTTCTGCAGCAAAGGTGCGACATTTAAGGCGTCCGGTTAAGGATAGTGTGATGAGTGCGAATAGCAAGAAATTCGTCGAGCGGTTCCGTTACATACACGTAGAGAACGGATTTCGCAGCACCATACAAACGGCGTGCCAACCTTAACCTTGCTTGTATGTTTATTTAGCATTACTGATAATTTAAAGCGGAGATTTAGAGTGAAATCGTATCAATACATATCTTTTTGGTTGTCCATAATATGTCTTGAAAATAAAGTTGTGTTGCCCTGTTAAACACGAAAGGAAACACAATGGCAACTTTAAGTTCACTCAAGCTCGTAGCAGCTAAAAAGCCTACTAGTCAAAATCCAGTTCATCATCGTCGTAAAAAGCTCAGTTTAAAAGTTCTAGAGCAGCTAGCTTTAGCAAAGGCTTTGAAAAGTGGCGAAACGTATTCACCCACCCGCACTAAAATGATTACTAACGCTGATGGCGAGCGTGTGCAAGTAACCCAGCCTAAGCGAATCAAACAGTGGTGGTTTGTTGACGGCAATAAAGTATTGCTACAAGTTCGTTATGGCGCAAAGGTGCTGAGTTTGAATGGCAAAAGCAATGCTATTGAATGCGCTAATGCTGAAGGATTGATTACGGCATTGACTACGGTAAATGAGATTGTCTTAGCAGGAGAGCTTGACGATCAAATTTCAGCTGTATCGGGTCAAATTCGCGGCGCATTTGGAAAATGATCGCCAGTTGGTATGCTAGCCACTTAATTGTGACGGCACACTAACCCGCTCAAAATATTATGAATAAGAACGCATCACAGCTGGTTAATGAACTGGCGCAATTTACAGGTACACAGCACTACTACCAGATTAGTCCTTATGCAATGCTAACTGACGGGACAAAGCATCTGGCTCATGAGGCGGGTGCATATTGGCTAATGGATGCTATTGCTAGCTATTTGCCGCAATTTAATGGACGGGAAGAGTTCATTGTTGCCAAACTATCAGTTGATTATCCCGAAGCTCGCTTAGTGCTAGATAACGGCAATGGGCGACTTCTGGATAGGCAATATTTTGAGTACACCAATTTTCCTATATCCAATTTGCAGTTATATGCCTGTTGGGGCGGAGAGTATTGGGTAATTATGCTGACAAGCGAATATTGATTGGCTTGCATTCATGCTCAATCCAAATCCAAACCAAATAAGTGGAGCCAAGCTCATTAAAATGAACACTTATGAAGCTGTGATCCGTGTTGCTGGTACAGATACGTTCTTGTGGACGCATATTGAGGCTTCAAATGACCAAGATGCATTTTGGTTGTTAAAAGACCTATATGGCTCGAGTAATGTAATTACAGTTCCACACCTTTTTCAATGTAAAAGTATTTGACGTTTCCATTTGTCAAATATTTGACGTTGCAAATGATTTTTAAGGTAACATAACCCGAAATAAGTCACGCAGTGTGTAACTTTTCGATTATGAATCTCAACTAATTCAAGTGGTTACGCAATTCGCCAAGATCTTAAAATGACCTTAAAAACTTACACAAATGTTACACAAAACTACGAATCACCCGGAAAGCCTCATGAATGCTGGGTGTTTTTTAGAGTAACTATTAAGTGGGAATAATGCTCATGCGTCTGATACGGAATCTTTCAGCTATTAGTCTGATATTGTTGCTTACAGCTTGTTGGACCCCCTTAGGCTACGAGAGCGGTAAATCGATATCCACACCCAATCCTTTGCCGACTGTACGTGCTCCTCAAGTGGGTCAAGAATGGGTTTATTCAAAAAAAGATGTCTTTGATAGCAAAGAATTGGCAGTCATTACTGAGCGAGTTTCTAGAATTGGCTCCAGCATTGTTCTTTCTCGTACTGATGCAAATGGATATCAGCTGCCATCTGAAATTCAAGACCCATGGGGAATGATTTCAACAGATCCACACTGGTCAAAATTAATTACTTACAACCCAGCAATTCCCTTGTGGCCGCAAAACCTCTCGGGGGGTTGGAGCAAGCAGATAAGCACCCAATATACAGTCGCTGGATATCCAGGTAACGCATATCAATGGAATTTATTGATGAATTCAATGGGCTGGGAAAGTATTACAGTTCCAGCAGGTACTTTTAATGCTTTGAAATATGAAAATCTGATTCATTTCGATAGCCCTGATCCTGGTAAATCAGATTGCACCAGAAAAGAAACAATTTGGTTTGTTCCTCAGATCGGGCATTGGGTAGCACGTGAGTCAACTGGCTCATGCATCCTCGAGGGTGAAAACAATTCTTTACGTGGAAATACTACCCAGTGGCAACTGCAGAGTTACAAGTAAACCTCCCGCGAAGAGCTTTAATAGTAAGTGCGGCCGGCTTGCCGGTTGCATGCCTCCCATCTTTGCCTTTTCCGCAAGGGGTAAACGAACCCCAGCCGAGCGATGTTCGTATCCGACCTCCGCAAATTGGTCAACAGTGGGTTTACAACATCAAAAATGTTTTTAATAGCCTATCGATTGATACGCTCACCGAAACAGTAGTTTCAGTAAGTGACCATGTTCGTATATCCCGCTTTAGTCAAAAATTTGGTGCTTTACCAGATGAGATTCAGAAACCTTGGGGATATATTTTGCAGGACCCTCATTGGAATCCGCCCCAAAAATTTCAAAAGACGGTACCCCTCTGGCCAGAAGAATTAAGAGTGGGCTGGTCTGGCTTTTATCGAACCCGTTACGAGGTAGTTGGCTATCCTGATAATTCATATTATTTGGGGGTTAATATCAATGCCCAAGCATGGGAAAACATTCAAGTGCCTTCGGGTGACTTCCTCACGCTTAAGTACCATATTAACGAACCCGAATTCCAAAGTAATGATTTTTCTCGTTTAGCTAATTGGCGTGATGAGGATGTATGGCTGTCGCCTAAAATTGGTCGCTGGGTCATTCGAAGAAGCTCCGGCCGATACGTCCTGTCCGGCTCAACAATTGCTACCGCACTTTGGGAAGATTATTTAGAGAGTGAGCTGATCTCTTGGAAATAATCCAACTTCTACTTGTTTGATTATGTATACCGTTAAAGAACTTTTTCCAACTCTGCAAGGCGAGGGTGCTCATACAGGCCGAGCTGCAATCTTTTGTCGCTTTACTGGATGTAATTTATGGAGTGGACGCGAAGAGGACCGTGCCACAGCCCAGTGTCAATTTTGCGATACTGATTTTGTGGGTTTTGATGGTGATGGTGGCGGAAAGTTTGAGACTCCCGAGAGTCTTGCCAATGCAATTGAGCTCGCATGGCTCTCAACCAGTGCTGGACCTCAGCAACGTTATGTTGTCTTTACCGGTGGCGAGCCTTTACTTCAGTTGGACAGAGATCTCATTGATGCGCTTCACCACAAAGGTTTTGAGGTGGCGATTGAGACGAACGGAACACTTAAAGTTCCTGCAGGTGTTGATTGGGTTTGTGTCAGCCCTAAAGCCGGATCCGATTTAGTGGTGTTGCAAGCAGATGAGATTAAGCTGGTCATTCCTCAGTTTGGACATGAAAACTTAGAAAATCTACTCGCCCGCTTTGAGAAGATGGATTACCGCAACCGCTATCTGCAGCCGATGGATGGTCCTCAATTAAGAGAAAATACCCAATTAGCGATTCAACTGTGTCAAAAACGCCCTTTATGGCGCCTGAGTGTGCAAACTCATAAGATAATTGGCATTCGGTAATTATTTCAAGAAAAGTATCTCCTCATGAAGCCAGCACCCATTTCCATCACCCGTCGACTTGAGTTTGATGCGGGTCATCGCATCCCGAATCATGACGGCCAGTGCAAACATCTTCATGGGCATCGCTATGCAATTGAGATTACATTGTCTGGTGAGATTGCTAATCATCCAGGTCAAGCTGATGACGGCATGGTTTTGGACTTTGCTGATATCAAGCGTTTGAGCAATCAGCATGTGGTTGAGCCTTGGGATCATGCATTCTTAGTGGCCAAAGAAGATACAGGCCTTGTGGATTTTCTCAATACTCTACCTAATCACAAAACAGTGGTGATGGAGCATGTCCCGACAGTTGAAAATTTAGCGCAAGCGGCTTTTGATATCTTGTCACCTTTATTTGATCAAGCTTTTGCTGGGCGTTTACATCTCACGGCAATTCGGCTTTATGAGACCCCTAATTGTTGGGCAGACGTCCATCGCTCTTAATGATGTCTACCGAGCTTGATCACCAGTTCATGATGCAAGCTTTAGAGCAGGCTAAGTTGGCTGCTCAGGCTGGAGAAGTTCCGGTGGGGGCCGTCTTAGTCCATGATGGGGTAGTTATCTCTAAGGCATTTAATCGCCCAATCGGTACTCATGATCCCAGTGCCCATGCTGAAATGTTGGCCCTCAGATCTGCCGCTGGAGCGCTGAAAAATTACCGTTTACCGGGTAGTACTCTGTACGTAACCCTAGAGCCCTGTGCGATGTGTGCTGGAGCAATGCTCCATGCTAGAGTGGATAGAGTCGTTTATGGCGCGCGCGACCCAAAAACGGGCGCTGCTGGGAGTGTGGTGGATATTTTCTCGATCAATCAATTGAATCATCAAACCACCGTTGACGGCGGCATATTAGAGTCAGAGTGTGGGCAGGTGCTGAGGGATTTCTTTAGGGAGCGGCGTTGAAAAAAATTCATGTAATTGCCCCTTCTGGCGCAAATCCTGATCAAAAAAGTCCCCTTGGAGCTATTGAGTGGTTCAAGCGACAAGGTTTTGAGGTTCAGAATACCGATTGCATTGAGCGTAGGCATCAACGTTTTTCTGGAGTGGATGCAGAACGTTTAGCTGAAATCAATCAGATTGGTAAACTTTCAGGCGATCACTTAGTGCTAGCGATGCGCGGTGGATATGGTTTGCATCGTTTACTACCCGATATTGAATGGCAGCACATTGCCAATGCCATTCAAAATGGACTTCAGGTATGTGGCCATAGTGACTTCACCGTGTTCCAGCTCGGCTTATTGGCTAAAACAGGAGCAGTCTCTTTGGCTGGCCCAATGCTGAACTATGATTTCGGCTCCAAAGAAGACCAGTCAGATGTTAATCCTGATGGCTTTATGTGGCAACACTTTCAGGCGGCCATTCAAGATCGTGAATTGGATTGCACGGTAGAGGCGCAGCAAGCTTATCTTGGTAGATCTACCGCAGGAGAGCTGACTGGAACCCTCTGGGGTGGCAATTTAACGATTTTGTGTAGCCTGGTGGGAACTCCGTATTTCCCAGCACCAAAGCAAATACAGGGCGGCATTCTCTTTCTGGAGGATGTGAATGAACATCCTTATCGAATCGAGCGCAATCTGATGCAATTGCTCGACGCGGGTATTCTGAGCTCGCAGAGTGCAATCTTAATGGGTGGATTTTCTGCCTATCGTCTTTTCGACCATGATCAGGGTTATGATCTCAATGCGGTCTACGAACATCTGCGTAAGCGTCTGCCAGAAAATATCCCACTCTTAACGGATTTACCGTTTGGACATCAGGCAAACAAAATTACTTTACCTGTTGGAGCCAGCGGTAAATTAAGTTACAAGCCCTCTGGCTTTATCTTGCAGTCCAAATGGTAAGCGAGTCCCAAATGCGTCAAACCATGAAATTACTCCAAACCGGTTTAGTCGGAATGATTTTCTTCTCAGGAGTTGCGATGGCAATTGAAGAGCCAAAATATGCCGTGCTTGAGCAGTCAGGCCCTTTTGAAATTCGAGCCTACGAACCCAAGATCATCGCCGAAGTGAAGGTAAAGGGCGATATGAGTGAGGCTTCTAGTGCAGGCTTCAGACTCATTGCGGCTTATATCTTTGGCAAGAATCAATCCAAAGAAAAAATTGAGATGACTGCTCCGGTAACGGTGCTGCCCCAAGCTGAGTCCCCCGCGATGGGTTCGCCCGTTTTAATTAATGAGGGTACCAATGAATGGTTAGTAAGCTTTGTGATGCCAAGCGCTTTTGAACTCAATACTTTGCCAACCCCTGTTGATGAGCAGGTGCACCTCAAAAAGATCCCTGCTGAGAACAAGGCAGTAATCACTTTTTCTGGGTTTAATACTTATAGCAAGGTGGAGACCAAGACCAGTGAGCTCAAAGAATGGATGGCAAGCAAGCATCTGACACCCATAGGGCCAGCGCAATTTGCGCGATACAACCCACCATGGACTCTGCCCTTCTTGCGCCGTAGTGAGATCATGTTTGACTATCGATCAGAGTCGAAGTGAATCTAGACTGATTTAAATGGCAGTGCTTTAGGCTTCAACGCTTTTTAAGACAAATTCAGCCCCTGAGTTTTGACCCAAGACCTTAACAAGAGCGGGTAGCGTCTCCTTGAGCTTGCCTTCAAGGGTCCATGGCGGGTTCAGAACAAACATCCCGCTGGCTTGCAGACGTCGCTCGCCCGGTGAGTTCTCGACTCTAAGCTCAGCTTGAAGCCAAGACCGTTTATGGACGGTAGCGATTTTTTGTAACCTGTCTGGTAGCGCCGCTGCTTCTCTTCTCGATAATATGGGATACCAAATTGCATAGCAGCCTGTAGCAAAGCGGCTTAGGGCTTCCTCAAGAGTAGATTCAAGATAGCGATAGTCTTGCTTATCTTCATAAGAGGGATCAATCAAGACTAGCCCACGGCGACTAGGAGGAGGTACCAAGCCTTTTAAGCGACTAAAACTATCTGCATGGTAAAGATCAATCTGCTTGTTTTGCGGCAGCTGTTGAACATTGTGTCGGAGCAAGTCAATCTCTTTAGGGTGAAGCTCAAAGAGCTTTAAGCGATCTTGTGGTCGCAACATTTTCGCGATGATAAAAGGAGACCCAGGATAAAAAGCAAGCTCTTCGCTGGGATTTTCGGCAGTAATCGCTGCCATATATTCGCTAATACTGTCAGTGATTTCTATCTCTTGATTATTGTGCCAATAGCGACTTAAGCGAAAGATGCCGCCCTCAGCCTCTTTGCTCACGGCCGCAAAGCCATCACTCAGGCTATAGATACCAGCCCCAGCATGAGTATCAATGATCGTTAGGGCGCCTTCTTTTTCTTGAAGATAGCGAATGAGTTGAATGAGCACAATGTGCTTCAGGATATCTGCATGACTGCCAGCATGAAAAGCATGTCGATAGCTAAACATGGATTAGTGGTTGGATTTGGTGTGCTGCGTTTGCACAAAGAGTGCCAGCGTGAGCGCAATCAGCAGGGCAGAGGCATATTGCAAAGGTTGATTTAGATCAGAATCCATGGTTTGCGTGAGTAATGGGTAGATTGCGAACAAACCACACAGTGCAATACAGCGGGGCCACCATTTATCTAGAGTCAATTGATTATCAGGGATAAAGCTAGCCAGTAATGAGCCCAGCATTCCGCACCATAGACCAATAGCTGCCGCTACAAATTCATCGCTTAACCAGTGAGCACCCACAGCGCTTCGTGATAAGCCAACTAGTCCTGCTAAAACGAATAAGCCAAGCAAAGACTTATGCTTGTTCATACCTACTGCAAAATAAAGCCCGCTTGCTACAGCAAAAGCGGTTAAGGTATGACCTGAGGGCATGGAGTTGTAGAGCAATGCCTCGCCAATTTGATGAAAGTCTCCGCTAGCGAGAATGCTTGCGGGCCTGGGCAAATTCATGAGCGGTTTCAGAATCGCAATGACCATGCCACCCAGTAGCCCAGAAAAAATTCCAGCACTCAGTAAACGAGGGGCTAACAAGAGTAAAGGAAAAGCAAGTGCAAATGTGCCCCAACCATTACCTAAAAAAGTGAGGCCTGCCCAAATGCGGTCTGGAACATGCTGAGTGATTTGATTGATGAATAAAAAACTACTGCTTTGAATTCCGCCAAAGTAAATAAATAAACCCAAAGCTAATGGCAGAATGGGTAAGCAACATAGCAATACAGAGGGGCGTTGATATCCCATGAAATTAGGCTTGTTTGGCGAGATCGGCGCTCTGCAGTTGCAGCTCAACCTTCTCCATCACTTGAGCAACGCTAATAGATTGCATGCAGACGTTATTTTGACAAGGGGTCTTGCGATGGTTAGCCGCACTGACGCAGGGTGAGCAAGCTAAGTTGGCTGTAATGGAGATGGAGTTTCCTAGGGAGCCATACAAAGCAGGGGTTTCAGGGCCAAACAAGACAATCGTTCTCAATGGTGTGACTGCAGAAAAGTGGCCTGGACCAGAATCGTTCGTTACCATCACATCCGATAGGGTGTAGAGAGCGGGCAGCTCCGAGAAGCTGACTTGTCCTGCAAAGTTCAATGCATGCGCAACATTGGCAACAGAACGTACAGTTTCCACATAGGCGATTTCAGCCGGGGAACCAGTAATCAGAATCACATCATTGGGATAGCGTTGAGCGATCCGCTGGATCAATTCTGAGAAACGTGCCTGAGCCCAGCGACGCTGTGGCAGCAAATCACTCGCATTAGGATTGATCAGAATCAGTCGTTGTTTACCATGAACAAAAGGAATACCAGCATCGCGTGCGAGCTTCTCAATTCGTTCAATGACTGTATATTTAACTTCAGGATCGATGATGGCCTGAGCAAGCTGTACTTCAGAATCGGCAATATGAATCTTGCTATAAGGAACTTCAATTTCTTTAGCAAAAGCCGCATGAATCAGCGATAGAAAATTCTTAGTAATATGAATGTGCGGGTTGTAATGCACTTTGCGGGTCAACATCGTGCCACGCCATAGACCTTCGCCATGGAAAATGTGATAACCGACTCGGTGCCGAGCACCACACAGGCCTGTTAACAGGGCGGTAAAGCGGGAGAAGAGTTCGAGATCAATGACGGTATCAATTTTGTGACAGCGGGCGATCCATAGAAAACGCAGCGTGTCCTTAATCAACCCACCCAGACTAGAGGAGTCAATCGTAAAGATATTTTCAGGCTTGACTGTATTGAGAAGGGATAAGCTGGCGCGGTTACTCTTAAAGATCAAGAAAAATAATTCTGCTCCACGAGCTTGCGCATTACGCATCGCTGGATCAACCAAAATGGCACTACCCATTTCTGATAATTCAATAAAGAGTAATTTTTTTGGAGCATCAAGCTTTGGTAAGAAGATGCTTTTAATGCGATCTACTAATGCGATGAAGGGGCTGACTATGGCGCATAAAGGAACCCCGACCCAATGGTCGATGGCACGCATGGTATTGACGCTAATACTCATAATAGGGCTCTAGAGAGAAGACTTTCGTTTGAATAGAATAAATGCACCAGGTAGCACGCACAAAACTGTGAGTGCGCCATAGCTAATTGAGGCGAGTACGGTGATCGATGGGTTAACTGCCCAAAGGGTCAGAACGGAAGAGAGGGTAGCCTCCCTTAGTCCCCAACCAGAAATGCTGATGGGTAGCATTAGCAATAAGCTGAGTGCTGGCAAGCCGATCATCAAGCCGGCTAGCGGTGCTGAAGCGCCGTATGCTTTAAGACAAAAACCGAGCGCCAAGATGGTAAAGAAATGAATGCTCATGGCGACAAGCGCTTGCACAACATTGATGGGCCAAGCAAAAGCAAAACGAATGCCAGGAAGGGCATCGCCCATATTCAATTTCACGAGAAACTTTTGTAAAAGACTGCGCGATGGCGCCCAGGCCAAAATACAGGCAACCAATAAGCCTGAGGCGAGCATGATGGCCATCAGGACATAGCCCAAGGTGGTTCCCCAGCTAGCTAGCGTTGCGCCACCCATGATTAAGCCTAGAGCCCCCAGTAAATTATTGCCAGCAAGGCCTAAGAGTCTATCGACAAAGACCATCGCAAAGCTCAAGCGCAATTTGGGTTTAGCGTGCTCCAAGTCCACTGCATGGTGCAGCTCTTCGTCTAAGACTTTCTGCTCAGTAAAGTGGCCTTGAGCGTCTAGATGACTTGCTGTAATGGCTCTGTAGCTATCTCCACCTAAGGTGCTAGGCAAGCCTTGATTGATCAGTCCGCCTGCAAAATAGAGCGCAACATAATCTTTGAGGCTGGCTCTAAAGCCTGAGCGTTTCATTAAGAGACCCCAGCGCAAACCACCGGAAATAAAAGCCAATACGATAGCTATTCCTGCTGCTACAAACCATAAAGGCTGCATTTGAATCTCGGAATGAATCAAGGCATCCCAGTCAATTCCGCTAGTCGCCTTCCAAAGTAAGGCGACCGAAAGCAAAATCCGGATGGTGGGCCAGGCTTTCTTCAGCAGGGATTTCCACCCAGCAGGAGGATTGGGGGTGGCCACAGATTGAGGATTCATAGGCCTAAGGATAATGCTTTAGACAGCTTAACCCTTGAATTTAAAGAATTACTGCCTTAAACCCGTTTTCTGCCAATTAGTACATAGGCTAAATTCAAAACTGGATAAATGTTGGCCAAATCGCTCAATGGCAATCTGATCCAAGGGCTTGCATTCCGCAAAGGCAAATTGTTCGCCTGCCGGGCCGCTGATGGGTTTATCCCTGGTTGGCTGATGAAATGACATACCAGTCCAGTTCACTAATAGAACCGAGCTACCCAGTGGCAGTTGCCCAAACCAAAGATCAAACTGATCTTGACGTTGATCGAGGATGAATACAGGTAGGGGATGGGCATACCAAGCAATGCGGCTACCTAAGGTCCAATTCTGAACGGCAATGCCTTGAACTTGATTGGCTTTAGCCAGCTCCGTTGCTTTTTGACCGGCTAATTTCCAGCCATAAAGGTCAGCAATCGGATTGCTCTTAATCGCAGCCGTATTGATGCCGCCTGATAGGACATAAGCAAAGCCCAGCAGGCATAGTGTGATCTGAAATATCCATAGCAGCTTAATCCAGAAACGGTGCCGCATGGACCAGGCTTTTGCTAAACCAATGCCGGCAAAAGGCGCCAGACAAAACCATGCGGGGCTGGTCCAGTGCGGTAAGCCCCCGCCACCAGAGAGCGCGGCAAAAATCCCAAAAGGAATGACAAAGAAGCCCAAGAGCGCCAGTATTGAGCGACGACCAGTATGTAAACAATTTTTACAAAATAAAAAAGTCCCGATGATGATGAGAGGACCAAAGCAGAGCACCTGCAGACCTAAGAATGCTGCAACCCGGCGCCAAGCCCATGAAGATCCCCCACCATGAGCGATTTGGTATCTGAAAGAAATCCAGTCATGGCTTCCATTCCAATAGATCACTGGGCTGATGAGGATTAGAGCAAAGACTGCGGCGAACCAAAACCCGCGCTGACCAATCCACGTTTTTCTGGGATGAACCAGAAAGACGATCAATAAAGCCAAGGCAGTGAAGCAGGCTGTGTATTTGCTAAGTCCTGCTAATCCCAAGAGGATGCCCAACACTATCCAATCCCCAGTGCTGAAAGTGTCCTTACGGATCCAGCGTAAGGCCATCAACATAATGCCAAGACTCAAGGGAATTAATAAAGTATCGGGCAGTAAGCCAATCGCTAAAACATGGGGCAGTGGTGCAGCGATGACGCAGAGCACTGCCATCAAGCCGCAGGAATTGGCAGAGGGTAATGCGCTAGTGAGAAAGCCAGCATTGCGACCTTGGATGAGACGGTGAAGCTCTTTGCTGACTAAAAAAACACCGTAGCAAGATAGCACCCACAACAACTCTGGTACCAAGCGAATGATTCCTTCATTCGCGCTGAGGCTAATTAAGGGCCACTGAATCCAACCAACCAAGGGAGGGTGATCAAAATAGCTCAGCGCTAGGTGTCGCGCATACAGGGCGTAATGCGCTTCATCAACTGAAAATTCAATCGCAAATCCCAAGCCAAAGTGAACTAGTGCAGCAATCAAGATGCTGATGATGACCCAGACAGTAGGGGGGTATTGACGCATGAAGTTCGATCCAGATTTAGCTTCATCGATTTTAGACTCACTAGGCGCAATTTTTGGGACAATTCATCAGATGTTGATCACCCCTACCCTCCGGACTGCTTTTGCGATTGCCTTAGTGCTAATCATTCCTGCTTGCTCTACCGTGAATCAGGATTCCTCGAGCTCGTCTCCAGCAGAGGCTTTGCCGCTTCATGAGAACTTACCTCAGTTTTCTAACCAAGGTAGCGGTGGGATTGCAGCATCTGGCTGGAGCTTTTACCGAATCGCACCGTTTAAAAAGAATACGGTTTATCGCTTAGAGAAATATCAAGGTAGAACCGTTCTGAGTGCGAGTGCAAAAACAGCAGCCTCGGGATTGGCGGTCAAACTCGTTCCAAGATCAGCTCAAAACTGGTGGTTGCGTTGGGAGTGGAAAGCAACCGAGGCTATTTCGACGGCCGACAATGCCGATCAACAGAATGACGACGCCCCATTGCGCATCATGGTGGCCTTTGATGGCAATAAATCAACACTCTCTTTAAAAGAAAAAATGAACTTTGAGCTGGCTAACCTCATTAGCGGTCAAGAAATGCCCTATGCCACTCTGATGTACATTTGGTCAGGCAAGACCCCGGTTGATACCATCCTTGATAATGCCCGCACTTCACGGATCAAGATGATCGTGGTGGATTCTGGGCAGGGGCATATTGGGGAATGGCGCTTGCATGAACGCGATTTATCGGCTGATTACCAAAAAGCGTACGGAGAGGCCCCAGGTAAAATCATTGGCGTAGCTTTACTAACGGATACAGACAATACCCACTCTGAAACTCGCGCCTACTATGGCGACATTGAGTTAATACGCAAATAGTGCGCAAGGATTAAGATATCCCCAATAAACTAGTTTGCTCACTCGAGCAAGACCCTCAGGAGAGTATTTTGGCAGTTACAGTAGAAAACGTGCAGACAGTATTAAGCAGCATCATGAATCCAGATACTCAAAGCGATTTAATGGCTTGCGCCTCCATTAAAAACCTGAGTGTCAGCGATAACAATATCCATGTTGATGTAGTGCTGGGTTATCCCGCTAAAAGTCAGTTTCAAGCGATCAAGGATTTGGTAGTTTCGCAATTAAAAAAGATTGCGGACGTAAAAAACATTGAGGTAAATGTCAGTAGCGATATCGTTGCCCACACGGTTCAGCGCGGCGTCAAATTATTACCTGGCGTGAAAAATATCATTGCAGTCGCTAGCGGTAAAGGCGGTGTTGGGAAATCCACAACAGCAGTCAATTTGGCCTTAGCCCTCTCTGCTGAGGGTGCCAGCGTTGGAATTTTGGATGCAGACATCTATGGCCCAAGTCTGCCCATGATGCTCGGCATTAGCGGGCGACCAGAAAGCAAAGCAGAAAATACTATCGAGCCCATGGCAGGTCACGGCTTGCAAGCCAGTTCTATTGGTTTTTTAATTAATGAAGATAGTCCGATGGTATGGCGTGGCCCGATGGTCACTTCTGCCCTTGAACAATTACTGCGTCAAACCCGTTGGCGCGACCTAGATTATTTAATTGTGGACATGCCACCGGGTACGGGGGATATTCAGTTAACGCTCAGTCAAAAAGTGCCTGTCACAGGCGCTGTGATTGTGACGACCCCTCAGGACATTGCCTTATTGGATGCGCGCAAGGGCCTCAAAATGTTTGAGAAGGTTGGTGTGCCGATTATTGGCATTGTGGAAAACATGAGCACCTACATTTGCCCAAGCTGTGGACATGAAGAGCATGTCTTTGGTTCGGGTGGTGGACAAAAAATGTGCAGTGATTACGGAGCTGATTTTCTTGGATCCTTACCCTTGAACATCTCGATTCGTGAGCAATCGGATGCGGGTCGCCCAACCGTCGTTGCTGAGCCAGATGGCCCAATCAGTATGGTCTATCAGCAGATCGCCCGACAAATTGCGATTCGTATTGCAGGACTCGCTAAGGATATGAGCAGTAAGTTTCCGAATATCGTGATCCAGAATACTTAAGATGAAGATCTCAAGTGCGCACTAGCTCTTGAGATAAAAAGCGTTCTGCGGCTGGTGTTTTGGGATTAAGGAAAAACTCGGCAGTTTTTCCAATTTCTTGGATTTGACCTTCAGCAATAAAAACAACCTGTCCTGCCAGTCTTTTCACTTGGGCGAGTTGGTGAGAAGAAAAAATGACCTGAAGAGCATCTTGCTGATATTCCTGCATCATCATCTCCACTTGCTCAGTAGCATGAGGATCGAGATTGGCTGTAGGCTCATCTAGCAATATCAGACTGGGCGACTGTAAAAGTGCGCGAGCCAAACAGAGCCTCTGCCTTTCACCTGCAGATAATTTTTGGGCTGGCGTATCAGCCAAGTGCTGCAGTCCTGCACGCCCCAGAGCTTGTTCGATATCAGCATCCGAGATCTTGGAATCAGTATCTCGAACCAAGGCCAGATTAGTTCTCGCAGATGCCTTAATCATGGCGGTGTGATGCAAGACTAAAGCTTTGCTCAGAGCGGAGTCAGAAAAGCGCAGGCTCCCGCTATCAGGTGCGATCAAACCATGCAGTAGTTTTAGCAGGGTGGTCTTGCCTGCGCCATTTGGACCAATCACGGCAGTCATCTGATCAAGATGAAGGATGGCATGTGGAATATTGAGGATGACTTTATCTCGATCTTTGACCAGAATATGATCAAACTCAACCCACTGCTGCGTATGAGTAGATGGATTAAGCATAGCGACGCTCTGCAATTTGGCGGACCATCAATGTGAGGAGGTTTGCCAATAAGACGACGCCCATCAGCACCATGCCCAGAGCAATAGCTAAAGGCAAATCTCCCTTGCTGGTCTCTAGTGCAATCGCAGTTGTCATTGTGCGAGTAGCGTGATCGATGTTGCCGCCGACAATCATGACAGCGCCCACCTCTGAAATCGCTCTTGCTAAACCAGCCAAGATGACAATAGTGAGGGAGAAGCGGCAGTCCCAGCAAAGCCATTTTAGAGTCGATCGATAAGGTAGTTTCAGTGCCATAAAAGAATCACGATGGGAGCGCCACGCATCTTCCAAAATTTGACGACTGAGAGCGGCAATCAGCGGGGTTGTGAGCAGAATCTGTGCCACGATCATGCCAGGCACAGTAAACAGCCACCCTAAAACACCTAGTGGGCCAGAGCGAGATAGGAGAAGGTAGACTAGGACACCTACGATGACGGTTGGTACCCCCATCAGGGTATTTAACAAGACCACGACGATTTTTTTACCCTTGAATTCTTCAACTGCAAGAATGGCTCCTAAGGGCAGACCAAGCAGCGCTCCCACCAAAAGGGCGGCCAGACTCACTTGCAGGGAAACCCATACGATCCCCATCAGGGCTTGATCCTGGTGGGCGAGAAGGGCGAAAGCCCCTTGAAATGCAGTGAACATAACTCGATTCTATCAAGGGGGTGGCAAAATGGCTTTAATGCGATTGATTCCACAATTCCGGTAAATGGCCCAAATCATTTGTCTATGCAATGAGATCTTGGATCTGGATCTCCGAGACTATCTCGATAGCCACAGCATCAATTCGATTGATGAGTTGCGAGAGGCTGCCTCCATCTGTAATAAATGCATGCAATGCCAGGAATTGGTTGAGTCAGAAATCTATTCTGCCCGCATCCGCCGTCAAAATGCAGAGGCTTCCAAAACGTGAGCTCACCCCAGCGATTTAGCGTACTCAGTATCAATATGCATAAAGGAGTTTCTCCACTGCACCGTCACGCGACGGTACATCAATTACGACAGAAAATTCGGATCCAACATCCTGACCTATTATTTCTCCAAGAATTACAGCAAGAGCATCGCACTCGTGCGAATCGATATCGCCATTGGCCTGAAAACGAATTAACCCATTTTTTGTCAGAAGATTTTTGGCATGATTGGCATTACGGTAAGAATGCAGAATATGCAAACGGTCATCATGGCAACGCCATCCTCTCCAAACATCCTTTGCAAAAGGGTAAAAATTACGATATTTCTGCTTACCGCTTTGAGAAGCGCGGCCTATTGCATAGCGCGATCAAGCTACCCGGGCATCAACAAGCGATTCATTGCTTCTGCGTTCATCTTGCGCTCTTTCAGAAAGGCCGAGAGCGGCAATTGGAGGAAATTATTCATTACATCAGTCAACTGACCCATCATGAGCCTACGATCGTGGCGGGAGACTTTAATGATTGGCGCAAAAGGGTCAGCGCGCCAATGCTAGATGCCGGATTTAGCGAGGTTTTTGAGGTTCTCACTGGATCGCCAGCCAAAACATTCCCGAGCTTTAAGCCCATGTTAGCCATGGATCGAATTTATGTACGCGGTATCAAAATTCATTCAGCACAAATCTTGCATGATTGGTTGCGTTTGTCCGATCACTTGGGCATTACCGCTGAATTGGAGTGTTTATGAATCATCCCTGGAATTACCTGCTGCAATCCATGCTGGGTGTCACCTCGCTTTGGATTACTTTACTTCATGTATTGGTGGTGGGTGTCTTTGCGATCCAATTACTGTTAGTGAGAAGACCGGTTGCCGTTGCTTTTGCTTGGCTCTTTATTGTGGCGACTTTACCACTGTTCGGAATTCTCTTGTTTTTCATGATTGGTGAGCGCCCAGTAGGCCGTAAGCTGCGCAGAAAAATCACGCGCATGGAAGAGCACTATGCACAGATTACCCAAACCATGCGGGAGCGTTATGCAGGAGAGAAGCAGTTTCTGCCTCAGGAAGCCAAAGCCTTAAGCCTGCTCGTCGAGGCGAATAACGGCACTCCAGCTGTTGCCGGCAATCGGGTGACATTGCACACCGACTCCTTGGTGATTTTGCAAGCAATGATCGAGGATATTGAGAGCGCTAAAAAATCACTCCATCTTGAGTTTTATATCTGGGCCGTGGGCGGTCAGGCAGATCGTGTCTGCGAAGCCCTTATTAGAGCCGCAAAACGCGGGGTTGCTTGCCGTGTCTTGCTTGATTCACTGGGTAGTAAGGATTGGTTTAAGTCTGGTTGGCCAGCAAGATTTAAAGCTGCAGGGATTGAATTGACTGAGGCACTACCGATTCAATTGGGGCGCTTTCAATTTCGTCGGGCTGATTTACGTCTACATCGCAAGATCTTCGTGATTGATGGTGCAGTAGTGTGGACCGGTAGTATGAATTTAGTTGACCCCCGTACCTTTAAACAAAATGCGGGAGTGGGTGAGTGGGTTGATGCCATGGTACGAGTAGAAGGCCCTATCGCTTCTCAGTTCGAGTTAACCTTTTTGTTCGACTGGAGTGTGGATAACACTGCCATCTACCAATTTTCTGACCCTGAGCCACTGGGATCACCAGATGTGGGGCATGTATTAGCACAGTGCTGCGCCTCAGGCCCTGTCTATCGTGATGACATCCTGTATCAAATGCTGCTTTCCACCATCATGGATGCACGCGAAGAATTGACTATTACTACGCCGTATTTTGGGCCCGATGAAGGCTTGATTCAGGCGCTTATTGCTGCAGCAAGGCGGGGCGTCAATGTCACCTTAATTGTTCCCAAGCAAAATGACTCAACGCTCGTTGCATTCAGTAGCAGAAGTTTTTATGGGGACCTCATGAATGGTGGCGTCAATATTGCTGAGTTTCATGGAGGCCTTTTGCATACCAAGTCGATGTTGGTAGATCGCCGTATTGCGGTTTTTGGATCGGTCAATTTAGACCAACGCAGCTTGCGCCTCAATTTCGAAATCAGTCTCATTGTTTATAACGAGACCTTCTGTGCCAATCTCCAAAAACTCACCGAGAGCTATTTGCGGCAATCGAATTTGGTTAATCCCGTCATCTGGGCCAAGCGTTCACGCTGGCACCTCATTCTGGAAAACGTAGTGCAGCTGATGTCACCCTTACTCTAATGGAAGATCTTCTTCACTCTTTTTTCCATTGGTTTGGTATGCCTGCAGTTGGACTACCCATGGTCTTTGTTACGGCTTTCGTTTCAGCAACACTCTTGCCGATTGGCTCTGAGCCAGTGCTATTTGCTTACATTGCAGTGAACCCTGAATGGTATTGGCTTGCTATCGGAGTAGCTACTTTGGGGAACTCCTTAGGCGGCTTATTTGACTGGTGGCTTGGGTTAATCAGTCGTAATGGTTTTGAGTCTTTAAAGGGGCCAACCAATAGCCGCGTCCAAAGCTGGCTTGAGGCTCGTGGACCTAAAATGCTCTTGCTGTCTTGGCTGCCAGGGCTTGGTGACCCTCTTTGCATCGCCGCGGGATGGTTACGCCTACCTTGGTTATCTTGCTTGGTATACATGGCAATTGGAAAATTTTTGCGTTATGTGACTATCACTTGGCTGCTGACATTAATCCCGCACGCATTTTGGGAACATTTAGGGCATTTCATTTACCGTATTTAAATGCAATTCCTGTATCCTCGAATTTCCTTCCAGTACATTATTTATTGCGAGAAATAACATGTCCCAATTAAAAGGTAAAACTGCATTAGTAACTGGTTCAACCAGTGGCATTGGTTTAGCAATGGCGATCGGCCTAGCAAAGCAGGGCGCTAACATCATGGTCAATGGTTTTGGTGAAAAAGATGATGCGATTGCCCAAATTCAAGCTTGCGGTGTTGAGGTGGACTACCACGGCGCTGATATGAGTAAGCCAGATGAAATTGCGGATTTAATTCGCCAGACTGAGAAACGATTTGGCTCATTAGATATATTGGTCAATAACGCGGGCATCCAACACACTGCCAATGTTGAAGACTTTCCTGCGGACAAATGGGATGCCATTATCGCGATCAATCTCAGCTCGGCATTTCATACCACGCATCACGCTCTGCCTGGGATGAAAAAACGCAATTGGGGCCGAATCATTAACATTGCTTCGGTACATGGTTTAGTAGGCTCCGCCCAAAAGTCAGCTTATGTAGCGGCCAAGCATGGCATTGTGGGTTTAACTAAAGTGCTTGCGCTCGAGAATGCACATACGGGAATTACTTGCAATGCGATTTGCCCAGGCTGGGTTTTGACGCCCCTAGTTCAAAAACAAGTCGATGCGAGGGCGGAGCGCGAAAAGATTTCGAATGAGCAGGCCAAGCATGATTTGGTGGCCGAGAAACAGCCCTCAGGTAATTTTGTTGCTCCCGAGCAGCTCGCTGCACTAGCGGTATTCCTCTGTGGCCCAGATGCTTCAGAAGTGCGTGGGGTGGCCTGGAATATGGATGGTGGCTGGACTGCCCAGTAAGCTGAGCGCATAGATAAGGCATAAGTACTTGTTTTACATCATAAAAAATGTATTACGAGATGATGACGGCAAGCGCTAATTCCGAGACCATAGAATGGTTTATAGTTAGCACGCATTCAGATTAATAAAGGAGATCCTGACATGGCTTCAATTTTGACTTCTCTTGGGCGCACTGTATTTGCAGGCTGTGTGCTCCTCGTTTTGATCCTCTTGGCACTAGGCGCAAACTTTAGCGCACCCGAGTTGCCATTTGTATTCCGTTGGTTACATGTGATGTGCGGAATTATGTGGATTGGTTTGCTCTGGTACTTCAACTTTGTACAAATTCCATCCATGCCAAAAATTCCTGATGAGCAAAAACCAGCGATTGGCAAAGTCATTGCCCCTGCAGCGTTGTTTTGGTTCCGTTGGGCGGCACTGTTCACTGTGTTGACCGGCATCATCCTGGCTGCGTTGAATGGCTATATCCACCAAGCGTTTACATTGCAGGCTCCATTCCGTGCAATTGGTTTGGGCATGTGGATTGCTTTGGTAATGGCCTTTAACGTTTGGTTCATCATTTGGCCAAATCAGAAACGCGCCCTCGGCATCGTTGCTGTGGAAGCTGATGTCAAAGCAAAATCGGCTCGCGTTGCAATGCTGACATCCCGCATCAATACTTTGCTTTCGATTCCTATGTTGTTCTTGATGGTTGCACAATCCTGGAGCAGAGTCTGGTTAGTCGTAGCTTCCTAATCGCTACTGGTTTCTAGAGAAGGCCCGCACAGCGGGCCTTTTTATTTGTATCGACATCATCCATCAGTAAGTTAAGTTATCTCAGCAAAATTCATCAAAGTTTGCTACTCTCATAGAGTTAGTCAACCTCATCAGAAAGAGTGCAATGTCCGGAAAAGAAATCATGTTCACCCCAACTCAACTTGGTGCTATTGGCATCAAAAATCGTTTGGTGATGGCACCCCTCACCAGAATGCGTGCCGTTGCTGGTGATGTTCCTAACCCCTTAGCAAAGACCTATTACAGCCAAAGAGCGAGTGCGGGACTCATCATTACTGAAGCGACTCAAATTTCTCCCCTGGGTATGGGTTATCCAGCGACTCCTGGTATCTATTCCCCAGCACAAACTTCTGCATGGAAAGAGATTGTGGATGCCGTCCACGCCAAAGGGGGTGCCATCGTGGCGCAACTATGGCACGTAGGACGAATTTCTCACTCTTCCTTGCATCCTCAAGAAGGATTGCCAGAGGCGCCTTCAGCAATTGCTCCTGCAGGCCAAACCTATGGTGCAGATTGGAAGCTGCACGATTATGAGACTCCAAAAGCGATGACCGAGGCAGATATTGCCCGTCTCTTACAAGAATTTAAGCAGGCAGCGCAGAATGCAAAGGCGGCTGGTTTTGACGGCATTGAAATTCACTCTGCTAATGGCTACTTGTTAGATCAATTCTTGCAAGATAAAACCAATCATCGCTCCGACCAATACGGTGGCGCAATTGAAAATCGGATTCGCTTACTCGGTGAAATCATCGAGGCGGTATCGACGGTTTATCCAAGTGATCGTATTGGTGTACGTCTCTCGCCTTATGGCAGCTTCAACGATATTGCAGATAGCGATCCAGTAGCCTTATTCACAGCAGTGATTCATAAACTCAATACTGTTGGACTCGCTTATCTTCATATGATCGAGCCCCGTTCTACCTCTGCTGGCGGTAATGACAAGCACGATGAGGCCGCTCCAGTTACTTCTGAGTTATTTAGAGCTTTATTTAAAGGCAAGTTCATTACTGCTGGTGGGTATGACCAGGCCTTGGGTGAAAAAGTATTGGAAGAGGGTTTGGCAGATGCGGTTGCCTATGGCCGAATTTATATTGCCAACCCGGATTTGGTGGAGCGCTTCAAACAGAATGCCCCACTCAATCCTTATGACCGTAAGACTTTCTACGGCGGTGGTGAGGCAGGGTATACCGATTACCCCAGTCTGTAATTAGCTAAACAGGAAACAATAAGGCCCAGTTTTCTGGGTCTTATTTTTTGGTTTGATCAGTATTGTCTTTGATTAGGCCGTACTGATTGGCAGCAATGATGAGCGCAATAGACACGCATCCCAGTGCAAAAAATTGCCACTGGTGCAGAATGGCTGTGCCGATGACGGTCATCAAAATTGTCCAGCCCATGACGAGCTTGGCTTTGGTATTGAAAGGCTTCATTTTGATCCTTGAGGAGGTTACTCAGACAGTGAAGAATGACGATACAACATGCGCTGCAGTGTATCGTTTTTTAAGACAAAGTGCTGCCAAATGGCACTGAAAGCGTGCAAACCAATCACATAGTAGAGCGCATTGCCCAGCCATTCGTGAGCTGCTTTGAAGGTCTTCTTCACGGCGGGGTTACTTTGAATCAGGTTGGGCAGCTCCCATCCCAGCCAATCAACGGGCTTATTGCCCGCTTGTAAAAAGATTACTCCGAGTATTGGTAGGGTGAGCAGTAGGCAATACAGCAGGGTATGCATGACTTTTCTTAGCAAGGTCATTACACGGTTGGCTGAAATTGATGGGGGGTTGCCAAAATAGTATTTAGCAAAGAGCCTGAGGACAACGCTGATCAAAATGAGTTGCCCTAAATAGCCATGAATCGTTTTACAAAGCTCGCGGGGCGGACTACCTTTAATAAATTGGGCCTTTAATTCAATCGAGGCCAGAGCTAAGACGACTAAAAGAAAAATAAACCAGTGAAAGAAAATCAGGACAGGATGATAGCGTTGAATAGTCATGTGAACACAAAAAAGATAATGTGTGTTCATGATAGTAAAACTCATTGACTATGATTCTTGCATGGTCAATTTACGAACCAGAAACAATTACTAAATAGGCATTCTCATTTTGGCGCTTAAATTGCTGAGAACGCCGAGCTTATCTAGTTGCGATAAACGCAGGGCTTCTGCTTCGAAGTCGAGTTGCGCAGGGTGAAACTCAGTGTTTCCTAGATGAATGACATAGGTCCAGACAAGATCTCGACCTCGATTCTTAAATACATCAACAACTCGCTTCATGTTTACCGCCTATTGGGTAAGGGGTTATAGCAATCAATGGCTAAGGCTTGGGGGAATGCTATTTTGTTGAGCTTGCAGAGATGTTTGAAGAGACAGTAGGTTATGCGCCTTAATTCGAATAATGCCTCGTGTTGGGCTATCAATATCAGCAATCAGAAAAAAAGCTACAGAGACAATCAGTGGGAAGATCAGAAACAGCCCGCGATTTTTCTTAAAGTCATGAGCTCCATAGCCGACTAAGGCATTGGCAAAGACTGCTATAGCAACCATGAGGCACCAGGCTGCGATGGGGATGCGATTCCACCAGGCTGCTTGGGTGTAGCCTTCGGAGTTCAAGACATCATTCATGCCCGAGGCAATCAAGGCAGAAGTGGCACCATTCTGTGTTTTGATAAAGGGAAGAATCTCATTCCAAAGGGCCATTTGGGCAATTTCAGTCTGATTGCGAAGCGCTTCCTTCTGGTCATCACCTCTGGTGGTGTAGAAAGCGATACGTTGGTCAAGGTATTGCATTAATAGCGCCTTGGTATGAACTGCAGATTTTGCCGGCAATAAATCCGCTCGTAAATATTCAGTACCGATGGCGTTGGCTTCTGATTCTTCCAATGTTTGTCTCAGGTCGTAACGAGTGATTGCCATTGAGAAGGTAAAGCCAATAATCAAACCCAAGAGTGTTAGCGTAGCTGTTTGGATTACGCCTAAATCAAACACAGAGTCCGTGTCCTCATCACGGTATTTACTCAGATAACGTGAACCAAGCCATGCCGAAGCACTCAGCAGGATGAAGCTCAGAACAAAAATCAGTGAGGGCCAGTCAAGTAGGTGTATCAATTAGAAGGTCCCTGGGTACAAAATATCTTTAGTCACATTTTGAATGTCTCGATGACCTGTAAATGCCATCGTAATATCCATTTCATTGCGGATAATTTCTAAGCATTTAGTGACACCCGCTTCGCCCATTGCGCCTAAGCCGTACAAGAAGGGGCGACCGATCATCGTGCCGCGAGCACCAAGGGCCCAAGCTTTAAGAACATCTTGACCAGAACGGATGCCGCCATCCATCCAGACTTCAATATCTTGGCCTACTGCATCCACAATCCCTGGCAAAGCTTTAATACTAGAAACAGCGCCATCGAGTTGACGACCACCATGGTTGGAAACGATTAAAGCATCTGCGCCAGAGTCGGCAGCAAGGCGTGCATCTTGCTCATCCAAAATGCCTTTGATGATGAGTTTGCCACCCCATAATTTTTTAATCCATTGCACATCATCCCAATTGAGGCCTGGATCAAATTGCTCGGCAGTCCAGGAGGAGAGGGAGGACATATTGCCCACGCCTGTGGCATGTCCAACGATATTACGAAAAGTTCTGCGAGGCGTCATCGCCATACCCAAGCACCATCGAGGTTTGGTAGCCATGTCGATCATATTGGCGATCGTGAGTTTGGGAGGGGCTGATAAGCCATTCTTCAGGTCTTTATGGCGTTGTCCTAAGATCTGTAGATCTAAGGTGAGCACTAAGGCAGAACATTTAGCTGCCTTCGCCCTTTCAATCAATCGTTCAATAAAGCCACGGTCTTTCATGACATAGAGCTGAAACCAAAATGGCTTAGTGGTTCTCTCAGCAACATCTTCAATGGAGCAGATGCTCATGGTGGATAAGCAGAAGGGCACACCAAACTTTTCAGCAGCTTTGGCAGCCAATATTTCTCCGTCGGCGTGCTGCATGCCAGTGAGTCCAGTGGGAGCCAGCGCCACAGGCATTGTGACCTTTTCGCCAACCATGGTGGTTTCCAGAGTGCGGTTAGTCATGTTGACGGCGACTCTTTGACGTAACTTGATTTTCTGGAAATCAGACTCGTTTGCGCGATAGGTTGATTCGGTCCAAGAGCCAGAATCGGCATAGTCATAAAACATCTTGGGGGTACGCTTTTGATGAAGAACCCGTAGGTCTTCGATATTGGTGATGATTGCCACTGGGCTTCCTCTTGCTAAATTTGGCTCTATCTTAGCAATACCCCAGCTTTCTTTCTACAATCGAGCTTTTCAACGGATTTTCCTGCCTCTAGACCCAGTGATGTCACAGATTCCCTTATCCACCATCTTCTATTTGGTAAGCGCTACCGCACTTTGGGCTGGAAATGCTATAGCGGGCCGTTTATTGGTTGGTAGTGTTTCACCGATTACGCTCAGCGCAGTGCGTTGGTCACTTGCGGCGCTCATCTTGTTGCCACTGGGTTGGAGAGTCTTTAAGCCGGGTAGTGCCTTGTGGCTCAACAAAAAACGTTTTCTGCTTTTGGGATTATTTGGAGTCGGCAGTTATAACGTTCTACTGTATTTGGCTTTACAGACCTCAACCCCAATTAATGTGACTTTGATTGGGGCCAGTATGCCGATTTGGATGTTAATTATTGGCGCACTCTGGTATCAAACGCGACCCAATCCATTACAACTCTTCGGGGCTTTGGTTTCGCTCTTAGGGGTTGCGCTGGTTCTCTCACGGGGAGAGATGGCTATCTTGCTCAATCTTCAGGTGGTGATTGGCGATGTGTTGATCATGCTTGCGACGATCTTATGGGCGCTTTACAGCTGGATGCTCAGTCGCCCTGGTAATAGTACGGAGCGACAGTGGCCCTGGGCTGAGTTTCTGATGGCGCAAGTTTTCTCCGGTCTCTTATGGACCGCTTTGTTCGATAGTGTTGAGGTGATGGCAGGACACGCTTTTATTCACTTCACGCCTTTCAGTGTTTTGCTGATCCTTTTTGTTGCAATCGGTCCATCGTTGATTGCTTACCGTTGTTGGGGTCTTGGCGTGAATGGGGCAGGGCCGACGGTCGCCGCTTTCTTTGCAAATCTGATCCCTTTATTTACTGCACTATTTTCTGCCGCTATGCTGGGTGAACCTCCACACCTCTATCATGGGTTTGCCTTTATCTTGATTGCTTTGGGGATAGCAGTATCATCAAGCTCGAAAAAGAGCTGAAGTTTAAGCCAATACATTTTTAAGAAGATATGAGACTAATTACTTTTACACGACAAGGCAGTACAACACCTGAAATCGGAGCGCGACTTCCTTTGCCCGCCGGCGATCGTATCTTGCCATTTGCCGATGTGGCTAGGCTTGACTGCCAAGCAAGCTTTCCAAGCTCAATGAAAGCGTTTTTAAATGCTGGAGCAGGAGTGATGAACAAGGCTCAGCAATGGGTTTTAAACGCCATCACACAGTACTCTGAATTATTAATTGATGCTGATTCAATTACCTATTTACCACCGATGATGGATGCCGAGAAATTTTTATGCGTTGGCAAAAATTATCGAACCCATTTAGAAGAACTGAAGCGTACTAATTTAATTAAAGAAATTCCACAAGAGCCAACCTCTTTTATTAAATTAAATTCTTGTTTGTCTGGACATAATGCTAAGGTGATTCGACCTAAGGGAATCACGAAACTAGATTACGAGCCTGAACTGGTTTTTGTGATTGGTAAGCGAGCACTTGGGGCAAAAAAAAATGAAGCCATGAGTTATGTTGCAGGTGTCACTATCCTGAATGACCTGACTTGTCGTGATCTGCAACTTAAAGAAGTGGCTTCTGGCTCCCGTTTTTGGACGGGCAAAAATATTCCAGGATTTGGCCCTCTGGGCCCAGAAATTGTGACGATTGATGAAATACCAGACGTATATAACCTTTGGATGACTTGCTCGGTTAATGGTCAAGAGCGGATGCGCGTCAACACTCAAGATCAAATCTGGAAAATATCTGACATTCTTGAGCACTTTTCTAGGTTTATTCCAATTGAGGCTGGGGACATGTTCTCCACCGGAGCGCCAGGTGGGGTTGCAGTCGGAAAAGATAATGCTGATGAGCTTTATCTCAAGCCTGGTGATGTAGTGGAGTGCTCCATTGAGGGTATTACGACCCTAAGAACTACTATTGTTGAGCCAACTTAATTTCCAAGCGTAATGAAACAATATCTATCTCTGCTACTGTGCTTTTTCAGCTTACTTTTCAGCATCAACTCAGTTGCGGAGCTAGCAACAAACTTTCCTGTTAAGCCAGTAAAAATCATTGTGCCTTTTCCTCCAGGCGGGGGTGCCGATACTTTAATTCGCATCATGACACCAGCCCTTTCTGAAAATTGGAAGCAGACCCTGATCATTGAAAACCACCCTGGTGCTAGCGGTCTTATTGGCTCGGATTTAGTAGCTCAATCTCCCGCTGATGGGTATACATTACTAATGGGTTCAACTGCAGCCGTTACTGATAAAAATATCGGGCAATTTACACCCATCGCCTTAGTTTCTGCATCGCCCTACATTGTTACGATAAATCCGAAACTCAACATCACCTCAATACGTGGTTTGATTTCTTATGCAAAAGCGAATCCCGGTAAGTTGCGTTTTGGCTCATCGGGTTTAGGTTCTGCATCACATTTGGCCGGAGAGCTCTTTGCATCTATGGCTGACATTGATATTCTGCATGTCCCTTATAAAGGGACTGGACAGGCCCTGACAGATTTATTGGCCGGCCATATTGATTTGATGTTTGCTCCAGCGCAAACTGTCATATCGCAGATTGAGTCCGGCAAATTGATTTCTTTAGCTCAAACGGGGTCTAAACGTTCTGCAGCTTTGCCCAACATTCCAACAGTCGCAGAATCTGGTCTGCCAGGTTACAGTGCGGTGGGATGGTTTGGACTTTTTGCCCCAGCCAAAACTCCGCTGCCGGTGGTCCAGAAAATTAATCAGTCTGTAATGACCGCACTCTCTGATAAGTCCATTCGGGCTGCAATGATGGAGCGGGGAAGTGATCCAGCTAGCGGCTCCGCATCTGATTTTGCAGCCTTTTTACGCTTAGACCAGGCTAAATGGGCAAAATTGATCAAGCAAAATGGGATTGCAGTGCAATAAAGCCAAGAATCGGTATCATTTAAGGCTATTTACAGAATTGCTAGGAAAAGAAAATGCCAGGTCTATTGCCCAATGTTGATCCTGATGGTCTATTAGAGTTTTCAGTGGTTTATACCGATCGCTCTTTGAACCACATGTCAAATGAGTTTAAAAAGGTGATCGTTGATATCTCGAGTATCTTGAAAGATGCGTACAACGCAAGCTCAGCAGTGATCGTTCCTGGTAGTGGTACTTATGGCATGGAAGCTGTAGCTCGCCAGTTTGCTACCAATCAAAAATGTGTGGTTTTACGAAATGGCTACTTTAGTTATCGCTGGACACAGATTTTTGATTTGGCCAACATCACTAACGACATCACCGTGATCAAAGGTAGGCAGCTAGACAATTCCACTCAAGGTGTATTTGCTCCAGCTCCTATCGAAGAGGTTGTGGCGCAGATTAAAGCGCACAAGCCCGCAGTGGTATTTGCTCCCCATGTAGAAACTTCTGCTGGAATCATTCTTCCGGATGACTACTTAAAAGCAGTAGGTGAAGCGGTGAGATCGGTAGGCGGTTTGTTTGTGCTCGATTGCATCGCCTCTGGTGCAATGTGGGTTGATATGAAAGCCTGTCATGTTGATCTCTTGATTACTGCACCACAAAAAGGGTGGAGTAGTTCACCTTGTTGCGCAATGGTTGCGATGAGTGATCGTGCCCGTGAAAAAATTGAGAGCACTCAGAGCAGTAGTTTTTCGATGGATCTCAAAAAATGGTTGCAGATCATGGAGACCTATGAAAAGGGTGCTCACGTTTATCACACCACCATGCCAACTGACGCGCTCAAAATTCTGCGCAATGTCATGAAAGAAACCCAAGACCTTGGTTTTGATTCGCTAAAAGCCAAGCAGGTCGAATTGGGAACTAAAGTGCGCGCTTTACTCGAGTCAAAAGGTTATCCATCAGTTGCAGCCAAAGGTTTCCAGGCTCCTGGCGTAGTGGTTAGCTACACCAAGGATCCAGAGATTCAATCGGGCAAGAAATTTATTGCACTCGGTTTGCAAACTGCTGCTGGGGTTCCCCTTCAGTGTGACGAGCGTCCCGATTTCCGAACCTTCCGTATCGGCTTGTTTGGTATTGAGAAGTTAGAGCATGTTGATCGTACGGTTCAACACCTTGAGGCCGCTTTAGAGAAGATCGTCGAGACTGAGGCAGTGCCTGCTTAAGTCCAGTTACTAGAAGCAAAAGGGTCATCTTAGGATGGCCCTTTTTCTTTCCTAGACTTTCATTGTCGAAGCCAAACCCTATCCAAAACCCTTAAATTGGCATATTTGTTGATTTATTAGGTATGATTCATTCATCACTGAATGTTTTGGAGATATAAATGACTCGTACTTCCCGCCTTGCTTTAGCCGCTTTGGTTTCCGCCTCAATTGGCTTAAGCCCCATGATGGTCTTGGCTGCAGATCCTGCCCCTGCACCTGTAGCTGCTCCAGCAGCAGCGCCTGCAGCAATGCCTGCAGCAACCACGCCTGCGCAAGATAAGGCTGCTGCTAAGGCAGAAAAGAAAGCTAAGAAAAAGGCAGAAAAGAAAGCTAAGAAAAAGGCCAAGAAGAAAGCGAAAGCTGCAGAAGCCGCTGCTCAGTAATGTTGATTTAGGAGTGATCTCATTTCTAAAATGAGTTCGGAGGGTGTTAGGCCAAGCGGCCCGACATCCTGAGCGACTAAAGCATCAGCAGCGCTCGCATGCAACTCTACTGCTAGGCAGCTTGCATCCCATAAGTCCAATGTATGGCGCACGCCTTGTGCTGCTAAGGCGGCAATGCTTCCCGTCAAGACATCCCCCATCCCGCCTGTCGCCATACCTGCATTGCCTTGTAAACACTGCACGGGCGCATCAATCGGTGAGGCAATCAGTGTATGTTGACCCTTGAGAATCACAATGGACTGAGTTAACTTTACCAAGGCATGAATGGAACCAAGCCGATCTGCTTGGACTTGCGCGCTAGTAGAGTTTAGTAGTCGAGCAGCTTCGCCTGGATGAGGTGTTAATGCTGTTAACAGCGGAAAAGTTTGATTGCGATGACGCAAGAGAGTTAACAAAGATTCATCTTGACTGATGAGGTTAAGGGCATCCGCGTCAATGATGAGCGGAACGGCAGGGTAGCTTAGTGCTGTACTGAGCCACGCCTGTGCAATTGAAGTATTTCCAAGGCCTGGACCAATTGCAATGCAGTCTGGTTTTAACTCTGAGAGTTGAGCGGCTGCATCAGGCTTGGCTAAGCGAACCATCAGTTCAGCTTGCTCAGGTATGCAATGGGCTGAAGCAGGATCTAGCATTTCTAATATGGTCCAGCCTGCACCCAAATGGAGACAGGCTTTTCCGGCTAAGACAATCGCCCCAGCCATACCCGGGGCGCCGCCAATCAGCACCACTTTTCCAGCATCAGATTTGCTTTCTGCTGGATCGCGCTGGAGTCGCTTAATCAGTGCAAAGTAATTTAAAGGCTCGGGGGCTGTAGTGTTGGGCATGAATAGAAATAGATGGCTCTCAATAGATGTTACTACCAAGCCGTCAAATAAAGGCATTAAGATGGAAGCACTGAATATTTTGAAGGCAATCGATGAGCCCTAAGCTCCCCGTTAATAATTCTCAGACCATTACCGAGTTCTTCAATCTTCATAAAGAGGATATTCATGAAGAAACTACTGAAGAATCTTATAAGTTTGCTTTTGCAGACGAAGCCTTCTTGGCTCGCAAAGAAACGATGGGAATTCGGTTTGAGTTGGAATTGCTAAAGCCCGACATCCTATTGCGAGAGCATGGCATTGAACATACCATCACGGTCTTTGGCTCAACGCGTTTTATTAGTCATGATGAAGCAGAAAAACGAGTGGCAGAAGCCAAGACTCCTGAAGAGCAGTTTGAGGCCAAACGGGCAATCGACAATAGTCACTTTTATGAGGAAGCCAGAAAGTTCGGTACTTTAGTGGCCCAATACAATGCGACCCAAACGAGCGCTAATAACAAGTTGCATATTTGTACTGGTGGTGGTCCCGGCATTATGGAAGCAGCTAGCAGAGGTGCTTTTGAGAGTGGCGACCAAACCATTGGCTTTAACATTAGCCTGCCGCGTGAGCAAAGACCCAATCCCTATCTCACTGAAGGCCTCAGTTTTCGCTTTCATTACTTTGCACTGCGCAAGATGCACTTCATGCTGCGTGCGAGAGCCATTGTGGCCTTTCCTGGAGGATTTGGTTCCATGGATGAACTGTTTGAGGTGCTCACATTGATGCAAACGCATAAGGTGGCCCAACTCCCCATCATCCTGGTCGGTAAGTCATTTTGGGAGTCTACGGTGAACTTCGATCTCATGATGGAATATGGAGTGATTGAGCGTTCAGACATGAAGCTACTGCATTTCACCGAAACTGCAGAAGAAACTTGGCAGATTATTCAGCAGTGGTACCAGTTGGCCTAAAACTTCAGATTTTAAGATGATGCAAATACCAACCAATTCCCTCGCAGTGCAGCTTGATATCCCTGCCTATACCTTTGGTATTGCCATATTGATGCTAGTCATGATTTTTCATGGTATTTGCCTACTCCAGACTGCTAAACGCTATGAGGTTAAAGCTTATCTGTATTTAGCAGAGAAAAGGTATGCTGAAGTCACTAAAGTTTTTTACCAGGCTATTCTCCTGCTCTTAATTACACATCTCTTTGAAATTTTGATTTGGGGTTTATTTATTTACAGCTTTGGGTTGATTACACATTGGTCACAAAGTGTTTTATTTAGTGGCAGCGCTTATACGGCAATCGGTTTTATGGATGACACCTTGCCTGAAGGTTGGCGCATGCTTGCAGTGATTATTGCTTTCTCCGGTTTATTCTCTTTTGCCTGGACAGCTTCAGTCATGATTTCAATGACAAGAAGTTTTCGGAAGGCTTATACACGCATGCATATGCATAAACTCAATCTATCCCAAGAGATTATCGATCGGTTTGAATAATTAATGAGTACTCAATGGGACGCCATCATTATTGGTGGAGGTGCAGCTGGCCTTTTTTGCGCAGGGGTAGCAGGGCAACTCAATAAGCGGGTATTGGTGCTTGATCATGCCGAGGTCTTGGGGGAAAAGATTCGGATTAGCGGGGGAGGCCGCTGTAATTTCACAAACCAGCATAGTAGCCCAGCCAATTTCTTATCACTCAATCCCCATTTTGTGAAGAGTGCTCTTGCACGTTACCCTGCAAAAGCCTTTATCAAATTAGTAGAGTCCTATGGCATTGACTATCACGAGAAACATCAGGGCCAACTGTTTTGCGACCACTCTGCGCAAGACATTATTCAAATGCTATTTGCTGAGTGCGCTAAAGGTAAAGTAGTGATCCGCAATCCCGTGTCTGTACTCAATATTGCGCAAGAGTCAGGTAGCTGGGTGGTCAATACCAGTGCAGGATCAGAAAAAACAAAGTCTGTTGTCATGGCAACCGGCGGCTTACCAGTGCCTGCGATTGGTGCCACTGCTTACGCACTGGATATTGCCAAACAATTCAACCTGAGTGTGGTTGAACCTCGTCCAGGTTTAGTACCTCTGTCCTTTACTGCAGACTCATTTCATCATCTCAATGAATTAGCAGGTCTGAGCTTGCCAGTCCGAATTAGTTCAGGATCTAAAGGTGATCGCTATGGTGCCTGCCGCTTTCAGGAAGACTTATTACTGACGCACAAGGGCTTATCTGGACCAGCTGTTTTACAAGCCAGTAGTTATTGGACTGAAGGTGAGGGCATCCACATTGATTGGCTTGGCTCAGTTGAAGTGGCTGGCGGCTTTCATTGCGATACTTTGTTTAATGATGAGGACAATCGCTTAAAAACTGCTGAGACAATTTTGGCTTCCGTGCTTCCGCAGCGTTTGGCAAAAGCCTTTGCGGAACAGAAAAATCTTGGAGGACGCAAGTGGGCAGAAGTTTCTAAAAAAGATCGCCAAGCACTTAAAGAATTAATAACCAACTGGTCGGTGAAGCCTGCGGGTACCCTGGGCTGGAAAAAGGCTGAAGTGATGCTGGGAGGAGTAGATACCAACGATCTAGATGGTCAAACGATGATGGCTAAATCCCATCCTGGTTTGTATTTCATCGGCGAGTGTGTTGATGTTACTGGCCACTTAGGCGGCCATAATTTTCAGTGGGCTTGGGCTAGCGGCTTTGCTTGTGCGCAAGCTGTTTAGCTCGAGCGCGAATATTGAGTAACTCAACCCCCAGAGAAAAAGCCATCGCAACATAGATGTAACCCTTAGGGATATGCAATCCCATCCCTTCGGCAATTAAGACTACACCCACGACGGTCAGAAAAGAGAGCGCCAACACTTTGATGGAAGCATGGCGGCCGACAAAGTCTCCGATCGGTTTAGCAGCCAGTAGCATGATCAAAACCGAAGCGATCACAGCAGCAATCATGATCGCAATCTCATCTACCATGCCTACTGCAGTAATGACACTATCTAAAGAGAAGATCATATCGAGTAGCGCAATTTGCCCTACTGAAGCAATGAATAATTTCTGGATAGATTCTTTGGGGCTGATCTGCTCAGCTTCTGAAGGGGTATTGGAGTCATGATGGAGCTCCACTTCAGAATAGATTTCCTTTGAGGCTTTCCAGATCAGGAAGAAGCCGCCGAGTAATAAGATCAGATCTCGACCAGAGACCGCATGCTGAAAAAAGCTAAAAATGGGTTCTGTTAAGCCCATCACCCATGACAAACTCAGCAACAGTAGGATACGGGTGATGAGTGCAAAAAGGAGGCCAATCCGCCTAACCTGTTCGCGGATACTGACCGGTAAGCGACCTGCAATCACACTTATAAAAATAATGTTATCGATGCCCAGAATAATTTCGAGTGCAGCTAAGGTGAAGAAGGCCACCCAAGCATTAGGGTTTACAAGTAGATCGAGCATGAATGGGGTTTCTTCTAATGAATTTAAAAGGACGATCTCCATTTTAACGATTCAAGGAGTGCTTATTGGCAAGTGTCGAATTTGGGTATAGAGTAGGGTTTATCAGGCAAGCATTCTTAAATTCCGAATTTTCTACCGCACAATTGATTAAAGGAAGGCACCATGAATCCAAAAGATTTTCAGGACTGGCAAAGAGAAAAAGCGAAAGAGCTGTTCACTTTCTCACACAAATTACTCGAAACCGCTAAAGAGATTGGCGATCATCATCTGGCTGAAGTTGAGTACAGCATGAAAAATGCCATGGCTACTGCTAAGTCAGCTGCCAAGAATGACCTTGGTAAATTAAAAGATCTACAAGAAGAAGCAACAAAAGAAGCTGCTAAGCGTGCAGCAACTTACCAAAAGAAGGTTAAATCCTTGCTGAAGGATTTGGGTGAGAATGCTGCTGATGAAACAGAGAAGCATTTAGAGAAGGTGCGCCATTCATTGGTCAGCTGGCTTGAGGATGCAGAAAGCAAAATGCCAGCCCATGCAGACAAGTTATCGAAAGTGGTTCATGAAATGTCGACCACTGGTCAGCAGATGTTTCAGGAGGGCCGTCGCATTGTGAATCAAGTGGCTGATACTGCCGAAAAGAACCTGGATGAGTTGGTCAAGAAAACCTCGGCCGGTAAAGGCAAATCAAAAGCAAAAGAAGCCGGTTCTGAATAAGATCACTTCACTTTAATAACAGCCACCCTAGCGGTGGCTTTTTTACTTCCAACCCTGGAGCCAGACATTACCATCAGTTAGCTCTCGCCAAGGAATGACTCGACTCTTTTTGCTATACACCGCTTCAAGCTCAACTGATTCTGCAAGCAATTCTTGCTCGGGGTCAGAGTAAATCACCTTAGCAACCAAAAAATGTTTCTCTTTGTTTACGGGGTGGACCGCAGTCCATTTGCTTAATAGGAGTTTCTTTGGGCTTAGTGGGTTCATCTGATCGCCAATTAGAGTGCAGAGCATTGATATTCTTTACCAGCGATATTGAGCTTACCTTGGCTGGGTATGAATCGTACTTCAGCATCCTGGGTGAGGGTAGGGCATTGAGTGGCGAAGTAAGTCATCTCTCCCAGAGCGCCACAATGGGTGTACCTGGTGTTTGGCAGAATCATTTGAGCCTGCTTCAGAATCATTGAGAGCTTCTGCCCATCGCCATCTTGACATGTCCAGGTTGTGTAGTCGACCCTGCCGCAGGCATAGAGCAGGACGATGCCTAAAAGGGGAGTGAGCAACTTCAATAGGGTTCGCACACCCCAAGCATAGCGAAATTTTGGGCACTTTGCGTTTGGTATTAAGATTTATCTAGAGTGATATTAAAAAGATAAAAATCTTAAAGGAGACAGTATGGATACAAATCGTCGCGATATTCTCAAGATGGGTAGCAGTGCTGCCTTAAGTAGCTTGCTGCTCTCTGGCACTGCAGAGGCTGCTAGTAGTAGTTCTCCAGTGGTAGTTGAGCCATTGACTGGAAAAGCGGGTTACCGAGTAGCAAACTACCTGCCACGCATGGGCGCTACATCCCGTCTAGGATTGGTTACTAATGATGGCATGGTGATTGATATCCCCGCTGAGGCGGCTCGTCAAAAACTGACCCTATCTTTCGACCCTACTTCCATGATTTCTTTAGCGGGCTCTGGCAATCAAGGGCTCCTGGATTTGGCCAAGCTTTTTAAGAGCCGGGGTCAAGCCACTCAAAACGTGAACCAAATTATCTTGCTCTCACCAATCCCTAAACCTCAGAGCAATATTTACTGTGTTGGTTGGAACTATCTGGATCACTTCGAAGAAGGTTTAAAAAGTCGCGAAGATAAAAATATCAAAGAGTATCCAAAGGTACCCGTAATCTTCACTAAGGGCACTCAGACCATGAATGGCCCCTTTGACAAGATTCCTTACGATGGTGGTATTTCCACCATGATTGATTGGGAAGCTGAGCTTGCCGTCGTGATTGGCAAGAAGGGTAAGAATATTTCCGAAGAGAATGCCATGGAATACGTTTTTGGCTACTCTGCCTATAACGACACGACTGCTCGCGACATTCAGCAGAAGCGACAATCTGGCCAGTGGTTTAAGGGGAAGAGTTTGGACGGTCATGGACCCATGGGTCCTTGGGTGGTGACGGCTGGCGGCGTAGATCTGAAAGACGTGCGTGTGATTTGTCGGGTCAATGGGGTTGAAAAACAAAATGCCAGTTACGCGCAAATGTATTTCAAAATTCCGGCGATCATTGCAGAGTTATCGCGCGGCCTCACTCTGCTGCCAGGCGACATCATTGCGACCGGCACCCCTTCAGGAGTGGGTTACAGCCGGAATCCTCCCGAGTTTTTAAAGCCAGGCGATGTCATGGAGTCTGAGGTGACCGGTATTGGGATCATTCGCAATACCATCGCTTAATTCCCGAAATAAGAAAAAAGCCCATATTTTTCAATAGCTTATATCGATTTAGGGGAAGCAACTCTGTAAGAGTTTTCCCCTATCTAGGCTGTCAATAACTCTACTTTTTATAGAGATATACTTGATCGCGTAGTGGGTATGGAATCATTTTTTGAATATGAGGAGACAAGATGTCACAACACGATACATTGCTAGCCGCTTTCGAGAATTACATCGCTGAAAACGAAAAATTCATTGGTAAGGGCGTTAAGGCATCCGCAGCTCGTGCTCGTAAAGCATTGCAAGAAATTGCTGGTGCCTGCAAAGAGCGTCGCAAAGAAATTACTGCTCATAAAGAAGCAATGGAAGCAAAGAAATAATCTTCTTTAGCTATTTCTGTTGGATTAAAAACCTAGCTCATGAGGCTAGGTTTTTTACTTTTGGGGATCCGCTGAATCGACTAAAGGAAATAGCCAATCTGGAAGACCCTTTGGCTTCAGTGTTTTTGTATCTACTGCAACCAAATGAATCAATGCGCTAGCTAATAAGGTGGGCTCTTCCGCTGGATTCGCTTCGTTGATTTTCTTGGCTGTTTGCTTAATCGCAATTTGAGTGCGACCGCGATGCTCAATGAGTTGATCGATCACCAGTAGGTCATCCAATCGACCTGGACGATAAAAGTTCATAGTGAGCTCTCTCACAGGAAAAAGAATCCCGAATTCTTCTACTAGCCTTAAAGGGCCAATGCCGAGACCATGAAGCCAGGCAGCTCTGCTACGCTCAAAGATTTCAAGATATCGGGCATGGTAAATAAAGCCTGCGGTATCGGTATCGGAATAGCAAACACGAAAGGTATAGGGAGTGGTAGTCATTTATGGCGCAGTAGGGTTCAATACCAACATCATAGAGCGATGTGGAATCCCTGCTTCATCGTAAACGGGGCCATGGGCTTGAAACCCCAATTGCTCATAAAAAGGAATAGCCACCATCTGCGCATTCAGAATAAAACGGCGAATTCCTTGAGCTTTGCCAAAACTGATTAAAGCGCCAAGCAGTTGCCTGCCATAACCCTGTCTTCGATAGGGGCTCAAAATTGCCATACGCCCAATTTTGCCCGCGCCATCCGTTTGGAGAACTAGACGTGCGGTGCCGATACATTGCGAGTCTTGATATAGGAGGGCGTGATGTGCTTGCCCATCATAGAGGTCAAGTTCCATTTCTTCAGGAACGGCCTGCTCTTCAATGAAGACTGCTTTGCGAATTCGATAGGCATCCGGCTCTGCTTCAGCCCAACTCTTTATCAGTATCACTAGATATTCTCCAAAAACTCCACTTACCCTAGTACTACTACCAATATAGAGCATCAATTAAGACTTTTTTGTCTTAAAACGGATAATGATCATGGTTACAATCAAAAAGCGGTTTACACCTGCATCTACAAACCTCATTACTAGGAGTTATCTTGAAGAAATCTGTCTACGCTTTATTCGCCTCAATTGGCCTTGCTTTATCTGCTTCTGCATCGGCTCAAATGCCAGCTAAGATGGTTCCTTTGGCAGCTGACGTCATGGTGTTGACTGCAACGGTTGACTCGGTTGATATGAAAACCCGTGTTGTGACTTTAAAAGATGCGAATGGTAATTTGGCTCAGATGAACGTTGCTAAATCGGTACATGATTTGGGTAAGGTAAAGAAGGGCGATGTTTTTGTGGTTGAGCATGCTCAAGCGATTGCAGTTGGATTGACTGCAGCAGGTAAAGATCAGAAGCCTGGCGCATCTGGAGTTCACTCTGTTGTGATGGCTGGCAAAGGCGCTGCTAAACCTTTTGAAGAAACTCAAGATACTGTTTATGCGACGGTGAAGATTTCTACTATTGATTACAACAGCCGTGTTGTGACTTTTACACTCCCATCTGGCGAGAAGCAAAAAGTGAAAGTGGCTCCAAGCGTTTTAGGTCTTGAGAAATTCAAGGCGGGTGACGATGTGATGGTTGAGTTTGTTGATGACACCATCATCACCTTTGAAACTCCAAAGAAATAATTCAGTTCAGACTGAAGTAATTAGTACTCAGAAAAAAGCCCATCAATTGATGGGCTTTTTCTTTTATCCCTTTCGCTTACTTCCTACTGGGCTTGGCATTCGGGAAAAAGAGTTGCTCTCCATCAATCTTGTAAGAAGCAATAACGGCTTGACCCTCTTTTGAGATAAGCCAGTCAATAAAGTTTTGTCCTAAGGTTTTTTTCACCTGCGGGAATTTCTCGGGATTGACCAGCATCACACCATATTGATTAAATAATTTAGGGTCACCTTGCACGAGGATGATGAGATCACCACGATTCTTAAAGCTAAGCCAAGTCCCCCTATCGGCCAGGATGTAGGCATTCATTGCTGAGGCAGTATTGAGAGCAGGGCCCATGCCAGAACCTGTTTCTTTATACCAAGATCCGTTAGTAGGATTGATGCCAGCACTCTTCCAGTAGCGGAGCTCAGCCGCGTTCGTACCACTCTTATCGCCACGCGAAATAAAGGGTGACTGTGCTGCGGCAATTTTCTGAAAGGCGACATCAATCTCTTTGCCGCCGGCAATCTTGGCTGGATCACCTTTAGGTCCAATCAAAATGAAATCGTTGTACATCACTTCATAGCGCTTGCTTGAGAACCCCTCAGCAACAAATTGCTCCTCAGCAGGTTTGTCATGGACAAAGACCACATCGGCATCACCACGGCGGCCAATATCTAATGCTTGACCAGTGCCTACCGCGACGACTTTGACATCGATGCCGCTTTTGCTTTTGTAGATGGGTAATAAATAGTTAAACAGGCCCGACTGTTCAGTTGAGGTTGTGGATGACACCACAATACTGTTTTCTTGCGCAAAACCAAGACTAGCTAAGCCACTCAGAGTGAGGAGTAAAAATGAATTGATGATGTTGCGTTGCACATAATTCATTTGCGGGATAACCCTTAGTTGTGTTGATGAAGTGTTATTACTAAATGCAAAGTTTTTAAATAAGCATTATAAATGGGGGGTATTGCACAACAAGGAGACAAGATGTTCCATCTATTAGACAAAGAACGAACCATTGCAGGTTCTGGTTTTAATCGTTGGCTGGTTCCACCAGCTGCCCTCGCTATTCACCTCTGTATTGGTATGGCTTACGGCTTCTCTGTTTTCTGGTTGCCACTCTCAAAAGCGCTGGGTGTTTCTCAGGGCGGCACAGAAGCGATTAAGTGTCCAGCAGATGTGGGCTTTATTGGACAACTCTTTACAACCACCTGTGACTGGCAGATTTCCACACTGGGTTGGATGTATACCTTGTTCTTCGTATTCCTTGGTATCTCAGCTGCAATTTGGGGTGGTTGGTTAGAGCGCGCTGGTCCTCGTAAAGCAGGCGTCGTTGCTGCCTTCTGTTGGGGTGGCGGCATGCTCATCTCAGCACTCGGCGTCCACCTGCATCAGTTCTGGATGATGATCATCGGCTCTGGTGTGATTGGTGGTATCGGTTTGGGATTGGGTTATATCTCACCAGTATCCACATTGATTAAGTGGTTCCCAGACCGTCGCGGTATGGCAACCGGCATGGCCATTATGGGCTTTGGTGGTGGTGCCATGATCGGCTCTCCATTAGCGGCGATGTTGATGAAAAACTTTGCCTCTCCAACGAGTGTTGGTGTGGCGCAAACCTTCGTAGTGATGGGTCTGGGCTATTTCGTTTACATGATGTGTGGCGCTTTTGGCTATCGCATCCCAGCCAGCGATTGGAAGCCTGCAGGCTGGACTCCTCCCGTTTCACAGGGCAGCAATGCCATGATTACCAACCGCAGTGTGAGTGTTAAAAAAGTGTGGGGCATTCCTCAGTTCTGGTTGGTGTGGATGGTGCTGTGTATGAACGTCTCGGCAGGTATTGGTGTGATTGGTATGGCATCACCAATGCTACAAGAAGTATTTGCTGGTAGTTTGATTGGTGTTCAACAAACCTTTACCGAACTCGATAAAACACAGCTCACTGCAATTGCTGGAATCGCTGCTGGCTTTACAGCCTTGATTAGCTTGTTCAACATTGGTGGCCGTTTCTTCTGGGCTAGCTTGTCTGATAAGTTAGGTCGCAAGATGACCTATATTGTCTTCTTCGTCTTAGGTGGCGCAATGTACTTTAGCGTGCCAAGTAGTGCTCAAGCAGGCAATCTGGCCTTATTCGTCGGCGCCTTCTGCATCATCTTGAGTATGTATGGTGGTGGCTTCGCGACGGTGCCTGCTTACCTGGCGGATTTGTTTGGTACACAGAACGTGGGTGCGATTCATGGCCGTTTATTAACGGCTTGGTCTACTGCCGGTATCTTGGGTCCAGTCGTTGTTAACTATATGCGTGACTACCAGTTAGGATTAGGCTTGCCACGTGCTCAGGTTTATAACCAAACCATGTACATCCTCACAGGCATGTTGGCAATTGGTTTGATCTGTAACTTGCTGATTCGTCCGGTAGCTGATAAGTGGTTCATGACGGATGCTGAGTTGGCTGAAGAGAAGCGCTTAGCACATGAAAAAGCCTTAAGCTCGGTTGTAACTGGCTCTGGTGGTAATGAACAGACTTCATCATTGACAGTCTTGTTAGCATGGGTTGCTGTAGGTATTCCATTGGCTTGGGGTATTTACAAAACAGTCTTAAGTGCAATGAAACTCTTTGCATAAGCTGTACTGCTCTCAGAAAAACGGCTCCTCGTGAGCCGTTTTTTTATTTCTCTTGCATCAACTTGAGCATCGCCTGCAGATCTTCTAGGGAAGATTGTTTGAGGTTCTGAATCACTCCGCCATATTCAGCGGGGGTGCGATTCTGGCTCAGCTTAAATTTACCAACCAGACTCGAAATCTTGATTTCAATTCCAACAATCGCTTTGAGCATCATTTGGACATAATCTTCGGGGGCATCATCGAGCTTCCAATCGGATTGGTAAGTGGGCTCATGAGTGTCGGTGAGTTGAGAGACATGTTGACGAATCCATTGCGGATCCTCTTTCAGGCTCAGTGTCCCCTGAGCATGCACCACGGCGTAATTCCAAGTGGGAACCACTTTGCCGGTTTCATATTTGGATGGATACCAGGCCGGGGTAATGTAAGCCTCTGGACCATGAAATATAGCGGTCAGTTGGACGTCACCCATTTGGGCTAATTTAGCTAAAGGGTTCATTCTGGCGATATGGCCATGTAAATATTGGCCATCTTTGCTCGCCATCAAAGGGATGTGATTAATTTCTAGCTCACCAGCGGCGTTGGCAATCAGGGTGGCGAGGGGATATTCACCCATGACCTTGAATAAGATCTCACGATCCTCAACTAAAAAATGCTTGGGTAGGTACATAAGTGTCTCGACTGAATTGGTATTTCTCACAGTGTATTACTACCACTCCCCATAGCTTGCTTACTTGCCCCAGATGAGAATTATTCTCACTTTATCGCTATAATGAGAACCATTCCCATTAAATGCCAAAAGTGCCATATTCATGCTTTTAGACCAGGCTTCCTTAGGTACCCTTTTTAGGGTTAAAGGCGTTCTACCTTCGACAAGCACCCCTGAAGTGAAGGGGCAATTGGAAGACATTGGTTTTTTGACTGGCGAGCAGGTCACCGTCTTACGCAAAGGTCTTTTTGGTAAAGGGCCAATTCTGGTGCGGGTGGGCTCTTCCACTTTTGCCTTGCGTGAGAACGAAGCCAAGCTGATTGAGTTAGAAGCGATTGCATCATGACAGAGTCACGGATTCATTTCTTCGCCAAAGAACCTTTAGTTGCGTTATTGGGTAATCCCAATTGCGGTAAGACCGCACTTTTCAATTTATTGACCGGTAGTCGACAAAAGGTCGCTAATTATTCTGGTGTGACAGTGGAGCGCAAAGAGGGTAATTTAACTCTCGCATCTGGCAAGGTCGTTCGGATCTTAGATTTGCCAGGTGCTTACAGTTTGTATCCCCGTTCACTGGATGAGCGTGTGACTTGCGATGTGTTGCATGGGAGAGCCGCTGGGGAAAAAAGACCCGACCTCGTGCTTTGTGTGCTCAATGCCATGAACTTACGCGCCAATCTGCGTTTAGTCTTGGCCGCTAAGCGCTTGGGTTTGCCTTGTGTGGTTGTGCTCAATATGGTCGATATTGCCAAACGTCACGGTTTGCAAATTGATGAGCAGGCCTTAGCAAAAGAGTTAGGTATGCCGGTAATCCCTACGATCGGTATTCAGGCTAGAGGGGCTGATGATCTCAAATCCTATTTAGCGCAATTGGATTGGCGTAATCTCGCTGCGCTCTCTAACACCTCGCTTGATCAAGGTGATGAAACGGTCATTGCACACTCTGAGCATATCGAGTCAGACAATATTCAAGTTCATCGCATTCTCAAAAAACTTAATCTAGATCATGTGATTCCAGACCACTTCAGCGATCGTCTGGATTCTGTCTTGTTGCACCCGATCATCGGCCCAATCATTTTGACGGTCTTACTGTTCTTTATCTTTCAGGCAGTCTTCTCTTGGGCAGTCTTTCCAATGGAGCTCATTAAGCTTGGCCTTGAATACTTGGGCGGCTTGCTTACTCAGTTCCTGCCAGACAATTGGTTCAGAAGTTTATTGATCGATGGCATTTTGGCGGGGGTAGGGGGTGTATTGACCTTCCTGCCACAGATTCTGATTCTATTCTTCTTCATCCTCGCTTTAGAAGAGTCTGGTTATTTACCCAGAGCTGCTTATTTATTAGATCGTTTAATGGGTCGAGCTGGCTTATCAGGCCGATCTTTTATTCCCTTGCTATCAAGTTTTGCCTGCGCAATCCCAGGCATTATGGCGACGCGGAGTATCTCGAATGCCCGCGATCGTTTAATTACCATTCTGATTGCACCGATGATGACCTGTTCAGCGCGTTTGCCGGTTTACGCTTTGCTGATCTCTGCATTTATCCCGCATACCAAGCTCTGGTTTGATCTCGACTTGCAAGGTCTAGTCTTATTTGCCCTTTACCTTGCCGGCATTCTTGGGGCAATGGGGGTAGCTTGGTTGCTTAAGCACTTCACTAGTAAGCAATTCAAAGTGAATGCACTGATGATGGAGTTACCCAGTTATCACTTACCCAGATTGAGCAATCTTGCAATTAGTCTATGGCAACGCGCAGAGATTTTTCTGAGACGTGTTGGCGGAATCATCTTGCTAATGACCGTTGCCTTATGGGCGCTGTCGAGTTTTCCATTACCACCTGAGGGTGCAACAGGAGCACCGATTCAATACAGCATCGCGGGCATGTTAGGCCATGCTTTATCGATTGTGTTTGCGCCGATTGGCTTTAACTGGCAAATCAGTATTGCCTTGGTTCCTGGTATGGCAGCGCGTGAAGTCGTTGTCAGCTCATTGGCAACGGTATACGCCTTATCCAGCACTGGCGCTGATGCAGCCAGTGCGCTCGTGCCTTTAATTTCTTCTACCTGGAGCTTAGCGACTGCACTGTCTTTACTGGCCTGGTTTGTGTTTGCTCCTCAGTGCCTATCGACGATTGCGACTGTCAAACGGGAGACTGGCGGCTGGAAGATTCCCATCATCATGCTCAGCTACCTTTTCGTTCTAGCTTATCTGGCTTCTTTGATTACCTACCGAATTGCCTTGTTCTTCGGTCTAGGTTAAACCCTGATCTACCCGTTTTAAGCCTCTTTTTCCTCTAGTGTGCGGTAAGATATTTGCAGATGTATCGCAGCAAATAATAAAAATACATTACAGGAGATAGTATGAGTTCACGTCGTCAATTTATGAAGACAGTTTCTGCATCCGGTGCAGGAATCGTAGCGGCTTCTACAGTGGGTTTAATGCCAGAAGCCTCAGCACATCCAACTTCCCAATGGGGTGGAGAAATTTATAACGGACCTCATGAAATGGTGAAGAATTGCAAGATTCTCACCATGATGAATGCCGATGGTACTGAGAGTATGGGTGTCGTTACGCCCAAGGGCGTCATCGATGTGCGTGCGGTTGCTAAGAAACTCAAGATTGCAGCCCCAATTACCCTCGATCAATTATTGCAAGAGGGTAATGCCGCTGGCTTTAATAAAGTGGTCGCGGGCGCAGATCGGTCTGGCGTTCCTTATTTAGATGAATCCAAGATCTCTTATGGTCGTCTATTTGTTAATCCAGGCAAGATTGTTTGTGTTGGTCTTAACTATCGTCAGCATGCTGATGAGATTGGTATGGCTCGTCCCCGCGTGCCACCGCTCTTTAATAAATACAACAATAGTCTGACCTCACACAATTGCATCCTCAGAATACCGCCACCAGAAGTCTCTTATAAGCTTGACTACGAGACAGAGCTCTTGATCGTGGTTGGTAAGCGCATGCGCAATGTTCCAGAGGCAGAGACGCTGAACTACGTTGCTGGTTATTGCACTTCGAATGATTTCTCCTCACGCGATCTACAACTTGAGACCCCCAGTGTTCAGTGGATGATTGGTAAGACCTTGGATCAATATGCACCAATTGGACCTTACTTTGTGAGTGCTGATCGAGTAGGCGATCCCAATAAACTACAAGTACAAACCTTTGTGAACGGAGAAATGCGTCAGAACTCGAATACCTCTGACTTTATTCACAATACCCAAAAGATGTTGTCCTATATCAGCACCTATTGGGCATTAGAGCCAGGTGATATTGTCTTTACAGGTACCCCTCAGGGCGTGATCTTGGGTTATCCAAAAGATAAACAAGTGTGGCTCAAGAAAGGCGACGTAGTAGTGAGCGTCGTCGAGAAACTGGGTGAATTGAAGTTCACCTTGGGTTAACTGCTCAGCACTGTAGAGAAGCCACCTTAGGGTGGCTTTTTTATTGCACTGGGTTACTTCAGCACACAAATCGATTCATTGCTAAACTCTCGCATCATGACGATGCGCGCTCGCTTTCTCTCTCAATGTGTAGTTTGTTTGATGGCCTTAGCGCCTCTGGCAAGCTATGCCGTATTGCAAGATGAGATTCAGGTCTATGACGATGAGATCAATGCTAAGGGCGAGCAAAGTCTCGAGCTGCATATCAACAATACCCCCAATGGCTTAGTGACTCCGAGTTACCCAGGTGAGGTGATGAATAATCACAACACCCGCATTACTCCTGAGTATGCCTATGGCCTAGGACACGATCTTGAAGCTGGTTTTTATATCAACTCCGTGGTGAGTGGTGGAACATGGAACTACGCTGGCGCTAAAGTCAGAATGAAATACCTTCCCATCATGGAAGATAAGGGCTACCCCTTTTTTGCTGGCGTTAACGTCGAACTCTCAAACACTCTGCCGCAGTATGAGCAATCTCGCTATAACGGTGAAGCCCGTTTCATTTTGGGCAAGCATGTTGATAAATGGCTATTTGTGATTAACCCGATTTTTGATCAACAACTCTCACAGCCCTATGTTCATCAAGCGCCTGACTTCAATACAGCGATTCGGGTCTCAAGAGAGGTTGCTCCAGATTGGGCAGTGGGTACGGAGTTCTATTCCAATTACAACCAAATTGGTAGCGGTCCGATTGCCAATCCCAATACTCAACAGTTAGTCTTTCTCAAAGTGTATTGCGATGCAGGGCCGATGCCGTTTCAGGCGGGTGTTGGTAGAGGCTTTACCAACAGTAGTGATACTTGGACTGTTATGACGATTCTGTCGATTCCATTGCCATAAACATGCAAATAGAAGCCCACCAAGTTGAATGGATTGGCTACTTAGCTGCTTTTTTAACCACCTGTGCCTTTGTTCCACAAGCGGTTCAGTCCTGGAGGACGCGCGATCTTTCTGGGATTTCTTTGGGGATGTATTCCTTATTTACCCTGGGAGTGGGGCTTTGGCTCGTGTACGGTCTGATTATTGAGAAGTGGCCCTTGATTCTGGCCAATGCGACTACCTTTGCTTTGGCGCTCAGTATTTTGGTTTTAAAGCTGCGTTATTTGCGTAAATAAACCCAAAAAGCGCATTTCACAATCCCGTTAATGATCTGCGCTAGAATCATCGCATGTACATGTTTCTGCCATTTCTGACAGCGTTCTTGGGCTTGCTATTGGCCTGGTTTGAGAAGCGCTTTGCTGCATTAGTATTTCTGGCAATGACCGTCGGAATTCTGATGTATTGGTTCCACTATCACGCAACCGACGCTCTGAATATCAGCCTGTGAGTAAATCGCACTTACCTTCTCTCTCTTTATTAGGCAATCAGCTATCGCTGCTAGCGATTATTGGCATTCTGTCTTATGCCTTTGTAGACCAGCTCTACTTTGGTGAATTGCCTTGCCCACTCTGCCTGATGCAACGCATGGGCTTTGTCTTGATGGGATTTGCAATTGTGCTGAATCTGCGCTTTGGTGCGCATTCCTCTCATTACGGTTGGGCTATCTTTAGCGGCTTAGTTGGCATGATGATTTCATTGCGCCAAATTTTCTTACACATTGCGCCAGGTGACCCTGGTTATGGCAGTCCTTTCCTGGGTCTGCATTTTTATACTTGGGCTTTTGTTGGTGCACTGGGTTTATTGGGTGGACAAGCGATTTTGCTGATGCTGCCGAATGGGGAAGTGCGCTCCCGTTCTTGGTTTAGCAATCTCCTGGTGGCCGTTTTTATCCTCCTCGTTTTTGCTAACCTCACTTCCACTTTGGCTGAGTGCGGCTTTGGTCCTTGTGCAGACAATCCAGTCAACTATGACGGGTGGACTTTGCTGCGTTTCCGTTTCGGTTTCTAAATCCCCGATGCATTACCTGATCAAGGCTGTCAAAAGCCTGTGTTTCCTTTTCTGCTTTGCGTTTCTGATTACAAACGTAGAGGCAGCTAATTGGCCTAAAAATCCCATCCGCATCATAGTGACCTTCACCCCGGGTGGTGCGCCCGATATCTTGGCCAGGGTGCTGGCACAAAGTTGGCAAAAATCCTTAGGCGTCCCAGTATTGGTGGAGAACAAGCCAGGCTATGGCGGCAATATCGGTGCAGAGTTGGTTGCTAAAAGTGAAGCAGATGGCTATACCTTGCTGATTGGTACCGTGGGTATTCATGCGATTAATGGCGCTCTATACGAGAAGATGGCTTTTGATCCGATTAAAGACTTCACGCCCATTAGTTTTTTGGCCAGCACTCCCAATGTGTTGATTGTCAATAAACAGCTTGGCATCACTAATCTGCACCAACTGATTGAGTACGCCAAAGCCAATCCCAATCAACTCACTTATGGTTCTTCAGGAACCGGTACTTCATTGCATATGTCCGGAGAGCTCTTGCAAGAGATGGCGGGTATACAGATGCGGCATATTCCATATAAGGGTAGAGCGCAATCCTTACCCGATTTAGTGAGCGGCCGAATCTCGATGCTGTTTGATAATTTATCTTCCGCTTTGCCCTTGATCCAATCTGGGGATGTGGTCGCGCTAGGAGTCACTACCTTAAAACGCTCACCCGCCGCCCCAGACATTCCGACGCTAGCCGAGCAGGGCTTGCCGGGTTTTGAGGCCACTTCTTGGTTTTGCCTCATGGCCCCAGCCAATCTTCCACCGGCTTTAGTAAAGCGCCTCAATACTCTGACGCGTAGTGCGCTGAATCAGCCAGAAGTCAGACAAAAATTGCTTGCGAGCGCATTAGAGCCTGCGCCGAGCAGCCCCCAAGATTTAACAAAATTGATTCAGTCCGAGTCGGCTAAATGGGGTAAGCTGGTTCATAAGGCGGGTCTTAGATCAGAGCCTTAAGAGCTAAAAATATTCTCAAAAAAGACCTTTTTGTTGTCAGCCTGGATTCATTTGAGGCGTTAATAGGGTAAGGGCTTTAAAAGCCTAGGGGTAGTAAGATAATGATACAGAGACCAAAAATGAAGGGGTCCATCATGAAAAAGATTCAACAATTTCTCGCGCTTGGCGCAACCATCGCTTTGCTTGTTATATCTCCGCTCTCAATTGCTCATGGCGGTTCATATGTCGGCTGGAATGTCTCGGTTGGCAGCGGCTATCGTCCTGCAGCCTATGGTCCCGGTTGGGGTGGTTGGGGTCCAGGTTGGCGCGGCAATTGGGCATACGGCGGACCGTATTATGGCTACCCATATGGTGGCTACTATGGCCCACCAGCAGTCTATGCTCCGCCTGCAGTAGCTTATGCTCAGCCTGCTGAACCTATGGTGCTCGCAGCGCAACCTCAGCCTCCAGTTTGGTATTTCTGCCCAAGTAGTGGCAAGTATTTTCCTTACGCACAAGAGTGTGCAACGGGTTGGCAGACCCATCCCGCAATGCCACCCACTGGCAAAGTAACTACACGGCAAAACTAAACAGCTAACCTAAATAGCAAACCCATTCAGCATATTGATAGAAAGATTTAGTATGAAACGCATTATTTTTTCGCTCACCATCTTGAGCACGTTGGCAGCGTGTACTTCAGCGCCTACTGGACCAACCGTAGCGATCATGCCACGCGAAGGTAAACCCTTTGAAGTATTTCAGGCTGAAGATCAGCAGTGCCGTTTGTACGCTACCAATGCTGTAAAAGATACTTCCGATGCTGCTCTTAAAGAGGGTGTGACTAGTGCAGCTGTCGGTGCGGCTTTAGGTGCTGCGGCCGGTTTAGTGATCGGTGGCGGAAGTCATACTAACGTTGGAACTGGTGCTGGTGTCGGCATGCTCGGCGGCGCTGGTCTAGGTGCGATGAACGCCTCGGGTAAGCAGAACCAAGCTCAAGAGCAATACAACATTGCTTATCAACAATGCATGTACGCTAAGGGCAATCAAGTGCCTAGCTATAAATCACACTAATTGAGTTGCAAAGCTCGGCACTAGACTTCAAGCGGCGGATGCGTTCTTTCATAGCGCGCCGCCGTTTTTCTGAAGAGGTAGAGCAAGAGACAGGCAGCTAAGCCCAGGCTAATGCTATTAGCCGCCCAAAAGCCATTCGCACCCTGTAAGAAGTAGGGGATGTTGCCGAAGATATTAAAGCCCATCAGGTAACCACCACCCAAGCCGACTCCCCACAGTGAGCCTGCATAAATCAGCATGGGCCAGAACGCAATTCGATAAGCACGCAGGATGAATGCGGCAGTCACTTGCAAAGCATCAAACATTTGATAGAAGGCAATAAATAAAAATAGTGGGATGGAGAAAACCTTCACTGCTTCAGGAGGGTTATATAAGTCAAGTAACTCAAGCCGGAAAGCCCATACCGCAACACCAATGGTGATGCATAGGGTGCTGGTAAAAAAGACCGATGACCAACCAATCTCCTCGGCACGTTCTGGTCGATTGGCGCCGATTGATTGAGATACCAGAGTCATGGTTGCAATCGAGAGTGAGAGGGGAACCATATACATCACGGTGCCCATATTGGCGATGATTTGGTGCCCTGCTAGCGCGGTGGTTCCGAGGCGCGCAATAAAAAGAGACATGAAGGTAAATGAGGTTACTTCAATGAGGTAGCTAAAGCCAATGGGTGTCCCGAGTTTGAGAAGAGTCCAGATGCGATGCAGGTCAGGCTTGCTGAATCGACTAAAGATTGCAAAGGGGCGATAAAAGCGATTGAACAGCACATAGCTCAAGGTCAGTAGTACCCAAAACCAATTAACGATCACAGTCGCAACTGCACAACCTGGGCCACCCATCGCAGCAATGCCTAAGCCGCCGTAAATGAAGAGGAGGTTCAGTGGTAGCTTGAGTCCCAAGCCAATAATCTGAATGACGGTAATCACGGCCGGCCTGGAGATGGCATTATGCAAAGCCATCAAGACTCGCATGCCCATGCTGGCCGGTAAACCCAGCGCCAGAATGCTGAGATAGAGGCGAGCTTTATCTTCAATCTCAGGGTTAATATGCGAAATGCTTAAGAGGGCATCAGCATGAGTCAGAATGAGGCAGCCCACAATCGATAAGACGATGGCAAGCCAAGTTGCTTGCCTCACTTCCTCACCGATTTCATTAAATCGTTTTGCGCCAAAGAGTTGTCCAGCAATAGGGGCTAAGGCAGAGACAACCCCAGTTAGACCAACATAGATACTAATAAAAATGGCTGAGGCCATGGCTAAGGCAGCAAGGTCAGCAGCAGAGTAGCGCGCTGTCATTGCAGTATCTAAGACACCAAAGGCAATGACTGCCAACTGTCCCAACAAGATCGGTCCAGCAAGTTTGAGTAGGGCGGGGATATCCTCGCGTAAACGCGATAATTTAAAGTGAATCACGGATTATTTCGGGCTAACTTCGTAAAGGCGCAGACGCTCGTCGCGGTCTGCAGCGCGACGATCTTCCCAAATTAAGATCAATTTCTTGTCATTGAGGCTGGCAAAAGCCTGAGCCTCGGATTGGCTATGGGTCAGCATCCAAGGGCAATTGGGATCATCACGTAAATTTAACTTGGTGAAGTAATCAAATGAAGCCAGTTGTGAGAGACCGAGGCTACTGGTATTGACACAACCCGCATGCGCAGAAACGACTTGAGAAAGACGTGCTGCTACATAGCGATAGGTTTTGGCGTAATCAATCGTGGGAAACCACAAGGTCATCAACAAAACCCACATCAAAGTCGTACCCGAAGCCGAGATGATGAGGCAGCGCCAAATTTCTTTGGGAGCGCGCGAAGTTCTCCAGCGCACAATCGCCAGCCAAAGACCCGTAATCACAATCGCAATCACAAAGGCCAGCCAATTCAATTGAGCCTGAAAGCCCGGTAATAAGCGTGCGAAATTGGCAGCAGTGCTCTCTGGGTAGCCAGTCACCTTAGCAAACCAAATCACCCAAACCGCAATCGCAATCACTGTGAAACTCAGCATCGCAAACCAATCAATAAAACTGATTAAGTTGCGCTTGAGAATCGGCAGACTAAAGGCTGCAATGATTGCGAGACTCGGAGTCAGAATCATCAAGTCGTGCTCATTGGCTTCGACTCTAAACAAGACATAAATGAGAGAGCCGATAAACAAACTCAGAGGAATGGCCAGATGGGGTGCACGCCAAGCGCCTGCCGCCTTATTGCTACCCCAATGCGCAAGAGAGATTGCGGCGAGAGGCCACAATGGCCATGCATAGACCCAAAAGTTCACACTCAAAAAACCAATGGAGTCGAGAGAGACGGTCGAGCGCATCACGGGCATATTGCGCCAACCGACTTCAGCGACATGGCGCATCTCTGGGGAGAGATCAAACCCATACCAAAGGGCGGGCCAAATCGCAAACCCAATGAGTCCCATTACGGTGCTGGTGAGGGTCCAGCGAAAACGCAACTGGGTATTGCTGGCTAAAACAGCAATGATGGTGGAGCTGACCATGATGAGGCTGAGGGTTAAATTGCTCGACAAAATCACAATCATTAAGCCTAGGCCAGTCCATAAGCCGCCTTGCCATGGTTTATCGAGACCGCGCACAGTGCCGTAGAGGACTAGGCCAATACCCATCAGTTGCGCCATCATTGGCGTGGTTTCATGAGCGTTCTGCGCTAGACCAATACACGCTAAGAAGATAAGTAATGCGCCATCAGCCAAGGTCATGCCATAGCTCTTGCGATCGGGTTGACCACCAACTGCTAAAGCCATCGGTTGTACTTCGGGGCGACGACCTAAAAGATAAGTGGCATACCAAATCGCTACCGCAGTTGCAAAGAAGCAAATGGCAGAATACAAACGGGCGGCATTAGCAGCGCCAATCCAAGGGCCAAAAAGATGAATGAGTGTGCCGCCTAACCAATACGGAAAAGGTGCACCTAGCGAAAGTTCACGGCCAGCTAAGTGGGGAACAATCCAGTCGAGCGTATTGCCCCTGAATAAGGTCCACATTCCACCAAAGCCAATGGCATCCTCGTTCTTCCAAGGATCCCGAAAGAATAGACCAGCAAAACCATAGACCAAGGTCAGCGCAAAAATCACGATGCGCGGTATGGAGCGGGTGGCGGCGGCGGTAAGTTTAACCATGCGTTAGTGGATAGAGGTGCTCTAAATACACAAAAACCAAATAAAAAAGGCAGCAAACGCTGCCTTGATTATCTCGCAAGTATTGCGTACTTGAAGAATTAAGCTTTCTTAGCAGCAGGCTTCTTCGCTGGCTTTTCAGCCGCTTTCGCTTCTGCAGCAGCCGCTTTTTTCTCAGCAGTCTTAGCAGCGCCATCACCGGATGCTTTAGCAACGGCTTTGGTACCAAACTTCTGACGGAATTTCTCAACGCGACCTGCGGTATCCATAATCTTCTGGGTACCAGTGTAGAAAGGGTGTGACTCAGAAGAGATCTCGATTTTGGCTAATGGATATTCCTTGCCATCTTCCCACTTGATGGTCTCTTTAGTAGACATAGTGGAGCGAGTCTTAAAGCTGAAGTTATTGGAAACGTCAACGAAGACGATTTCACGATATTCTGGGTGGATGCCTGGTTTCATAATGATTCCTATTAGCGGGTAGCCGTTTAGGTTAAACAACCCAAATACTTGCCCAAGTTAAAAGCGCTTCTGACAGCAGCAAAGGCAAAATTATGCCATGAAATCAATCAGAAAGCGCGGTTCCTAAGGTGGAAAAAGGGTAAAACAGCCCCTTTTTAGCCACCACGACGCATTAAATCGAAGAATTCACTGTTGTTTTTAGTCGATTTGAGCTTATCCACGATGAAGTTCATCGCCTCAATATCGTCCATATCGGCCAACAATTTACGCAATACCCAGATCTTCTGGAGGTTCTCGGCCTTGACCAAGAGCTCTTCACGACGGGTGCCAGACTTATTCAGGTTGATCGCAGGGTAAACACGGCGCTCAGCCAAACGACGCTCAAGGTGGACTTCCATATTGCCAGTACCTTTGAATTCCTCGTAGATCAAGTCATCCATACGGCTACCGGTTTCAATCAGGGCAGTTGCGATGATGGTGAGTGAACCACCTTCTTCAATATTACGAGCCGCACCAAAGAAACGTTTTGGACGTTGCAAAGCATTGGCATCCACACCACCGGAGAGCACCTTGCCTGAGGAAGGTACAACGGTGTTGTAAGCGCGCGCTAAACGGGTAATCGAATCGAGCAAGATAATCACATCTTTACCCATCTCAACTAAACGTTTGGCTTTTTCGATCACCATCTCGGCAACTTGAACGTGGCGCACTGCAGGCTCATCAAAAGTAGAGGCGACAACTTCACCGCGCACCGAGCGTTGCATTTCAGTAACCTCTTCAGGACGCTCATCTACGAGTAGAACGATCAAGATAGCATCGGGATTATTGGCAGAGATCGCATGCGCAATGTGCTGCATCATCACGGTCTTACCAGACTTAGGTGATGCAACTAAAAGGCCACGCTGACCATAACCAATCGGCGAGATCATATCGATGATGCGGCCAGTAAGGTTTTCTTCTGCCTTGATATCGCGCTCTAAAGAGATCACACGATTAGGGTGAAGTGGTGTGAGGTTCTCGAACATGATGCGGTTCTTGAGGGCCTCTGGTGCTAGACCATTGATCTTGTCGACTTTGACTAAAGCAAAGTAACGCTCACCATCTTTAGGGGTCCGTACTTCACCCTCAACGCTATCACCGGTATGCAAGTTAAAGCGGCGGATCTGCGCAGGGGAAATATAGATGTCGTCTGGAGAAGCCATATAAGAGGCTTCTGGAGAGCGTAAGAAACCAAAGCCATCCGGCAATACCTCTAAGGTGCCATCACCGAAGACAGTCTCGCCAGACTTCGCGCGTTTCTTGAGAATGGCAAACATCAATTCTTGTTTGCGCATCCGTTGGGTGTTTTCAATCTCCAGGCTGGCTGCCATTTCAAGCAGGGCGGATACGTGGAGGACTTTAAGTTCAGTTAATTGCATAGCGTTCTTCGGGGGTGATAAATGGGGTATGGATAAAAGGAAAGGGTTTGGCTTGGGTTTTGTCTAGATGAGATCTGACAAGCGCTTGTTACCGGAAAACCAATTTGGGGAATGTGTACTAGAAAGAGATCAAGAAAAGTGGGGGAGATGAATCAGAAAATCGAAGCACAGATGAGTGCTGGATTTGTACTATAGAGAAATACTACACCAAAACAGACCTAAAAACACAAAAAGGGTAAAACACCACCATCACAGGCTCAGTCAGAGAGCCTGTGACCCGGGATGATTAGATATTGCTGTCAATAAAGGCGGATAACTGGGATTTAGCCAGGGCGCCTACTTTTTGAGCAGCAACCGTACCGTTTTTAAACAAAATGAGGGTCGGAATGCCGCGGATATTAAATTGGGCTGGAACACCTTGGTTCTCATCCACATTCATCTTGGCGATTTGCAATTTATCGCCGTATTCACCTGAGAGCTCCTCAAGGATAGGGCCGATCATTTTGCAAGGACCGCACCATTCAGCCCAGAAGTCGAGCAATACAGGTTTATCGGACTTGAGGACGTCTTGCTCAAAAGAAGCGTCTGTTACGTGTTTAATGCCGGCACTCATGAAAATTCCTTATCTAGACTTATTTAGTAATCGAGCTACACCGCTTATATTAGCAATAAGCCACACTTTCTGCCCAAAATACCGATTTAGACCAAAACCGAGCCCTAAAACATCAGCCTAATGCCGCAACCTTTCCCAACCCTCAATGCTGAAAAACAAGTGAACACTTGGGCTATCGAACCCAATGCCAAGGCATTGGAGCAACTGGCCAAGGGCATTTGGGAATGCGCCATCAACACCAATCAAAGACCCTTGGTCGTTCTCAGTACTGCAGGACCGCTCATTGGACTGAGAAAAGTTCTAGAGCAGCAACGACCCAAAGATCTCAATCCCCAGATTGCACTCTTGCCACAAGTAATCAGTATGAGTGACTGGCTAGAGTCAGCACCCGGAGCATGGAAGTTCTCCAAGAAACCATCTGATCTGGAGCGCTGGCTCAGTGTCTATGTCAATCTGCGTAAACACAAAATCTTACAAAGCTGGTTCAAGGCGGAGAGTGAAGCCGGAGCGTGGGGCTTAGCGCAAGCAGTGATTGATGCCTGTGATGCCTTAACGGAAGCCGTCATCCCACAATTGCAAAACGAGCTTAATGCATTAGTGCAAGGGCAATCGATTGATACCGAGCAATGGCTCAAAAAAGTAGAGCTTGTCTTAGATCAAGCCATTGCTAAAGCGTATGTTGGGCTATCGCGTAACGTCGTTGATCAAGAATCTGCAGTGCTGCTGACATTCTGGCGTTATCTCAGCAGCGTGCATGATCCTGTACTTCGTAAACACTTGGCGATGGCAGCACATCTGCAAGCAGCAAAGAATCATGTAAATACAAAAGCGCAGGCCAGACCCCTAGTTTGGGTACAAACCGCTGATCCCAAACCCATTGAACAAGAGCTGATTGCTCGCTATTTGGAGAGCTACGCTCAATATGCACCAGTAGTCAAAATTGATCAGGATTGGCAAACAGTCGCATTGTGGTCTGAGGCGCTTACAGGCGAAGATCAAGAGGGCAATATTGCACCCGCTAATGAAACAATCGATTCACAAATTCGTCAGAACCTAAAAATCCAGCGTCATGATGAGTGGCAACTCTTGGCAGCTAGACGTTTTGAAGAGCTCGCTTGGGCAGCAGCCAAATCCATTGAACAACACTTAATCAATGGCAAACAAAATATTGCATTGGTTGCGCAAGACCGTTTAGCAGCCAGAAGAACACGCGCGCTATTAGGACGCTTCGGAGATGGACTACGCATTCGCGATGAAACCGGTTGGAAGCTATCGACCACGCGAGCCGCGGCAGCCTTGGATAGCTGGTTGGAGTTAATCCGAGCCCCCAAAGAAGGTCCTAGTGCTAGTGCCTTATTGGAGTTCTTGCAAAATCCATACTTTGATTTGGCGCTCACACTCAAACAAGCACCCGAAACCTGTACAGGATTGATTGCTCAACTTGAAGATATTCTGATTGCGAGTCAAGCCAAGTCCGGTTGGGAGACTTTCAAGATGGCGATCGAGCGAGCCAACCTCTACGCCTCTGCTAATGGCGGCTCAGCTAACCAAATACTGTTAGATTTAATTGAAGCCATTCAGAAACGACACCTTGTTTGGCAGCAGCCCCAACTCGAGTGCGCGAGTGCTTATCAACACTTACTCAAAAATCTTGAAGATCTCGGGATGGCACAAGGTCTTCAACACGACTCAGCAGGAGAGCAATTACTCAAAGTACTCGAACAATTTAATTTGAGTAATGGCCCATTCCAAGCAGTGAAGATGAGTTTGTCGGAATGGTTAAGCTTGATCAAAACCGTCATTGAAGACGCATCGTATGAAGAGGCGGGCAAAGAAGCGCTGGCAACACTGAGTATCTTGCCGCTGAGCTCAACTCGACTCAGACAATTTGATGCTGTTGTATTAGTGGGTTGTGATGAGCAACAGCTTCCTGCATTTTCACAGCCACCACTATTTTTCTCGGATACGCTCAATCGCTATTTAAAGTCTTCTACGATCAATGCGCAATACGTTCAGCAAGCCCGAGACCTCTCGAGTCTCTTAGTGTCTTGTCCCAATACCGACTTGCTTTGGCAGAGTAAGAGTAAAAGTGGTGAACCGCTCAGACCTTCAGCCTGGATTCAGCGCTTGCAGGCTCAGATTGATTGGCCAACGCAGGATGTCTGCCCTGAAACCTATGAAGGAAAATCGAATCCGATTCAGATGGCAGTCAGCCCCCCCGATCCGAATTTAGCGATTCCAGTGACTGTTACACCCAGTGCTTATAAAGCCTTGCGGGATTGCCCCTATCGTTATTACGTCAGCAGCCTATTGGGTTTACGTAAAGCCAAAGAATTCGAAGAAGGTTTTGATGCTTCTTTAGCGGGCCAGATCTTGCATGCTTTATTGAAAAACTTCTTCCAAGCACTGAAAACGGAAGAGGGTAAACCCCATTCAATCATTGATCAAGGAACAGATGCTCGTCGCCAGTGGATGGAAACACACTTAAATCGATATTCTGAAAAAGAGTTCGAACGTCTGATTGCTGGTGATGCCAGAGTGTTGGGAACGCTACGCGATTGGCAAAAACAAATCCCAACTTTTGTGGACTGGCAGCTCAAACGTGAAGCTGAGGGCTGGCAGTATCACGACGCTGAATTACCGATTGGCTTTACGATCCGCTTGACTGATCCCGATGGAGTCGAGCGCGATATTCAAATAGCAGGTCGGGCTGATCGATTCGATATCCATATTCATGATAAGACACTAGCTGCTGTCATTGACTACAAGAATCAAGCCATCAAAAAGATTGTTGAGCGCTCCAAAAATGTCTTAGATGATCCTCAGCTCCTGATTTACGCTCGAGCAGCTAATGAAAATCCCTCAGCAGCTCACTTATCTGGAAGAACCGTAGAGCAAGCCGAGTGGGTCACTCTCAAGGTAGATTTAAAGAAGTCTGAAGAGAAGATGGTTAGAGATCATCCAGTAGAAGAACTCCCGCTGAAGATGGAGGAGTTCTCTAAACAACTGAACAAGGATCTTGAAGTGTTGTGGGCGCGTAAACCCATGAAAGCTTTTGCACCCGACAGCGTATGCCAATACTGCGAAGCGCGTGGCATTTGCAGAAAGGGGATGTGGTGAGCGAAGAGTTCAACTACCCAATCGCTTGTGATCCAAATCAATCGGTGATTGTTTCTGCTTGTGCAGGTAGCGGTAAGACCTGGCTCTTGGTCGCTCGCATGATGCGTTTATTGCTAGCCGGCACCAGGCCAGCAGAAATTCTGGCACTGACCTTTACCCGCAAAGCCGCGCAAGAGATGCGCGATCGCCTGTATAAGTTACTTGAAGACTTTTCTCAAGCGGATGATGCCACCCTGACTAAAGAGCTCAGCAAAATGGGCCTTGAAGAGGCTGAGGCTAAAAAGTATTTGGCTCAAGCCAAGGGGCTTTACCTCAAGGTGCTCGCAAGCCCACAAGCGATTGTGATCGATACCTTCCACGGCTGGTTCGGACGTTTACTAGAAGCGGCACCAGTCTCTGCCGACATTCAGCCAGGCTTTAGTCTGCGGGAAGATGCTAAGCGACTCCAAGAAGAGTGTATGCAGGATTGGTGGGGCGATTTACCCCAGCATTTGAGGGAACACTACGACACCTTATTAAATGCATTCGGTGCTCACGAGACCCAGAAATTTCTGATGGGTAATTACAGCCTCTTTAAGCAACGCGGCGCCTGGACCTTCTTCCTAGATGCCTGCCGAGCACAGGGCTTGAGCCCAGTCGACTATCTCAAGACCTGTTTGCCACACTTGGGAAAACCTAACCCTCTCGAGTTGTTCTGGAAAGAGCCACAAACCAAAGCCAATCTCACAATGCTGTATCAGTGCTTTAGTAATGGCACTGCTACACAAAAAGGCAAGGCGGCCCTCATCGAAAAAGCCATGGAACTCCATCAAGCTGGTGGATCCATCATGGACCTTGCTCATGAATGGCAAAGTCTATTCCTGACAAAAGACAAAACGCCATTAGCCGACATTGCCAAGATGAGTGCGCCGATGGCGAGCTATCACACCAAAAATAGTATTGATCCCACGATCATCACTCGGATACGCAATGATTGGGTAGAAGCCTTCCATACCTTCTTTGACTGGGAGAGTGAACATCACATGCATGACATGAATGTGGCCTGGTTTGCGATGAGCGAAGTGATGCTCAGTCACCTAGAAAAAGTCAAAGAGTCGATGCGGGTGCGCGATTTTGATGATTTAGAAATCGGTGTGAGCAAGCTCATGGCCGAATCCACTAATGCAGCTTATCTGCAGGCGCGCTTAGATGCGAAGTACAAACAGATTTTGGTCGATGAGTTCCAAGACACTAATCCATTGCAGTGGCAGATTCTGCGATCATGGCTCGCAGGCTACAGTGCAGGCGACGATAAACCTAAAGTGTTTATCGTGGGCGACCCTAAGCAATCGATTTACCGATTCCGTAGAGCTGACCCCAGACTATTCGATAGTGCCCGTGAGTTTCTGGTGGAGTACCTCGATGCCAAAGCACTCTCGCAAAATAAAACCCGCAGAAATGCACCCGCAGTAAATAAAGCGGTCAATACCGTTTTCTTAGCGGGACCATTGCCAGAGACTTATCAGTTCAGCGAACAAACCACGCTCTGGAAAGCGCCGCCCGCTGAGGCTTCAGCACCTGTATTCGTCACGCAAGGAGAAGCCCAATTACTGCCTTTAATTGAGCGAGTCGAAAAAGAACAGCCCGAGCGTATCGGTACGGCTTTAGATAAACCCATTCAAGATGCTGGACAAACGCTAGGCGTGCAACAGCGCTACGAAGAAGGGAGGCACGTAGCCAAGCTGATTCATCACATCATGGCCACTCGACAAGTCGTTGATAAAAAAGACGGTCAAGAGTATTGGCGGCCAGCCCGTGGCAGTGACTTCATTCTCTTGGTTAAGCGCAGAGAGTATTTGCCGCAATTTGAACAAGCTTTGCGAGAGGCCGGCTTGGCTTATGACAGCTCTCGTCTAGGCGGTCTACTCAATACCCTCGAGATTGATGATTTGATTGCTTTACTCACGGTCTTGGTCTCGCCACGACACGATTTACCATTAGCGCAAGTATTGCGTAGCCCCATCTTTAGCTTTACCGAAGCGCAGATGCAATCACTCAGTATGAGTATGCAAGATACCTACAGCTCATGGTGGGATACATTGCAAGCCAGTCAGGACAAGCAGATTCAGAAAGCAGCGCGCTATTTAGAGCATTGGCGCAGTCTCGGAGAAGTGCTGCCTGTTCATGACTTACTAGACCTGATTTATCAAGAAAGTGATTTACGAATTCACTATGCAGTGGCTGCCCAGAACCTTGCACGGGCTCAGGTCCTAGCCAATCTTGATGCTTTCCTTGAACTTGCGTTAAATCAAGATGGTGGTCGTTACCCGAGTTTGAGTCGCTTCATTGAAGAGATCAATGCGATGCGCCGTGGTGACGATGATGAAACCCCTGATGAGGGCGACGTTGAAGCTGAAGCAGAAATGGATGAGGATATTGGTGAAGTCGATCTCGATAGCGAGATGAGTGAAGAAGAGCGGCATAGAAGAGTGCGCTTGATGACGATTCATGGTGCTAAGGGATTAGAAGCGCCATTTGTGATCATGCTCGATGCTAATAATACGGAGTGGAAAGCACCCCATCGCGGGGTATTGCTGGACTGGTCGCCTGAACACGCTGCCCCCAGTCATCTCTCGCTCTATACCAAGAAGACCTTAACGGGTGAGCGCGAACGCATTCGTCAAAAAGAGAATGAAGTGAGTCAAAATGAAAACTGGAACTTGCTCTATGTTGCCATGACCAGAGCCAAGCAAGGCTTCTGGATGAGTGGCGTGCAATCGAATACCAAAACAGGAATTAATGAACGCTCTTGGTATGGAAGAGCCCTCACTGCTGGTATAGAGGTTCTGGATATCGATACTCTGGACCTACAAGAGAAGATAGAGCATCCAGCCCGGGATAAAGCTCAAATAGAGCTTGGTAGCATGCCATTTAAGATCGACCACTTTGACATCGTTTGGGATCAAGCCAAACAAAGTCATCAAGAGAAGATTGCCCAGATTGAGAATGGGACATTGAATAAACCCAAGCAAACTAAAGCTGAAACCCCCGATCCAGAGCTACTCGATGAAGGCACCTATTTCCATAAACTGCTTGAGTTCCTCACTACCCAAACTGGTACCAATACAAAGCCTGAGATTCCCAATGCTCAAGAGATCATGGCTTGGCTCGGTACTGACCCGGTCATGGCGCAAAAACTGCAAGGGCATGTCCAAACCGTACTCAATACCAATGAACTCAGGCCCTACCTCACGGAAGGCAAGTGGCTACAAGCCTGGAATGAGCTCGATATTATGAGTGAGGAAGGTAGGAGCTATCGTATGGATCGCTTAGTAGAGTTCGATGATCACTTGGCGATCTTGGATTACAAGCTGAGCATCCCAGAGGCGGGTAGCGAGAAGTACAAGCAATACCAAGCTCAGTTGCAGAACTACCAAAAAGAGTTAGAGCGTATTCGGAAAGATAAGCCCAGCAAAGCCTATCTCATCTCAGCGACTGGCCAGATCACACAAGTAGCGTAATCAAGGCGTAGTCAAGTCGGATTACACTTAAAAACTCGTATTTATGTAACAACCACCAGGAGTAATACAAATGGCTTTATCAATGTACCAAGCATCGATCCCCCAATTTAAGGCAATGTTGACCAATCTGTCAGCGATTCTCAAAAAAGCAGAAGAGCACGCCACTGCCCACAAGATTGACCCTAAAGTCTTTATGGAGGCCAGACTCTTTCCTGACATGCTGCCATTGACCAAGCAAGTGCAGATTGCTTGTGATCAGCCTAAGAATGGCTTTGCCCGTTTAGCTGGAATTGAGCCACCCAAGTATGAAGATAAAGAAGCGAGCTTTGCTGAACTCTATGAGCGCATTGCCAAGACGATTGCATTCATTGACACCATCAAGCCAGAGCAAATCGACGGCAGCGAAAAGAAAGAGATTAAGTTCTCCATCTTTGAATGGAACTTCGAGTTTGTAGGCGATCAATATCTTCTAAGCTGGATCATCCCCAATTTCTATTTCCACGTCGCTACGGCACATGACATCTTGCGCCATAACGGGGTACCAATTGGTAAGAACGATTACTTGGGAAGATAAGTTGCCACTCCACCAATTAAAGACTAATTTTTATCTCAGACAATCATCCTAAGGAAAAATATGAATACATTTGATGCAATCCGTGAACGCAGGGCAGTGAAGCACTTTGATCCTAGTCATCAATTGACTCAGCAGGAGGTTGATCAGCTCATTGAATTGGGAATGCAGGCTCCATCCTCTTTTAATATCCAACATTGGCGTTTAGTCAATGTCACTGATAAAGCCCTGAGAGCAAAATTACGCGAAGCGGCGAATGACCAAGCTCAAGTGACTGATGCATCTCTGTTGTTTGTTGTGACAGTAGATATCAAAGCATGGGAAAAGGATCCAGCAAGATATTGGGTTAATGCTCCAAAAGAGGCGCAAGATATTTTGGTGCCTTGGATTCACCCTTTTTATGCTGGCAAAGAGCAACTCCAGCGTGATGAGGCTATGCGCTCAGCCGGCATTATGTTGCAAACCTTGATGTTATCTGCCAAAGCGATGGGCTATGACTCTTGCCCAATGGTAGGTTTTGATTTTGACAAGGTTGCAGAGTTGATTCATTTGCCTAAAGACCATGCCATTGCGGCAATGTTAGTGATTGGCAAGGCTATTAAACCTGCTTGGCCAAAGCCTGGATTTATTCCTAAATCGGAAATGATCATTCAAAATCATTTTTAAAAAAGCCACCTTCGGGTGGTTTTTTATTGCCTAAATATGGGCAAATCAGCAAAAAACCAACAAAAACACCCCCAGTTTTGGAGTTTTTGCCTATACTGTATAAACATACAGTATATTAACGAATATGACGATTCAGAGCCAAACCCAAAAAGTGACCCTCAGCCAAGCCCCGCAAGGCTTAGCAGTCCATTTTGACGACTACGAGCTCAAGCTCCTGAGCCACCGGATTTCGGCTGGATTCCCTAGTCCAGCGGCTGATTACGCTGAAGATGGCCTGGATTTGAACCGCTATCTAGTCCAGAACAAACCCGCCACCTTCATGTTCACCGTGAAGGGGGATTCGATGATGGGGGCAGGCATTTGTGACGGCGATAAGGTTGTCGTCGATAAGGCCCTCAAACCCAAACATAAAGACATCGTGGTAGCTGTAGTCGATGGCGAGTACACCATCAAACGCCTCTACCAAGCTAGAGGTCGTATTGAGCTCCAACCAGAAAACCCCCAATACGAAGCCATTACCTTTAATGAAGGTAGCGAGTTACAGATTTGGGGTGTAGTCGTAGGGGTGGTGCGCAAGTACAGCTACGCTAGCAGCAGGGGCAAGTTATGACCAGCAAGCAACTCTTCGCCCTTGTCGATGTGAATAACTTCTATGTTTCATGCGAGAGGGTCTTTCAGCCTAAGTTAGAAGCTGTACCCATGGTGGTGCTCTCGAACAATGATGGATGTGCTGTAGCGAGAAGTGCCGAAGTCAAAGCACTTGGCGTCAAGATGGGAACGCCTTGGTTCAAGATGAAAGATCTTGCAGAGGAGCACGGCATCCAAGCCTTCTCCTCAAACTACACCCTCTATGGTGATATGAGTGAGCGGGTTGTGCAAACACTGAAACGCTATACCCCCAATCTTGAGGTCTACAGCATTGATGAGAGCTTTCTGCGTATTGAATCCGTACTGCAGAGTTATCCAGATGCAACACACTTAGGCCAAACCATTAAGCAAGACGTGAAAGACACAACCGGCTTACCAGTTTGTGTTGGCATTGGTGCTAGCAAGACCTTGGCTAAGTTTGCGAATTTCTTGGCTAAGAAGCAGTCCCAGTTTGCCGGTGTATGTGATGTCGATAGCATGCCCAAAGAAACCCTCTATCAATGGATGAGTGAGACCCCTGCAGCAGAAGTGTGGGGTATTGGTCAGCAGTTGGCTAAAAAACTCCAGGTCATGAAGATCAATACGGTCTTTGATCTCTTGCAAGTCTCACCCCAAACCATGCGCCAACAGTTTGGTGTCGTGATGGAAAGGCTGTGCTATGAGTTGCGTGGTGTGTCTTGCCTTAAGCTTGAAGAAGTCGCGCCCGCTAAACAACAAATCATTGCCTCACGCAGCTTTGGAAAATTAGTCACTAGCTTAGAAGAGCTTGCTGAATCCGTTGCCACCCATACCGCCAGAGCAGCCGAGAAACTCCGTAGCCAACAATCAGTCACAGGCGCGATCAGTGTCTTCATTAGAACCAATCCACACAAGCAGAACGAGCCCCAATACGCACAGAGCATCACCATCGCTTTAGAGAACCCAAGCGATAACACGCTCAAACTGACTGAAGCCGCGATTGATGGACTCAAGCAAATCTATCAAAAAGGATTTCGGTACAAGAAAGCCGGCATCGTACTCAATCTGCTCTCCGGCAAACCGACCACCCAGCAATCCCTATTTGAAGACATGGAAACCAGAGGCAAGTCGGCCGATCTCATGAAAGCCATGGATGCAATCAACAGTCGATTTGGCAATGGCGTGATACGCAGCGCCACCACCGGCACCAAACAACAGTGGCAAATGAAGTCTAGTAACCGATCACCCAACTACACCACCCAGTGGGACGAATTACCCGTAGCACGATAAATCAACGACACAAAAAGGAGCATCAAATGGAACTACTAAACAACATTAACGGCCTATCACTAGTCATTGTGATGATCCTGTCCTACTTTGCTGTAGCAAAGAACACAAAACATGACGCATATGAAAAGAAACAAGTTGCGATGAATCGCCACTATCAGTAAGAGTAAGCGGGAAGGGAAATCAGGAAATCACGGATTCCTGATTTCCTTGATGGATAACGCATCAGTCAACGCTTTAGGTGGGCCCACTTCTTAAATCCTTTGTATGATGAAGGGAAGTGCTTAAGAATAAAAGTAATGCCCAAAGAAAAAACCTATCTGTGTTTGTGCCTTGATTGCGGGGGACAACGCCAATTAATTGGTAACTGTCGTCTATGCGATAGCACGCAAACTCCAGAGGCGATAACTGAAACACTGATTTTCAATATGGAGCTTGGTTATCCAACCATAGAAGACGCTATTGATAAGTTCGAGACCTATCTTGATGCCGCCTATGAGGCTGGCTTTAAGTCGATGGTCGTCATTCATGGCTATGGATCTAGTGGGTCTGGCGGCGGGATTAAGCAAACTATACGACGCCACCTTGAGGGAAATTACTACATCCCCAAGGTCAGCAACTATTACTTTGGTGAAGACCTCAAAGCAGGGAATGAAGCCTTTGAAGAATTACTCAAGGCCAGAAGCAGTATCAAAAAACAGCAGTCTCACTTTTTAGGTAATGCCGGAACAAGCGTTCTACTCCTCGGATGAAAATCATCGGACCTTTCCTGCACTCTTTTCAACCTTTCACTCTACCAATTCCTAATCCAAGCTAATACGCTGAACCCTTCTAAACAGAGGAGGGTTCATGCAAGTTGCATTGGAATGTACTCACAAGCAGGCGCGGTACTTTAGGGTTGTGCTCGACGGTCGAACCGTCCTGGTCTTAGTTCTTATCTGGATCGTCTGGCAAATCTTAGCCATTCTGCACATCATTTAATTGTTTGTTACTACAAATAAATACTTGATTGCTGAATAATTTGTTACTACAATTAAATAGATTAATTGAGTTTGACCCTATAAAGAGAGCTCAAACATTGGAGTTGCGTGGCTTGGACTTTGCTCGAGCATGGGAAGTCTTAAGTCACACCACTCACACCATTGAAGATCTGCGAAAGAGTTACGGCGAGAGAAGATTTATAGCCATTGGATTTTTGGATGATCGATTAACGGTAGTGGTTTGGACTCCGAGAGGTCGAAAGAGAAGAATCATTTCAATGAGGTATGCAAATGAACGTGAAATTAAAGAATACGCAACAGGAGTCGATTGATCCTGATGATGCTCCAGAAATTAGTGCTGCAGATTTACAGCGTGGTGTATGGAGTGTTGAGGGAAAGATCGTTTCAGAAAAAGAAGGTCGTAAAGCCTTTGCAAAAAGATTGCGTGGAAGACCGGTTGGTAGTGTGAGTAAGTCACCCAAAACACTGACAACCATTCGATTGTCTGCTGAAGTCATTGAACAATTTAAAGCCGCTGGTGCAGGATGGCAGACAAAAATTGATTTAGCACTGAAAGACTGGCTGCTAACCCATCGGCCATAAGATCTTGAAAAGAAGGGTGGATGAGCCAAACCCCCGGCACTGGCAGAAATTGGGTTTGGCTGCTTCGTTCCCGACCTGACCAGGTTATCCAACCCACCATGCGGGGAGGCCCATCCAATTCCATTTTAGCTTGTTAGAATGGAGAATATGACCGCATTAGCCTTAGCCCGTTCGTGGCGCCCTAAAACTTTTTCCGAATTGGTAGGACAAGACCATGTGGTTAAGGCTTTGACCCATGCCTTGGATCAGGGACGTTTACACCACGCATGGCTCTTTACTGGCACTCGCGGTGTGGGTAAAACGACGATTGCCCGCATTATGGCCAAGGCGCTTAATTGCATCGGTGAAGATGGTCAAGGAAAAATGACCTCCACACCGTGTGGCAAATGCTCTGCTTGCACGGCAATCGATCAAGGTCGCTTTGTTGACTATATTGAGATGGACGCAGCGAGTAATCGTGGCGTTGATGAGATGGCTACTCTATTAGAGAAAGCCGCCTACGCACCCAGTAACGCTAGGTATAAGGTCTACATGATTGACGAGGTGCACATGCTCACCAATCATGCCTTTAATGCCATGCTCAAGACCCTTGAAGAACCACCCGAGCACGTCAAGTTCATTCTGGCAACTACCGATCCGCAAAAGATCCCCGTCACTATTCTGTCGCGCTGCTTGCAGTTCAATCTCAAGCAAATGCCAGTACCCCTGATTGTTGAGCACTTAGAGAAAGTGCTTGCCGCAGAAAAAGTCGATTACGAAACCAATGCACTGCGCGTGATTGCCAAAGCTGGGCAAGGCTCGATGCGCGATGCTTTATCCCTAACAGACCAAGCGATTGCCTACGCCGCCGGTAAAGTCACCGAAGAATCGGTCCGCGGCATGCTCGGCACACTCGATGATGCGTATTTGATTCAGATTCTGGATGCACTCGCGAGCAAAGATGGCGTGACCTTACTCAATATCAGTAATGAGATGGGTGAGCGCAGTATGTCTTTCTCATTAGCTCTGCAAGATCTATCGAGCTTGATCCAAAAGATTGCTGCTGCACAAATTGTTCCTGAGTCGGTATTAGAAGATTGGCCAGAGGCAGCAGAAGTGCGCCGTTTAGCCAAAGTCTTTACCAAAGAAGAGATTCAGCTCTTTTATCAAATCAGCATCACTAGCCGACCTGACTTATCGCTTGCCCCTGATGAGCAAACGGGCTTTGCCATGACCTTGCTGCGCATGCTCGCATTTAGACCTGCCGGCTCAGAGCCTCAAGCTCTTAAAGCCAATGGAGCAAATACCACTCCCTCGCGGCCTGCAGCGCCACCAGCCAGAACAGCAATGCCAAGCAATCGTAGTGAACCCAGAGCGGCTGCTCCAGCACCAATCAAAACTGCTGCTCCTGCTGCTTTCACTCCCGCTCCTGCCGCCCCAGCTAGCCCAAAGCCACCGGCCGCATCGAGCGAGCGACCTGACTGGCATACCTTGATGCGTGCCTTACCGATTAAGGGATTAGTGCAGCAGCTCGCTTTTCAGACTGAGTTGCAAGATTGGGCCGATTCCGCGGCAGGGATTAAGGCCACAATTGTGACTCCCACACCTTCGCTCGCATCGGATGCTTCTGTAGCTCGTTTAACGGAAGTGTTGACTGCGCACTTTGGTAAACCCATCAAGCTCACAATTGAAAAAGGTGAAGTCGAAGGTAAGAGTGTGGCCAAGATTGATGCAGCGATTCATCAAGAGAAAAGACAAACTGCCGAACAAATGATTGCAGCCGATCCGTTTATCCAAGCGCTAGAAAAAGAGTTTGGCGCGAAGGTGGTTGGTGGTTCTGTAAAGCCGCTATAAATCAATTGCTACTGATACGTACTAAGGAAGAATACGATGATGAAGGGTGGAATTGCGGGTTTGATGAAACAAGCCCAGCAGATGCAAGAGAAGATGAAAAAAGCGCAAGATCAACTTGCTGCTTTAGAAGTGACTGGCCAAGCCGCGGGTTTAGTCAAAGTGACGGTCTCAGGTAAGAATGAGCTTAAGCGGGTACAGATCGAACCCGGCGCCATGGATGATCGCGAGATGCTTGAAGATCTCATCGTGACTGCCTATGCCGATGCCTTCAAACAAGTTGAAGCAGCGAGTAGTCAATTGATGTCCGGTGCAACGGCAGGGATGCCAATGCCACCCGGATTTAAGTTGCCCTTCTAATTACTCATTGATCAACCCTGATGGCTCGCCCTGAAGTTCCTCAAGACGCATTGCACCGATTAATCGAGGCATTGCGTGTTTTGCCTGGAGTAGGGCCTAAGTCTGCGCAGCGCATGGCCTTCTATTTATTGCAGCATGATCGCAATGGTGCAGCAGTACTGGCTCAATCTCTTGGTGAAGCAGTCGAGACCGTAGGGCACTGCGCGCGCTGCAATACCTTTTCTGAAGACCAGATTTGCTCTACCTGCTCGGATGGACGGCGTGATCCCTCTTTGCTCTGCATTGTGGAGACACCTGCCGATCAAATCATGGTGGAGCAAACCCTGAGCTTTAAGGGAAATTATTTTGTGCTGATGGGTCGCATCTCACCCCTAGATGGCATGGGCCCCAATGAAATTCATTTTGATCGTTTGATGATCCGAATTGAAAACCCCGATGCCGGAGTGCCTGTCAGAGAAGTGGTACTAGCTACCAATTTCACGAGCGAAGGGGAGGCCACTGCCCATTACATCGGTGAAGTACTCAAGGCCAAAGGCATTAAGGTCACCCGCATTGCCAGGGGCATACCGGTGGGTGGTGAGCTCGAGTACGTCGATGCGGGAACACTCGCCCGAGCCATGATGGATCGCCGCACATTAGGCTAAATAGCCCACCAGTAGTGCACTGACAGCCAGTCGATGCCCTTTTTTAATGTAAATTAGGCAACTTTTCACAAATTAGACATATTTTCTCATTTACAATGAGAATCATTCCTATTTACAAGCAAGGTTGTTTTGAAGCGTTTCCACCTCTATCTCATTGCCTGCTTGCTCAGTACGCTTTGCTTTGCTGCTTTTGCCCAAAAAGCAGGGACTGGCGCCGATCAAATATCGAGTATCGAACAGCCAATCAGTTGGTTTCCGACCGAGTATTCCATCGGCAGCATGCCGGTGAATGTTCACGGTCAAACAACCTATATCAACCAGCGCTATAACAATTTCACGGCATCCTATTCTGGACTGAACAGTATGTCGGCCCAAAAGTCGATGAGCTACACCTGGTCTGGCACATTGTTCTTTGGCGCTCGAATCTTGCCGGATACCGATGTGTATTTCAACCCAGAGGTCTTTTCAGGGGTGCCATTTTCAGGATTGGTTGGTTTAGCTGGCTTTACAAACGGTGAAGCCAATAAAGCGGCCGGCTCTCAAGCGAAGTTTTACTCAGCGCGTGCCTTTGTGCGACACACTATTAATCAAGAGGGTGACAAAGTCGAGCTGGCAGATGAAGCTAACCAAATCTCTCAAATTGTCAGTAGCAATCGCGTAGTGCTGACGGGCGGACAGTTTTCTGTTCTCGATATTTTTGATGACAGTACTTACGCCAAGGATCCCCGCATTCAATTCATGAACTGGGGTAATTTGACTTATCTAGCTTATGACTATGCGGCGGATGCCCGAGGCTATAGCTGGGGCTTAGCGGGTGAATGGTATCGAGATAACTGGGTCTTGCGTGCAGCTCGCATGTTAGCGCCTAAAGATCCGAATGGACGCGATTTGAACTGGCAAATCTTCCAATCGTACGGCGATCAGGTGGAGGTCGAGCGTCAGCACAATATTGGCGGTTTGCCCGGCAAGGTGAGTGTTCTAGCTTATCGCAACAAAATGGTCTTGGCACGCTTTCAGGATGCAACGAATTACGTCCTGCAAAACAACGCCCAAGGTAGCCAAGCGATCAACAATGTCCGCACCAATGAGCAATTCAAAACTGGTATCGGTATCAATGGTGAGCAGGCTTTAAGCAATACCGTTGGTATCTATGGGCGCGCCTTTACCTCCGATGGCCATTCGGAAACCATGTCGTTTACAGAAGCTGACAATTCTTTATCGGTAGGCGCCAGCATTAATGGCCTGAACTGGAATCGAGAGAAAGATACGATTGGTATCTCGATGATGCAAAACGGCTTATCAAGCTACCGACGTCAATATCTGCAAGCAGGCGGGGTCTCTTATTTCATTGGCGATTACGCCAGCCCAAGCCAGACCATTACTTATAAGTCTGAGCAAATTGCCGAGCTTTACTACAACGCCTTATTGGTCAAGAACGTCCTGCTTGGAGTGAACTACCAACATGTGAATAACCCTGCCTACAACTCGGCTCGAGGCCCAGTGCAGATCTATTCCTTTCGGGTCCATGCCGAGTTTTAATTATTGTGTTTAGAATCAATAAGTTAAGAATTTACTATTAATCGGAAATACATATTTCTACCTTATAATCCGTGCACTATAGGCCTTAATTGCTGGATTTGATCACTATTACGCAGCTAGAGAGACCATTGAGCTATTTATTAAATAAACAAAACTTGCAAAGTTCGCAAACACTGCGCGCTGGTTTTGTCCTTGCTCTCACCTTTATCTCATTTACTGCTTTTGCTCAAACCGATCCCTTCGCCATCACCACGCCGAGCCCATCGACCAATAATGTCGGCAAGGCATCTGTTGAAGTTCGCTCTGGTGCAAATCTTGCTGCTCCAGCAGCGGAACCCGAACGCAGAGTATTAGCAGACTCAAAAACACTCGATGCCAAACGCAATGCCAGCGAGATGGATTTACGCCAGCTGTGGAATGAGTTGCGTGCCAACAATCCGCAATTAATCGCTGCGCGTGAATCCTACTTTGCTGCTAAAGCCACCGTACCGCAAATCGGTGCACCAGCCAATCCCCAAGTCGGCTTGATTTGGTCAGGCATGCCAGCCGGTTCCCCTTTGGCATTAGGGACCGCAGGTACCAATCCGAACGGACAGAATGGTTACTCCTTTGCCCAGCCGTTTCAGTTTCCAGGCAAGAAGAGCTTAGCGTCTGAGATTGCCGACAAGGGTGCTGAATCGATTCAGGCACAAAACGATAATTTGTATTTACAACTCGGCTCACAGTTAGCCACGATGTATTACAGCACCTTAGCTGCGCAACAACAACTCAAAGTCTTAAGTGATACCGTCATTCGTACTGAACTAATTAAGAATATTGCCAAGGCGCGTTACAGCAATCACGCCGCTGCTTATGTCGAGTATCTCAATGCCCAAGTTGCGCAGAGCTCTGCTGAGTCTGACAAGTTCAATCTTGAGCGTCAATTGAGTGTGGCTTATAAGAGCATCAATGTCATGATCGGGCGCGACCCCCGTCAAAAGATTGCTTTACGCGGTGATGCCGGTGCAGCAATGGGCAAGATTCCTTCACTGCTGGAGCTAGAGTCTTACGCAGAAGGCTTTCATCCCATTTTGAAGAGTACCAATTTGCAGCTCGAAGCAGCGAAGAAGGGCGTTACCCTAGCTAAAGCAGCTTACTTGCCCGACTTTCAGGTGGTGGCTTCTCAGTACACCCCGAATCGTGGGCCGTTTACTTCCAATAATGGTCAGATGTATTACCAGATGGAATTTGATATCGTGATTCCGCTGTATTTCTTCACCAAAGAGAAGTATGGTGTTGAGCAAGCCCTGCGTAACCAAGGTGCTGCCGAAGCGAATGATGTTGCCGCCAAACAGCAAGTGGTTCTGGGGGTCGATTCTGCTTATGCTACCTATGAGCAAGCCAAGAAATATGTTGAGTTCTTAAGAGACCGTCAGGTGCCTCAAGCGGATGCTGCCTATCGGGTCGCGATTACCCAGTACGCCAACAATGGTCAAGGATTCAGTGATTTACTCACAGCCCAAACTCAGTTAAGAACCTTAGAGATTCAATTAGCCCTTGCAAAAAGCAATTTACTGCAAGCTCAGGCAGCTTTATTGGCCTCAGCTGGTAAAGACCCCATCGAATAGGTGAACGCCCATGTTGAAAAAATACCTAGAGAAATTACAACCCTATCTCGATAAGCTCAAACCTTATTGGGAGAAGGCTCGCCCTCATGCTGAAGCAGCTTTAGCGAAAGGCCAAGATTTCTACAAGCATGCTGAAGAAGTTGCTAAACAAAAATGGGCGCAGCCACGCTTTCGATTGATTGCCTCACTAGTTGCCGCTTTAGTGGTGGGCGTCATTATTGGCATGATCTTTGCGCCAAGCAAAGATGACAGCGCTACTGCACATAAAACGATTTCAGTAGATAAGACCGGCATCATTAATCTTTCATTGCCTGGCGTAACGCTCTCACCGGATGTATTTGAGTTTTATCAGACCGGCGAGTCGACTGCCCCCATCATGCTGTCTGTACCAGGACGTTTGGCCTATAACGCCGAGCGGGTTAAAGTCATCTCAGCCCGCGCGCCAGGAAGAGTAGAGCGCATTTACGCCTTTGATGGTGCTGTTGTAAAAGAGGGCAATGCCGTAGCGGACTTCTACAGCCCAGATTACGTATCTGCCCAAACGGAATACATTCTGTCGTCCAAGATGGTGGCAGCACTCAATAAAGCAGATGTTGGCACTTTGTATCAAGATGCTAAAGATACCCAAGAGGCCGCTGCTAATCACCTCCGGATTCTGGGGGGTAGCAATCAAGACATTCAAAGACTCAGAACAACTGGCCTTGCTAGTCCGACATTCCCGATTCGGGCACCGATTCAAGGTGTAGTGATTAAGCGTGCTGTCGATCCCGGTGCTTATCTCAATACAGGCGATGTTCTAGCAACGATTGCTGATCCTAAAAACCTGTGGTTTGTTGGTAATGTTTATGAGCAGGACATCAGCAAGATCCATGTGGGCGATATCTTCCATCTGAAAGTGGAAGCATTTCCTGAGCGGGACTTTGTAGCGAAAGCCAATTATGTGGGCGCATCGATTGACCCAACAACCCATGCCTTAGTGATCCGTTGTGAAATCGAAAATGCGGATGGCTTGCTCAAGCCTGAGATGTTCGCAACCGGCACTTTGGAAGTGGGCACAACGACTGCCGTTGTCATTCCGACTTCTGCTTTGATCCAAGCGCGCAATGCCCGTTTTGTGATTATCAAGACCGGCCCAGAATCCTACAGCCGCTTGCCAGTGTATGGCTTTGAGTTGAATGATCACGAGTTTGCGGTGACCGATGGCTTAACTCCGCACCAAACGCTCTTGATCAAAGGCGCTACTTTGCTTAACCAACGCTTTGCTCGAGAAGAAGATTAAGGCTGAGTCATGAACATCAATAACGTCCTCAAGCGACGCTTACTGATTCTGCTCCTTGCCGTAGGTTTGCTTGCGGCAGGTATCTCGAGCTTTCTGAAGCTCCCACTGCAGGCTTATCCTGGTGTAGCCCCGTTAACGGTGCAATCGATTGCCCAATGGCCTGGTGCCAGTACTGCGCAAATCGAGCAACAAATTACGATCCCGGTTGAGAACAGCCTGGCTGGTATTGCTGGCGTCCAAGTCTTCCGCTCTGTTTCTTTATTTGGCTTATCGGTAGTGACTGTGAAATTTAAAGACGGCGAAGATAGCTTTAAAGCCCGTCAACTGGTCAATAGTGCAATTAATAATTTGACCCTGCCGGCGGGAGCATCGATTGCGATTAGTCCAGATTCTGATGCCACTGGTGAAATCATGCGTTATGTGGTCGAGAGCACCTATGCCTCACCAATGGCGCTCAAGACCTTTCAGGATTACGAGATTTACAAAGAGCTCAAGCATGTGCAGGGCGTGCCTGATATTTCCTCATTTGGCGGTAAGACACGTCAGTATCAAATCATCATTACCCCTGGAGCACTGCTAGCGAAAAATGTGACGCTACAACAGTTGGTGACTGCGGTGACTAACTCCAACGTGAACGTTGGTGGTGGCTTATTGCCGGTAGGTGAGCAGCAGCTCGTGGTGCGTGGGGTTGGTTTGCTGCAATCGATTGACGATATGAAGCGCATTGTGATTGCGGTGAATAACGGAGTAGCAGTGCGGGTTGGTGATGTGGCGGATGTGGTGGTCGGTAACGCATTGCGCCAAGGCATGTTCCAGTATCAAGATAATCCAGATGCCGTAGAGGGGGTGGTGCTACTCAAGCGCGGTGAAAATGCCTCCGAAGTGCTTAAGCGGGTGAAGGAAAAAATTCAGGAGCTCAATACCTCCTTATTGCCACCTGGTATCGATATTTTCCCATTCTATGATCGCCAAGTTCTGTTGGATATCACTTTGAACACGGTAAAACACACCTTGTTCTTTGGTATCTCATTGGTTTTGATCATTCTGTATATCTTCTTGGGTAACTTCAAGGCAGCCGGAGTAGTTGCTGCAGTGATTCCGCTAGCGTTATGCGTTTCTTTCTTCAATATGGATCAATTCCATGTGCCTGCCAACTTAATTTCCTTAGGGGCGATTGACTTCGGCGTGATTGTGGATGCGGCAGTGATCGTGATGGAAAACGTCATGCGCCACTTAGAGGAGCGCCACACCAAGCTCAATCAAAGCATTGTGCTGGGTACCAGCGAAGTGCAGCGCGCCATGGTCTTCTCTACCGGCATCATCATTACCGCGTATTCACCATTGTTCCTCATGGGTGGAGTAGAAGGCATCATCTTCCGTCCAATGGCCTTTACGATGGGCTTCGCACTCTTGGCCTCGATCATCTTGAGCTTGACCTTCGTGCCAGCGATGATCTCGTACATCTTCAAGGAAGGCGAAGAGCATCATCCTCCTCAGTTTGTGGAAAAGATGTTGGGCGTTTACAAACCCTTGCTGCGCCATCTAGTAGATCGCCCTAAACAGGTGTTAATGGCTGCAGTCGGCTTGCTCTTGTTTACGATCATCAGTGCTACCCAATTAGGTACCGAGTTTTTGCCTACCTTGGAAGAGAATAATCTCTGGGTACGTGTCACCTTACCTAACACGGTTGATCTGAAATACTCAGTTGAGCTAGCCAATCAAATTCGTGAAGAGTTTAAGAATCAGCCTGAAGTGAAGTATGTTTCAGTACAGATTGGTCGTCCTGACGACGGTACGGATCCTACGGGTGTGTTTAACCAAGAATTCGGCGTTTACTTTAAGGCGCCTCAAGATATGCCAGCAGGCGCCGGTAAGAAACAGTTGGTCAAGAGATTGGAAAAATATCTCAATGGTTTGCCTGGCGTGGACTACACCTTCTCGCAATACATTCAAGACAACGTCAACGAGGCTCTCTCAGGCGTGAAGGGGGAGAACTCCGTCAAGATTTTCGGTAATGATCTCGAGGTTTTAGATCAACAAGCCCGCGATGTGATTAAGCAATTGCGCAGGGTGAACGGTATTGTGGATGAAGGTATCTTCACCGAGCTGGGTCAACCCACGCTGAACGTTGAGATCGATCGCGCTAAATGCGCTCGCTTTGGTATTAATGTCAGTGATATTCAAAATCTCGTTGCCTATTCCATCGGTGGCACACCCATCACCAATGTTCTGGAAAATGAGAAAACTTTTGGTTTGGCGGTTCGTCTCAACGTCGATAGTCGCAACACCGTTGAGTCAATTCGTTCTCTATTAATTGATACTGCTGATGGCAGTCGGGTTCCTTTAACGATGGTGGCTAATGTTGCTGTCTCAGATGGTCCTTTCTATATCTATCGAGAATCTGGCCGTCGTTATATTGCGATTAAGTTCAGTGTACGTGGTCGCGACTTGGGTAGCGCTGTAAAAGAAGCCCAACATCTTGTTGATGAAAATGTCAGCGTACCGAATGGTTACAGAATTACTTGGGATGGCCAATTTAATCAGATGAAGATTGCTCAGAAAAAGTTAATGATGATTGTTCCATTAACACTGCTTGCGATTGCCTTATTGCTCTATAGCGCCTTCGGTAATTTCCGTGATGCACTCGTTGTGCTCTTGAACGTGCCATTTGCAGCGATTGGCGGTATTTTGATTCTCTTGATTACGGGTGAGACTTTCAGTATTTCAGCGGGCATTGGCTTCTTGTCACTCTTCGGGATTGCGATTCAGGATGGTGTGATCTTGATTTCTTATATTAATAAGCTGTCGCGTTCAGACAGCCATGACATCAAAGATACGATCGTGGAGGGTGCCTCTTTGCGGATGCGCCCCGTCGTCATGACGGCCTTACTTGCTGGCTTGGGTCTCTTGCCTGCTGCGATTTCTCATGCGATTGGTTCAGAGGCGCAGCGCCCACTGGCCTTGGTGATTGTGGGCGGTATGGTCACTACCACCTTGCTGACTTTGCTGGTTCTGCCGGTTCTGTATGCTTGGATTCGTTCCCGCGAGCTCGATAAGCGCCGCCTTGCCTAAGCTTGGCTGGACTCTTCCCCTAGAGCCCAGCTAAATACTTGGCATAATTGACCGATGCATATCTTGATCTCCAACGATGATGGCTATTTGGCCCCAGGCCTATTAGCCCTCGTAAACGCTATTCGCCCTTTGGGCAAAGTTACCGTGATTGCTCCTGAGCAAAATCATAGCGGTGCCTCCAACTCCTTAACCCTCTCTAGACCACTCTCGATTCATCGGGTGGCCGGTGGTGAGCGTGATGGCTTTATCTTCATCAACGGCACTCCAACCGATTGCGTGCATATTGCGATGACCGGTTTCTTAGATGAAAAGCCCGACCTGGTGGTTTCCGGAATTAATCAGGGCGAGAACATGGGTGAAGACGTTTTGTATTCTGGAACTGTTGCCGCTGCAGTGGAAGGGGTGATGTTTGGTGTGCCTGGCATTGCCTTCTCGCAAATTGATCGGGGCTGGGCTCGGATTGATGATGCCGCTAAAGCAGCGCATGACATCGTCGCGCAAATGATTGCTAATCCCTTGAGTAAAGAAGAGGGCAATGCAACCTTGCTCAATGTCAACATTCCCAATCGTTCCTATGCTGATCTCAATCGCTGGCGCGTCACCCGTTTGGGTAATCGTCACCATTCTCAACCGGTGGTGGTGCAACAAAACCCCCGTGGTGAACCGATCTATTGGATCGGTGCTGCTGGTGATGCCAAAGACAGCTCGAGTGGGACAGACTTTCATGCGATTGATGAAGGCTGCATCTCGATTACACCAATGCAGCTCGATTTAACCCATCATGCCCGTTTGGCTGCAATGCGAGCCAATGGCTGGGATCGCGGTTGAAATCAGCGGCTGAACGTTTTGCCGGGCATCGCCAAGCCTTAGCGGCTAAGGTGCACGCTGCAGGTGTCAAGCATGGTAAAACCCTTGAGGCCATTGCCACTGTGCCACGCCATGCTTTTATGGATGCCGGCTTGCATCCTCAGGCCTACGAAGACTCTGCATTACCGATCGGCCATCAACAAACGATTTCTAAGCCATCGGTCGTCGCCCGCATGATTGAGATTCTGCATAAGCCTAAACATCCCCTGGGTAAAGTGCTTGAGATTGGCACCGGCTGTGGCTACCAAGCAGCGGTCTTAAGTCTGCTTGCACAAGAGGTCTATTCCATTGAGCGCATTCGGCCTTTGCACGATCTGGCCCGAGAAAAGCTACGCCCCTTTCGGATTAAAAACTTGCGACTCATCTATGGTGACGGCATTTTGGGCTTGCCCCAAGCGGCACCATTTGACGGAATTATTCTCGCTGCTGCCGGCTTGGGTATCCCAGATGCCTTGCTAGATCAACTCGCTATTGGAGGGCGCTTGGTTGCCCCCGTAGCCAGGAATGAGAAAGAGCAACAATTGGTGATGGTGGAGAGAATGAGTTCCCACCGCTATCAAAGGACTGTGCTGGACGAGGTCTTTTTTGTCCCCTTACAATCAGGGGTAGTATGAAAATATTCCTTTTAAGGCCTTCTTTCATGTCCAGGTCAGTCTTAGCGCTATTGCTCTCATCTGCCATGATCTTCATGGTTGGTTGTTCTGTGCCTCGGACTAAACCTGCTAATGTGGTCGATCGTTCTGGTGGGGCGAGTGAGCCTGCGCCTCCGGGCTATTACCGGGTGAAGAAGGGCGACACCCTAGCGCGCATTGCTTTGGATAACGGCCAAGCGCCTCGTGATGTAGCGCAGTGGAATATTGCAGAAAATCCCAAGTTCAATCCCAATCTGATTGAGGTGGGTGATTTGGTGCGGGTAAAAGCGCCTACAGGATCAAAAATGGCTGCTAAGCCAATGGAGAAGAAAGCCCCAGTCGATAGCTCGAAAGCGGATAGCAGCAAAGCCGAAACTAAGGCTGATGACAGCAAAACCGAAATGGTTGCTGAGCCTGGCATTCGTTTAGCTTGGCCAGCCAAGGGCAAGGTGACACAGGACTTTAGCGAAAGCAATAAAGGGATCAATATCGCTGGTAAGCTCGGCGAGCCAGTGACAGCCGCTGCCGATGGCAAAGTGGTCTACGCTGGGAACAGCTTGCGCGGTTACGGCAATCTCGTGATTGTGAAACACGACAACACCTACTTAACTGCCTATGCTTACAACAAAACCCTCTTGGTTAAAGAGGGGGATATTGTTAAAAAGGGTCAGAAGATTGCTGAGATGGGTGATACCGATACCAATGCAGTGCAGCTCCACTTTGAGCTGCGCGTCAATGGCAAGCCAGTAAACCCTACCCCTTATTTGCAATAAGTCTTGCTGATTCATGGCAACCGTTCTCGTCTTTGATATTGAAACCATTCCGGATGTAGCGGGCTTACGTCGCCTAGATGATTTACCAGCCTCACTATCGGATGCTGAAGTGGCTCAAAAAGCCATGGCTGATCGCTTGGCAAAGACGGGTAGTGATTTTCTGCCCTTGTACTTACAGAAAATCATCGCTATTTCTTGTGTGATTCGTCGCACGACTAAAGAGGGTCTGCCACAAATAAAGGTTGGCACCTTAGGTGCACCACAAGATGATGAGAAGGTATTGGTACAGGCCTTCTTTGATCTGATTGAAAAATACACTCCACAACTGGTCTCTTGGAATGGCAGCGGTTTTGATTTGCCTGTCCTTCATTACCGTGCTCTGGTAAATCACATTCAAGCGTCTCGCTATTGGGAGATGGGTGAGAGCCAAGAGAACGATAGCCGCGACTTTAAGTGGAATAACTACATCAGTCGTTATCACATGCGCCATCTCGACATGATGGATCTCTTGGCTAAATTTAATGGCAGAGCGAACGCACCGCTCGATGGTCTAGCCAAGCTGTGTGGCTTTCCAGGCAAGATGGGGATGGATGGCAGTCAGGTCTGGCCTGCTTATCAAGATGGCAAGATTGATGAGATCCGCGCCTATTGCGAAACCGATGTGGTCAACACTTATCTCATGTATTGCCGCTTTCAACTGATGCGCGGTGGTTTCTCATTGGCTGAGTATCAAGAAGAGATTGCTTTTGTGAAGGCCTATCTCGAAACCCAGTCCAAAGAGCCTCATGGTTCGCAATGGCAAGAATATCTCCAAGGTTTTGCTGGAGATGCCTGATCCAGTTTGGGTCGAGTCACTCGACCTAGAAGCACAAGGCATTGCTCGCCTTGCTCCCACTGAGGAGCAGCTAGCCGAAGGGCAGAGTGGCAAAGTGCTATTTATTCAAGGGGCACTCCCTACCGAGCGAGTTACTTACACCGTCACCCGAGAAAAAGCCCGCTTTAGCAAAGCCAAGGTCGACCAAATACTCAAGCCTGCCGTATTTAGAGCAGAGCCAAAGTGCAAAGCTTTTGGAGTGTGTGGCGGTTGCACCATGCAACACTTAGACATTCAAGCACAGATCGCCATGAAGCAACGGGTGCTTGAAGATGATCTGAAGCACATTGCCAAAACCCAGCCTGAAGAAATTCTGCGGCCTCTGGGTGGCCCGACTTGGGAGTATCGCCATCGTGCTCGATTCAGTGTCGTGAACCGCTCCATCAAAAAAGGCACAGTGCTGGTAGGTTTTCATGAAAACAAGAGTGGCTATGTTGCCGATATGACCGCCTGTGAGATTCTGCCTAAGCGAGTCTCTGAGCTACTCATCCCGCTGCGCAAACTCGTGATGGAACTATCGATCGTGGATGATGTGCCACAGATTGAGTTAGCGGTGGGGGAGGATGACGTTATTGCCTTAGTCTTTCGGATTCTTAAACCGCTCACGCAGTCTGACGAGCAGATTCTGAAAACCTTTGCTGATGAAAACAAAGTCTGGATCTGGCTACAACCCAAAGGCATCGATACCGTCGCGCCGTTCTTTCCCCAAACGGGCAAGCTGTGCTATCGACTCCCTGAGTTTGAGATTGAGATGCCCTTTAAGCCGGCGGATTTTACGCAAGTCAATCACTTGATGAACCGCGCATTGGTCAGCAAAGCCATCAAACTCCTAGAGCCACAACAGGATGAGCGGATTTTGGATCTCTTCTGTGGCATTGGCAATTTCACACTCGCATTAGCGAGAAGAGCCAAGAGTGTGATGGGTATCGAAGGTCTAGCGAGCTTGACTGAAAGAGCGAAAGCCAATGCCATCCACAACGGCCTAGAGCATCAAGTCAGCTTCATGCAAAGTAATTTATTTGAAGTCACGCCAGAGATAATCCAAGCTTGGGGCAAAGCAGATCGCTGGTTAATTGATCCACCCCGTGAAGGCGCAATGGAAATCTGTCAAGCATTGGCGAACATTCATGAGCAGCAGGGCGAAGATATCTCACTCTTGCCGAAGCGGATTGTGTATGTCTCCTGTAATCCCAAAACCTTAGCAAGAGACATCGACATTTTGTGTAATCAAGCTGGCTACACACTTAAGAGTGCGGGCATCGTTAATATGTTCCCTCATACATCTCATGTGGAATCTATTGCTGTGTTTGATAAGAAATAAAGCAAGAGAAAAGGTAATCAAATAGGCAACAAAAAAGGCACCGCAAGGTGCCTTTCTGTTAGATCACTCCATGAAGAGAATCTAATTAACGACGATCACCGCCAAAGATGCCCAGTAAAGCGAGCAAGTTGGTAAAGACGTTGTAGACGTCTAGGTAGATCGCTAAAGTCGCCATGATGTAATTGGTCTCACCACCATTAATCACCCGCTGGACATCCACCAAGATGAAAGCAGAGAAGATGGCGATAGCTAGAACCATGACGGTCAACATCAGAGCAGGCAATTGCAACCAGATATTTGCTAGGGAGGCCACGATCAAGAGCAGTACGCCAACCATCAGCCATTTACCCATACCAGCAAAATCACTCTTGCTGACTGTAGCAATCGTTGCCATCGTGGCAAAAATAGCGGCAGTGCCGCCAAAGGCCAACATGATCAGTGCAGCGCCATTGCTATAGCTGTTGAGCGTAAAGCCCACCAAGCGAGACAACATGACCCCCATGAAGAAGGTAAAGCCAAGGAGGAGTAGAACGCCTACGCCAGTGTCTTTATTTTTCTCAATCGCCCAGAAGAAACCAAAGGCAATCGCCATAAAGACGATGAAGCCCATAAATGGACTACCAGCAAAGAGACTGAGATTGAGGGTAATACCGAGCCATGCGCCAATCACTGTTGGGATCATGGACAGCGCCAAGAGGGCATAGGTATTGCGCAGGACGCGGTTGCGAACTGCGGGGGTGCTAATCGAGCTGGATTGCCCAAAGCCGTAAGAGTTCAGATCACTCATATTGACTCCTTCTTTGTAATAAATACACAAGTTCATCAAGAACTATTGACATTAAGTATAGACAAAGGAGGTGAATTTCAAGCCCTAGAGTAGGAGTACCCCACTAGCCAGTGAGGAATAGGCCCTGATATCCAGTAAATTCAATGGCTTAGCCCTACTAGACTAAGGGTAAATACCCCTTTGGGATGTATAATTCGGGGGTCGTTAAAGCGTCCCTCGCGGAATCTCGCTTTAACCCCAATTTATAAAATTACAAATGGAGTTTTGCATGGCAATTGAGCGCACCCTTTCTATTATCAAACCAGATGCAGTAGCCAAAAACGTGATCGGTAAGATCTATGACCGTTTTGAGCAAGCCGGTTTGAAAATCATCGCTTCCAAAATGGCGCATCTGTCACAGTCTGAAGCTGAGCAGTTTTACTCAGTACATAAAGAGCGTCCTTTCTTCAAAGACCTCGTGAGCTTCATGATTTCCGGTCCAGTGATGATTCAAGTGTTGCAAGGTGAAGGCGCGATTGCAAAGAACCGTGACTTGATGGGCGCTACTGATCCTAAGAAAGCAGAGAAGGGCACCATTCGTGCTGACTTTGCAGATAGCATTGACGCAAATGCCGTACACGGATCTGACGCTCCTGAAACGGCTGCTGTGGAAGTGGCTTTCTTCTTCCCTGGTATGCAAGTATTCAATCGTTAATCCGATTGCATTATTGATATAAAGTTTTTGCATTGACCTCCCCGCGCGTAAATCTCTTGGATTTTGACGCCGACCAAATGGCGGCGTATGTCGCGGGGTTGAACGAAAAGCCCTTTCGGGCAAAGCAACTGATGCAGTGGATACACCAACGCGGTATATCTGACATCAATGAAATGAGTGATCTGGCTAAAAGCTTCAGAGCGACACTCCTCGATAAAGCCGAAGTTGTTTCACTACCCGTTATCAAAGACGAGCACGCGCATGACGGCACCCGTAAGTGGTTGCTGGATGTGGGGGCTGGCAATGCCGTGGAATCGGTTTTCATTCCGGAAGATGACCGCGGAACTCTATGCATCTCTTCGCAAGCAGGCTGTGCGGTCAATTGCCGTTTTTGCTCCACCGGTCATCAAGGCTTCTCTCGTAACCTTACTTCAGGCGAGATCATTGGCCAGCTCTGGTTTGCAGAGCACCTACTGCGCAATGACCCTGAAGCGATTCGTCGCATTGAACTCTACCCAACCCCAGGCTATGAGCATACGGGTAGGGTGATCTCCAATGTGGTCATGATGGGTATGGGCGAGCCTTTGCTCAATTACGACAATGTCGTGAGTGCCTTGCACCTGATGCTCGATGATCGTGCTTATGGTTTATCTCGTCGTCGTGTCACCGTATCGACTTCTGGCGTAGTGCCGATGATTGATCGACTGGCGCAAGATTGCCCAGTAGCCTTGGCAGTTTCCTTGCACGCACCCAACGATGCCTTGCGTGATCAGCTCGTACCTTTGAACCAAAAGTATCCGCTCAAAGAGCTGCTCGATGCCTGTGAGCGTTATCTGCCTTTTGCTCCCAGAGACTTCTTGACCTTCGAGTACTGCATGCTCGATGGTATTAACGATTCAGATATTCAGGCAAAAGAACTCGTGCGCTTGCTCAAAAACATCAAGTGCAAAGTCAATCTCATCCCTTTTAATCCTTTCCCAGAATCTGGACTAAAGCGTTCTACTAATCAACGCATTCATGCCTTTGCCAATATCTTGCTTGAGGCAGGGATGGTTGCTACGGTCCGCAAGACCCGCGGTGATGATATCGCTGCAGCATGTGGTCAATTAGCTGGTGATGTGGTCGATCGCACCAGAGTGCGTGAACGCGCTGTGCACGATAGTGAAATTGTTCCATCCAAGGAACACAAAATTGAATGGCTGGATCGCTTGGATTCTGAGTAATCATGACTGATCCCTATATGCATTGCTTACCCCCATTACCGCTTGGACCTAGTCCCAAGAGGGCGACCCGCCAAGCAACAGTAGCTTGGAAAACCAACCTCATCACCGTCGGTGGCGATGCCCCAGTGCGCGTGCAGTCAATGACCAATACGGATACTGCGGATGCAGTTGGTACGGCCATCCAAGTGAAAGAATTAGCACGTGCTGGTTCTGAGATGGTGCGGATTACCGTGAATACTCCTGAGGCTGCAGCAGCAGTTCCCTATATTCGGGAGCAATTAGACAAGATGGATGTCTTGGTGCCATTAATCGGCGACTTCCATTACAACGGCCATACTTTATTAAAAGACTTCCCAGAGTGCGCGAAAGCCTTATCCAAATACCGTATTAATCCCGGGAATGTCGGTAAGGGCGCTAAGCGCGATCCGCAATTTGCCCAAATGATTGAAGCGGCTTGCCAATACGACAAGCCCATTCGGATTGGTGTGAACTGGGGGAGCTTGGATCAAGAACTCTTGGCCAGCATTATGGATAGCAATGCCGCGCTAGCCAATCCGAAGTCGGCACAAGAGGTGATGATTGAAGCATTGATTCAGTCGGCATTGCAATCGGCCGAGAAAGCAGTTGAGCTTGGGATGAACCCCAATCAAATTATGTTGTCTTGCAAAGTCAGTAATGTGCAAGACCTCGTTGCCGTCTATCGTGATCTCTCACGTCGCTCTGACTATCCTTTGCATCTTGGTTTAACCGAGGCTGGCATGGGTAGCAAAGGGATTGTGTCTTCTACTGCAGCCATGGCGATTCTCTTGCAAGAGGGCATTGGCGATACGATTCGTGTTTCCTTAACTCCAGACCCAGGCGCGCCGCGTGAGAATGAAGTGATCGTGGCTCAAGAGATCTTGCAAACCATGGGATTGCGCAATTTCACACCCATGGTGATTGCTTGCCCCGGTTGTGGCCGCACCACAAGCACTACTTTCCAAGAACTGGCTGCCGATATTCAGTCTTACTTGCGTCAGCAAATGCCGGTTTGGAAAAAGACCCACCCTGGCGTTGAGAATATGAACGTTGCGGTAATGGGCTGTATCGTGAATGGCCCTGGTGAGAGTAAGCACGCCAATATCGGTATCTCCTTGCCGGGCACTGGCGAAACCCCCGCAGCCCCAGTATTTGTGGACGGCGTTAAAGTGAAGACGCTCAGAGGTGACAATATCGCTCAGGACTTCCAAGTGATCGTAGAAGAATACGTGGCACAACACTACGCCACCAAATAGAACTTGCAAAAACATGACCGATTCAAAGACCAATAAGCTCACTAAGATTAATGCCGTACGCGGTATGAATGATTTATTGCCTGCCGATGCTCAGGCTTGGCAACATCTCGATCACGTCTTGCAAGATCTCACCCGTGCCTACGGCTATGAATACCTCCGTACTCCTATTGTCGAAATGACGGCCGTCTTTCAACGAGGTGTAGGCGAGGCAACCGATATTGTTGAAAAAGAAATGTATTCCTTTGAGGATCGCCTTAACGGTGAACAACTGACATTACGTCCTGAGGGAACTGCTGCGATTGTGCGAGCCGTGATTGAAAATAATTTGATCTACGAAGGCCCTAAACGGCTTTGGTATACCGGCCCCATGTTCCGTCATGAGCGCCCACAACGTGGCCGCTATCGTCAGTTCCATCAATTTGGGATCGAAGCGCTGGGTTTTGCCGGCCCCGATATCGATGCTGAAATTATTCTCATGGGTCAACGCCTCTGGGATGAGTTGGGTCTCAAGGGCGTCCGCCTGGAAATTAACTCACTAGGTCAGGCTGATGAAAGAGCGCAACATCGTGCTGCACTGGTCACTTACTTTGAGCAGCATAAAGACAGCTTGGATGAAGATTCACAGCGTCGTCTATTGACTAATCCCTTACGCATTTTGGATTCGAAGAATCCCGAGATGCAGAGTTTGGTTGAGGGCGCTCCTAAATTATTGGATTTCTTAGGCGAGCAATCCTTAAAGCATTTTTCATCAGTACAAGACTTGCTTAAAGCAAACAACATCCCTTGCAAAATTAATCCCCGTTTAGTGCGCGGCTTGGATTATTACAACCTGACCGTATTTGAGTGGGTGACCGATGAGTTGGGTGCGCAGGGCACGATCGCCGGCGGTGGACGTTACGATCCCCTCATTGAACGTATGGGTGGTAAAGCAGCTCCTGCTTGTGGTTGGGCAATGGGCATGGAGCGCGTCCTCGAGTTAATGAAGGTCTCAGGCTCATTACCGGAATCCACCCCTCAATGTGATGTCTACCTATTGCATCAAGGTGGAGAAACCCTGAAGGCCGCATTGGTGATTGCGGAGCGTCTGCGCAATGCGGGTATTGATACGATTTTGTTCTGCCCCCCAGATGGTGAGTCGGCCAGCTTTAAATCGCAGATGAAGAAGGCAGATGCCAGCGGAGCAGCCTATGCCCTGATTATTGGACCCGATGAGCTCGAGAAAAATGAAGCCCAATTGAAGGATTTACGCGGTAGTGGTGAGCAGCAAGCCGTAGGGCTTGAGCAGGCTGTTGAGGCCGTGATTGATGCCTTAGTAGGCTCCACAGAATAGAATAGCTCTTGTACAGAGTATCTTTCTCTTTATTAATGAAATAAATAGTCCGGATTGTTATGCCTTTAGACCTAGAAGAACAAGAACAAGTTGACCAGCTCAAAGCATTCTGGGCCAAATACCGCAATATCATTACGAGCGTATTGACTGCCGTCTTGGTGATCTACGCAGGCTATACCGCTTATGAATGGTGGCGCAATAATCAAGCCGCAGAGGCGTCTAAGCTCTACAACACTCTCGTCACTTCAATTGGCAAAGGCGATAAAGAGCAGACTCTGCGTGCAGCAGATGATCTCGAGAAGCAATACTCTCGGACGACCTATGCGTCGATGGCCAGTCTGGTTGCGGCCAAGGTATCTGCAGATAATGGCAATACGGATAAAGCAATCGACTATTTGCGCTGGACAGCAGACCATGCTTCGAATGATGCTTATGAAGCACTGGGTAAATTGCGCCTCGTTACCCAGTTGATTGAGCGCGGCACTGCAAAAGATTTTGCAGAAGCCGATAGCATCTTGAAAGACAAGCCGGTCAAAGGCTTTGAGGTCCTGTGGTTAGAGCGTCGCGGTGATTGGTATTTGGCTCAGCAGAAAATTGCCGATGCAAAACAGTCTTACGAAGCTGCGTGGAAGCAATTGGATCAAACAAAAGAGTTTCCAGAGGAAGGGCGTCGCCTCCTTAAGGTCAAATTAGATGCGGTTGGAGGAGTAACTCAGTGAGTTCCTTAATGAGATCCAGTATGAAGTTCCTCTCTAGTGCATTGATGCTGGCATTGGCTGTCAGTCTAGTGGCCTGTTCGGGAAATAATCGGGTTCGTAAGCCCGCTGAATTAACTGAAGTCAAGAATCAATTTGAGCTGACTCCGGTATGGACTGCCAAGGTCAGCTCTTCAGATCCCTTTAACTTTCACTTAGCCGTTGCAGGCGATGGTGTCTATGCTGCATCCCATAACGGTGACTTGACTAAGCTGGACGTGATGAGTGGTAAAAAAGTCTGGTCTGTCGATGTTCCTGAAAAACTTTCCATTGGACCTGGTTCAGATGGCAACACGACTGTGGTGGTCAGCGGTAAAGGAACGGTTTACGCATTTGATGACACAGGAAAGCGGATCTGGGATGTCAATATCGGTAGCGAGGTGCTCACCGAGCCAGTAGTTGCAGCGGGAGTCGTTGTCATTCGCGCTTTGGATAATCGCTTTATCGGATTGGATGCGAAGACTGGTAAACAGAGATGGATCTATCAACGTCAACAATCTTCATTGTCATTGCGCGTCGGCTATGGCATGTTGGTGATTAGCGACCAAGTGATCGTGACTGGCTTTGCAGGCGGACGTTTTGGCATGATTGCTTTGGCGAACGGTGGTCTAATTTGGGAAACACCGATTTCCTTTCCGAAGGGATTCTCAGAGATCGAACGTTTAAATGATGTGACTGCGAAGCCCAGCATGGAAGGTGATGTGCTGTGTGCAGTCTCTTATCAAGGCCGCATTGGCTGTGGCCAAGCACGCGGCGGAAATTTACTGTGGTTTAAGGATTTCTCCAGCTTTACTGGCACCGCCCAAAGCCCAGATATGGTTTTCTCGGCCAATGAAAAATCAATCGTGACTGCATTTGCATCTAAGGATGGCAGTCAAATTTGGGAAAACACCAAACTACAAAATCGCGATGTGGGTGAACCACTTGCAATTGGTAGGGTGTTATTAATGGGTGATGCGCAAGGTTACCTGCACGCCTTTGATCAAACCAATGGCGAGGTGGTCTCACGTATTCGTCACGACAGTAGCCCCATTACCGCTGCGCCAATCGCAGTGGGTGGCTTGATCCTGGTGCAATCCCAGAGCGGAAAAATCGCAGCGTATAGCCCTAAATGAACCCAGTCATTACGATCGTCGGTCGCCCCAATGTGGGGAAGTCCACTCTTTTTAATCGCCTCACTCGCTCACGCGATGCGCTGGTTGCGGATTTTTCAGGTTTAACCCGTGACCGCCACTATGGCAAAGGCCGCATTGGCGAACGTGCATTTATCTGCGTTGATACCGGCGGCTTTGAGCCCGTAGCCAAAACCGGCATTGTGGCCGAGATGGCGAAGCAGACCAAACAAGCCGTCGCAGAATCGGACATCGTGATCTTCTTGGTGGATGGTCGCTTAGGCATGGCGCCACAAGATCGGGTGATAGCGGATTTCTTGCGCAAGACGGGTCGCCCCATCATTCTGGCAGTAAACAAAACAGAAGGCATGCAGGCTGGTGTCGTTACCGCTGACTTTCATGAACTGGGATTGGGTGAGCCATTTCCGATTTCATCGGCACATGGTGACGGCGTCAAGGGCTTGATTGATGATGCACTGGACTCGCTCGGCATTGCAGAGCCCGAGCCAGAAGCAGAGGGTGATGCAGCCAATCGCCCAGTGAAGATTGCGGTTGTAGGTCGTCCTAACGTTGGCAAGTCAACCCTCATCAATAAACTGATTGGTGAAGAGCGCGTAATCGCATTTGATATGCCGGGTACTACGCGTGATGCGATTGAAGTACCGTTTGAGCGCAATGGTAAGCCCTTCATCTTGGTCGACACTGCAGGCCTTCGTCGTCGCGGCAAAGTGTTCGAAGCGATTGAAAAGTTCTCAGTGGTGAAAACCTTGCAAGCCATTGCGGATTGCAACGTCGTGATTTTGATGCTCGATGCTCAGCAAGATATTTCAGAGCAAGATGCCCATATCGCCGGTTTTATTGTAGAAGCGGGCAGAGCGTTAGTGGTTGCAGTCAATAAGTGGGACGGGATTGATAGCTATGTCAAAGAACGTGCTCGTTTAGAGATTGCCCAAAAATTGCGTTTCTTGGATTTCGCGAATGTGCACCCCATCTCTGCCAAAAAAGGAACTGGGCTCAAGGAGCTTTTCAAAGATATCGATGCTGCATACGCAGCAGCAATGGCCAAGTTACCAACCCCGCGTTTGACTCGTATTTTGCAAGAAGCAGTCGAGCACCAACAGCCTAAACGAGTGGGTATGGGTCGTCCTAAATTGCGTTATGCACACCAAGGGGGCATGAATCCTCCGATTGTGGTGATTCATGGCACCTCATTGAGCGGTGTGACCGACAGCTATAAGCGCTATCTCGAGGGTCGTTTCCGAGACGTCTTCAAATTGCGGGGCACTCCACTCCGAATTCAGATGAATACCGCCAAAAACCCCTATGTCGATACGGATAAAGGCAAAAAGGGCAATAAACGGTGATGTAAAAAACGCCCAGATAGGCGTAAGATAGATACTCCCGCTGTCGGAAGTAAGCTGGAAAACAGTAGGAAAACAGCAGGAAAAAGCAGTCAATAAAAAAGCAAGACTCCCAAACTAAAAGCAAATCAATAATCGGTAAGGAGCAGTATGAGCACTAAACCCATTCAGTTATTACAAGACCCATTCTTAAATACCTTGCGTAAAGAGCATGTACCGGTATCGATTTATCTCGTGAACGGCATCAAACTCCAAGGCAATATTGAATCATTTGATCAGTATGTTGTGCTATTGCGCAATACTGTGACTCAGATGGTTTACAAGCATGCCATCTCAACCATTGTTCCTGCCCGTGCCGTGGAATTTCGTTTAGAAGAAGGTGGCTCTGTATAACACCGGAGTCGATGCGGCACGCGCCGTTCTGGTTGGAGTCGATACCGGACGCGAAGATTTTGCAGACAGCATGGCCGAGCTCAGTCTTTTGGCTGATAGCGCAGGCTCGATTCCGACCGCTAGTGTCATCGCTCGTAAGGGCAAAACCGATCCTGCTTTATTTATTGGTTCGGGTAAAGTCAATGAGCTCAAGCGCGTCATGGAAGAGCATGATGCTGAGCTGGCCATCTTCAATCATCCTTTATCACCCACCCAGCAGCGCAATCTTGAGCGTCACTTAGGTCGCCATGTGATGGACCGCACGGGTCTGATTCTGGATATCTTTAGTCAACGTGCGCAAAGTCATATTGGTAAGACCCAAGTCGAGTTAGCGCAAGTGCGTTATCGCATGTCACGCCTCGTGCGTGCCTGGAGCCACTTAGAGCGACAGCGCGGTGGTATTGGTGTGCGAGGTGGTCCAGGCGAGACTCAAATGGAGTTGGATCGCCGGATGCTGGCAACCAAAGCCAAGCGACTGGAGAACGAGCTTGAAAAGCTCCAGCGTCAGCAAAGAACCCAAAGACGCGCGCGTAATCGCCAAGCGGTCTTTTCAGTTTCCTTGGTGGGATATACCAATGCGGGTAAATCCACTCTATTTAACGCACTCACGAAGGCAGGGACATACGCTGCCGACCAACTTTTTGCGACTTTGGATACCACCTCCCGTCGAGTTCACCTCGATGGGGTTGGATCGATTGTGGTCTCCGATACCGTTGGATTTATCCGTGAACTACCGCACCAACTGGTGGAGGCCTTTCGGGCCACCTTGGATGAGACGATTCATGCGGATCTGATTCTGCATGTCATAGATGCCTGCAGCCCAGTAATGAAAGAGCAAATTGCCGAAGTGGAGGCTGTTTTGGCTGAAATTGGGGCCGATGAGATCCCCCGGATTGAGATCATGAACAAGATCGATTTAATGCCCCAAACCTTCACGAAAGGCCCTCTTTTAGTGAGGGATGGGCAGGGCATCCCCAGGCAGATTTTCCTATCCGCCCAGTCAGGCATGGGCCTCGATTTGCTGAGATCCGCCCTAGCGGAGTGCTCAGAAATGACTGATAAAATGAGGACAGAACAGAACCGTGCCAAGCAGCAGATGGCCTCGGACGAGTTTTTAGCCCCTTTGCCAGAACGACCAGAAACTGCTGAATTAAATCCTATTCCAAGCATTATTTATTCACCGAATGACGCGTAAATTTCTTAACCTCTTTGCAGTAAACGATTCAGGCGAAAGCCAGGGATCAAAAGAAGCTAAAGATGAGCAGGGGAATGAACAAGCTCTGAAAACTAATCTGCCACCCAGTTCGCCCGATCGCCAGCCTGAAAAACCTGATGGTCCTCCTGATTTAGATGAGTTGTGGCGTGACTTTAATCATCGCCTGAGTGGCTATTTTGGCGCTAAAGAAAATGCTAATCCACTAAGTCGTTATGCAGGATATGTAGTGATCCTGCTAGCCGTAATCATGCTGTGGCTTGGTAGTGGTTTCTATGTCGTCCCAGAAGGTCGTACTGGTGTGATCAAAACCTTTGGTAAAGATGCCACCCCTGCCAGCGAAGGATTGCATTGGCATCAGCCTTGGCCGATTCAGAGCATGGAGCTAGATCCCTTGCCTGCAAGTACTAGCCTGACTCAGTCGGCTGATCAAGCGGTGACTGCACCAACCCCAAGCGAGAACGCTCCCAAGGCGATGACACCGAATAGCCCAACAATAGCAAGCCCTGATGTAAAGCGTGATCTCCTCAGAAGTCGCGATCGTGATTCCCGTTAAGCGCTCGATATAAAACAGAACAAGAACAGAATACATATTATGAATCGTTGGTTACTTCCTGAAGATATTGCTGATGTATTGCCAGCCGAAGCTCGCAAGGTCGAGGCTTTGCGCCGCAATATTTTGGATCTCTACCAATCCTACGGATATGAATTAGTTGCACCTCCAATACTAGAGTTCCTGGATTCTTTATTGACCGGTACTGGTTCTGACCTCAATTTACAAACCTTCAAACTGGTTGATCAGTTATCAGGTCGCACCTTGGGTTTGCGTGCCGACATTACTCCCCAAGTCGCGCGGATTGATGCTCACTTACTTAATCGCGAGGGCGTGACCCGTCTTTGCTATGCCGGTTCTGTTGCGCATGCGCGCACCCCGGTGGGGAGTACCGCTAGAGAAGAGTTGCAGCTCGGTGCGGAGATCTATGGCTGCGCAACCTGGCAGGCTGATTTAGAAGCGATTACCTTACTGCTCAAGACCTTGAGTTTGGCAGGTTTGGATCAGGTTTATCTAGATCTCTCACACGCCGGCATTCTGAATGGCATTCTCGCTCAAGAGAATCTCCCAATCGCTGAGATGGAAACACTGTATGGTTTTCTCCAGAGTAAAGATCGGCCTCGCTTGAGTGGGTGGGCCCAATCGCTCCCAGAGCAAACGGCCAAAGCCTTGCTTGCCCTCACTGAACTCAACGGACCTTGTGCAGAAGTCTTAAGCAATGCGAAGAAAGCCTTGCCGCAAACTCCAGAGGTGAAAGAAGCGCTGGCGCAGTTAGCCCATTTAATTGACTCTGCGAATGATTTATCGCAAGGGCTAGAACTCAGTATTGACCTTGCAGATTTACGCGGTTATCAATATCACAGTGGTGTGATGTTCGCTGCCTATGTCGAGAAACTTCCTCAGCCTATCGCCAGAGGCGGGCGCTATGATCAGGTTGGCAAAGCCTTTGGTCGTGCACGTCCAGCAACGGGTTTCTCATTAGATCTATTAACACTTGCTAGTCTCTCGCCCAATCCAAAGCCAAAGAATGCGATTCTGGCGCCTTGGGATAACGATGCCCAACTGAAACAAAGCATCGATGCTTTACGTCAGGCAGGTGAAGTCGTTATTCAGCAAAATGCTGGTGAGCCAATGCAGTCTGCTGAATACATCTGTGACCGCGAGTTAGTGAAGCAAGGCGGCAAGTGGACAGTGAATCAAAAGTAAACCCCGTTTAAGAAAACCCTATTTATTAATCTCGATTTGGAATGGTTATGTCTGTAAAGCAAGAAGCACATGGTCGTAATGTCGTTGTCATTGGCACACAGTGGGGTGATGAGGGCAAAGGCAAAGTCGTTGATTGGCTGACCGATCATGCGCAAGCAGTGGTGCGCTTCCAGGGCGGTCATAACGCCGGCCATACCCTCATTATTGGCGATAAGAAAACCATTCTGCGTTTGATTCCTTCTGGGATCATGCACAAAGATGTCATTTGCTATATCGGCAATGGCGTAGTGCTTTCCCCAGAGGCCTTATTTAAAGAGATTGGCGAGTTAGAAGCTGCTGGTCTGGATGTGCAATCCCGCTTGAAGATTTCTGAAGCAGCCACTTTAATTCTGCCGTATCACGTTGCCATTGATCAAGCCCGTGAGAAAAAACGCGGTGAGGCGAAAATTGGGACAACCGGTCGCGGCATTGGTCCTGCTTATGAAGATAAAGTAGCGCGTCGTGCACTGCGCGTGCAGGATTTGTTCTACCCAGAAAAATTTGCTGAGCAGCTGCGTGAGAATCTTGAGTTCCATAACTTCATGTTGACTAACTACTATGGCGCTGAGCCAGTAGACTTTCAGAAGACCTTGGATGAGGCGATGACGTACGCCAAGCGCATTGCACCGATGGTGGTAGATGTCTCTAGCGCTTTGTATGCGGCTGAGCAAGCTGGTAAGAACCTATTATTCGAGGGTGCGCAAGGCACTTTGCTCGATATCGACCACGGCACCTATCCTTATGTCACCTCAAGCAACTGCGTAGCGGGTAATGCTGCGGCAGGCTCGGGCGTTGGTCCAGAGTCCTTGCATTACATCCTTGGTATTACTAAAGCCTATTGCACCCGCGTCGGTGCAGGCCCATTCCCGAGTGAGCTGTATGACCATGACAATCCTGCCAAACAAGATCCGATCGGCATTCGTCTGGCAGAGGTTGGTAAAGAATTTGGCTCGGTCACCGGTCGCCCTCGCAGAACCGGCTGGCTTGATGCTGCTGCCCTCAAGCGCTCAATTCAGATTAATGGTTTGACGGGTCTTTGCATTACCAAGTTGGACGTTCTTGATGGCCTAGAGACCATTCGCTTATGCGTTGGTTACAACTTAGATGGCAAGCACCTCGATGTGCTCCCTCGTGGTGCGGAGTCCGTGGCCCGTTGCGAACCGATTTATGAGGACTTTCCGGGTTGGAAGGGCAGCACTTTCGGCATTCGGGAGTGGAAGAATCTTCCTTCTGAAGCCCAAGCATTCTTAAGCCGGATTGAAGCGGTTGCCGGTAAGCCGATTGCGATGGTCTCAACTGGACCAGAGCGCGATGAAACGATTTTGCTCCAGCATCCATTTCAGGATGCATAAAGATTTCTAAAACCATTTTTCATTTTCAATTTCACATTTACTTAGATACATAGGTTTAATCATGACAGCACGTACTACTTGCAATAGCTTACAAGTTGCAACCCCCTTATATCGTTTCATTGAAGACAAAGTCTTGCCTGGAACCGGAATCAATAGTGCCGATTTCTGGAAGGGCTTTGATGAAATCGTACAGGACCTCACTCCCAAAAATGCAGCATTACTCGCTAAACGTGATCGTATTCAGGTGGATTTAGACAAATGGCACCAAGCCAATCGTGGTCCGATTAAAGATATGTCAGCCTATCGCAAGTTCCTCAAAGAGATTGGTTACCTTGACGATGTGCCTGGCAAGGTGGCTGGTACAACCCAAAATGTCGATGATGAGCTAGCGCTGCAAGCCGGTCCTCAACTCGTTGTGCCAGTCCTGAACGCCCGTTATGCCTTAAACGCGGCTAACGCCCGTTGGGGTTCTTTATATGACGCCCTCTATGGCACCGATGTCATCTCTGAGGAAGATGGCGCGACTAAAGCGGGTGGATACAACCCGATTCGTGGTGCTAAGGTCGTAGCTTATGCACGTAACTTCTTGGATCAAGCTGCACCTTTAGCTAAAGGCTCGCATCGGGATGTGACAGCCTACACAGTCAACGGTAATCAGCTTGCGATCAAACTCAAAGACGGTAGCACTACTGCACTTGCAGATGAAAAGCAGTTTGTCGGTTATCAAGGTGATGCTGCAAGTCCATCTTCAATCCTCTTGCGCAATAACGGTATTCATATTGATATCGAAATTGATAAGAGTAAAACCATTGGCTCTAGTGATCCTGCTGGTGTGAATGATGTGGTGCTCGAAGCCGCTTTATCCACCATTTTGGATTTGGAAGACTCGATTGCAGCAGTCGATGCAGACGATAAAGTACTGGCCTATGAAAACTGGTTAGGCATTCTCAAAGGTACCTTGGTTGAAGAGGTGAGTAAGGGCGGCAAGACCTTTACCCGTGCCCTCAATCCAGATCGCCAATACAAAGCGGGCATTGGTGCTGTGAATGCCAAAGATGGCATCGTGACTTTACATGGCCGTTCACTCTTATTCCTGCGTAACGTGGGCCATTTGATGACCAATCCAGCGATTTTGACTGCTGATGGTAAAGAGATCTATGAAGGTATCTTGGATGCGGTGGTGACTGTCTTGATTGCTTTGTATGACATCAAGCGTCCTGCCTCCCAAAAAATCGGTAATACCCGTAAGGGCTCGGTCTACATCGTCAAGCCCAAAATGCATAGCCCTGAAGAAGTTGCTTTTGCTAGCGAACTTTTTGCTCGAGTCGAGAAACTCCTCGGCTTACCAGTAGATACTGTGAAACTGGGCATCATGGATGAAGAGCGCCGCATGAGTGCCAACATCAAAGCAGCGATTGCTGCTGCTGGTGCCCGCGTGGCCTTTATTAATACTGGTTTCTTAGACCGCACTGGCGATGAAATGCACACCTCCATGCATGCCGGCCCAATGATGCGTAAGGGTGATATGAAAACCAGTAAATGGTTATCTGCCTATGAGCGGCGCAACGTCTTTGCTGGCTTGGATTGCGGTCTACGCGGCCGTGCTCAAATTGGTAAAGGGATGTGGGCGATGCCCGATCTCATGAAAGCCATGGTCGAACAAAAGATTGTGCATCCTAAAGCCGGTGCCAATACTGCTTGGGTGCCATCACCTACAGCAGCGACCTTGCACGCTTTGCATTATCACCAAGTCAATGTGGCGCAGATTCAGCAAGAGATGGAAAAACTCGATACTGCTGCTGAAGCCGAAGCGCTCCTCGATGATTTATTAACGATTCCAGTAGATCCTAAGGCCAGCTGGTCTAAAGAAGAGGTTCAGCAAGAGTTAGACAACAATTGCCAAGGTATTCTTGGTTATGTAGTGCGCTGGATCGATCAAGGCGTAGGTTGCTCAAAAGTACCAGATATTCATAATGTGGGCTTGATGGAAGACCGCGCTACCTTGCGTATCTCTAGTCAGCATATTGCTAACTGGTTATTGCATGGCATTGTGACTGAGGCACAAGTGAACGAAACCCTACAAAGAATGGCTAAGGTGGTAGATGGTCAAAATGCTGGCGATCCACTTTATATACCCATGATGCCGAACTATCAAGACTCCTATGCTTACAAAGCGGCCAGTGATTTGATTTTCAAAGGACTCGAGCAACCCAACGGCTATACCGAGCCATTGCTGCATGCTTGGCGTTTGGTGGTGAAGAAAGCACAGGCTTAAGTTACTCCCGAGTAATTGCATTCTTTGTTTGGATTCTTAAAACAGTTTCTGTCGCCACTCCATTCCACTCGCTTTGAGTGGAATGATGGCGGTAGACTAGCTGCAGGATTTCAGGGTGGAGCAGGAGATTGCGTTGTTAGGGCGATCGCGATAGCCGCTGATAAACCCTATCTAGAAGTCTACGAAGATCTGCGTGAGGCCAATGCGTCCTATGCAGCCAATAAAAAGAATCGATTAGCCAGAAGTTTGAACGCTAGGGGCTCATCGCCGCGTAATGGTAATCATCGTGATGTCTTTCATGATTACATCCTCAAGCAGGGGTTTGCTTGGGTGCCTACTATGCAAGTTGGTGGTGGTTGCCAAGTACACCTAAGGGCAGGGAACTCCCCCATGGCAAACTCATTGTGAGATTATCAAAGCACCTCACGGCAGTGATTGATGGTGTGATTCAGGATACGCACGATCCTTCTAGGGGTGGCAAGCGTTGCGTTTACGGCTACTACATCAAGCAATAAACATTTAGAGCAAGAAGAACTTCTTGCCTTCATATTTCTTGCGCCAAGCCGCTTTATAAGTTTGCGTCATATCGATCATCGCTGAAGTGGTCCAGGCCAAGCAAAAGAAACCCGATAAAGCGATATAAAACGCAAGACTCTTTCTGCCATAGGGCAAAACATCCTCAACAAATCCAATGGTGGTGTAGCAACTGCCAGCAAATAAAACCGCTTTGACGACATTGGGTAGAAATCCTAAGACAGCCAGATAAAATCCCCAGACATAAATTTCAAACACATGAACTAGGGCAATACGGATAAAAGAAAGATAAAACTGGACAAAGACCCAGTTATATTTTTTATCCTCTATATGCTCAATAGAATATTGATCAAAACGCATCAATAAGCGATTCACAACGGTGCCATGAATCATCAGAGTGCCAATCACGCCCAGTACACCAATCAAAAGATCGGTGAATATATAGCTTGGCGCAAGGTCGCTAATATCAATAGAAAGATTGAAAAAAGGCATTTTTTGTCTGTCTCAATAAATGAATGGTTTACAGCATTTTTAGCGCTAAAGCCTGATAATAGGGTATTCCATTAGTAGAGTAGCTTATTGTGACCCATCATCCTCATCCTGGCGCTGCCAACAATAAAGAACGCTTCTTTCTTCTTGCCCTAGCTGGAATCCAGTTCACCCATATTCTGGATTTTATGATCATGATGCCCCTGGGCCCGATTTTCATCAAAGTCCTCAATATCAATACCCACCAATTTGGCCTATTGCTCTCTTCATATACTTTTGCTGCAGCTGCCTCTGGGATCTTTGCTACTTACTATATTGACCGTTTTGAAAGACGCCAGTTATTGCTCAGTCTGTATGCCTGCTTCATTGCGGCTACGGTGATTTGTGGCCTTGCCCCCAGCTATTCCATCCTATTTATTGCTCGGGCATTTGCTGGTGCCTTTGGCGGCATTTTGGGATCTTTAGTGCAAACCATTATTGCGGATGCCATTCCATTTGAGCGCAGAGGTAAGGCCTTGGGCACAGTGATGGCCTCATTCTCGGTATCGACAGTTGCAGGAGTGCCGCTGAGCTTGTTCTTGGCAAACCATATCCCTTCATTGGGTTGGCGTGCACCATTCTTTTTTATCGCCATCGTCTCCTGCGTGATCTTATATTTAGCTTATCGCAATATCCCCAAGATCGAAGGACACCTCGCTCACGTTCATGTCGGCAGTCGTTTCCAGCAGATCTATCAAATAGCCTTTGCGCCTAAGCATCTCAAAGCCTTTGGTTTCATGTTCCTCATCATGATGACGGGCTTTACAGTGATCCCGTACATTGCCCTTTATCTCACCACGAATGTGGGAATTGCGAATGACTACATTTCTTTGGTGTATCTGTGTGGGGGAGTGGCAACGCTAATCACCTCACGTTATATTGGCCATCTGGCTGACAAATATGGCAAGGTATCCGTATTTAAAGTTTTGGCCATTGTGAGTTTGGTACCACTGCTGGTGACAACGAACTTAGTGCCAGTTCCACTATGGTTGGTACTCATCAATTCCACTTCATTCTTTATTCTGATTTCTGGTCGGATGATTCCAGCGATGGCCATCATTAGCCAAGTGGTGGATGCCAAGATTAGGGGGACTTTCATGAGTCTGATTGGTTCAGTGCAAATGTTTGCATCAGGAGTTGCATCAGTCGTTGCCGGGGCAGTAGTGACGATTGGGGCGGACGGGAATATGCAACATTACAATCTGGTTGGATTCGGGGCGGCGGCCTGTGGTTTGTTAACCTATTACTTAGTTGGTCGTATTCATTCAGATCAACAACCCGCTCCATCGAGCCATTAAGATTACTTTCTATAGAAGAGTGAAGTCATGATCCAATATCCAAGACCCGATGGTCAGATCGTTAATGCCTATCTCGCTGAACCTGCCAATCCAAGTCATGCGCCTGGAATTGTGGTGATTCAAGAATGGTGGGGCTTAAATGAGCAGATTAAAGGAGTGGCTGATCAATTAGCCCAGGCAGGCTACCGAGCCTTGGTCCCTGATTTATATCGCGGTCAGCTTGCTTTGGAAGCCAATGAGGCAGAGCACTTAATGCAAGGACTGAATTTTGGCGATGCGGCGGGGCAGGATATTCGTGGGGCGGTGCAATACCTCAAAAAAACAGGCAGCCCCAAAGTGGCTGTTACTGGATTTTGTATGGGTGGAGCACTGACTGTTTTATCGGCCTGTAATGTTCCTGAGCTAGACGCAACAGTAGTTTGGTACGGCTATCCACCTCTGGAGTTTGTCAACCCTAAAGCGATTACCAAACCGATGCTTGCGCATTGGGCTCTGCACGATGATGCTTTTGCGATCAGCGGAGTAGATCAACTCGAAAATATGCTCAATGATGCAGGATCACCAATTGAGTTTTATCGCTACGATGCCAAACATGCATTTGCTAATGAAGAAGCAGACGCTCGTAACTTGCCGTATCTGAAATATCATGGCGAGGCAGCCACGCTTGCTTGGGAAAGAACCATGTCCTTTCTCAAGGCCCAATTAAGCGCCTAAAACGAAGATTTTGTATGCATCTCTATTCTGAAAACCTCGCTATCGAAATCGCAGACTATTACCGTAATCTGAGCTTAGGTCATGGCGTCATTCCCAAAGTATTTACATTGGTAAACGGCGATGGTGATCAATACCTCTTTTTCATCGATGATTTGCGCATGGAAAAGCAGGAGGAGACCCAATTCTTATCCTATATTGTTCAGGCCCATGATGCAGTCTCTTATGCACGTGGCACACTCATTATTCTGGATAAAAAACAAGAGCTGATTGAGTTTGCGGTGATCGACCGAGATAGTCCAGAAGCAATCGTTTGTTCGGCTGAGCTCACCCGCGATATGGATGAAAAGCCCATTGGCCTAACTGAGTTTGAAAAGACGCTAGTACCCAAGGGCAGTATTGTATTTAATGGACTTTTTGATCCCATCAAACTATCTGATCGGACAATTGAGGACTATGAGAGCCTCTGGGATGAGATGAAATCCAAAATCTTGCATCGCTCAATGGCAATTTAAGGACTTACATGCTGCTCTTGTATTATGGGCTTATCAACTTACTGTAACCACCAGCAGCATCCAAACACTAAAAACCACATACCTATGAAACATCTCAATCAATTACTGATCCTCATTCTTCTGAGCTTGGCAAGCAACTTTGCCATTGCACAAACTGGAGGAAATACTGTTTTAGTGCTTGTTAATGGTGCCAAGATTACCTCGGGTCAGCTCAATGATTGGGTCAATGTGGCTGTTTCCGAAGGGGCAAAAGATAGTCCTGAACTGCGTCAATCGATTATGAATGACTTGATCTTGCGTGAGGCCGTTTCACAAGATGCCAAAAAAACTGGGCTACTCACTGCTGGGAACAATGCTTTCAAGATTAAAGTGGCAGAGCAAAATGCTGTACTTGAACTATGGTTTGCACAGTACTTCAAGGCGCATCCTCTATCAGAGGCTGATGTCAAAGCGGAATATGAAAAACAAGTTGCTTTGAGTAAAGAACCGCAAAACAACAAAGAGTACAAGCTCTCACAGATTGTGGTGGGTAGCGAGTCGGAGGCAAATCAAATCATTGCACAACTCAATAAAGGCACATCCTTTGCAAGCTTGGCCCAAGAGAAGTCGCTTGATAAAAATTCAGGATCAAGAGGCGGAGTGATGGGCTGGGCCTTGCCAAGCCAATTAGTGCCACCAATTAATGAGATTGTTGTCAGTATGACGAAGGGTCAGTTCACTCTTAAGCCAATTCAGACCAGCAATGGTTGGCATATCGTGATGGTCGACGATGTTAAGCCTTTCGTAATCCCCAGCTTTGACGATGCTAAGGCGGGTATTGCGCAAGCCTTGGTGCAACAAAGACGCCAAGAGGCAGTGGGTGCGCTGATGAAGACGATCAAAATTAGCCAACCCGGTAAGTAAATTGAGAGCAGGGCGAGAATAGGCGAGGCAAGGACGATGTTGGAGACTACCTTAGGTTTAGCTCAAATTATTCGCTATGTCAGCGATGTGATGGATGCTTTAGGGGTTGCCGTTGTTTCCTTGGGAGTTCTTTGGGGCTTATTGGGCTTCATGAGAAACATCGCCCAACGACCTATCGATGATTCCTATAAAGCCTTCCGAGATCAGATCATTCGTGCCTTATTGCTTGGCTTAGAAATTCTGGTAGCCAGCGATATTATCCGTACTGTTGCGATTAACCCGACCTTAATGAGCGTTGCCATTTTGGGCGCCATTATCACTCTGCGGTGTTTCTTGAGTTGGTCTCTGACTCTCGAAATGACTGGCAGGTGGCCTTGGCAGACCACTGAAAAATAGAAGTTTGGTGCCCAGAAAGGGACTCGAACCCCCACAATCTTTCGATCGCCAGCACCTGAAGCTGGTGCGTCTACCAATTTCGCCATCTGGGCGTGCCTCTATTATAGGGGAAGCTGACTTTCTGATGTTTTGAGCCCCTTTGGGGCTTTTCCAAAGAGGACACGCTGATTTGATACAGTTGGTCTAGTAAATAACAAAAATGGCTTTAAATTAGCTGTATACGGCAAGTAATGCCAAAGGAAATCAATGCGTAAAGCAGATCATGTGGTGCCACGCGATGAGAATCGTTTAGGTACCGTTCAAGGCCACAGAGATGGTTTTGGTTTTGTAATCCCCGATGATGGTGGTGAGGATATCTTCCTCTCCGAAAAAGAGATGTCCCGCGTCATGCACGGTGATCGTGTCCATGTCAAAGTTTTAGGGACCGATCGTAGAGGTCGTCCAGAAGGTCAAATTGTTGAAGTTGTAGTGCATGCCAATAAGCTCGTCATTGGTCGTCTATTGAATGAAAACGGAGTACTCATTGTTGCACCCGAAGATAAGCGAATCGGCCATGACATTCTGATACCGCCTAAGGGTCAGGGTATTGCTAAACTCGGTCAAGTGGTTAGCGTTGAAATCATCGACTATCCAGATAGCTATCGCCAAGCGGTAGGGAGAGTTGTTGAAGTATTAGGTGAGATTGACGACCCTGGTATGGAAATTGAGATCGCTGTCCGCAAGTATGGTGTGCCCCATGAGTTTTCTGCTGCTGCCATGAAAGAAGCAGCAGCATTGCCCGATACGGTTCAGCAAGCTGACCTAGAAGGTCGAGTCGATCTGCGTGACGTACCTCTCGTTACGATTGATGGCGCCGATGCCCGTGACTTTGACGATGCGGTCTATGCCGAACCAGTGATGTACGGCAAGAGTAAAGCCTGGCGACTGATTGTGGCTATCGCTGACGTATCGCACTACGTTAAACCTGGCCACCCATTAGATGATGATGGCTTACTACGAGCAACCTCAGTCTATTTCCCAAGACGCGTCATTCCGATGTTGCCTGAGAAGATCTCGAATGGTCTGTGCTCTCTGAACCCTGGAGTTGATCGACTCTGTATGGTTTGCGATTCTGTAGTGGATAACAACGGCATCGTATTGGCTTATCAGTTTTATCCAGCGGTAATGCATTCTGCGCAACGCTTTACCTATGACATCGTCTGGGAGATTCTCTCAAACAGCAAAGGACCCGAGGCGGCGCGCTTTGCTGAGTTCCGACCATTGCTCATGAATTTGTATTCTCTTTATAAGATCTTGTTATCTGCTAGAGAAAAGCGTGGCGCGATTGAATTTGAGACTACCGAAACCCAGATTATCAGTAATGAGCTGGGTAAGATCATGCGCATTGAGCCCCGTACGCGGAACGACGCACATCGCTTGATCGAAGAATGTATGTTGACGGCCAACGTCTGTGCTGCCGACTTTATCGAGAAAAACAAGCACCTGGGTTTATATCGAGTGCACGGGGAGCCTTCTGAAGAGAAGCTCGTGACCCTACGCCAAGTTCTGCGTACTTCTGGCCTTTCATTAGGCGGTGGTGATAAACCTAAGCCACGCGACTTTGCCAAGTTGATTCAGGAAGTCAAAGAGCGCCCCGATGCCAATATGCTGCAGTCAGTGGTTTTGCGCTCGATGCAACAAGCGATGTATCAACCCGATAACGAAGGTCACTTTGGTCTAGCCTATCCTGCGTATTCTCATTTCACGAGCCCGATTCGCCGCTATCCCGATCTATTAACCCATCGGGTGATCAAAGCGATTCTGCAGAAGAAGCCTTACGTTCCAGTCCTGCCACCCAAAGTGCCTCTGAACTTAACCTTGCCTCGTAAAGGTAAAGCACGTCAGAACGCAGTCGATGCTAAAAAATCCCATACGGATGCGAAGACTGCAGCAGAGAAGGGCACTAAGCTACCAAAAGGTGCTAATGCGGCATTACCCATTTGGGGTCAGTTGGGTGTGCACTGCTCATCGAATGAACGCCGAGCTGATGAGGCATCCCGAGACGTAGAAGCATGGCTCAAGTGCTATTACATGCGCGATCATCTAGGTCAAGAGTATGCTGGCACCGTTACTAGTGTGGCTAGCTTTGGTTTATTTATTCAGCTGGAGAACCTCTTTGTTGAGGGCATGGTCCATGTCACAGAATTGGGTGGGGATTATTTCCAATACGATGAAGCGCGCCAAGAATTGCGTGGTGAAAGAACCGGCATTCGCTATCGCTTAGGTGACAGAATGCATGTGTTGGTTAGCCGGGTGGACTTAGACGCCCGCAAAATTGAATTTAGCCTCATGAAGACCGTTGGCGCTGAGCCCGGTAACAATTTCAATCGACGCTCGATGGTCTTAGCAACTGAAACTGGTAGACCAAATAAAAAAGCCGCCTCCAAGAAATCACGGCCTCAGAGTAAAACACCTCAGAAGCCTAGTGGCATTAATACCAACGCAGCGAAAACTGCAGGTAACCTTGGTGCCTCTCAATCTAAAGGGAAGTCAAACCGTAAGAGTGGTAAGGCCAAGCCAGCCGGCACTGGACGGATACCCGGTAAAGCTGCCGGTAGCAAACCCCCAGTGCGCAATACCAAAGCGCGACGTAAATAAGTAGAACCAATATGAAACAAATCTTAGTAGGATTTCATGCGGTGCAAGCTCGCTTGAGAGTGGACCCTGACAGCTTGAAGTCTGTTTATTTTGATCCCAGTCGGCGTGATCGTCGTATGGGGGATTTTCTGAAGCAGGCGGAAGAGATCTTGGGAGAGCGTCTGCATGCTGCAGATGCAGAGCGTTTACATAAGCTGACAGGGCACGATCGCCACCAAGGCGTCGTGGCTTTGGCAGAAAAGATGACAGTTGCTCGGACAATTACCGAAGTTGTTGAGGATGTCGAGGCGCAACAAGAGAAAGCACTCTTCTTAGTATTGGATGGCGTGACTGATCCCCATAACTTTGGTGCCTGCTTGCGTGTCGCTGATGGCGCTGGCGTTGATGCCGTAGTCATTCCAAAAGATCGGTCTGCCTCAATTAATGCCACGGTGAGTAAAGTCTCTAGCGGTGCATCAGAAGTGATGCCCGTCATTACCGTCACCAATCTGGTGCGCAGTATGAAAGAGATGCAAGAGGCCGGTGTTTGGTTGATTGGTACAGACGACGAAGCCGAAAAATCCATCTACGATATTGATCTCACAGGCCCCATTGGGATTGTGATGGGTGCCGAAGGTGAGGGCATGCGCCGACTCACCAAGGAAACCTGTGATGAGTTGGTCCGAATTCCGATGCAAGGCGTTGTGGAAAGCCTCAACGTTTCGGTAGCGAGTGGCGTTTGTCTATACGAGGCCCTGAGGCAGCGCTTAGCTAAGCAAGTTCTCTAGCTTTTCAGTATCAATACAGAAGTTCCGAATACCCTCAGCTAACTTCTCAGTAGCCATCGCATCATTATTGAGTTGCAGTCTAAAACTAGACTCATCTAGCTTCAATTGGACTATCTCGCTTGAGGGATCACTTGAGCTAATCAATTTGCGCTTAACCAGTTGCTCGCTATTTTGCAGTTCTGCCAAGAGCTCAGGGCTGATTGTGAGTAGATCGCAACCCGCTAATTCTAAAATCTGACTGGTATTGCGAAAACTGGCACCCATGATTTCAGTTTGAATGCCGAAGTGTTTGTAGTATTGGTAGATGCGCTTTACAGAGAGCACGCCAGGATCATTAGCGCCGGTATGATTTTCATTCCATTCACTTGCTAATTTTGCTTTGAACCAATCGGTAATACGTCCAACAAATGGAGAGATCAACTGGGCATTGGCGGAGCCACAAGCGGCAGCCTGCACTAAAGAGAAGAGCAAAGTCATATTGCAATGAATGCCTTCCGCTTCTAAAGCTTTTGCTGCCTGGATGCCTTCCCACGTTCCCGCTAATTTAATCAGTACGCGATCACGCTTGATGCCATGGGATTCATAGAGGCTGATGAGATGTTTGGCTTTAGTAATCGTTGCAGCAGTATCAAAAGAGAGGCGTGCATCGACTTCAGTAGAAACTCGTCCAGGAACAATCTTCAGAATTTCCAGACCAAAGGCGACCAAAATATAGTCAACTAAGTCAGCAGGTTTCATACCGGGATGAGCGGCTTTAACCTGGTCGACCAATGCCTGGTAATTGCTCTGTTGGGCAGCCTTCAAAATCAAAGAAGGATTCGTGGTCGCATCTTGTGGCAAAAATTGGCGCATCCGCTCAAAATCCCCGGTATCGGCGACGACGGTTGTAAATGCTTTGAGTTGTTCTAAGGCGGATGGCATATTGGCGACTCCTGTATGGTTTATTGGACTGCTTTATCGATATCATATGATATTAATAATGCATTCCTATGCCATCAGTTAGCCTAACCCAGCAATCACATTACTAAGGACCCTCAGAGTCATGACTCAAGATCAATTAAAGCAATTAGTCGGCGAAGCTGCTCGTGATGAGGTTCTGAAGCTTCCTGCAGGGCAAATTCTGGGTGTGGGTACCGGTTCAACGGTGAACTTCTTTATCGACGCTATCGCACCTCACAAAAGCCATTTCGCTGGTACGGTATCGAGTTCGAATGCCAGTACCGAGCGCCTCTTAAAGCATGGCTTCACGGTGCTTGACCCCAATGATGTTGTCCAATTACCGGTCTATGTAGATGGTGCCGACGAGATTGACCCTCAGGGCAATATGATCAAAGGCGGGGGCGGTGCTTTAACGAGAGAAAAGATCATTGCCTCAATGGCCAATCAGTTCTTGTGTATTTGTGATTCCTCAAAACAAGTCCCGGTATTAGGCCACTTTCCGCTCCCCATTGAGGTGATGCCCATGGCCTGCGCCATCGTGACACGCGAAATGGAAAAGCTGGGTGGCAAGGTTGCCCTGAGATTACAAAAGAGTGTTCGTGAAGATTTAAACCAAACCCCCAGCCAAGCTTTCGTGACCGATAACGGGGGTTGGATACTCGAGGTGAACGGTTTAAGTATTACCAATCCTGCAGCGCTTGAGGCACAGATCAATCAAATCGCTGGTGTATTAACCGTCGGCATTTTTGCCAAAGAAAAGGCCGATGTCTTATTAGTCAGTAATACCACTGGGGTTAGTCGAGTGCTTCTGTAAGTCCTTAATATAAAACCCGACGGGGTATGCCCATCGGGTTCGATTGCCACATTCAATGTGACAAGGAGCAAAGAAGAGTTTGATGTCTCCGATGCCCAATAAGCATAGAGATATGCTTACGTTAGCAGTCTAAATTCACTTAGACCAATGTGGGTCACACACCTGCTGTAACACCACGCTTTCATCCTATGCCTCTAATATTTCTTCGTCAAGCCTAATTTGGAATTTATTCCGATGGTGGAACGAAACCCTGCGCTGCATCAGCACCACCTTCATAAAAGTACTTTTCTACCTGCTTTAGAAGGTACTGGCGAGCACGAGGATCGGCCATATTGAGGCGATTCTCATTAATCAGCATAGTCTGGTGCTTTAACCAGGCAGCCCAAGCTTCTTTTGAAACCTCATTCCAGAGCTTTTTGCCCAATTCACCAGGAAGTGGAGCGAAATCCATGCCCTCAGCTTCTTTATTGAGTTTGATGCATTGAACCATGCGTGCCATGAAATACCTTTCTTATAAATCTTTAGTTAAAACCATGGACTTGCGATCCCAGTTATAGATCTGCTTTCTTTCTTCCGGCAGATCATCGACTGTGGCGCGTTTGAAGCCACGCTTGAGAAACCAGTGTTCCGTTCTCGTTGTGAGAACAAACAGTTTCTTAATATTTTCCTGCTTAGCCCGCATCTCAATGCGTTTGAGGAGACGCTCACCGTCACCAGAGCCTTGGACATCTGGATCAACTGCGAGGCAGGCCAATTCTCCTACGCCATTAGGGAAGGGGAAGAGGGCCGCGCAACCAAATAGCACGCGGTCATGTTCAATAACCGAGAAGCGCTGAATATCCCGCTCAATCACATCTTGGCCGCGCGCTGCCAAGATGCCTTCCTCTTCTAATGGCATGGTTAGTTGCAAAATACCGCCTACATCATCTTGATTGGCTTCTCTGAGGTTCTCAATATCGGAAGAGGCCAGCATCATGCCAATACCGTCGTGCGTAAAGAGCTCTTCCAGGAGCGCGCCATCTTGATTGCAAGGTAAAAAGTGCACACGGCTAACACCGGAGCGTACCGCTCTACCGGAGATATTGAGTAGACCCCTGAGACCGATCTCGAGTTCTTTATGGGCAGACATGTAATCTTGTAGCTGAGGCAAAGAAAGCTCAGTGATCAGCTCACCATCAGCATCTCTTAAGCCGCTATAAGGACTCAAGAAAATCAGCTTGTCTGCTTTAAGTGCTGCAGCAGTAGAAGCCGCTACATCTTCATAAGCCAAATTAAATGCTTGACCGGTTGGCGAGAAGCCTAAAGGTGAGAGCAACACAATCTTATTGCTATCGAGCGAGAGTGTAATTGAGGTGGAGTCAACCTTACGCACTAAGCCAGTATGAATGTAGTCAACCCCATCCACCACACCAACGGGCATCGCTGTAATAAAGTTACCTGAGATCACGGAGATCCGTGAACCCGCCATTGGGGTATTGGGTAAGCCGCGACTGAATGCCGCTTCAATGTCGAGACGCAATTCACCAGCAGCCTCTTTAACGCACTCGAGTGCAGCAGCATCAGTAATACGGTAAGTATTTAATGCGCTGGTGCCAAACTTGCTTTTGATCTTTCTGAGTTTGAGCTGTTCTTCAATCTGAGGACGGATACCGTGCACAAGCACAATCCGCATGCCCATTGCATGGAGCATGGCAATATCTTCAATGATGTTCTCAAGCCCGATTTCTTTGACGAGTTCGCCAGCAAAGGCGATGACAAAGGTCTTTTCACGGAAGCTATGAATGTAGGGCGCAACGTCACGCAGCCAGCCCACGAAGGGAAAGTTTGAGGTCGATTCTTCGTCGCCAGAGGCGGGGTTTGGTGCATTTGTGCTCATAGTGAGAAAATTATAGGGTGCAAGAGCCTAAAAACAAACAAAAACTCCCAGAAAGACCTAAAGTCGAGCCCATCGCTATCCCTGCCCCCAACACTGGCAAGCGCATGGAGATCAGCTTTCCGGAGCAATTACCCGTCTCTGCCCAGCGCCAAGTCATTGCTGAGGCACTGTTAGCCCATCAGGTCGTGATTGTCTGCGGTGAGACAGGTTCGGGCAAAACCACTCAGTTACCCAAAATTTGCCTTGATATTGGTCGAGGTAGCATGAATGGTGGCAAATTGATTGGTCACACGCAACCAAGACGGATTGCAGCAACTGCGACTGCCAAGCGCATTGCTCAAGAGCTGGGAACGCCAATCGGAGTAGATGTAGGCTATCAAGTGCGGTTTGCCGATAAAACCAGCCCAGGGGCATCGATCAAGTTGATGACCGATGGCATCTTGCTCGCAGAAACTCAGCGCGATCCCCAACTGCGCGCTTATGACACCCTCATCATTGACGAAGCCCACGAGCGCAGTCTGAATATTGATTTTCTCTTAGGCTACCTCAGACAGTTATTGCCCAAGCGACCCGATCTCAAACTCATTATTACGTCAGCGACTATTGATGCCAATCGATTTGCTGAGCATTTTGCTTTAGGCGGCAAACCGGCTCCTGTTATTGAGGTTAGCGGCAGACTCTTTCCGGTAGAGCAACGCTATGCGCCTTTAGAAATCAATGAAGGTAAAAAAGAGTCCAAAGAAGTTCTGGATATTCCTGATGCAGTAGCTCAAGCCATTAATCAAGTGTGGCGTGAGGGTGCGTCTGGTGCAGGCGATGTTTTAGTCTTTTTGCCCGGTGAGCGCGAGATTCGGGATTGCGCCGAAGTCTTGCGTAAGGATCATGTTCTACAACAGCGTTTTCATCCAGAGATTTTGAGTTTATTTGCCAGACAGTCAGTCGCAGAGCAAGAGCGGGTCTTTAGTTCGGGTAATGGCAGGCGGATCATATTGACCACCAACGTCGCAGAAACCTCTTTAACGGTGCCCAATATTCGCTATGTCATTGATAGTGGCCTAGCTAGAGTCAAACGCTACTCCTATCGCAATAAAGTAGAGCAACTCCAAGTGGAGCCCATCTCTCAAGCGGCTGCTAATCAACGAGCTGGTCGTTGTGGACGGGTATCGGATGGTATTTGTATTCGTCTCTACAGCGAGCAGGATTTTCAATCTCGCGACCGATTTACGGATCCTGAGATCCTGCGCAGTTCTTTAGCCGCAGTGCTGCTGCGCATGAGTGCCCTGAAGCTCGCGAAGATTAATGAGTTTCCCTTCTTAGATCGTCCCTTGGGCCGAGCAATTGCCGATGGTATCCAACTCTTGGATGAGCTTGGTGCAATTGAGTATGAAGCTAATGAAGATGACCAAACCCGCTTCAAGCTCACTCCGATTGGTAAGCAGCTATCAGACCTACCTCTGGATCCGCGGATTGGCCGAATTTTGCTGGCGGCCAAAGACCAGCAGGCGCTGCGTGAAGTCACAATTATTGCTTCTGCTCTGGCAACCCAAGATCCGCGAGAGCGACCCCTTGAGCAAGCGCAAGCTGCAGATCAAGCACACCTACAGTTTGCTGATGAGCGTTCGGAGTTTCTGAGTTTCATTAAATTGTGGGATTGGTATCAAGATGCGCTAACGCATAAACATAGCAATCGACAGTTGGAAAATTTGTGTCGCAGTAAATTTCTCTCACCACGGCGTTTACGAGAATGGCGCGACGTCTATGGTCAGCTCCACGTCATGTTAGGAGAGAAGGGTTGGAAAGAAAATACGAGTCCGGCAACGTATGAGCAAATCCATCTTGCCTTGCTCACTGGCCTATTGGGTTTTGTTGCCAAAAAAGAAGAAGATGAAAAATCTCAAGAGCGGGGCAGCAAAACCGGCGGCTATTTAGGGGCGCGAGGTATTCGGCCCTTCATTTGGCCAGGCTCAACGATCGGTAAAAAAGCAGGAGCATGGTTCTTGGCTGGCGAGATGCAAGAGACGACGCGGATGTACGCACGCACCATCGCCAAGATTGAACCGCAGTGGATTGAAAAAGTCGCTGCGCATCGCTTAATTAAATCCTTGAGTGACCCCTTTTGGGATAACCGTCAGGGTGAGGTCATGGCCTTTGAGCGAGGCACTTTATATGGCCTACCAATCTATCATGGCCGTCGTGTCCGCTACGAGTCGCATGACCCCGAACTGGCTAGAGAGTTATTTATTCGTCAAGCTTTGGTTCAGGAAGAGCTCTTTGGGCGCATGGAAAGTGCTGCGCTAGAGCGAGAAATTCAGGCAGAGGCCAAGAGAAAATATCCCGATAGCTTTGGCTTCTTTTGGCATAACCACCAACTGATTAAAGAGATAGAGGCTTTAGAGCATCGCTCCCGACGTCCAGATGTATTGGTCGACGATGATTTGCTTTTTGCCTTTTATGATTCGCGACTGCCTAAAACAGTACTCAATCGAGAAGGCATGAGGACTTGGCTTAAAACCCCTGGGGCAGACAGTCAAATGCGTTTGGCTAAAGCAGACTTGATGCGCCATGAGGCAGCGGGCATTACCGTCGATCGCTATCCCAAAAAATGGCTAGTCGGTGGAAGTGAGCTCAGTCTGACCTATCATTTTGAGCCAGGTAGCCCCAAAGACGGCGTCACTTTAGTAGTGCCACTAACTCTACTAAATCAAGTCGATGGGCGTCGCTGCGAATGGCTAGTACCAGGGATGTGCGAAGAGAAAACCCAGCTCTTGCTGAAGTCCTTGCCGCAAAAATTACGCCGTCATTTAGTTCCCCTACCAGCATATGCCCAATCTTTTCTAGAGCGTTGCCTTGACTCAGACCAATTTGGTATCGGAGATTATGTAGAGCAGCTAATACGAGATATTCAGAAAGAGCGGGGCATTGAGATTGCACGGACCGATTTTCGTCCCGAGGCCTTGCCGCAACATTTGTTCATGAACTTCCGATTGATTGATGAGCATGGACGGCAGTTAGAGCTCGATCGCAATCTTGTTAAGTTGCGTGCGGAGTTTGGTGGGATTGCGCGCGACGCATTTCAGGCCCTTGCTCAAGAGGGTGCTGTCACTGCCAAAGTAGAGACTTCCAAATCCGATTCAGAAAAACCCACGATCGAGATTAGTCAAGGCGGATGCCGATCATGGGACTTTGGCGATCTTCCTGAAACGCTGGAGATCAAGAAGGGTAACAAGCTCCTGTTTGGTTATCCCGCTCTAGTCGATCGCGGAGAGTCTTGCGACCTTGAGGTCTTTGATGATTTACAAGAGGCACAAAAAATCCACCATCAAGGATTACGTAAGCTCTTTGCGATTGCCAATAAAGACACGCTCAAATCTCTGCAGAAGCAGTTGCCGGGTATTCGTGAACTAGGCTTGCTATTTATCAATATTGGCTCCGTCGATGCGCTGGTAGAACAAATTCTGAATGTAGCGATCGAGCGGGCTTTCATGAGTGAATCTTTGCCGACAAATGGTCAGCAATTTCAGGAGAGACTGCAGGCTGGTAAACCCAGAATGGCTCTAATAGCCCAAGAGATTGCCAAGCATGCTTTAAATGCCTTACAGGCAAATCTGGATGTGCAGAAAAAAATAGCACAAGCGAAAGCATCATCAGCGAGTGCATATGCCGATATTCAAAATCAATTGCAGGGCCTGATATTTCCCAAGTTTGTTTCTGACATCCCCTATGCGCAGTTGGTGCATTTACCGCGTTATCTCAAAGCCATTCAGATGCGGATTGATAAGCTGAGATCAAATCCCGCTCGTGATGCTCAATGCCAAAAAGATTGGGAGTCTGTTGCAAGACCTTGGCAAAAACTATTACAGGGCTCTAAAGGCTCGGCATCCTATGTCATGGCTGAACATCAAGGCCTTCAAGACTTTCGTTGGCAGTTGGAAGAGCTGAGGGTGGCTCTTTTTGCTCAAGAACTCAGGACACCCAGCCCCATGTCGCTCAAGAGGCTCGAAAAGGTTCTGGCAAGCCTGCGGTAGGTGCTTACAATATAGGGATGCACTTATCTTTGACGAAGACGGTTCACAGTCTTGCACTTCCCTTATTTTTGATTTTTCAGATCCCATTGGGCGTGAGTTCAGTCATGGCAGAACCAGCTCAACCCAAACTGGCCATCATCTTGAATTCAGCCGATGCTAGCGTGAGCTTGATTGATATGAATACCCGTCAAGTGATTAAAACCGTGCCCGTTGGGAAAGAGCCGCATCACTTAATGATGACGCCTGATCAAAAGATCCTAATGATTGCCAATGCTGCTGGTAACGACGTTGTTCTAATGGATCCGACGAGCGGTGAAATTACTGGGCGCATTCCACACATCATTGATCCTTACCAAGTTGGATATTCACCGAACCATAAATGGTTTGTTGCGAATGGTAATCGCCTTAATCGCGTAGATGTCTATGCAGCTGATGGCTCTAATCTCACTTTGGCCAAATCCTATAAGCTTGGTAAAACTCCAAGCCACGTTGCCTTTACATCGGACAGCAAAATTGCTTTTGTGAGCTTGCAAGATTCGAATGAGCTTGCGGCAATGGATCTTGAATCCCAAAAAATCTTATGGAAAATACCGACTGGTAAAACACCTGCTGGATTGTGGATGACCCCGGGAGATCAATATCTGCTGGTTGGTCTAACGGGTGAGGACAATGTGCAAGTGTTCGACTGGAAAACGCAAAAAGAAGTCAAGCGGATTACGACCGGTAAAGGTGCTCATAACTTCCGCCCTTTAGGCGACAAGAAGCATGTGTTTGTGAGTAATCGAGTCGCCTCCAGTATTACTTTGCTGAATATGCAGACCCTAGAAAAAGAGGGTGAAATCACCGGCTTGCCTGCAGGACCAGACGATATGGAAATTACCCCAGATGGAAAAACCATGTGGGTGACCTTTCGTTTTGCCAAGAAGGTTGGTGTGATAGACCTTACCACCATGAAACTGGTCACCGTCATTCCGGTAGGTCGATCGCCACACGGAGTCTTTTTCTATCCTCGTGCGGCTTGGGAATAAAACAGCATGAGCAATCGTTCATTACTTGCTCTGATATTGTTTTCTTTACTGAGTTTTTCAGCGCTGGCTCAAACGAATACAACGGCAGGTTCCTGCAATAAAACGGTTTACCTGACTTTTGATACCGGCAATATGTCAGTCGCAGAAACGGTTGCCGAGATTTTGAAGCGACACAATGTGAAGGCGACTTTCTTTTTGGCCAATGAGAAGACTTTTAGAGGCGATTACGCGCTCGGTGATTCTTGGAAGTCGTTTTGGCAGACGATGGTGCAAGAGGGCCATCACTTTGGCAGTCACACTTACGATCACGACTACTTTGTTAAAGACGGCCCCCGCAATGAGGTATTTATTAAGCCTCAATTTGGTCCTGAGGCCGGTAAGACCATGTTGATGAGTGAGGCCAGTTTTTGTAAAGATATCCGCGAGGTTAATCAGCGCTTTGTTGAATTGACTGGAGAGCCGATACAAAAAATCTGGCGTGCACCGGGTGGCAAGACCTCGCCCCGTCTCATTAGTATGGGTAATTTATGTGGTTATCAGCATATTGCTTGGGCCCCTGCAGGCTTTTTAGGTGACGAGCTCAATTCGGATCGATATCCGAATGCCATGCTTTTAGAAAAAGCGAGTCAGGGCATAAAGGATGGTGATATCACCATGGCCCATTTAGGCATCTGGTCCAGAAAAGACCCTTGGGCTCCTGCGGTTTTAGAGGCTCTGATTGTGAATCTTAAAAAGCGGGGCTTTTGTTTTGCAACCCTGCCCAAGACTGGCTCAAATCAGTCAAAATAGGGCATGGATCTGAGTCTAACCCTCGCCGCTGTTGCTAATGCTATTTCTGCTGCCTATGCCGCTATTCAAGAGCGCATTTTTTCAGGCGTAGTTGAGCCTTTACTCTATCAACTCGATCTGACCGGATGGTCTGAGGACTTCTTTGATGGCATTGATTGGTTCTTATTTGGCTGTATCCAGATCGCGATGATTGTCGTGCTACTACGAACCTGGGAGCGCTTCAACCCTGCAGAGCCTCAGGAGAAATTTTCCAAAGCAAGCAAAGCCGATGTGGTTTATTCCTTATTTCACCGTCTTGGCATTTTCCATGGCTTGTTCTTTATTGCTTTGTCGGGGTTCTTTTTCCAGCTGGATTCTGTATTGCATGATTTTCGCTTCGCTCGACTCAATGTCGAGGATTGGTGGCCTGGCGTGACATCGGTGCCCATCATCAGTTTCTGTATTTATTTGATCTTGCTGGATTTGGTGGAGTATCTATACCATCGAGCAACCCATGCATTTGATTGGTGGTGGCAATTACATGCCTTGCATCATAGCCAAACGGTGATGACTGCATGGTCTGATAATCGCAATCACATCTTGGATGATATTTTGCGAGCAGTTGTTTTCGCTTTCTTCGCACTCTCGTTTGGCGTGTCACCAGGCCAATTTATTTTTCTAGTCGTGATTAGCCAATTTATTCAAAGCTGGCAGCACGCGAATCTCAATATCGATTTAGGAATCGGTAAGTATTTATTGGTATCACCCCTTTTCCACCGCATGCATCACTCCGTAGGCTACGGACATGAGGCGCTTGGTAAGCCAGGGGTATTGGGTGGTTGCAACTTTGGTGTTTTGTTTCCCTGGTGGGACATGCTCTTTAAGACCGCCGTGTTTAGTAAAGCGGTTTACCCTACGGGTGTGCGAGATCTTCAGCTTTCTCACAATATCCTGAGCCAGCAGTGGCAAACACTTCGCTCTTCTGCAAGAGCAATCTTTAAATCATGATTGCTGTCCAGCAGTTGGTCCGCGCATTTGGTTTAGCTTTGGTCGGCAGTATGCATCCCCGTATGTTGTGGTTGAGTTTGCGCCCCTTCCTCATCATTTCTGTTTTTTGGGGTTGCCTAATCTGGCTCACTTGGACTCCTGCATTGGCAATACTCGGATCGTTTCTGACCAATTCTATTTTTACCAATTGGATACAAGATGGGTTGATTTGGGCTGGCTTTGATCATGCGCGCGCTTGGATCGCACCTTTCTTTTTTGTCATGTTGGCAATCCCTTTGATCGCCATTAGCCTCTTGGTTTTAATTGCTTTCTCAACGGTGCCCACCATTGTCAATAATTTATGCAGACATTCGCAATATAGTAGCCTGCAATGCAAGCAAGGTGGTAGCTTGATTGGCAGCTTGGCTTATACCTTTTGGTCTGCTTTCATTTGCTTGGCTCTAGTGATGCTGACCTTGCCAGTCTGGTGGATTCCGCCTCTATTTGCGATCTTGCCCCCTTTGTTATGGGGCTGGTTAACGATGCGCCTAATGGCTTACGATGTGTTGGCTCGTCATGCGAGCAGCCAAGAGCGTGATACTTTGATTCAGCAATATCGCTGGTCTTTATTAGTCATGGGAATCGCTTGCGGAGTGTTAGGGGCAGTGCCAACTTTCTTTTGGGCTAGCTCTGCCTTGGCTTTAGTCCTATTTCCCATTGTGAGTTTTATGGCTTTGTGGATCTATTCTTTAATCTTTGTTTTTGCGGGTTTATGGTTTTCTCATTTCCTATTGGATGCACTTCAGACTTTAAGAGAAGATGAGCTCAATCAAGCCCTTGTTGTAGAGGCTCGTGTAATGGATAGTGGAGAGCAGTGAGATGGCTGATGCTTTAAAAACAGTAGAGATTGATTTGCCAAGCGATGCAGCAAAGAGCTCAAGACGGTTTGGCTTGATTGTGATTGGCGATGAAATTTTGTCAGGTAAGCGTCAAGACAAGCATATGAGCAAAATGATTGAGTTGCTTAGTGAGCGAGGTTTAAGCTTGTCATGGGCTCATTATCTGCCTGATGATCCTGCGCAAATTACCGCATGTCTCAAAGACACTTTTGTGAGTGGTGATGTGGTGTTTAGCACTGGTGGTATTGGGGCAACTCCCGATGACCATACTAGGCAGTGTGCAGCATTAGCACTAGGCACGAAAACGCAATTACACCCAAGCGCCCAAGAACTGATTGCGGGACGCATTCAGGCGATGGCAGAAGGTGATCCCATCAAGGCCGATCTCAATACACCCGAGAACCAACATCGCTTCAAGATGGGCGAGTTCCCGATTGGTAGCGAGATCATCCCTAACCCCTACAACCAGATTCCGGGTTTTCGGATTAAAGAGCATTACTTTGTCCCGGGCTTTCCGGTGATGGCTGCCCCAATGATGGCTTGGTGTCTTGATCACTTTTACAAAGACTTATTTCATCAAGAGAATTGGTCCGAGCGAAGCTTCATAGTCCCTAAGGGGATTGAATCCACCTTGACCCCGCTGATGGAGCGGATTGAGGGGGGTTTTCCTGGGGTAAAGGTCTTTAGCCTTCCCTCTGTAGGTGATCCTGCTAGAGGGGGTGTGTTTGCAGAGCGCCATATCGAACTAGGCATTAAAGGTAATGCCGATTTGCTTGAAAGTGCTTGGCTGGCCCTCAGAACTGGAACTGAATCTCTCGGTTATGAAATTCATGATCTCCATCCTGCATAATTGCACTTATTTGGTGCATTTATAGGCCCTAGAGCCTGATAGAGATCCTTTTTAGCACTTAAATAGTGCAATAATGATGTTCACTAATCGCTTGCTTGAGTAAATTAGCTGCATCAAATGGGTGTTTTTGACCTACTTATTGAGATTCCGAAATTAGATAACACAGGAGAGTTGCATGACCAAGACCGTCGCCGATGTAATGAAGTTAGTTAAAGAAAAAGAATGTACTTTTGTTGATTTCCGTTTTGTTGATACCAAGGGTAAAGAACAGCACGTATCAGTACCTATTTCTGCATTTAACGAAGACAAATTTGAAAGCGGTCATGCATTTGACGGTTCCTCCATCGCAGGTTGGAAGGGGATTGAAGCTTCTGACATGTTGTTGATGCCAGATCCAACCGCTGCATACATCGACCCATTCTATGAAGAGTCCACTTTGGTTTTGACTTGCGACGTGATCGAGCCATCTGATGGCAAAGGTTATGACCGCGATCCACGCTCCATTGCTAAACGCGCTGAAGCTTACTTAAAGAGCAGTGGTTTAGGTGATGCTGCTTACTTTGGTCCTGAGCCAGAGTTCTTTGTATTTGATGGCGTTCAGTGGAATGTCGATATGCAAGGCTGCTCAGTCAAGATCACTTCTGAAGAAGCGCCATGGTCATCTGGTTTAGAGATCGAAGGCGGTAATACTGGTCATCGTCCAGGTAAAAAGGGTGGCTACTTCCCTGTTGCTCCAGTTGATAGCTTCCAAGATATGCGTTCAGAGATGTGTTTGATTCTCGAATCTTTGGGTATTCCAGTTGAAGTGCATCACCATGAAGTTGCTGGCCAAGGCCAAAACGAATTGGGCACCAAGTTCAGCACATTGGTACAACGCGCTGATTGGACCATCTGGCAAAAGTATGTTGTGCAAAACGTTGCTCATGCTTATGGCAAGACAGCAACGTTTATGCCAAAGCCAGTCGTTGGCGATAACGGTTCCGGTATGCACGTTCACCAATCCGTTTGGAAGAATGGTGAGAACTTGTTTGCTGGTAACGGCTACTCAGGTTTGTCTGAGTTTGCTCTGTACTACATCGGCGGCATCATCAAGCACGCTCGTGCTCTGAATGCGATCACCAACCCAGGCACCAACTCCTACAAGCGTTTGGTACCAGGCTTTGAGGCGCCAGTGAAGTTGGCTTACTCAGCTCGCAACCGTTCTGCTTCGATCCGTATTCCTTATGTTTCAAATCCTAAGGGTCGTCGTATTGAAACTCGCTTCCCAGACCCATTGGCTAACCCATACTTGGCGTTCTCCGCCTTGTTGATGGCCGGTTTGGATGGCGTACAGAATAAGATTCACCCAGGTGAAGCGGCTGACAAGAACTTGTATGACTTGCCACCAGAAGAAGATGCAAAGATCCCAACCGTCTGCCATAGCTTAGATCAAGCTTTGGAGTGCTTGGATAAGGATCGCGAATTCTTGACCCGTGGCGGTGTGTTTACCAATTCGATGTTGGATGCCTACATTGCATTGAAGATGGAAGAAGTCACACGTTTCCGTATGACTACGCATCCAGTCGAATTTGAAATGTATTACTCCCTGTAAGAGAAGGAAAGAACTTGAGCGCAGGTTTATTGCGCAATTCGTTCAAGGGAGCAGCTTCGGCTGCTCCTTTTTTTCCGACATTGCTCGATCAAATTCCCAATGCCATCGTGATTTTCGAGGCAGATAGTCAGCAGCTGGTATATGTCAATCCTGCTGCTGAGTCTGCTTTAGATCTTTCACGCAAATCGCTGGAAGGTCACAACTTCCAAGATTTATTTGGCGATAACCTGCAACTCAAGGAAATGATTGATGAGGTCAAGAGTGGCCAAGTGACTGCTCAACGTCAGGAACTTTTGCTCCATTCTTTACCAGGCAGCATTCATCAAGAGACGATACCGGCGCATGTCGTTATCGCTCTGATGGATGACTCTGAATTCATGTTGATGGAGTGGTTTCCAATTGATCAACAGTTGCGAACCGAGAGAGATGAGCGGGTAACGCAACAGGTGGAAGCGAATAAAGAACTCATGCGCAACTTGGCTCATGAAATTAAAAATCCGCTGGGCGGCATTCGAGGGGCTGCTCAGCTTTTGGAGTTCGAGCTGCCTGAAAAAGGCTTGCGTGAATACACCCAAGTCATTATTAAAGAGTCAGATCGCTTGCAGACCTTAGTTGATCGCCTCTTAGCACCGCATCGAAAAGCACATGTCATGGAGTATTTCAATGTTCATGAGGCTTTAGAGCGTGTGCGTAGCCTAGTGTTGGCGGAGTTTCCTAAGGGCTTGAAGATCGTGCGCAATTACGATACCAGTCTGCCAGATCTTCTGGGCGACCGTGAGCAGTTGATTCAGGCTGTACTCAATATTACTCACAATGCGGCTCAAGCACTCAGCGATGAAATTGAGGCGGGGGTTGCGCAAATCGAATTACGCACTCGAGTGGCCCGTTCGGTAACGATTGCTAAACAGCGTTACAAACTGGCTATGGACCTGGATGTGATTGATAACGGTCCTGGGATACCGGCTGATATTCGGGAGCGAATTTTTTTCCCACTCGTTTCTGGGCGAGAGGGTGGCAGTGGCCTAGGACTCACGCTTGCACAAACCTTTGTTCAGCAGCACCAAGGCTCAATTGCTTGTGAGAGTAAGCCAGGCTACACCCATTTTCATATTCAAATACCGTATCGCAGGCAGGAGAAATCAGAATGAAACCAATTTGGATCGTCGATGATGATCAATCTATTCGTTGGGTTCTTGAAAAAGCCCTAACGCGAGAAGATATACCTCACCGCAGCTTTACGAATCCCAATGATGTCCTGAATGCACTTGAGAAGGATACGCCCAGTGTCTTGATTTCAGATATTCGGATGCCGCGAGGGAACGGCTTAGATCTTCTCCAGCATGTGAAGGTGAGTCATCCTCATTTACCTGTCATTATCATGACCGCCTACTCGGACTTAGACTCTGCAGTCTCCGCATTTCAGAGTGGCGCCTTTGAATACCTCACTAAACCCTTTGATTTGGATAAAGCGCTTGAGCTGATTCGACGCGCTATTGAGCAGGGTGATCGCGTACAGTCTGGTAGCAAGGTTGCAGATGATTGGAAGCTTGATCAATCTGAAATCATTGGTCAGGCACCAGCAATGCAAGAGGTATTTAGAGCCATCGGCAGATTGGCACAGTCCCACGCTACTGTATTAATCATGGGTGAATCTGGCACCGGTAAAGAGCTACTAGCCCAGGCCCTGCACAAGCATAGCCCTAGAGCCAAAGGCGCTTTTATCACCTTCAGTAGTACGTCAGTACCTAAAGAATTGCTTGAATCAGAATTATTTGGTCATGAAAGAGGGGCCTTTCCAGGTGCTCAGACTCTAAAACGCGGTCGGTTTGAGCTAGCAGAGGGCGGCACCTTATTCTTAGATGAAATTGGCGACCTCCCTGCTGATTTGCAAACCCGTTTGCTCAGGGCGCTTACTGATGGCCATTTCTATCGCACTGGTGGGCAAGATCCGATTAAAGCAAATGTGCGCATCATTGCCTCGACTCACCAGAATCTCGAGGCAAGAGTGTTAGCTGGACTTTTCCGCGAAGATCTTTTACATCGCTTGAATATTATCCGTTTGCGTATGCCACCCCTGAGAGAACGCACTGAGGATATTCCGTTGTTAGCGCGGCACTTTATGCAAGCTTGTGCAAAGTCACTTGGCGTTGAAGCTAAAAAGTTATCGGATGAAGCCCTACAGCACATGACGAATATGTCTTTCTCGGGCAATGTGCGTCAATTAGAAAACCTCTGTCATTGGCTTACCGTCATGACACCCGCCAGCATAATTGGAGTGGGGGATCTTCCCAGCGATTTATTCACGGCTACTAATGAACCTACCGTGATTGTGCAAGGCGAGTCTACATCACTTGCACCTGTGGTCAATCGTTCCAATACCAGTGATTGGGAAAATGGCCTGAGTCGCCTCGCTGTCAAGATGCTGCAGGATGGTGATCAGTCGGTATTTGATGCCTTGACCTCACGCTTTGAGAGGGCCGTTCTCCAAGCGGCACTTGAAGTAACCCGTGGTCGTCGGGTTGAAGCAGCACAGCGTTTAGGTATCGGTCGTAATACCATTACCCGTAAGTTGCAGGAATTGGGTATCGATGACTAGCTCTGTGCGCATCGCTGCTTGGAATGTCAATTCATTAACGGTGCGCTTACCGCAGGTGATACGTTGGTTGCAAGATCAAGAAAAGGCAAATGCCCCGATTGATGCACTCTGCTTACAAGAGCTCAAGCTTACGGATGAAAAATATCCCCATCGTGCGCTTGAAGATGCGGGCTATCTTAGTTTGGCAGCTGGGCAAAAGACCTATAACGGAGTTGCTATCCTTTTGCGTAAAGCAGCGCTAGCTCCTATTGCTAGTGATATCGATACGGCATTCTTAAAACCGATTCGCAATATTCCAGGTCATGTGGATGAGCAACAACGCATTCTGGCAGCAACCGTCTGCTTCAAAGGGATGCAGCCCATTCGGATGATCTCAGCATATTTTCCGAATGGTCAGGCGCCGGATAGTGAAAAATTTATTTATAAACTCAGCTGGCTGGAAGCACTACAGCAATGGCTAAAAGCAGAACTTGCTCAAAGTGAGCGCTTGGCTTTATTGGGCGACTTCAATATCGCTCCAACTGATGACGATGTCCATGATCCCAAAGCATGGGAAGGGCAGAACTTGGTTTCACCAGCAGAGCGGGGCGCTTTTCAATCTTTACTTAACTTAGGCTTGGTAGATTCATTTCGACTGTTTGCGCAAGCACCGAAGACCTATAGCTGGTGGGACTACCGCATGATGGGTTTCAGAAGAAATGCCGGCATGCGGATCGATCATATTTTGCTCAGCAAAGCCCTAGAGCAAAAATGCAGTGCTAGTAAGGTCGATAAACAACCCCGCGCATGGGAGCAACCCTCAGATCATGCTCCAGTCATTGCAGAAATTCAGGCTTAGTTAAAACCGCTCAGAGTTTTAAGCTAAGCCGCCATGACGCAGTAGAGCATCGATTTGCGGTTCTCGTCCTCGAAACGCCTTAAAGGATTCAGCGGCAGGACGACTGCCGCCCACCTCTAAAATCTCTTGACGGTAGCGGGCTCCAGTCTCTGGATCTAAGACGCTCCCAGTCAGTTTCGCGGCGTCTTCAAACGCAGAATAGGCATCCGCTGAAAGTACTTCAGCCCATTTATAGCTGTAGTAACCAGCAGCATAGCCGCCGGCAAAAATATGGCTGAAGGTATTTGGCCAGCGAGAAATTGCTGGCTGCGGGATAACATTACATTGGTCTGCAATGGTTCTAGAAAGATCTAAGACTGTTTGACCATGAGCGGATTTGGGATCAAAAGTAGAGTGCAATCGCCAATCGAGTAAGGAGAAAGTAATTTGACGTAAGGTTCCCAAGCCATTCTGAAAGTTCTTGGCTGCCAGAAGTTTGTCAAACAGTTCACGCGGAAGTGGTTTGCCAGTTTCTGTATGAGCCGTCATCTTTTCTAAAACCTCCCATTCCCAGCAGAAGTTTTCCATAAACTGACTAGGCAATTCGACGGCATCCCATTCAACACCATTGATGCCTGATACGCCTAAGGCGCCTACTTGAGTCAGGAGGTGATGCAAGCCATGGCCACTCTCATGGAAAAGGGTAATCACATCGTCATGCGCAATAGTGGGCTGACGCAGTTGACCATCTACCGTGACTGGGGGTGGAAAATTACACACTAAATAGGCAACCGGGGTTTGGATTTCACCACTGGGTAATACGCGACGGCCTCGGGCATCATCCATCCATGCGCCACCGCGCTTGCCTGGACGTGCATATGGATCGAGATAAAAGTAGGCTACGATATTTTTTTGCGTATTCCGAATCGCAAAGGATTGCACATCTTGATGCCATGTTGGTAAGTCCGCCGGTTCAATCGTGACCCCAAATAGAGTTTGTATGACCCTGAAAAGTCCTTCTAACACTTTGCTCAAAGGGAAGTATTGCTTTAGTTCATTTTCAGAAAAGGCATAGCGTGCTTGCTTCAGTTTTTCTGAGGCAAACGCAATATCCCAGGGCTGTAGACCGTCATCAAGTTGAAGATGGTCTTTAGCAAACGAGAGCAATTCTTGCCAATCTCTTTCTGCAAAGGGTCTGGCACGTTGAGCAATATCACTCAGAAAGTGGTCTACTTCAGCGACACTGCGCGCCATTTTGGGAGCCAAGCTCAGGGCAGCATAATTTGCAAAGCCCAACATCTTCGCCTCTTCAGAGCGCAAGCGCAACTGATCCAACATATTTTGGGTGTTGTCCCACGCCGTTTGACCCTGACCATACTGAGGGGCTAATTCTGAAGCTCGGGTGATATAGGCTTCATACAAGCGCTTTCGCAAAGCCCGGTTCTCCGCATACTGCATTACTGGGTAATACGATGGAAAGTGCAGCGTAAATGCCCAACCCGTTAAGTGTTTTTGCTTGGCGGTATCTGCCGCAGCAGCGATGGCATCATCAGGAAGGCCAGACAACTCGGCTATATCGGTAATCAGATGTACAAACCCATCTGTCGCGTCTAAGACATGATCCGAAAATGCTTTGCCGAGCTGGGCTTGCTCATCTTGGATTTGAGAGAAGCGGGGCTTATCCGCAGGGCTGAGTTCAGCGCCTCCCAAACGAAAGTCTCTCAAAGCGTTCTCAATCACTTTTTTCTGAGCAAGACTTAAATTGGAAAACTCCTGACTCTTACTCAACAGCTTAAATTTTTCATATAAGGCGAGGTTTTGCCCAAGACTAGACATAAAGGCGGTCACCTTAGGCAACATCTCTCCATAGGCAACACGCAGTTCTGGTGAATCAGCAACACTATTTAAATGTGAGATAGCCCCCCAAGCGCGACTGAGTGACTCGGTTGCATCTTCCAAAGGCTCAGCCAAATCTAACCAAGTGCTAGGAGTCTCTGCAGCTACCGCATGATTTACGGCTAAGTCGGCTTGCTCAAGAAGATGGTGAATGGCTGGAGCAATATGCTCAGCCAAGATTGCCGAGTATTGTGGAATACCAGTACCAAAGGTAATAAGGGGGTTGTCTTGAAGATTTTGCGGGATTGATCGTTTCATCCCTCTAGCTTAATGTAAGCCAAGATTATTTGCCCAAAAATAGGCAGGATATTTAGTGCTTAGGCGCTTTCTCAGCCGCCTCCAAAGTATTCATGAGCAACATCGTAATGGTCATGGGCCCTACGCCTCCGGGAACCGGAGTAATCCAGCCTGCGACATATTTGGCAGTATCAAAGTCAACATCTCCACAAAGCTTGCCATCAGGAAGACGGTTAATGCCAACGTCAATGACAACCGCACCTGTTTTAATCATGTCACCCGATACCATGTGAGGCTTGCCTGTAGCGACCACCAAGATATCAGCATCTTTAGTATGGTGTGCTAAATCTCGAGTTTTGCTATTACAAATCGTGACCGTTGCTCCAGCCTGTAACAGTAGCATTGCCATCGGTTTACCAACAATATTTGAGGCTCCTACGATGACTGCACGCGCACCACGAATAGGATAATCAATACTCTCGAGAATTTTCATGCAACCGTAGGGAGTGCAGGGCTTGAACTCAGGCTTACCAACCATTAAAGCGCCGGCATTCGCGACATGGAAGCCATCGACATCTTTTTCGGGGGCGATTGCCTCGAGTACACGCTCAGCTGCAATATGCTCAGGTAAGGGTAATTGCACTAAGATTCCATGAATTGCTGGGTCTGCATTGAGAGTGGCAATCCGAGCCAGTAATTCTTCTTCTCCCAGTTCGGCAGAGTAACGCTCTAGAACAGAATGAAAACCAACATCTTCGCAGGCCTTCACTTTATTGCGGACATAGACCTGACTTGCAGGGTTATCGCCAATCACGATCACTGCAAGCCCAGGCCGAACACCTTTCGCAGTCAGAATCGCGGCACGTGCAGCAATTTCTGCACGGAGTTTTTTCGAAAGGAGATTTCCGTCTAATAACTGCGCAGGCATTATGTATTTGGCTGAGGATCGGATAAGGCTAGGCGGAGCAAATCAGCAACGGTGTTCACGTTGAGCTTCTCCATGATATTGGCCCGGTGTGCTTCTACGGTTTTAATGGAGATGCTTAAGTCATCCGCAATTTGTTTATTCAAACGACCAGCCACAATCCGCTCAAGCACTTGTCTTTCGCGCCCAGTTAACTTGCTGAGCAAGCTTTGCGTAATTTTGCGGTGATTCGCTTGTGAGTAATCAACGCGTGCTTTAGCAAGCATGCGATCAACTAAGCTGCAAAGATCATTTTCTTTAAATGGTTTTTCGATGAAATCAACGGCACCACGTTTCATAGTAGACACAGCCATAGAGACATCGCCATGACCGGTGATGAAAGCGATTGGCATGGGATAGTTTTCGCTGATCAAGCGCTCTTGTAATTCAAGGCCGGACATACCTGGCATCCGGACATCCAAGATCGCACAAGAAATGGTCGATTTATCGGTGCTTTGTAAAGATTGCATAAAACGCTCTGCACTGGCGTGGCATCTCACCACATAACCATTGCTTTCTAAAAGCCAAGTTAGGGAGTCACGGACAGCTTCATCGTCATCTACGACATAAACCACTTCAGCTTGGTTTGGTTTGGCTATTACGTTCATTTTCAGTTTCCCGACTTTCGGAAGATTCTAAGGGTAAGAGTATTGTAAAGGTGCAGCCCGAGAGCTTGGTCCGCTCGGCATCCATCTGGTTTTTGGCCCAAAGTCGCCCATGGTGGGACTCAATAATCGAGCGGCAAATATTCAGCCCCATGCCCATCCCTTCGGCTTTGGTACTAAAGAAAGGCTCAAACATGCGCTCAATGACCGCCTCTGAGATGCCGCCGCCAGTATCCGAAACCTGAATCCGTAGCATGGCTGGGAAGGTGCTGGTGTCTAAATCAGCCGTAATTTTGACGGGAGGGGCTGACCAGCGGGAAGACGATGGATAAGCTTCACGCATGCTATCAAGGGCATTTTTCAGGAGATTGACCAAGACCTGAAGAACTAATACCGGATCGACAGGGACTTCGGGAAGATTCTCTGCAACTGAGGAGACGATCGATAGGCGATGTCGATTGGCCTCGATTTCTACTAGGCCGACTGCATCATTAATAATGTCAGCAATTGAGCAGAGCTTACGTTGCGGCTCGCTGCGTTTAACAAAGCCACGAATACGTTGAATAATGGTGCCGGCTCGCACTGCTTGCTCAGATGCTTTTTCTAGTGCGGGCAAAATGTCGCGCGGGATATCCACCTCGGTTGAGCCTTGCAACCGTTTCGCAACCCCCATGCAGTAATTCGAGATGGCCGATAGGGGTTGATTTAATTCATGGGCTAAAGACGAGGCCATTTCACCCATCGTAGTCAAACGGCTAGTGAATTGCATCTTCTCTTCTTGCTGGCGAGTTAGCTCATCGGATTCTTTGCGAGCGGTGATGTCTGTGGCAATTAAGAGTTGAGCCAAGTTCTCATCAACCCAGGGAATGAAGCGTCGACGAACTTCATACCATTTCGACGAATCGCCAATGAGTTGGATTTCTTCAGATTCGGATTCCTGGTAGAGGGCGGATGGCGGGATGCCTGGATTCTGATCGGAAGATTCTTCAGTCAGCTCTTGCATTGCATGATGAGCCATTTGCCCACCCACTAGATCAAAGTGTCCCTTCGAGTCATCGCCAAAACGTTCCCGATAGAAGCGATTCGCAAATAGCAGGGCGCCTGTTTCGATTGACACCACTGATACAGCAGCATCTAAACCCTCAAGGACGGTAATAAAGCGCTCTTGAGAGGCGGCTAATTTTTCCCGCACTTTCGTTGACTCAGTAATATCAATGACTGTTGTTACCCAGCCAGTCTGAACACCTTTCTCATTGACCAAAGGAGCAATAAAGGTTCTGGTGTCTATGGGTGATCCATCATGTCGAACAATGATGCCCCGAATTCCCTCTTTCATCTCATGGTAATGCTTGGGATTTAAGGCTAAATTCATCTGCTCCTCTTGAGCATCTTTTTTGTCTTCAGGCCAGAAGGGGAATGGGGGCTTTAAACCAATGAGGTCTTTTTCTTTCCAGCCGGTCATTTCACAAAAGGCTTTATTGACATAGGTGATGCGTCCATCCATAGCATGACCCCGAATTCCTACTGGTGTGGAATCCTCCATTGCATTTCGGAAGTTTGTCTCGGCTTTCAGGTTGGCCTCCGCTTCCTGACGCACTTGCATTTGTTTTAGCACTGACCACAAACTCCAAATCACGAAAGCACTCAGGCCTAAAACAACGCCAACGAGCATGCGGAAGGTGAGATTGGTTGGCGCCGGGTAAGTGTCAATTCGTAAAGTGAGATTAGGGCTGAGCACCCCAATATCAAGACTGGTTTGATTGCTAAATGCCCGTTTGGGTGTATCTCGATCTGAAGAAATGGCGAGCACGCGATCGTTATCCGTCATCAAGGTAAAGCGATACTGGGCCTTTAACTCCGCTGGAATCACATCGAGGATCCCTTGAGTGCTGTAGAGCGCTGCTATCACGCCGAGATTATCAAGACCATTTGAAATGGGCACTACCTGCCAAAAAATAATCCTTTTTTCTCGGACGATAGGATCTACCTGTTTGTCATCAAGCGCTACAAACTGGCTATAAGCAGGTTGGCCGGTTGCTTGACTGATATTGATCGTTTTGCGTAACGACTCTTTGACAAGGTTGACTTGCTCAGCACTTTGCCCGTCACCGAGTCCCAGGTCTTTCTTATTTCGGTTGGCCTGCGCCACCCATTGCACTTCATTATTTTTATTGAGCCAAAATAACTTACGGATTTCATGTTCATCGCCCAATAAAGTCTCGGCTTGTTGCAATGCGTTGGCCCGAACCTTCATTTCATCATTGCTGGCGGCAAGTTCTCGGCTGATGGCCAGAAGGCTATCGGTATTGCTATTAAAGCGCAGTTGTATGCGCTGCTTGGCGAAGACGAGTTCCCGAAATAGGGCTGCCTCTTGCTGATTTTTTTCTTGTAATTGCAATGTTCCTAAGATGACTCCCATCACGGCAGTGAACAACACAATTGCCATGAGGGGGGTGTAGACGAGTCTAAAACCCCGTATTTTTCGGATCCATCGCAGGGGTTTTAATAACCCATTCGAAAGCAGTGCTGGTATTTTCATTAATGACTCATTTTGCCTCATCATCCTGTTGTATTTAATCCAGGATGCATCGCAGCATAATTCCATATTATGAGAAATATTATCATTATGTGGAAAATTACTTGTTCATGAAATAAACCCCTTCTAGAATCCCAAACATAAATAGAGTGTTTAATAGATAAACAAAAAGATATACACAAAACAAAGATTAAAGGGAGACCATCATGGCTGCGATACCAGATCAAATCTTAGGTTCGAGTAAGGCATCTGACCAAGATCCTGTTGAGACTCAAGAGTGGCTCCAAGCGCTGGATGGTGTGATCCGCAATGAAGGTGTTGAACGTGCCGCCTTCTTAATTGATCAGCAAATTGCGCATGCTCGCGTCAATGGCGTTGAGCAAGCATTTCATGCAGAGACTCCCTACATTAATACTATTCCGGTTGAGCAGCAGGCAAGATTACCTGGTGATCAGAACATTGAGCACCGGATTCGTTCTTACACACGCTGGAATGCGATGGCGATGGTGTTACGTGCCAATAAGGACACGAACGTTGGCGGCCATATTTCTTCATTCCAATCCGCGGCAACTTTATATGACATTGGCTTTAACCATTTCTGGCATGCGCCATCCCCAGAGCATGGCGGTGATTTGATTTTTGTTCAAGGTCACTCAGCCCCTGGTGTCTATGCCCGTGCCTATATGTTGGGGCGCTTGACGGATGAACAGTTGAACAACTTCCGCCAAGAGGTAGGCGGCAAAGGGATCTCGAGTTATCCACATCCCTGGTTGATGCCTGATTTTTGGCAGTTCCCAACTGTCTCGATGGGCTTAGGTCCAATCATGGCGATTTATCAAGCCCGCTTCATGCGCTACTTGCGTGATCGTGGTCTGGCCAAAACCGATGGCCGTAAAGTTTGGGCCTTTTTAGGTGATGGTGAAACCGATGAGCCAGAGTCTCTTGGTGCGATTGGGATGGCCGGTCGCGAGAAACTCGACAACTTGATCTTCGTGATCAATTGCAACTTACAACGCTTAGACGGACCTGTTCGAGGGAATGGCAAGATTATTCAGGAGCTCGAGAGTGAGTTCCGTGGTGCAGGTTGGAATGTGATTAAGGTCGTTTGGGGCGGACAGTGGGATGCACTCTTTGCTCGAGATAAAAAGGGCATCTTGATGCAGCGCCTCGGCGAGATCGTGGATGGTCAGTATCAAACCATGAAATCGAAGAATGGTGCTTATGTTCGCGAGATTGTATTTAACACTCCTGAACTGAAAGCATTGGTCAGCGATTGGAGTGATGAAGAAATTTGGCAGCTCAATCGTGGCGGTCACGATCCTCACAAAGTCTATGCTGCCTTCCATGCGGCAGTAAATCACCAAGATGAGCCTACTGTGATCTTGGCGCATACGATTAAGGGTTACGGTATGGGCGGCTCAGGTGAGGCGATGAATATTGCGCACCAAGCCAAGAAAATGAATCCGGATGATGTGCGTCGCTTCCGCGATCGTTTTGAGATTCCAGTCAAGGATGCTGACCTCGAAGAAATTCCGCTGGTGAACTTTGCTGAAGGTAGCCCAGAATTAGAGTACATGAAGGCGCGTCGTCAGGAGTTGGGCGGATATCTGCCACAACGCCGCATGAAAGCAGAAAGTTTGCCAGTACCAAGCCTGGAAGTATTTGCACCTATGCTTGAGGCAACCACTGAAGGTCGAGAAATCTCAACGACCATGGCTTTTGTTCGTATTCTCAATACGATCGTACGCGACAAGACCATCGGCCAGCGAGTGGTTCCAATCGTGCCGGATGAATCTCGTACCTTTGGTATGGAAGGGATGTTCCGTCAGCTCGGTATTTGGAGTCAACTTGGACAACTCTACACCCCCGAAGATCATGATCAATTGATGTTCTATAAGGAACATAAGACTGGCCAGATTTTGCAAGAGGGCATTAATGAAGCGGGCGGCATGTGTGATTGGATTGCTGCAGCGACCTCTTACTCAACCCATGGCGTGCCCATGTTGCCTTTCTATATTTTCTACTCCATGTTTGGTTTCCAGCGAATCGGCGACTTAGCTTGGGCAGCCGGTGATATGCGTAGCCGCGGTTTCTTGCTGGGCGGTACTGCTGGTAGAACAACCCTGAACGGTGAAGGCTTGCAGCATGAAGACGGCCACAGTCAAGTGTGGAGCGCTGCAGTGCCCAACTGTATTAGCTATGACCCTACATTCTCATTCGAGCTTGCAGTCGTCATTCAAGATGGTATGCGTCGCATGCTGGAAGTTCAAGAAGATGTGTATTACTACATCACTTTGATGAATGAAAACTATGCCCATCCTGCAATGCCTCAGGGTGCTGAGCAAGACATCATCAAGGGCATGTACAAACTGAAATCAGTTGGCGAGAGCAATGCAAAGCTACGTGTACAACTTTTAGGTTCTGGCACGATCTTCCGCGAAGTGATCGAAGCAGCAGAAATCTTGCATAAAGAGTGGGGTGTTGCCTCTGATTTATGGGGTTGCCCAAGCTTTACAGAATTAGCCCGTGACTGGAATACGGTACATCGTCATAACTTACTCAATCCAACCACTGAACCATCGCTCTCTCATGTTGAGAAATGTCTCAAGGCAACCTCTGGACCTGTGATTGCCGCTACAGACTATGTTCGTGTATTTGCCGAGCAGATCCGCCCAGCGATTCAGCATATCGGTCGTCAATATGAAGTCTTGGGTACGGATGGCTTTGGCCGTTCCGATACGCGCGAGAACTTACGTGATTTCTTCGAGGTAGATCGCCGTTGGGTTGTATTGACTGCCTTGCGTTCATTAGTCGATGCTGGCCAGCTTGATCGCCAGAAATTAGCCGAAGCTATCAAGAAGTATGGGATTGATAGCGCTAAGCCAAACCCCATGACAGTCTGAACAAGACACTACATTACAGATCAAGACTATGAGCCAATTCATTGAAGTGAAGGTCCCCGATATTGGGGATTACAAAGATGTCCCAGTTATCGAAGTGCTAGTGAAGCCAGGCGATACGATTGAAAAAGAACAATCCATCGTCACTCTGGAGTCTGATAAGGCGACGATGGATGTCCCTTCATCACATGCTGGTGTAGTCAAGGAAGTCAAAGTTAAGGTTGGTGACAGCATTTCTGAAGGGGCAATCGTAGTGCTTCTAGAAGAGAGTGCTGGGACCGCTGTTGCGCAAAGCGCCCCAGCTGCACCTGCAGCGCCAGTTGTGTCGGTACCTCCTGCAAAAGTAGCTGCTGTCGAGCCACCCGTCAAATTGGCGCCACCACCTCCACCTGTGAGCAATATACCTGCGCCCATTGCTGATAATGTTGGCCATGCAAGCCCATCGGTACGTAAGTTTGCTCGTGAGCTTGGCGTCACAGTTACCCAAGTAACGGGTTCTGGTCCAAAGGGACGTATTACCCAAGAAGATGTACAAGCCTTTGTCAAGGCTGCCATGAGTGGTGGAGGAAGTCCTGCAACTGCCTCTGGTGCTAGCTTGGGTGGCCTCAATATTATTCCTTGGCCAAAAGTTGACTTTACAAAGTTTGGTGAAGTCGAGCGTTTACCTCTCAACCGGATCAAGAAGCTGACAGCGGCCAATCTAGCGCGTAATTGGATCATGATTCCAGCGGTGACCTATCACGAGGATGCAGATATTACGGATCTTGAGGCATTTCGCGTAGCAACCAATAAAGATAATGAGAAGCAGGGCCTCAAAATTACGATGTTGGCTTTCTTAATGAAGGCTGCTGTAGCAGCACTCAAGAAATACCCCGAGTTCAATAGCTCCTTAGATGGAGATGAGCTGGTGCTCAAGAAGTATTTCAATATCGCCTTTGCGGCAGATACCCCTCAAGGTTTGGTTGTGCCAGTGATTCGTGATGCAGATCAGAAAGGCATCTTTGAGATCGCACGCGAAACTTCTGAGCTCGCAGCCTTAGCCCGAGATGGCAAACTCAAGCCCGAGCAAATGCAGGGCGCTAGTTTCACCATCTCTTCTTTAGGTGGTATTGGCGGTACTTACTTTGCGCCGATTGTGAATGCCCCAGAAGTCGCCATTTTGGGCGTGAGCAAAGCTGCGATGAAGCCCGTTTGGGATGGCAAGCAATTTGTGCCCCGCTTAATTTGCCCACTTTCGCTCACTGCAGACCATCGCGTGATTGATGGCGCATTAGCCACACGATTCAATGTGTACATGGCTCAGTTACTTTCTGACTTCCGTCGCGCCACTTTGTAAAAGGGAATCATGTCAAAGCAAAACATCACCGTTCCTGATATTGGCGATTATTCCGATGTCCCTGTTATTGAAGTCTTGGTCAAAGTGGGTGACGTAATTGAAAAAGAGCAGGCTCTCTTGGTGTTGGAGTCTGACAAAGCGACTATGGAAGTGCCTGCTGATCAGGCTGGCAAAATTCTGAGTCTTGCAGTGAAGGTCGGCGACAAAGTGAGCAAGGGCAGCGTCATTGCTGAAATCGAGGCAAGTGGGGCAGTCGCCCAAGTATCTTCTGCATCGCCCCCCGCGCCAACCCCAGCCACTCCAGCAAGTGCACCAGTTCCGCAGCAAGCACCACAGCCTGTTCCAGCGGCTGGCCAATACAGCGGTAAGGTGGATCATGAGTGTGAACTTCTGGTGTTAGGGGCAGGACCTGGTGGCTATAGTGCCGCCTTTCGTGCAGCCGACTTAGGTCTGAAAACCATCTTAGTAGAGCGTTATGCAACCCTCGGCGGTGTTTGCTTAAACGTGGGATGTATTCCCTCGAAGGCGCTCTTACATACTGCTGCAGTAATGGATGAAGTAAAGACCATGGCAAAGCATGGCATTACCTTTGGCGAGCCCAAAATTGAAATTGATCAGTTGAGGGCCTATAAAGATTCCGTGATTGGCAAGTTAACAGGTGGCTTAGCTGGTATGGCGAAGGCGCGTAAAGTGCAAGTCGTTCGTGGCTTAGGGCATTTTTTAGATGCCAATCATGTCGAAGTGGATTTAACGGATGGTGCAGGCCAAGATCTCAATGGCAAAAAAGAAGTGATTCGTTTTCAGAAAGCCATCATTGCAGCTGGCAGCCAACCCGTTAGCTTGCCTTTCTTGCCAGTGGATCCCCGAATCGTTGACAGCACAGGTGCTTTGTTGCTCAAGAGTGTGCCAAAACGCATGTTGGTGATTGGCGGCGGCATTATTGGTCTTGAAATGGCGACGGTCTGCAGTACCTTGGGCTCCAAAATTGATATCGCAGAGATGATGGATGGCTTGATGGCTGGCGCTGATCGCGATCTTGAAAAAGTGTGGGAGAAGTTCAACGCAGGGCGCTTTGAGAAGATTATGCTCAAAACGCGTGCCGCCAAAGCGGAAGTGAAGCCGGATGGTATTCAAGTGACATTCGAAGGCGAGAATGCACCAGCAGAGGCTCAGACATACGATTTGGTTTTAGTGGCCGTTGGACGCACTCCGAATGGTAAGAAGATTGATGCTAGCGCGGCGGGAGTGCACGTTGATGAGCGAGGCTTCATCGCTGTCGATAAGCAAATGCGCACGAACGTAGCTAATATTTTTGCGATCGGCGATATCGTGGGTCAGCCGATGTTGGCTCACAAAGCTGTGCATGAGGGTCATGTTGCTGCTGAAGTGGCGGCTGGCCATAAATCCTATTTCGATGCAAAACAAATCCCTTCAGTTGCCTATACCGATCCAGAAGTAGCTTGGGCCGGTTTGACCGAGGAGCAATGTAAAGCTCAAGGCATCGCCTATGAAAAAGGTTTATTCCCTTGGACGGCCAGTGGGCGAGCGATTGCTAATGGCCGTGATGAAGGTTTTACCAAGCTTTTGTTTGATGCCAGCACGCACCGCATTATTGGTGGCGGGATTGTGGGGACACATGCGGGTGATCTGATTGGTGAAGTTTGTCTCGCGATTGAGATGGGAGCCGATGCAGTGGATATTGGTAAAACCATTCACCCCCATCCAACCTTGGGCGAGTCGGTTGGCTTGGCTGCGGAAGCTGCTGAGGGGCACTGCACTGACTTACCGCCGGTTAAGAAAAAGTAGAGCTATTCAGCTTCTTCTTCTGGCTCTTTAAAGTGTTCTGGTAGGCCGGCTAACATGAGCAATATGTTAGCCGCTTTAAAGGTGCGAACTTTGCTATCAACCGGAATGTAAATGGTAGTGATAGGGGAGTACCAGAGATCATGATTTCCTCGGTGTCCAGGCCTGACAAATTGGCAACCAGCAGCCTTCAGTAATTCAATAATCTGCTGAGTATTCGACGCTCCCATGGATTGGGTATATACAGTAGCCATATTATTCGCTCATTGCTTGGGTTTTGACGTACTTGCGAGCGATAATTTCAATGATAATTTCTTCATCAGTTTTGCGCTCATTCAGAAGTAGTAACTCAGGTACCATCGATTGCAATTTAGTGGAAAGTGTTTCGATACTTTCTGCTTCGGCAATAAAGCCGGGGATATCGTTTGAAGAGGCAATCCAAACGTTTTCTTCATAGTCCCACTCTGCATAAACGAAGAGGATGTGCTTCATAGAGACCTATAGTGGTTTAATTTTGACAGTTTCACTCATCACTTTATTATTCTCAATCATGAGTTCATTATGTTTCAGCATGGCGTTATAGCGAGCAAGACTTTGTGCTCGTTCTTTGGCAAAAGCTCCATAGCTTAACTTACCAATGTAGAGTTTCTGAATAGCATCCTCAAAGTTCTGATGCATTTCGTTTGCTGCTGTGACCATCAGCGGAGTAGAGTGCTCTTCACATTTCAATATATGACGATGGAGAGCCCTCTTTTTTGTCAGAGAAACGATGGTTGTCGTTATTCATATAAAGGGGCTACAAATCACAAAAATAGGGGGTTTATTGATCTTTATTCGCTCAGGCATGGTTGGAATCTAAGCATTTTTAGCGATTATGTCAGATTTTTACTTACAAAAAGTACATAAGTTGTCTTATTTAGCTTTTTACTCAAACTGACAAACTACGCATCCGGAATTCTTTTTTATTCCCAAACCGAATCGAGGCCATAAATGCAACTAATTGATAAAGCACAAGAAGTCCTTCTCCAGGAAATTCGAGACGCCAATCTTAATTATTTAATGCTGGCTCAGCAGATGATTCGGGATGATAGGGCGCATGCCATTTTTCGCTTAGGCCTCAGTGCAGACTTGCTAGGCACCTTAAGTAATGCCCAAATTATTAAATTAGCCAGCGCAAATATGATGTTGACTCGCTTCCGCTTTGATGACGCTGTGATGTTGGGTATGTTGACAAGCAATCAAAAGGGGCAATCCCAAGCAATTGCGCATAGCTCAATTTTGATGGCTGGGCAGCAAGTCGAAGCCATTTCTTAATTTATTATTAGCCAGGGCGAATCGCATGAAGGTCAAAAGTATTGTTGATGAATCAGCACAATTACAACTGGCTATCGAGCTCATAAAGTTAGGTGCCCGTTTGCAGTTATTGGAGTCGCAAACGGATTTATCTCGCGAGCGCTTAACTAAGCTATATAAAGAGATGCGTGGTTTTTCCCCTCCTAAAGGGATGTTGCCTTTTTCTACAGATTGGTTTTTAACCTGGCAACCCAATATTCATTCTTCATTATTTTTGAATATCTATAATTTTTTAAAAGAGCACGCAGGCTTAACAGGCATTCAAGCATTGATTAAGTCCTATCAACTCTATTTAGAGCAATATCACAGTATTGAGCAGACCGATGACCATCCTGCAAGCGATGAGCCTGTATTAAGTTTGATTCGTGCATGGACCTTAGTGCGATTTACAGATCAGAAATTGCTAAAAACTGAATCATGTTCTTGCTGTAAAGGTAAATTTATAGTTGATGTGTATGACTTAAATGAAGACTATCTGTGTAATCTTTGCCATGTTCCATCAAGGGCTGGAAAGTATCAAAAGAACAAAAAAGAATTATTAGCAGCCTAAATTAGCAGCCTTGCAATGAAAAACTATGGCTATTGTTTGCTTTTTATAAGCCTGCTGGCAAACGCATCTCAGATGGATGATCTGCTGGGACGAGGTTTTAGCACATCGGATGTATGTAGCCCAATCAATACCTCTGACCCAACAATTTTTCTGAATCGACTCTCAACAGAATCAATCCGGATTGCTAAGGCCCAGCAAGCATGGCAAGCCAAGGCTTATCAATCAACCGGTCAAGCACAACAGTATGCCCAAGAGCAAGTTACTGAGGCATCAAAGTCATTGCGTTACATCGATAATCTTAAAACTTTTTTTAATAGTAATTGTTTACGAAAACATTAGAGAATTACAATCTTAGTAGGTTGTATCTGATCGGTTTTTAGTCGATGCTATTTCTTGGTTTTACTTGCTTTATGAACTTCCGTCATAACGGACTCGGATGCTTTGCTTAAATTGTTTTGCGCAAGCTCTACGGCATGCTTCACCGCTTTTTGACTTGTCTCGTAAACCGTATTAGCAGAGGCAATGGCTTGTTTCATTGCTTGAACTGCAGCTTCTGATCCTGCAGGTGCATTTTTTGTCCAGCCCTCAACTAAAGCATTGATTTTTTGTTGACTAGCCTGAAATTCTTTTTCGGCAGACTGAGTAAATGAAGCTTGGGTCTCATGGGCTAATTCATAGAGGTGACGGCTATAAGCCATCATTTTTTCAGCCATTGGCTTCACAGCTTCAGCTTGGTGAGTGAGTAGTTGTTGGATATCTTTAATTTCCATCGCTTTTTTGGCATTGCTCATGCTGTCGCTCAAACTTTGTTTGGCAATATGCATATTGAGCTCCACTAATTTCTCAATACTTTGAAGGGCTTGATTGGTCAGGCCACTGAGGGTCTCTAAGTTGGCTTTTTGGGCGGCTGCCATTTGTTCTGGTGTTAAGTTCATTTCAATCCCTTTCATTGGATCTTGCAAGGATGACTATGCGTCGATTATTTAAATAAATCAATTGGGTGAAGATCCTATCCATTTATGATGCAATGCAATATTTGTTTGTGAATGCATTGCTCATGGGGTTCTGATATTAAATCAGCCTAAAATTGACACTAATTTCTAATTAACCATTACTTCCCATCTTTTAGGCCGGCATGGATTTCAAGCTCGATAGAGTCATAGCACCTGTTTTTGTCTTTCTCTGGAGTACCGGTTTCATCATTGCCAAACTAGCAATGCCATATGTGGAGCCAGCCACTTTTTTGTTTTGGCGTTTCTGCGGTGTTTTGCTTGTCATGGCGCTATTAAATTGCGTTTGGAGAATAGTTTGGCCTAGCAAAGAGCAAATCAAGCATATTGCAATTGCAGGAGCTTTTTTACAGTTCGGCTATGTATTCGGGGTTTGGTCTGCGGTCAGATTGGGTATGGGCGCAGGTCTGGTTTCGATCATGGTGGGTCTGCAACCCATTCTCACGGCATGGTTTGCCTCTTGGGTTTCAGAAAAGGTTCATCCAAAGCAATGGATCGGTCTTGTATTTGGTTTTTCGGGGGTGGCCTTAGTTGTTGCTGAAAAGATCGGCTTTGCTCATATTCCATTTGCAAGCTATCTCTTTGCTTTAGCTGCCCTGTTTTCAATCACCTTTGGTACTTTGTATCAGAAGAAGCATTGTCCAGTCTTTGATTTGCGGGCTGGATCAGCCATTCAGTTTGGAATCTCTGCCTTTCTAGCATTTTGGGTCATGTATTTCTTTGAGTCTTCTCAGATGGTTTGGAATTTTTCGGTTATCGCAGCCTTATTTTGGGCCGTTATTCCACTCTCGATTGGATCCATTAGTTTGTTATTTATGATGATTCGTAAGGGCGCTGCAACCAAAGTGACCAGTCTTCTATATCTGACCCCACCAACAACTGCAGCGATTGCTTGGCTCATGTTTGATGAGCCATTTAATGTCTTGATGATCTTAGGACTTGCTTTGACAATGACAGGTGTTCTTCTGGTCAATAGCGGTAAAGCAAACGTAGTCCCATCTGTCGCAGAATAGGGCGCAAAAAGTCGAGTTTGGTTGACAGTTTCTTTATCATCATGGTTGTTGACAGTTTAGGAAGGTATTTGGGATGCATTTGAATCAATTTTGGCGAGTGTGCTTGAGCAGCCTGTTTTTGGCTGTCATCACTTGCCATGCGCAAACCGCATCAACGTCTGCTTCTGATAAAAAATCCAAACTGAAGACCAAAACAGTGTCGGCGGCTAGTAGCAAAAATAGTAATCCAGCCCCAACTGCGCCTACAGCCAATGCGAATAAAACTTCTACAAAAACTGCCAAGAAACCTAGGGGCGTTAGGGTAACTGTCACCCGCAATACGGCCCCAGTAGTAGAGGCCAGACCCTCATTTGCTACTGCGATGGGTTTGCGAGGTCAGCGCGATGAACTCAGTCTAAAGTCTAGCGTGGCGATCGTCGTCAATCAAAATACGAAGGAAGTGTATTTCGAGAAGAATCCCAATGTGAGCTTACCAATTGCTTCGATCACTAAGCTGATGACAGCGATGGTGGTATTGGACTCCCAGCTACCATTAGATGAAAACTTAACCATTAATGCTGACGATGCTTATATTTATAGACATTCCCGCTTGGCTGAAGGCACCGTTTTGAGTCGTGAAGATGCCTTGCATCTGGCCTTAATGTCCTCCGAGAACCGCGCTGCTTACACCTTGGGTCGCAATTATCCAGGCGGTATCCCAGCTTTTGTTGATGCCATGAATCGCAAAGCCAAAGAGATTGGGATGGAGCATTCGCACTATGCAGATCCAACCGGCTTGCTTAGTGAGAATGTGTCTTCTGCCGAGGATTTGGTTCGGATGCTCAATGCGGCTTACCAATACAAAATAATTCGTGAGTTCTCCACCTGGCCTGACTTAACGATGACGATTCGTAATCGGCCGCAAAAATTCTTGAACACCAATCGCTTGGTACGCTCTGGAGATATGGATATTGGTTTACAGAAAACCGGCTTCATTAATGCTGCGGGAAAATGTTTAGTCATGCAGGCTCGCGTCAATAACACTCCGTTATTGCTGGTGTTCTTAGATTCCGTCGGGGCTCAGTCCCGCTTTGCTGATGCAGTGCGGGTGCGTGATTGGTACTCTCATATCCCTCCTGGCGAGGTACAGCCAATTCGTCGCTTAATGTGAGACCTAAGCTTCTTTGCTTGCGCCTTTAAAGCCGATCCCTTTTGAGATTTGTAGGGCCGTTTCTTGAAGCGCCTTAAGCCAGTCGGGTTGTATCCGATCAGTAGGCGCACTTAAAGATAGTCCGGCCACCAGTTTGCCTGTGTCATCAACAATTGCTGCTGCGACACAACTCACACCCAGTTCTAACTCTTCATTGTCTTTGGCGCTGCCCAGATCGCGCACACGAGTGAGTTCTGTCTCGAGGGTCTTTAGATCAGTGATGCTGTTTTTAGTATGACCCGATAAACCAGTTCGAGTGACATAGGCTCTGACTTGGCTGGGATCATCATGCGATAGAAAGAGTTTGCCAACCGAGGTGAGGTGTAGCGGAGCACGACCGCCAATCGCTCGTACGACTTGCATACCCGAACGCTCGCTATAGGCACGATCGACATAGACGATTTCATCGCCTTGACGAACAGATAAATTGATGGTTTCGCCAGTCAGTTTATGTAATGCTCGCATCGGTCCTTGAGCTGCTTCCCGGACTGAGAGTCGCGCTTTAACCAGGTTACCGAGCTCCAATAAACGCAGACCCAGCCGATACGTCCCGCCATCGCCCCGTTCAACTAGTCGACAGGCAACCATATCATTCAGGATGCGATGCGCAGTAGAGGGGTGTAAGGCGGTTTTTTCTGCCAGTGCTTTGAGGCTGCTGGATTCTTCGTGCTCAGCTAAGGCATCGAGCAGGTTCATCATGCGTTCTACTACTTGGATCGCCGTTTTACCGACTTCACCAGTTTTCTTGGCGTCCGCTATAGTCTTTTTGGTATCCATGTTGCAATTGTAGCGATTCTCAATCAAATTGCATATTATGAAATATTCATGACAAATCCCTCATGTACGAGGGAAAAAGAGGCCACCAGCAGGGGTTAAATGCCTTTAAGAGCCTTTGCGCACTCAGCAATTAATCCGGGGCCTCGATAGATCAGCCCGGTATAGATTTGAACTAGACTGGCTCCGCCTTGTATTTTCTCGAGCGCATCATCTCCAGACAGAATGCCACCTACGCCAATAATGGGGAGTTCGTCTTGAAGTCTTGCCTTCAGTATTTTGAGTACATGATTGGACGGATTTTTTACTGGTGCACCAGACAAGCCGCCGACCTCTTCGCTCGAGGGTAGACCTTGCACAGCAGAGCGATCAATGGTTGTGTTGGTGGCAATTACGGCATCGATGCCAAATTCCATCAATAGGTCCGCAATCAAATGAATATCGGCCTCGTCTAAATCAGGCGCAATCTTTAAGAAAAGCGGTTTGCGCACACCAAAACGATCGCTTAATCGCTTTCTGGCAAGATCTAAAGTACTAAGCAAATTGCGTAACATTGTCTCGCCTTGTAATTCACGCAGATTTTTAGTGTTCGGAGAGGAGATGTTGACGGTAATGTAGGAGGCAATTTCATAAACGGCATTCATGCCCAAGACATAATCATCAGCGGCTTGATCAATTGGGGTGATGGCATTCTTGCCAATATTTAAGCCAACAATGCCACCACTTTGCCAATATGGGGATTGACGAACACGTTGCACACAAGCCTCTACGCCATCGTTGTTGAAACCCATGCGATTGATGAGCGCGTTGGCCTCACTGAGTCTAAACATGCGGGGTTTGGGATTGCCAGGCTGGGGAAGCGGGGTAACGGTACCGATCTCTAAGAAACCAAAGCCTAAGCTAGCTAGTGCATCAATGTGTCTGCCATCTTTATCAAGACCAGCTGCTAGCCCGATGGGATTGGGTAAATGAAGGCCACAAAATTCACGTGGATCAGGGGCTGGTTTAGTAATGCAGTGTTGCAAAAGCCCCCATTGTTGAGTCTTATCGAGTGAAGCGAGTGTGAGATTATGGGCCAGCTCAGGGTCTAGAGCAAATAAGAAAGGCCGTAGGAGTCGGTAACTATCGAGCATGTAAGCTGATTATCCCTCAGTGATTAACTGCCAATGGTCATCAATTAAACCTTCAATCGGTTTGTAATTGATCTTGTAGGACATTTTTTCACTGTCTTTAATGTAATACCCCAAATAAAGATAAGGCAGCTTGAGATCTACTGCCTGTTGAATCTGCCACAAAATGCTATAGCTTCCATAGCTGGCGCCGGGATCACTCGTATCGTAGAAGGTATAGACCGAAGAGATGCCTTGATCCAGTAGATCGATCATGCTAACCATCCGTAATCGGCCAGGGTGAGCATCATTTGGCCCATCGCGAAATTCAACGATACGAGAATTCACGCGACTCTGAATCAAAAACTGCATGTATTGATCTTGATCCTCACGATCCATCTCACTACCGGCGTGCCTGGTATTTTGATACTGTTGATAGAGTTCGTAATGCTCTGCTTGATAACCTAAGTACAACACATTCGCTTGCAAGCCTTCATGTCTTTTGAGTGCCCGTCGCTGACTGCGATTGGGAGTAAATTGATTCGTTAAGATGCGAGTCGCAATACAGGCCTTGCAGTGATCACAGTAAGGACGATAGGTATATAGACCGCTACGACGAAATCCGGCGTTGACTAACTCGCTGTAAACATCCGCATGAATGAAGTGTGAAGGCGTAGCAACTTGGGAGCGGGCCGTCCGATTGGGAAGATAGCTGCATTCATAGGGGGCAGTGGCATAAAACTGCAAAGTAGTTAAGGGAAGTTCTTTAAGCTGCGTCATAGCCAGTGCTGAAGTATCTGTTTAGTAAAGTTCCAAGATAACGCTATCTTAGATTGATTTAGCGACGTCTGCAGTGATTGTAAAAAGGTCTTCCGTTCGATTGGGGCCGCGCCTAGCGAGCGCAGATGAGCAGTTTCTTGTTGGCAATCGATCATAGGGATGCCATTTTGGACACAAAAAGCGCTTAGGGCAGCTAGAGCAATCTTTGAGCCATCTGCTTGCCTGCTAAACATGGATTCACCAAAGACGGCCTTACCAAAGCAGACGCAGTAGAGACCACCAACCAAGACCCCAGCGTCCATTACAGCAATGCTATGGGCTCGGCCTTGTTCAAATAGGGCGGTATATGCATCCACAATCTCATGGGTGATCCAGGTACCATCTTGGCCTTTACGTTCATTGGTTGCACAAGCGCGCATGATTGCAGAAAAGTCTTGATCAACGACAATGGCCTTTGATTCATCGGCGATGAAGTGACGTAAAGTTTTCTTTAAAGAATCGCTACATTTAAATTGATCTGGGATCAGCACCATGCGGGGGTCGGGCGACCACCACAATACGGGTTGATTATCTGAGTACCAGGGAAATACGCCCACTTGATAAGCAGATTGCAATTGACCGGGGTATATACGCTCGCTAACGGCAAAGAGGCCTGGAACATTGGCATCTGGATCGCTTGTTATTAATGGATCTGGGAATGGCTCGTTTGGGCCCAGCCAAGGAATACGATTCATCAATCAGGAGACTTCAATTTTTTCACCACGGGCAATATCGCGGGTGTGAACCATCATTGCGTCAAGTTGATTTAAGCGTCCTGCAGCTCGATCAGCGAAATACCACTCCAGTGTTTGCTTGACAGTAGGGAAAGCTAATTCTTGCCAAGGAATATCTTTTTCTAAAAATAATGCCACTTCTAAACTTTCAACGCCAGCCTCAAACTCGGGGGTTCTCATTCGAGCCAAATAGAACAGATGAACTTGCTCGGCATGCACAACATCTAATAGAGAAAATAAGGGGCCAATATCTACAGTTGCACCAGCTTCTTCCATGGTTTCTCTGACAGCGCCCGCACTGCAGGTTTCACCGATTTCTAGAAAACCTGCTGGGAGGGTCCAATATCCGTAACGTGGTTCGATAGCTCGTCGACATAATAGGACTTTATCGCCATACACTGGAATGCTACCCACAACGTTGCGGGGATTTTCATAATGGACTATCCCGCATTGTTCGCAAACATAGCGTTCGCGAGAGTCGTCTGCAGGTATACGCAGAATCAGTGGTGAGGCACATTCGGAGCAAAACTTCATGCAGTCTTTCTAAAAATGGGCAGGAACAACGCCGCGCAACGCATTGGTGATGACTATTTTATCTGCCTGGAGTACATCATCGATGGTCAGGTCCATCTCACGGGCATTCCAGCGAGGGTCGCTCAGAATCTGAGCGCGCATTACCCCCGGAAGCAGTCCTGCACTGACTGGAGGGGTAAACCATTCCGTCATATTGGGCTTTTGAATAAAGAGACTACTTCGACCGCCTTCAGTCACAAAGCCGTGTTCATTGAGGAAGAGGGCATCAAATCCGCCTTTTGCTTCGGCCAATTGCCATGCACGGTCGTACCAGGTCCGAGAGTGCGATTTATGTTGGAGCAAGACATTTTGTGATTGCATCACTGCATACCCTGGATCAGGTAGTAAATCACTTGCCCAAAAGAGTTTTACAGAATCAGAGAGAGGGCTCAGTTCCGAAATGCTATGCGATAGCTCACCAGTAGGGCTTAAATCCAATCTGAAGCGGTATAGCTGTGATAACGATGAACCCCACTTGTTTCCGTCGAACATTTTTGCAATGTATTGCTCAACCCCATTACGCTCAAACGGGATGCCTAAGTATTTTGCTGAATGTTGAAGTCGGTCTAGGTGTCGATCTAAAAGCTGTGCTGTGCCATGCTGGATGAGAATGGTTTCAAATAAGCCTACGGTGCTCGTGAGTTCAGTCAGAAAAGCAGATTTAATCTGACATTCTTCCCATTCCTCATCCGCTTTAGACTCAATGGTGATACCAGCACCAACACCCATAGTCAAAGTGGAAGCCTGTTCACGCTCTGAATGTGTAATTTCTAACGTGCGAATCGGTACGCTTAAGGCAAAGCGTTGATCGGGATCCAACCAACCAATTGCTCCGCAATAGTAGCCACGTTCAGGCTCAAGTTGCTGAATCACTTCCATGCTCCGTTTTTTAGGCGCTCCTGTAACAGAGCCACAAGGAAAAACAGCTCGTAGGATTTCTTCGAAAGAGACCCCCTTTTTTAGTGTGGCCTCTACCGTTGAGGTCATTTGCAAGACATCTCCATGTCTTGCTACCTCAAATAATTGAGAGACTTTCACCGAACCCGTTTGTGCTACTCGCCCCATATCGTTGCGGAGCAAATCCACGATCATGACATTCTCAGCTTGATTCTTGGGGTCTTCAGCAAGCTCTGACCCATTGCTATTGAGGGCACTTGCAGTACCTTTCATTGGCATAGCAAGCAAAGTATCACCATTGCGCTGTATGAATAACTCGGGGGAGTGCGACAAAATAGCGTGGTTCTCAGATTGGATGAAGGCACCATACCGCCCCGGTTGTCGTTTGCGCAAGCGATTGTAGAGAGCTAAGTCAGAACCGTATGGCTGCCCCCGAAGACGATAGGTGTGATTGATTTGATAGACATCGCCCGCCAAGATCCATTCTCGAATTTGATCTAAATCAGATGAAAATTGGGCAAAATTAATTGAGGTATTGAGATTTGTAACGCCTGAGTAGGTCTCGTTTTCGGGTAGTCGATTGATCTTCGATACGATGAACTCATCTACGGCTGTCTTAGAAAGCGCTTCATAATTCTCATAGGACCATGCCTCAATCAAGGGATGCTTGCTTACTGGCAGATTGAGTCCTTGAAAATGCAGCCCTAACTCATAGGCTAGGGCGACCACCAGATATTCTCCTCGGGCAGAGGCCTTGGCTAAATCTGTGAAAACGCCTTCAATAGCAGTTTGATTCTCTTCAGCTTGCTCGCTGGGATAAATACACCAATAGTGAAGGGCGTCTTGATAGAGACGACTAGTGGGATTGCTTGCAGTACTTTGCGAATCATCTAGGAGAATCACGGCAAACAATCCCTGGGCGCAATGATCAGTGCGATTATTTCAAGAGGGTTGCGGACTCAATCATTACTGTCTTGCTAGGCACATCACTCATGCGACCCATGCGCGGAGCATTAGCAACCATGGTTGGAATTTGACGAATGGCATCAATCGTTTGAGTGCCTGAGATCACCTTGCCAAATACGGTATAGCCATTACCCATCGCATTGGGATAGTCGAGTCCTTGATTGTCTTTGACGTTGATAAAAAATTGGGCCGTAGCAGAGTCAGGATCTGAAGTGCGGGCCATCGCAATGGTATACGCTTGATTCTTTAAGCCGTTTTGTGCTTCAGAGACAACCGGAGCATTAGTTGGCTTTTGCACGAGATCAGGTGTAAATCCACCGCATTGAATCATGAATCCATCAATCACCCGATGAAAGATCGTGCCATTGTAAAAACCACTTTTTACGTAGCTTAAAAAGTTTGCCGTGGTCTTTGGTGCCTTATCTGCATCCAGCTCAACTACAAAGTTACCCATCGTCGTTTTAAATTCAACCTTAGGCCCCGCTAAAGCGAGTTGGCTTGTGAAACAAGCAATAGTCAAAATAAAGCCAGCTAGTAAATTACGCATCATGTTTCCTTTGGGTGTTGGATGGGTGGATTGATCAATTGAGTTAAGAGTTTATTGTTTCTTTGCGTCAGTATCGAGTTGGCGTAAGAAAGCCATCTTCTCCGCAATTTGACTTTCTAAGCCACGATCAACGGGCTGATACCAATTGGGAGCAGCCATTCCCTCTGGTAGATAGCTTTCACCAGCAGCATAGCCGTGTGCTTCATCATGGGCATAGCGATAGGTTTTCCCGTGGCCGAGTTCTTGCATCAGTTGCGTAGGGGCATTGCGTAAGTGAATCGGTACTGGTCGAGTCGCATCTTTGGCAACAAACGCTTTTGCGGCATTAAAGGCTTTATAACTCGCATTACTTTTCGCAGCCACCGCTAAATACACAATTGCCTGCCCTAAAGCGAGTTCGCCTTCTGGAGAGCCGAGCCGTTCATAGGTGAGGGCGGCATCATTGGCCAACTGAATAGCCCTAGGGTCGGCCAAACCGATATCTTCCCAGGCCATGCGAATAATGCGTCTTGCAAGATAGCGAGGATCGGCGCCACCATCCATCATGCGGCAAAACCAATAGAGTGATGCATCGGGATCGGAGCCGCGAACAGACTTATGTAGGGCAGAGATTTGATCATAGAACTGATCGCCGCCTTTATCGAAGCGTCGAGTCTGCATACTGAGTGCATTGGTGATGAACTCATCATCGATTTTCTGAGTCTCTAAGTTGGATGCCGAGCTTGCATTCCGGATCTGCTCCAGCAAATTGAGCAAACGTCTAGCATCACCATCAGCATGAGCAACCAAGGTATCCAAAGCAGATTCTTCAAAGTCTATCTGCGGCATTGATGTTATCCGGGCTCGCTGAATCAGTTCTTTCAACTCAGAAGGAGATAGCGATTGCAAGACATACACTTGTGCACGAGATAACAGTGCTGAATTCACTTCAAATGAAGGATTCTCCGTTGTAGCGCCGATAAAAGTAAATAGACCTGACTCGACGTGAGGTAGCAATGCATCTTGTTGACTCTTGTTAAAGCGATGAATTTCATCTACAAACAAAATGGTTTGTCTGCCGTACTGCGCCATATTGTGTTCGGCACGTTCAATGGCCTCTCGAATTTCTTTGACACCCGCTAAGACGGCGGATAGGGCAATAAATTCTCGATCAAACGCTTTTGCGGATAAACGGGCTAAAGTGGTTTTGCCTACCCCAGGTGGACCCCATAAAATCATCGAGTGCGGTTTTCCTGAGGCAAAGGCGAGATTAAGTGGTTTACCTGGAGCTAATAAATGTGTCTGGCCAATGACCTCTTCAATACTTTGCGGACGCAATGCCTCAGCTAACGGCGGCGGTGGATTGCTTTCAAAAAGACCGCTCATGAGGATCTAAATCAACCTTGGATAAATAGGATAACTAATGCTGCCCAGGTTAAGCAAGCTGCAGCAACGTAGCTCAGGCGTGTGCGCATAGTCATAAACGCGATACGTGCCGCATCATCATCAAAGTAGTAGGTATACGTATCTTGATCAATATTGCGCTGTATCACTAAAGTTGCAGCCAAAATAATGAGGCTGACAGGAATATAAATATGGAGTGCAACCCAAGCGATCAGAGCGGGGGTGATGCCCCAAATCCAGGCATTACGATCAATCCAGCGGTCACCGCTCGGTGGTTTACCAAGGGCATGTAGATTAGCGCCCCAATGCAATGCCCCCATAAAAGCCACAATGATGGCGCCATAGCTCGCAATCGATTCAGCGCTAAGATAGTTCAGCGGAGTCGGTGCCAATTGCACCATTAAGGCAAGGCCAATAAACGGGATCAAACCTGCATAGGCTAAATAGCGTACGACTGGCGGTAGTGGATTCACAAACTTTCCTTCAGATGTTGATATCAAGCTTACTGCTCATAGTGAAAGACGCCACGCCCGGTCTTGCGCCCAAGATAACCGGCGGCGACCATCTCACGCAGAAGCGGGCAGGGGCGATATTTTGAGTCACTAAAGTTTTCAAAAAAGACTTCCATGACTGCAAGACAAGTATCCAAACCAATGAGATCGGCCAAAGCGAGCGGGCCAATCGGCTGGTTACAGCCTAGCTTCATGCCGGCATCAATATCTTCAGGACTGGCCAAACCCTCTTGCAAAACAAAAAAGGCTTCATTAATCATCGGGATCAAAATGCGATTAACGACAAAGCCAGGAGAATTTTTGACCGTAATCGGTTCTTTGCCAATCTGTTTGGCCATCTCGATGATGGCATGGTGGGTAGCATCGCTCGTTTGAAGTCCGCGTATCACCTCAACTAAAGCCATTAATGGGGGTGGATTAAAAAAGTGCATCCCAATAAATCGCGCAGGATCGGAATTGAGTGCTGCGAGCTTGGTGATTGATAGTGAAGAAGTATTGGTTGCAATGATGGTGTCTTTACCCACGATTGCATCAATCTGTTGCAGAATTTTTTCTTTTACGGCTTGGTTCTCGGTTGCTGCTTCGATCACCAAATTCAGACCCTGAAGATCTGCATACGAGGTGCTACCTTGAATGCGTTTAAGTGCTTTATTTTTATCATCAACACTTAAGGTTTCTTTCTTGATTAATCGATCTAGACTTTTACTGATTTGGCTCAGGCCGCGCTCGACAGCAGCATCGTTCATATCGATCATCACAACATCTAGGCCAGCCATTGCACACACTTGGGCAATGCCGTTACCCATTGTCCCGGCACCAATAATGCCTACGGATTGAATAGTCATCTCACTTCCTTTTTTGATACTGGCTCGCGCCGAATAATAGGTCTCTAGCTTTATCATCTGTCAAAGGCTTGCGCAGATTGGTGAGCACTTCAACACCCCGCCTAACCGCTGGCCTAGCAGAAATCTTTTCGAACCATTTCTTGAAGTGGGGGAACTCATCGATCTCAATCCCTTGATTTTTCCAGTTACGAGTCCATGGAAAGATCGCCATGTCAGCAATGGAATATTCTTTACCAGCAATGAACGGATGTTTGCTCAGTTGTTGATCTAGTACGCCGTATAAACGTTTTGCCTCATTGGTGTAGCGATTGATTGCGTACTCAATTTTTTCTGGGGCATAGATGCGAAAGTGATGGTTCTGTCCCAACATGGGGCCTAGTCCACCCATTTGGAACATTAACCATTGCAAGACCTCATACTTTGCACGCGTACTCTTTGGGAGAAATTTGCCAGTCTTCGCTGCAAGGTAAAGCAAAATTGCACCTGACTCAAAAATGCTGATGGGTTTACCATCGGGACCATTTGGGTCAACCATGGCCGGAATTTTATTGTTAGGGCTAATGTTTAAAAACTCAGGCTTAAACTGATCGCCTGCGCCGATATCAATTGGATGGGCAAGCCAGTCTTTGCCGAGACGGTAGCCACATTCCTCGAGCATGATGTGAACCTTGTGGCCATTTGGAGTGGCCCAACTATAGACATCAATCATTTGCTGGGCTGGTTTTTTACTCATATTGAAATTCCTTGGTTACTTTAAGCTCACGAATAGGGTAGTTTAGGCAGTTACGGGCACTTAGGTTGAGTAATCGCTAGAATGGTATAAATATTCTTAAATTGTGCCATGTTGATCGTCCTTTCCCCAGCAAAATCCCTTGATTACGAGACTCCCGCCAAGGTTAAGTCAAGCACCTTGCCTGAATTTGTTACCGAATCAGCAAAGCTGATTGCCGATCTCAAAAAGCTCTCCCCACAGGAGCTTGCCAAATTAATGGGTGTATCAGACCAACTAGCCGCCCTCAACGTTGGTCGTTACCGGGATTGGTCAAAGAAGTTCACTCCGGAGAACAGTAAGCCTGCGATTTATGCCTTTGATGGGGATGTCTATGATGGTTTTGATGTCAAAACCCTCAGCCCCAAAGCGGTGGAATTTGCACAGGACCATATCCGGATTTTGTCGGGACTATACGGTGCTTTGCGCCCTTTGGATCTCATGCAGCCTTATCGTCTAGAAATGGGCACGAGCTTTCCGAATGCCAGAGGTAAAGACTTATATGCTTTTTGGGGTAAGCGCGTAACTGAGGCACTCAAAAAGCGACTTGAGCAAGAAAAGGAGCCATGCCTACTGAATCTGGCTTCCGAGGAGTACTTCAAGGTGGTGCAGCCAAAGGATTTGGCTTGTAGGGTGATTTCACCGGTCTTTCAAGATGCTAAAGACGGTAAGTACAAAATTATTTCTTTTTATGCCAAGCGAGCACGAGGCTTGATGGCGCGCTATGTTGTCGACAATCGCTTGACCAAGTCGGCTGATCTCAATGGCTTTAATTTGGATGGTTATCAATATTGCGCCAGTGAGTCTAAACCCGATAAACCGGTCTTTCGACGTGCGGAGAAAAAATAAGCATGGCTATTCATCGCAGTAAAAGTTCACAAAGAAGTTCGCCTGAGACTGAACGTTTAGTGGCTGACTCTATTTCTTTAGCTGCCTCAGGGAGCCAAGTAGAAGATCGTTTTTGGGAAAACCGACTCGACGATAGACTGCTACGCTTGCTCAAAAGTCAAAATCAAAATGTGATTGATGCCGCGCTTGACCAAACCTTCCGAATTAACACGATCGCATTTGAGGTTCTGGCAGATACTGCAGAAACTTTAGCCGAGTCCATTAGCATTCAACACGAAGGTCAGCAATGGGATGCCTTATTACTAGCAATTCCCATTGTTGCGCATACGCGTTATCAAATTCCTTCTGGTCCATTACCCGCCACGGTTGTAGAGGCTACCGCTCAGGCACTTCACAATACCGTGATTGCGCCAGACACGCGCTTGGCCATTATTCCTTGGTTGTATAGCATCGATCAAATGCCTCAGTCGCATTGTCAAACACGAGTGCTAACAGAAACGCTCGCCATGGCAGCAGTCACTGGTAGCGAGATCAAGCTTGAGCTGAAAAGCATGTCTGAAACCATTGCTGTGCTGGCTGACCCACGCTTCATTGTGGCGGTGGTTGCCGCCCCAACAGGGTCAGCTTTATTTCGGTGGCAGGCGGAGGCTACTCTGCGGCAAGAGCGGGGCGTAAGTCTCATTGGTTGGCAAAATGCAATGCATGATCCGATCGCCTCTTTATTGCCAGGGTGTGAGTTCGAGCTTTTGTTGCCAGAAGCGTACTTTACCAACTGTCGTTTAGCTGATAAGCATGTTCGTCCCTTAAGTATTCGTGCTGCAGTCAATTTCTTAGAGTCAACCATGGGTGTTTTACCTGCGGGTCTCTCTTCAGTGGTTGGCGCCTTTGGTGAAGAGCAGGCTGATGAATATCGGATCTCTTTCAGCATCAAAGGGTCACCTGAAATCAACTACGGCGTCATCTGGCCTTTATACGATCGTGAGAGTGTTGCTAATGACGCACTCAATGATTTGTCAGATGATGAAAGCCCGATTAAACGTATCTGTGATGCCTTGCGCGATGCTGGTGTAGAAGATGTCTTTCGTCATGCGATGCTTTTCGATCCTGAGCTTTGCGATGATTGCGGTGCACCACTTTTCCCTGACCGCCTTGGTGAGCAGGTTCACGCAGAGATGCCTGAGGACACGCCGTCACAACAACCGCTATTTCATTAAACAAAAGGCCGAGAATGCTCGGCCTTTTGGATTGTATTGCGAGCTTAAAGCTTTACTTCCCCGGTGTGAACGGCTCAGCTCCTGCAAAAAGATGCGGTAGTTGTCCAGTGCGCATCTCTGCTGTCTGACAAGAGTCTGCCAAGCGTGTACCAGAGCGAATATTAAATAACATCGCCTTGTTTGGCAGCACTACTAAATCAAAACCAGAGCTTGTATTTTTGTAACGCAAGCTGCCAGGCAGAGAAGTTTCACGCCTCATCTCATAGCTCTTAGAGTCCCAATTCAACACGAGGTTATCGGTGCCACCAATCGTTTTGAATTGGTGGTTATCACCGCAACTCCAAGTGAAGGTTTCGTCTGCAGCTTGGACGATGCTGCATGATCCAAGAATGGCAAACGCTAGGGAAACTTTGAGTAGTGTGCTTTTCATATTCTGAAAACTTTTTAAGAGAGCAAATGTTTAACGCCAGCCTGTTCCTCAAGAAGCTCATTGAGGGTGTGGTTCATGCGCTCGCGTGAAAACTCATCAATCTCTAAGCCCTCAACGATTTTGTACTCACCATTTTCACAGGTGACTGGAAAGCCATAGATGACATCCTTAGGTATTCCATATTCACCATTGGAAGGAACGCCCATCGTGACCCACTTGCCATGCGTACCGAGCACCCAATCGTGCATGTGATCGATGGCCGCATTGGCTGCAGATGCTGCAGAGGAAAGACCGCGGGCTTCAATGATGGCTGCACCACGTTTACCTACTGTTGGAATATGCACTTCTTTATTCCAAACTGGATCATTGATCAGCTCTTTAACAGACTCGCCGCCAACGGTTGCAAAACGGTGGTCAGGGTACATCGTTGGACTGTGATTACCCCAAACAACCAGTTTCTCAATATCGCCAACAGGCTTGCCCATTTTGGCTGCGAGCTGGGAGAGTGCGCGGTTGTGATCTAAGCGCAACATTGCTGTGAAATTCTTAGCTGGTAAATCAGGTGCGGATTTCATCGCAATGTATGCATTGGTATTGGCTGGATTGCCAACAACCAACACTTTGACTGTGCGTTTCGCAACCGCGTTGAGTGCCTTACCTTGCGCAGTGAAAATCTGGGCGTTGGCTGCAAGCAAATCTTTGCGTTCCATGCCGGGGCCACGAGGACGTGCGCCAACTAAAAAGGCAATATCCACATCTTTAAATGCGGTCATAGGATCAGAGTGCGCTGTCATGCCTACGAGCAATGGAAAGGCGCAATCTTCGAGCTCCATCATGACGCCTTGGAGTGCCTTTTGGGCTTTTTCATCCGGAATTTCAAGTAATTGCAATATCACTGGCTGATCTTTGCCAAGGACGTCGCCATTGGCGATGCGGAATAGAAGGGAATATCCAATTTGACCGGCTGCACCGGTCACGGCGACACGCATTGGGGCTTTTGCCATTACTTTTAACTCCAAAGGAAGGTTAATTGAGGGTTGATATCAATTCGAAAACTTTTCTATTATCCATTCAACTGAATGAAGTTTAGATTTACACTGTCACAGATGTCTTATATAAGACTTCGACATTCTGAGATTTTAGCGAATTCAAGTGTGAAATTGGAGATCTTGTGCCCGAGGCATTAACCGCAAGCGCGTCATTTAGCCCCCTTTATCAGCAGATCAAGGCATTAATTCTGGCCAGTCTGCAGGCTGCAGAATGGTTGCCAGGCTCCCTGATTCCCAGTGAAATGGAGTTAGCTACCCGTTTTTCAGTAAGCCAGGGTACCGTTCGCAAGGCAATTGATGAGTTGGCCGCCCAAAATCTTCTGGTCAGAAGACAGGGTAAGGGTACTTTTGTCGCAACTCACCACGAAGAGGACTGGCAATATCGCTTTCTGCATTTAGTGCCAGATGAAGGTCAAAAGTTCCCCTTAATGAGTCAGTTTCTGGCATGCAAAAAGGTGAGGGCCAATGCAAAAGATGCTCAATTGCTTAAATTAAAGACGGGTGATGCCTTAATAGAAGTTCAACGAGTGCAAAGCTATGTTGGCAAACCCATTGTTTTTGAACACATTTTACTTCCAGCAACACGTTTCAAAGACCTTGATTTAGAAATGCTGACCTTGTGGTCTGGCCCCGTTTATGCCCTGTACGAAACCCGCTTTGCAACCCATATGGTTAGAGCAGAAGAAAAGATTAAGGCCATTGCTGCCGATGAGCTGCTGAGCACCCATCTTCATGTTCCGATTGGACATCCCGTCTTATTGGTTGAACGTCTCGCTTTTACCTATGGAAATAAGCCGGTGGAAATCCGTAGGGCACGTTATGACACAACTCAGCAACATTACCAAAATATGCTTAACTAGTTAACCCATAAAACTTAGTAAAAACCACTAAAACCTTAATTCCACCTAAAATACCTACACTTTCTGTGGTTTCCAATAGAATATGTTGCGACACAGCAAGACTGAACTGAACCTCCACCTAAATATCGAGATTGCCCATGGTTGATGCACAGCAGGACGTTAAAAAAGATAAGCCCGTGTTTCGGAATATTGGCTTAGCCCAACTGATTCATTACCGACTCCCTTGGGCGGGTAAGGTGTCGATTCTTCATCGCATCAGCGGTGCTGTTTTATTTCTATTGCTCCCATTTATTTTGTATTTGCTCGATCAAAGTCTGGCATCTGAGCAAACCTATCAAGCATTTCAGGGTTTAACTAGCAATGTCTTGGTCAAACTCATTTGTTTGGGGCTGATTTGGTGCTTCTTGCATCACTTTTGCGCCGGCATTCGGTATTTGTTGCTGGATCTCGAGATTGGCATCAGTAAAGCTGAATCCAATCGCTCTGCGATCATCGTTTTTTTCCTCGGCTTGGGTCTAACAGCAATCGTTGGCCTCAAAATGTTTGCCATCTACTAAGGAAATCCCATGCCTCAATATCAAATTGGACCTAAGCGCTTAGTCGTTGGTGCGCATTACGGCCTTAAAGAGTGGATCATTCAGCGCATTACGGCGATTGTGATGGTGGTGTTTACCGTCGTCCTTTTAGTTGACTACTGTGTGACTGGTGGCACTGGTTATGCAGCATGGTCAAGCCTCTTAAGCAATCAATTCATGAAGTTGCTCACCCTGTTGGCTTTATTGAGCCTGTTCTATCACGCCTGGATTGGTATTCGGGATATCTGGATGGACTACGTTAAGCCGGTGAGTATTCGTTTGGGCTTACAGGTATTAACCGTCTTGTATTTGGTGGCTTGCGCCGCTTACGCTGTACAAATTTTGTGGAAAGTGTAATTCGATGACCGAGATTAAAAAAGCTTTGCCACGTCGCCGTTTTGATGCAGTCATTGTCGGCGCAGGTGGTTCTGGCATGCGTGCCTCATTGCAACTTGCTGAAGCCGGTTTGAATGTTGCCGTCTTGACTAAAGTATTTCCAACTCGCTCCCATACCGTAGCAGCGCAGGGCGGTATTGGCGCAGCGCTTGGCAATATGAATGAAGACAATTGGCACTATCACTTTTACGACACCATCAAAGGTTCTGACTGGTTGGGCGACCAAGATGTGATCGAATTTATGTGTCGCGAGGCGCCAAAAGTAGTTTATGAGTTAGAGCACTTTGGTATGCCGTTTGACCGTAACCCAGATGGCACGATCTATCAACGTCCCTTTGGTGGACATACTGCGAACTATGGTGAGAAAGCCGTGCAACGCGCTTGTGCAGCGGCAGATCGAACCGGTCATGCCATGTTGCATACCTTGTATCAACGTAACGTGCGTGCCAAAACCAATTTCTTTGTTGAGTGGTTGGCTCTCGATTTGATCCGCAATGACGAGGGCGACGTAGTTGGCGTTACCGCTCTCGAAATGGAAACCGGTCAGGTCTATATCTTGGAAGCTAAGGTAGTGATGCTGGCTACTGGTGGCGCAGGTCGTATTTGGGCAGCCTCAACCAATGCCTTTATTAATACTGGTGATGGTATGGGTCTGGCTGCACGCGCAGGTATTCCATTAGAGGATATGGAGTTTTGGCAATTCCATCCAACTGGTGTAGCGGGCGCTGGTGTTCTATTGACCGAAGGTTGTCGTGGTGAAGGTGCTATTTTGCGTAATAAGCATGGTGAGCGCTTCATGGAGCGTTATGCGCCAACCTATAAAGATTTAGCGCCACGCGATTTCGTATCCCGTTGTATGGATCAAGAAATTAAAGAAGGTCGTGGATGTGGTCCTAATGGTGATTATGTCGAACTCGATTTGACTCACCTTGGTGCAGACACCATCATGAAGCGTTTGCCATCGGTTTATGAGATTGGTATTAACTTTGCTAACGTAGACGTTACCAAACAAAATATTCCTGTGGTGCCAACCATCCACTATCAAATGGGTGGTATTCCAACCAATATTAATGGTCAAGTGGTTGTGCCAAAGAACGGCAAGCCAAACGAGATCGTGCATGGTCTCTACGCGATCGGTGAATGCTCTTGTGTGTCCGTGCATGGCGCGAACCGTCTCGGTACGAACTCATTGTTAGACCTCTTGGTCTTTGGTCGCGCCGCTGGCAACCACATTGTCGCTGCTGATTTGAAAAAACAAGAGTTCAAACCATTGCCTGCTGATGCCGGTGAGCAGACGCTTGCACGGATTGCTAAGTTGGATAACTCCAGCTCTGGTGAGTATGCGCAAGACGTAGCCAACGACATCCGCAAGACTATGCAAACCTACGCTGGTGTTTTCCGTAACCAAGAGTTAATGGATGAAGGTCTGCGTCAGATGGCTCAGCTCACTGAGCGTGCAAACCATCTCTGGTTAAAAGACAAGTCGGAGATTTTTAATACCGCACGTATTGAAGCTCTGGAAGTGGCCAATTTGATTGAAACTGCCAATGCTACGATGACCTCTGCAGCTGCCCGCAAGGAAAGTCGCGGTGCTCATTCCCACGATGACCATCCTCATCGCGATGATGATCACTGGATGAAGCACACCCTCTGGTACAGCGAAGGTAACCGCTTAGATTACAAACCCGTCGTGATGAAGCCCTTAACGGTTGAATCTGTTCCACCCAAAGAACGTACTTTCTAAGTTAGAGATCGATAAGAGAGATAAAAGATGAGTGATACCCGGATTTTTGAAATTTATCGTTACGACCCAGAGGTTGATGCAGCGCCTCGCATGCAACGCTATGAGCTGGAATTAAGCGGCGAGCGCATGTTGTTAGATGCACTGATCTCCCTAAAGAAACAAGATGAGAGTATTTCGTATCGTCGTTCATGCCGCGAGGGTGTTTGCGGATCTGATGCGATGAACATTAACGGCAAGAATGGTTTGGCCTGCTTAACCAATATGTTGACCTTGCCTAAAGTGATTACTCTGCGCCCATTACCTGGCTTGCCAGTGGTGCGTGACTTGATTGTTGATATGACCTTATTCTTTAAGCAATATCTCTCGATCAAGCCTTATTTAGTCAATGACAATCCAGCGCCTGAGAAAGAGCGCTTGCAGAGCCCAGAAGAACGTGAAGAACTGAATGGTTTGTATGAGTGCATTCTGTGCGCCTCTTGCTCTACTTCATGCCCATCTTTCTGGTGGAATCCTGATAAGTTTGTTGGTCCCGCTGGCTTATTACAAGCTTATCGTTTTATTGCCGATAGCCGTGACGAAGATACCGCACAGCGTTTAGACAATTTAGAAGACCCATATCGTTTATTCCGCTGCCATACCATCATGAATTGCGTGGATGTCTGTCCTAAGCATTTGAATCCAACTAAGGCGATTGGTAAGATTAAAGAGTTAATGGTTCGTAGGGCTGTCTAAGCTCATGAATTTGAGTAATGCAGAGTTATATCGGTTAAAGAGCGATGCTCGCCGAGGATTGTTGGAAAACGATTTAATTCTGCAGCGATTTTTTGACCGATATGCTGATGATCTCAATGCAGAAGACGGTCAAGTACTAAAGCAGCTACTGGCATTGGATGACAACGACTTGATGGACTTATTAATTGGTCGCAAGGATGAGTTGGCTGTATTGAAAGAAATTTCTTCAACTACCGCTTATCAAAAGATGATGATGCGTTTGAGAGAAAAGTAGTTTTAATTAAAAAGCAGTACTTTATTTGCTGTACTTCGGAGTTTTGAATCTCAACAGATTGAAAGATTAGAGGCTAGACATGAATGAATCGAATATCAAAGCAAAACTATCATTTTCCGATGGTTCGCCAGACATTGATTTGCCAATTTATCAAGGCAGCGTTGGTCCTGATGTCATTGATATTCGTAAGCTGTATGGTCAGACTGGTAAGTTCACCTATGATTCCGGATTTTTGTCTACAGCCTCTTGTAATAGCAAGATAACTTATATCGATGGCGATAAAGGCGAGCTGCTGTATCGTGGTTACCCCATTGAAGATTTAGCCGGTAAATGTGACTTCATGGAAGTTTGCTATTTGCTGATTAACGGCAACTTGCCAAACAAAGAACAGGACGCCGATTTTAAGGAAATGATCTCGCATCACACCATGGTGCATGAGCAGATGCAATTTTTCTTGCGCGGTTTCCGTCGCGATGCGCATCCAATGGCTGTTTTAACTGGTCTGGTTGGTGCGATGGCTGCTTTCTATCACGATCAGATCGACTACACCGATCCGAAGGCTCGCCAAATTGCTCAGATTCGTCTGATAGCTAAGATGCCGACTTTGGTTGCCATGGCTTATAAGTATTCTGTTGGCCAGCCCTTTATCTATCCTGATAACAGCTTGTCCTACACCGCAAACTTCATGCGTATGATGTTTGCCACTCCTTGTGAAGAATACAAGGTCAATCCCGTGCTGGTTCGCGCTTTAGATCGCATCTTTATTCTGCATGCGGATCATGAACAAAATGCTTCTACTTCAACAGTACGCCTTTGTGGTTCCTCAGGCACCAACCCTTTTGCAGCAATTTCTGCAGGAATCGCCTGTTTGTGGGGCCCAGCACATGGTGGTGCGAATGAAGCTTGCCTACAAATGCTCAATGAGATTCAGGCCAATGGTGGTGTCGAGAAAATTCATGAGTTCATTGCGCAAGTGAAAGATAAGAACTTCGGTGTTCGCTTAATGGGCTTTGGTCACCGTGTTTATAAGAACTTTGATCCCCGTGCAAAACTGATGCGTGAAACTTGTTATGAGGTCTTGAAGGAGATGGGTCTTGAAAATGATCCTTTATTCAAGTTAGCGATGACCTTGGAGAAGATCGCGTTAGAAGACGAATACTTCGTCAGCCGCAAACTGTATCCAAACGTCGATTTCTACTCAGGTATTGTGCAGCGCGCTCTTGGTGTGCCAACTGAAATGTTTACCTGCATCTTTGCATTAGCAAGAACCGTAGGCTGGATTGCCCAATGGGAAGAGATGATTACTGATCCTGAATATAAAATTGGTCGCCCACGTCAGCTCTATACTGGTGAAACATCACGCAAAGTGCCAGCTTTAGCAGATCGTAAATAAGGTTTTTATGTCACGTACGCTTTACGATAAATTATGGGATGACCATGTCATCTACTCCGAAGAGGATGGCACGGCGACGATCTACATCGATCGTCAGTTATTACACGAAGTGACCAGTCCTCAGGCATTTGAAGGCTTGAACTTAGCGGGTCGGCCTGTTTGGCGTATTTCTGCCAACCTTGCGGTATCTGATCACAATGTGCCAACGACTGATCGTTCACAAGGCATTAGCGATCCGATTTCTAAATTGCAGGTCGATACTCTCGATCAAAACTGCGATGCTTTCGGTATTACGCAATACAAAATGAATGACACTCGTCAGGGCATCGTTCATGTGATTGGACCAGAGCAGGGCGCCACCTTGCCTGGCATGACCGTTGTCTGCGGTGATTCTCATACCAGTACTCATGGTGCATTTGGTGCCTTAGCGTTTGGTATCGGCACTTCAGAGGTTGAGCATGTTCTTGCCACTCAAACCTTACTCATGAAAAAGAGCAAGAATATGTTGGTCCGTGTCGACGGACGTTTACAACCCGGCAGCACTGCAAAAGATATCGTATTGGCCGTCATTGGCAAAATTGGAACAGCGGGTGGTACTGGTTACACAATCGAATTTGCTGGCGAAGCTATTCGGAATTTATCGATGGAAGGCCGGATGACCATCTGCAATATGGCGATTGAGGCTGGCGCTCGCGCCGGCTTAGTTGCTGTTGATGAAACGACTATTGACTATCTCCAAGGCCGCCCTTATGCACCAAAGGGCGAGGCTTTACGTCATGCCCTACAGTATTGGCGCACCCTGCATTCTGATCCCGGTGCTCAATTTGATTCAGTGGTTGAGCTGCGTGCAGAAGAAATTGCTCCGCAAGTCACTTGGGGTACTTCGCCAGAAATGGTTTTACCCATCAGTGATCGTGTACCCGATCCCGAGAAAGAACGGGACCCTAATAAGCGTGATGCGATGGAACGGGCTTTGCAGTACATGGACTTGACGCCAAACACACCGCTAAGCAATATTACCGTCGATAAAGTATTCATCGGCTCGTGTACTAATAGTCGCATTGAAGACCTGCGGGCTGCCGCTAAAGTGGTTGATCGAATCGGCAAAAAAATTGCACCGAATATTAAGCTTGCTCTCGTAGTTCCCGGATCCGGTTTGGTAAAAGCTCAAGCGGAGCGCGAGGGACTGGATCGGGTATTCAAAGCTGCTGGCTTTGAATGGCGCGAACCCGGTTGCTCGATGTGTCTTGCTATGAATGCCGATCGCCTTGAACCAGGCGAGCGTTGCGCCTCTACCTCGAATCGCAATTTCGAGGGTCGCCAAGGCAATGGCGGTAGAACCCATTTAGTGAGTCCAGCGATGGCGGCTGCTGCTGCGATTGAAGGCCACTTTGTTGATATTCGGAAAATTTCTTAAGCCTGCTATGCGTAAAACTTCTCTCATTACTAGACTCATCTTGGTTGGCCTATTTGGCATGATCTTGGCAGCTTGTGCAAATACCATGGAAGGTGTTGGCAAAGATCTGCAGAATATGGGGACTTCGATGGACCCCAAATCTTCAAGCAATAATTCTTCCCAAACTAAAGGGAAAGATGTTGTTGTTACACCGGTTAAATAATTATGGATAAGTTCACCGTCTATCAGGGCTTAGTTGCCCCCTTGAATCGCGAGAACGTGGATACCGACGCGATCATTCCGAAGCAATTTCTGAAATCGATTAAGAAAACCGGCTTTGGTCAAAATCTGTTTGATGAGTGGCGCTATCTTGATCATGGCGAACCCGGTCAAGATTGCGCTAACCGTCCAATCAATCCAGACTTCGTTCTAAATCAATCTCGCTATCAAGGCGCTGGAATTTTATTGGCTCGGAAAAACTTTGGCTGCGGAAGCTCGCGCGAACATGCCCCATGGGCTTTGTCTCAATTTGGCTTTAGAGCCATTATCGCCCCTAGTTTTGCAGACATTTTTTACAATAATTGCTTCAAAAACGGTCTATTACCGATTGTTCTCTCTGAAATTCAAGTTGATCATTTATTTAATGAAACCCAGGCTTTTAATGGTTATCAGCTGACAATTGACCTAGACAGTCAGCAAGTCATCCTGCCAGGCGGCACAAGTTATGCATTTGAGGTCGCCCCCTTCAGAAAATATTGCCTTCTCAATGGTTTGGACGATATTGGGCTAACTCTGCGCCATGCAGATAAAATTATGGCTTACGAAGCCGAGCGCATTCTTAAAATGCCTTGGTTAGCCACCCAGTTGCCGTAGTTTTATTGAGTTAAAGGCTTTTCATGAAAATTGCAGTCCTACCGGGTGATGGTATCGGCCCGGAAATCGTTGCTGAAGCTGTTAAGGTTCTCAAGGCGCTAGTCCCCCAATTCACCTTGGAAGAGGCTCCAGTTGGTGGAGCTGCTTATGATCTGCATGGTCATCCATTACCTCCTGCTACCTTAGAGTTGGCCAAACAGGCTGATGCCATTTTGTTTGGAGCGGTTGGTGACTGGAAATATGACACCTTAGCCCGGGAGTTTCGTCCAGAGCAAGCCATTCTGGGTTTGCGCAAACACCTTGAGTTATTTGCCAACTTTCGTCCAGCCATTTGCTATGCAGAACTGACTGCCGCGTCAAGCTTGAAACCCGAAATCGTTGGTGGCTTAGATATCTTGATCGTTCGAGAGCTGAACGGTGATATTTATTTTGGTCAACCGCGCGGCATTCGCAGCTCAGAGTTGCCATTGTTTAAAGGTGCGCGTGAAGGTTTTGACACGATGCACTATAGCGAGCCAGAAGTGGAGCGTATTGGTCGAGTGGCTTTTGAAGCGGCTCGTAAGCGTAGCAAGAAAGTTTGCAGCGTAGATAAAGCCAATGTATTAGAAACATCGCAACTTTGGCGCGATGTCATGATTCGGGTATCTGCAGAATATCCCGATGTAGAGCTATCCCATATGTATGTTGATAACGCAGCAATGCAGTTGGTCAAAGCACCTAAGGCATTTGATGTCGTCGTGACTGGAAACCTCTTCGGAGACATTCTTTCGGATGAGGCTGCAATGTTGACAGGCTCTATTGGCATGTTGCCATCAGCCTCTTTGGATAAGAACAATAAGGGCTTATATGAACCCAGTCATGGTTCTGCGCCCGATATTGCTGGCAAAGGTATCGCTAATCCATTGGCGACCATTCTTTCGGCTGCAATGATGCTGCGCTACTCATTGGGTATGCCTGAGCACGCGAATACGATTGAAGTCGCAGTGCAGAAAGTCCTTTCGCAAGGTCTTCGTACAGCAGATATCTATACCGCTGGAACAACGAAAGTGTCTACGGTTCAGATGGGTGACGCTGTTCTAGCGGCACTCGCTTAATTCATTCATTACTTAATACAGATTTGTGGCTCATATGGGAAATCAAAATACACCAGTTGTTGGACTCGTTGGCTGGCGCGGTATGGTCGGCAGCGTTCTCATGGAGAGAATGCTGGTCGAGAAAGACTTTGATTTGATCGAGCCGGTATTTTTTAGTACCAGTCAAGTTGGCGGTGAAGTGCCTGCCTTCAATGGTCAAAAAGTCACCAAGTCTGAAACCACTTTGCAAGATGCAAATGACATTGCTTCGCTAGCTCGTTGCGACATTATTTTGACCTGCCAGGGTGGCGACTATACCAATGCCATCTTTCCAGAGTTGCGTGCTACTGGTTGGCAAGGACACTGGATTGATGCTGCTAGCGCCTTGCGCATGAAAGAGGATGCCGTGTTGATATTGGATCCTGTCAATCGTCCTGTGATTGATCGTGCTTTAGCTGCCGGTGGTAAAAATTGGATTGGTAGTAACTGCACGGTGAGTTTAATGATGATGGCCATGGGTGGCTTGGTCAAAGCGGATTTGGTCGAGTGGATCAGTGCCATGACTTACCAAGCTGCTTCTGGAGCTGGCGCTCAGAATATGCGTGAGCTTTTGCTTCAAATGGGTGCTTTGCGTGACAGCGTTGCTGCAGAGTTAGCTGATCCTAGCTCTTGGATCTTGGATATTGATCGCAAGGTTACCGCTACTTTACGTTCTACTGATTTTCCCAAGCAGAACTTCCGTAATACCGCTCTAGCAGGTAGTTTAATTCCATGGATTGATGTCCCTGTCGAAAATGGACAGACCAAAGAAGAGTGGAAGGGCGGCGCTGAGTTCAATAAGATTTTAGGTAAACCCGCTTTTCGGACGCCTGGCAGCATTCCCATTGATGGGCTCTGTGTGCGAGTGGGTGCAATGCGTTGCCACTCCCAAGGATTGACCGTCAAACTCAAGAAAGATATTCCCCTCAAAGAAATCGAGAGTATTTTGGCTAACGATAATCAGTGGGTCAAAGTAGTCCCCAATGATCGAGAAATGACTGAGCGCGATCTATCGCCTGCAGCAGTGAGTGGAACCTTAACCGTACCGATTGGAAGACTCCATAAATTAGCCATGGGCCCTGAGTATCTTGGCGCCTTTACTGTTGGTGACCAGCTGTTGTGGGGCGCTGCCGAACCATTGCGTCGTATGTTACGTATCCTCTTAGATCACTAAGGATGGAAGTGCGCTTTAGAAGACTGCTGCTAATCCGCTTTATTTGCGGGTTCTTGTTGAGCTGGTCTGGTGTGGCTGGAGCGATCACTTTGGGTTCCCCCCAAGTCCAGTCTCAAGCTGGGCAACCGCTTCGAGTTGAGATACCTATTCGAGTTTCTGCTCAGGAGCAGGATGTATTAGAGAGTCTCAAGGCGCAGGTCCCCAGCGCTGCTGACTATGCTCGTCTTGGAGTATCTGGCAAGGTACTCAATTTCAATATGCAGTCGATGGTATATCGCACGCGCGACGAAAGGTTAATGGTGTTAGTTGAGACTGTCGACCCCATCCCTGTAAGTGATGACCCCTTCGTCGACGTACTGATTCAGCTTAATTGGGCTAGTGGCAGTCTAAGTAAGACCTTTACATTGCTCTTGGGCGATACACAAAAAGTGATCGTTAAACCAGGGCAAAACTTATCAGAGATTGCAGCTCAAATGGCTCCTTTTTTAGAGGGCGCTAGCTTGGATCAAGCCATGATGGCGCTTTATAAAGCGAACCCTGATGCATTTGCGAGTGGCTCAATCAATTTGCTTGCAGCTGGTGCTGAGCTGAATAAACCCAGTCAAGCTCTTCTCAGATCGATTAGTCCTGTTGAAGCAAGCCGTTTTGTGGCCGAGGCCAATGCGGAATGGTTAGCCAATCATTCTGATGCGGCTGGTGGTGAAAAAGGAAATCAAAAGATTGATTCCAAGCAAACCGTCAAGAGCAAAGAAATTCAAGATCGCTTGAAAATTGGTGCTAGTACTACCGATGCCCAAGAAAAGGCTTATGCAGAAGAACTTGTTGCTAAAGAAAAAGTATTGGAGCAGACCCGCGCTAAGGTTGTGGAGCTTGAAAAGAATATTGCTGAACTACAAAAGCTAGTGGATCAGGCAAAAGGTAAAAAATCCCAAGACCAAAACTATGGTTTAGGTACATTTGGTCCTGCATTAATTGGATTAGGCCTTATTGCCTTGACTGGCACACTACTATGGCTATTCGCTCGCCATGCTCGTCGATCTGAGATACCTACAAACTCCTCACATATGGTTCATCAGGTGTCTCCAGTGATGCCCGTACCTGAGCGTGCAAAGTCTCTCTTTGCGGGCATTAGTCTTGATTTAGAGGCGCCCTCTAAAGTCAAGGCTACTGACCATGTTCTTGTGGATACACTCCGAGTCAAACTCAATTTGGCCAAGGCCTACATGACAATTGAGGACTATTCTGCAGCTAAAAAATCCTTAGAAGAAATCGTGCTCATCAGTAATACAGTAGATCCTTTACTAACCATTGAGGCTCAGGGCTTGTTAGCTGAGCTTGCTCAACGAAACGTTTAGATCGCAATCGTGAGAATTGCATTAGGTGTGCAGTATGAGGGCAGTCAGTTTTGTGGTTGGCAAACCCAAGCACCCCCCATTCGCTCAGTTCAAGCTGAATTAGAAAAAGCCATTGAATCTTTCATTGGTGGCGAGGGCGTTGCCAATAATCCCGTGAAGACAATTACAGCAGGCCGAACTGATACCGGCGTTCATGCCTTGGGTCAAGTGGTTCATTTTGATACTTCAGTCGAACGTTCTGATTGGTCTTGGGTCAGAGGCATCAATTCCTTTTTACCCTCTGATATTGTGATCAATTGGGCTAAGCCAGTTTCAGAAGATTTCAGTGCGAGATTTTCTGCTTATGAAAGAACCTATATTTATGCGCTGCATGCTAGTCCTTGCCGCGCTCCGCTAGTTGCTCACCGGGCTGGCTTTTATATGTTGCCGCCCGCTACTTGGTTTGATATACCCGCGATGAAAAAAGCAGCCGAGTGTTTAATTGGCGAGCATGACTTCAGCTCTTTTCGCTCCGCGGAATGCCAAAGCAAAACCCCCATCAAAACCCTGTACTCGATCGACATTATTTCTGAGCAACCTTGGTTGTATTTCCGGATTCGCGGCAACGCCTTTTTGCATCATATGGTGCGCAATTTGGTTGGGTCATTCTTGATGATTGGCATTGGTAAGCAAGATGCTTCTTGGATGCAGGAAATCTTGGAGGCAAGGGATCGAAAAGTGGCTGCACCCACATTCGCTCCTGATGGTCTATATCTTGCCAAAATTGCCTATCCAGAGGTATTCCAGATCCCCGATCCCTGGCTACAGAATTCTTTACTACCGAGCCAGCTCCTCGACTATTAGGCTTGCCTAGGGCTTATTATTAGGCTTATGGGACTACTTCATTTCACGCCAGGCCATACTAGGGTCAAAATCTGCGGTTTACGTACCGAGGCAGATGTAGATGCGGCAGTCCAAGCAGGGGCAGATGCGGTCGGTTTTGTCTTCTATCCCCCCAGCCCCAGAGCAGTTACCCCAAAAACAGTAGCCCAGCTTATCAAGCGCTTACCAGCTGGAGTAGATGCGGTAGCTTTGCTTGTAAACCCTAGTCAGGCCCAGGTAGATGAGATTCGGTCAACAGCCCCAATTAGCCTCTGGCAATTTCATGGAGATGAGTCTCCATCGGATTGCGCCCTGTTTGCTGAGGGTGAGCCTTGGATCAAAGCAGCCAGAATAGGGCCTAAGTTCGCTTTTGACGAATTTTCTCTACAATATGAGGCTGCAAATGCTTTTCTCCTCGATGCTTTAGTTGAGGGTTATGGAGGAGGGGGCATCCCTTTTGATTGGCAAGGAATTCCGCAAGCATGGCTAAGCGTAAACGGGCCTCGGGTCGTTTTGAGTGGTGGGTTAAATGCGCACAACGTCGGCGAGGCGATTGCGCGTCTGCATCCTTGCGCGGTTGACATCTCAAGCGGTGTCGAAATCAGCAAAGGTGTAAAAGATCCTGCACTGATCAAGCAATTTATTGAAGCGGTTCGTGCAGCAGATGTGAAGCTGTCATCCCCCTAATTGCTGTAATTTGATTTAAGAGGTAGCCATGTACGACAAACCTGATGCAAGAGGACACTTTGGTCCTTATGGTGGTGTGTTTGTATCCGAAACATTGATGTTTGCTTTGGATGAACTTAAGGCCGCTTACGCAAAATATCAAAATGACCCCCAATTTCTTGCTGAGTTTCATAGCGAGCTGAAACATTTTGTTGGTCGTCCATCACCGATTTACCACGCTAAGCGCATGAGTGAGATTCATGGTGGTGCGCAGATCTACTTTAAGCGTGAAGACCTGAACCATACCGGTGCCCACAAGATTAATAACGTCATTGGCCAAGCGATGCTAGCCAAGCGGATGGGTAAGCCCCGCATTATTGCCGAGACAGGAGCAGGGCAGCATGGTGTCGCTACGGCAACGATCTGTGCGCGCTTCGGTCTAGATTGCACTGTGTACCAAGGTTCGGTAGACGTTGCACGACAAGCGCAAAACGTCTATCGCATGAAGCTGCTGGGTGCAAAAGTTGTCCCCGTTGAGTCTGGGACTAAAACTTTAAAAGATGCTCTCAATGAAGCGATGCGCGATTGGGTAACGAATGTGGAAGATACCTTCTACATCATTGGCACTGTTGCTGGACCACATCCTTATCCAATGATGGTGAGGGATTTTCAGAGTGTGATTGGCGAAGAGTGCAAAGTGCAGATGCCAGATCTGACTGGACGTCAGCCAGACTATGTTTTAGCTTGTGTTGGCGGTGGCTCAAATGCAATGGGTATCTTCTACCCCTATATTGATTTTCCAGAAGTGAAGCTGATTGGAGTCGAGGCTGCTGGTCACGGCCTCAATACCGGCCTTCACTCAGCGGCGCTCTGTGTCGGTAAGCCTGGTGTCTTGCACGGTAATCGTACTTATCTTTTACAAGATGAGAACGGACAAATTGCAGAGACCCATTCTGTTTCGGCTGGCATGGATTACCCTGGAGTAGGTCCTGAGCATGCTTGGTTGAAAGACTCTGGTCGGGCTGCTTACGTAGCAATTGATGACAAGGAAGCTTTGCAAGCCTTCCACGATTGCTGCCGTATTGAAGGCATCATTCCTGCACTGGAATCTGCTCATGCGATTGCCTATGCTTGTAAATTGTCGGCTACCCTTGGAAAAGATAAGACCATTCTGGTCAATCTATCCGGACGTGGCGATAAAGATATGCATACCGTGGCTCAAGCAACAGGTTCTGAAGGCTAAAGATTCATGTCTAAAATTACTGCTCTTTTTAATGAACTCCGAGCTACGGGTAAAAAGGGATTAATTCCTTTTATTACTGCTGGCGATCCCCACCCAAATCAAACTGTAGAACTGATGCATGCATTAGTCCGCGGTGGTGCAAACGTGATTGAGTTGGGCGTACCGTTTTCAGACCCCATGGCGGATGGACCGGTGATCCAGCGTTCTTCTGAAAGAGCCCTGTCACATAAAGTTAGTCTGCATCGCTGTATTGAGATGGTGAAGACCTTTCGTGAGAAGGATCAAAAAACGCCTGTTGTTCTGATGGGCTATGCGAATCCTGTAGAGCAAATGGGAGCAGAGCGCTTTGCTCTAGAAGCCAAAGCTGCGGGTGTGGATGGTGTTTTGGTGGTGGACTATCCCCCTGAAGAATGCACCGAATTTGCTGCACTCATGAAAGCGGCTGGTGTCGATCCGATTTTTTTATTAGCCCCAACTTCTTCCCCAGCTCGGATTCAAGAGGCAGCCAAAATAGCATCTGGTTACATTTATTATGTTTCCTTACGCGGTGTCACTGGCGCATCGAATCTCAACACTCAAGATGTAGCCAGCATCATTCCGCAAATTCGTGAAGTAAGTGACATTCCGATTGCGGTAGGTTTTGGTATCCATGACGCCGCAAGTGCCAAAGCAGTTTCACAGACTGCAGATGCCGTTGTGATTGGTAGTCGTATCATTCGCCTCTTAGAAGAAGCCCCTGAAGGCGAGGCAGTACAATCTCTAGAGAAATTTATTCAAGAGATTCGGACAGCCTTAGACAGTTGAGATCAATATGAGTTGGATCGATAAGTTACTGCCACCCCAAATTCAGCAAACAGATCCTGCTAATCGCAAGTCTGTTCCTGAAGGCCTCTGGGTTAAATGCCCGGCATGTGAAACTGTGCTCTACAGCACCGATATCGAAGCCAATCTTTCGGTTTGTCCTAAGTGTAATCACCATATGCGGATTTCCGCTCGCCAGCGCTTGGATAGTCTTTTAGACCCCAAGGGGCGTTATGAAATCGGTGCCGATATCTTTCCAGTAGATGCGCTTAAGTTTAAAGATTCCAAGAAATATCCCGATCGACTTAAAGAAGCGGCTGATGCTTCAGGTGAATCTGAAGCATTAATTGTGCTGGGTGGAAAAATTGAGAATATTCCAGCGGTCGTTGCATGCTTTGAATTTCAATTTATGGGTGGTTCAATGGGCTCGGTAGTGGGTGAGCGATTCACTCGGGGCGCCCAAGAAGCGATTGACAAAAAATGTGCCTTCATTGTGATCACCGCTACGGGTGGCGCACGGATGCAAGAGAGTCTCCTTTCGCTATTTCAAATGGCTAAAACCAACTCAATGCTGACATTGCTCTCTAAAAAGGGTCTGCCTTACATTAGCATTCTGACTGATCCCACCATGGGTGGTATCTCAGCCAGCTTCGCTTTCATGGGGGATGTTGTGATCGCAGAACCCAAGGCCTTAATTGGCTTTGCTGGTCCGCGCGTCATCGAGCAAACCGTGCGCGAGAAACTCCCCGAAGGTTTTCAGCGCTCTGAATTTCTCATGCAAAAGGGTGGCGTCGATATGATCGTCGATCGTCGCCAGCTTCGCTCTGAAGTGGCGCGTCTACTGGCGCTTCTTCAGCAATTGCCTGAGCCCGACAGCACAGATTCTCACTAGCCATTCTCACACCCGCTAATATCGCCGCATTTGTCGAACGTTCAAAATCCATCCTTGTTTACCAGCCTCTCGGCTTGGCTTACTTACCTTGAAACGGCCCATCCTGTCGGCATTGACATGGGGCTTGATCGGATTAATCGGGTTAAAGCTGCTTTAAATCTCCAGTTCAACTGTCCTGTCATTACCGTTGCCGGGACGAACGGTAAAGGCTCAACTTGCGCCTATCTTGAGGCGATTTTATTGGCCGCTGGTTATCGTGTTGGCATGCACACCTCTCCCCATTTATTGCGCTTTAATGAGCGTGCACGAATTAATGGCGCTGAAGTCTCTGATGAACTTTTGTTGGAGTGTTTTACAAAAGTAGAGCAGGCGAGAGCTAGTCTGACTGATGCCCCTTCATTAACCTACTTTGAGTTCACAACTCTGGCCATCCTTATGCTGTTCTCAGAAACCTCTTTAGATGCAGTTATCTTGGAGGTGGGTATGGGAGGGCGTTTAGATGCCGTCAATTGCGTTGATGCCGACTGCGCGATTGTGACCAGCATTGATATTGACCATGCGGATTTCTTGGGCAATACCCGTGATGCGATTGCATTAGAAAAAGCGGGGATATTTCGTCAAGGAATCACAGCCATTTGTGCGGATCCAGTTCCACCCCAAACCCTAATCGACTATGCCGAAAATTTAGGGTGTGACCTGTGGTTGCAGGGCCGCGATTTTCAGTTTCTGGGTGATAAACAGCAATGGGGCTGGAGCGGCAGAGGCAAACGCTTCAGTGGCTTAGGTTATCCAGCCTTGCGTGGCGCCAACCAAATTCTGAATGCCAGCGGAGTTATAGCCGCCTTGATGGCCTTACATCAGCGTTTACTAGTGGGTGCGCAGGATATACGCAATGGATTTGCCTTAGTGGAATTGCCAGGGCGTTTCCAGGTTCTACCAGGGCAACCAACGGTTGTGCTGGATGTGGCTCATAACCCCCATGCTGCTGCCACTTTGGCGCAAGGTCTGGACAAGATGGGCTATCACCCCTATACCTATGCCGTATTTGGGGCGATGGCAGACAAAGATATCGCTGGAGTCATTAAGCCCTTCCTGGGGATTGTGGATTTCTGGTATTGCACCGATTTACCGACCCCCCGTGCTGCAACTGCTCAGGCCTTAGCCAGCCAGCTTGAACTCCTCGGTGTCAAGGAAAAAAATGGTCAAGATGGCGGTATCGAAAGCTTCCAAAACCCTGCTTTAGCCTATCAAAAAGCGCTTTCTGTGGCCGGAGAGGGTGATAGAATTATCATCTTCGGATCCTTCTATACCGTTGCAGGCGTAATGGCTTATCGAAACAACCAGGCGCATTGATCCATGATTCGTTTACCGAAGCTTTTTAAGCGAAACTCGCAGTCTGATGACCTCCAAAGAGGCTCAGTAGGAGTGCGTCGCACCCCTAAAAAATCTACAGCCCGTTCCTTTATTCGGGCCCAAGAAAATGAAGAGCCGGCTTTAACTGAAGATCCTGAAACTCAGCGCGCGCGCCATCGCTTGATCGGCGCCAGTATTTTAGTAATCCTCGCTTTCATCGCCTTGCCACGTATTTTGGATAGCAGGCCCAAGGCAGCTAGTAATGATATTGCTGTGAATATTGTCACAAGCCTTCCTGTTCCAGGTATGAATTCTGAGACACCAGCAAACATTAAATCCAATGTGGCTCCCCAAGCAACTCCACCTGCAGTCGCTCCGGTTGCACCAATTCCAGCTCCAGTGCCAGCACAGAACAATAAAGCCGAACCCAAGCTCGAAGCGAACACAAGCGCATCTCAAAGCCAAACACCCCCCACAGCAAGTGCTGCCGATACCAAATCTAGCCCGCCACCAGCTCCTGCCAAGTCTGCAGCATTGGGCTTAGCAGCTGGCGAAGAAGTGGTCGCTTCTAGCAATAAACCAAAAACCAACGCAGATCCCGCTACCACTAAACTTGGTGCCAATCCTGCGGGTAAATTTGTGATTCAAACTGAAGCGTTTAAGTCAGAAGATCGACTGAATGGCTGGTTAAGCAAGTTGAAGGCTCAAAAGATTCCAACCTATGTGATTAATAAAACCACATCTGATGGCACTAAGCTCTTTGTACTAAGAGCAGGCCCATTCCCGGATAAAGACGCTGCTGAAGCAGCAGAGAAGAAGATCAAGGCGCTGGGACTCAATAGCCGCATTGTGGATGCCGGTAAATCCTAATGGACCTCATATCCACCTTAAAGCTAACAACGGTGGATTACTTCACCCTAGTGGTATTGCTCACATCCGCTTTAATCGGAATCTCTCGCGGTTTATTTAAAGAAGTGCTCGCGCTCGCTTCATGGTTTGTAGCGGCTTGGGTAGCTTACCGTTATAGCAATTACCTATCTACAGAGTGGCTCTCCAGCTTTCATCTAGAAGAGTTGGTTAGCCTCGGTGCAAGCTTCTTGATTCTCTTTGTCCTTACTCTGATTGCCTGTGGACTTTTAGGTGGCATCGTTCAAAAAATTATTCTATCGGTGGGATTGAGTTTGACAGATCGTTTCTTGGGTCTGATTTTTGGTTTGATGCGGGGCATTCTGATTGTTGTGGTCTTAGCAACATTGGCTTTATTAACCCCGATCCCCCAAACCATTGCTTGGCAACAGGCTTTGACAAGACCGGCGATTGAGACCGCAGTGGGTTTTATTAAAGCTTGGTTACCAGAAGACTGGGCGAAGCAATTAAATGATGCAGTACCGAAAATAGTTATTCCATTAACCATAGGGAATTAGGCATATGTGCGGCATAGTCGGAACAGTCTCCCATGCACCAGTAAATCAATTACTGTATGACGCTTTGTTGCTATTGCAGCATCGTGGTCAAGACGCTGCAGGCATTGCAACGATGAATGGCAATTCTTTTACGATGCATAAAGCAAATGGCCTAGTGCGTGATGTTTTCAGAACTCGCAACATGCGTAGCCTGGTTGGTAATGCGGGTATCGGTCAGGTGCGATACCCAACTGCCGGCTCAGCCAGCAGCGAAGAAGAAGCGCAACCTTTTTATGTGAGCGCACCTTACGGCATTATCTTGGCACATAACGGCAATCTGACCAACGCACCAAGCTTGCGGGTTGAAATGGCCTATCGTGATCGTCGTCATATCAATACCAGCTCTGATACTGAGGTTCTGCTCAACGTATTGGCTGATGAACTTCAAAAAGAAACGAATAGTGCTGCTTTAGACGAAGGCGCCATGTTCAATGCCATCACCGCTGTAACCAAGCGTGTGAAAGGTTCTTACGCTGTTGTTGCTTTAATTGCTGGTTATGGCTTGCTAGCATTTCGTGATCCATTTGGGATTCGGCCATTATGTATCGGCCGCAATGATACTCCCAAGGGTCCAGAGTGGATGGTTGCTTCTGAATCCGTTGCCTTAGAGGGTCTAGGATTTACTTTTGTGCGTGACGTGAATCCAGGCGAAGCAATTTACATTGATCTTGATGGAAACTTCTACTCTAAACAATGTGTTACAGAAGCCGTGCTAACACCTTGCATATTTGAGTATGTCTATATGGCGCGTCCTGATTCAACTATTGATGGCGTTACGGTTTATAACGTACGGATGCGAATGGGTGACTACCTAGCAGAGAAGATTCGTAAAGAAACGAATGTCAAAGAGATTGATGTTGTGATGCCTATTCCAGATTCCAGTCGTCCAGCCGCGATGCAAGTGGCTAAGCGTTTAGGAATCGACTATCGGGAAGGCTTCTTTAAGAACCGCTATATCGGTCGCACCTTCATCATGCCAGGCCAAGCGGTACGTAAAAAGTCTGTACGACAAAAGCTGAATGCGATGCGCATTGAGTTCAAAGATAAAACCGTTTTGATTGTGGATGACTCTATTGTGCGTGGCACCACTTCTTATGAGATTGTTCAAATGGCCCGCGAGTCTGGCGCCAAGAAAGTGATCTTTGCTTCGGCAGCGCCGCCAGTCCGTTTTCCCAATGTCTATGGCATTGATATGCCTACTCGTAGCGAGCTCGTGGCTTATGGTCGCACTGATGAAGAGATCAACAAATTGATTGGTGCCGATCAGCTCATTTACCAGAGCGTTGAGGATATGAAACAGGCAGTTCGCGATATCAATCCAGAGATTAAAAACTTTGAGGCATCTTGCTTTGATGGTCATTACATCACTGGTGATATCAACGAGTCATATCTGGATGCGCTAGAGGCAGCGCGCAATACCAGCACCGCGAAGGCAGATCGCGCAGGAGACCCGAGTGACTTTGCCCGCTCACAACTGCACTTGCATCTTGCAACCGAAGACTAAAAACGACAAGAAATGCCTCAAATCGAGGCATTTCTTGTATTTGGTGTCAAAATAGCAGTATGAAAAGTAAACCAAAACGACCCTCAGTTGACCTATCTAAGCTAGCTCTAGAGACTATTGCCGTCCGTGCGGGTACACGTCGCACCGAAGAATTTCATGAGCACTCTGAAGCACTGTTCTTAACCTCCAGTTTTTGCTTTGATAGTGCAGAGCTTGCTGAAGCAGGTTTTGCAAATGCCGATAAAGGATTTATCTACTCGCGCTTCACCAATCCGACCGTGAGTATGTTTCAAGATCGTTTGGCAGCATTAGAGGGTGGAGAAGCTTGTATTGCAACCTCCTCTGGTATGGCCGCTATATTGACCACCGCAATGGCCCATCTTCAAGCAGGCGATCATGTGATTTGCTCTCGCTCGGTATTTGGTGCAACCATTCAGCTATTTAGCAATATCCTTGGTCGTTTTGGCATCACCACAACGTATGTTGATTTAGTAGATACCAAAGCGTGGCAGGCTGCTGTGCAAAGCAACACCAAACTTTTTTATCTTGAAACACCATCCAATCCATTAACTGAGATTGCTGATATTAAAGCGATCGCGGCAATTGCGAAGAAGGCTAAGGCCTTATTTGTGGTGGATAACTGTTTTTGCACACCAGCTTTACAAAAGCCTTTAGCCCTTGGTGCAGATGTCGTGATTCATTCAGCTACGAAGTATCTGGATGGACAAGGTAGGGTCGTCGGTGGTGCGATTGTTGGTAAAAAAGATTTTATTAACGGCAAGGTCTTTCCTTATGTCAGAACCGCGGGCCCGACACTCTCCGCCTTTAATGCATGGGTTTTCCTTAAAGGGCTAGAGACTCTTGAGTTGCGGATGAAGCAACAGAGTCAAAATGCTTTGGCTCTTGCGCAGTGGCTAGAGAAACAGCCTGGGGTTGAGCGCGTTTATCACCCTGGCCTCAAATCCCATCCTCAACATGCATTGGCGAAGCGTCAGCAGAAAGAGGGTGGCGCTATTCTTTCTTTTGTTTTAAAGGGCGGTAAGCGTTCTGCATTTCGGCTGATTAATCAGACCAAACTTTGCTCAATCACCGCAAATTTGGGCGATACCAGAACAACCATCACCCACCCAGCAACCACGACGCATTGCCGAGTTTCTGCTGAGGCAAGAAAAGAGGCTGGAATTGTGGATGGTCTCGTTCGCATTGCCGTCGGCCTTGAAAACGTCAATGACCTGATTAACGATCTGAAGGGTGGCTTTAAAGCGCGCTAGCTTGACTAGGGGCTTTCTTGAAGACGCCTTGGATCGTTGATGGGTCTTAAAGGCATGATGTGAATTTGCTTGGTGTCAAACTCAATGTGGGCTTCACTGCCAAGCTGTATTGATAAGCGCTTGACCTCTGCAGAGGAAGCTTCCCAATTCACAAAAACATCGCTGTCTTTAATCTGAAATTGAATTGATGCAATCTGACCAATGCTGCTGAGCTGATGAACAGTAGTAACTAGCCTGTTAGGCTTTGCTTGTTCGTGAACGCTGATGCCACTTTGGGGAATCACCCACGCAACTTTCTGACCAGCTGGAATTTTTCCTTTATCAAGCACCTGTAAGACTCGGTTGCATCCATCCCAGCTTAATGATCCAGCACTAAAGATACCGGTGTAAATATTATTAATGCCGACTAGTTGCGCTACACGGCTATTGCGTGGTTTTTTAAATAGTACTCTTGGACTAGCGGTTTGTAGACTAATGCCTTGATCAATCACAGTGATACGATCCGCTAATAAGCTAGCCTCTTTCAAATCATGCGTGACAAGCAGGATGGGAATACTCAGCTCTTTTCGAATGCTTGCCAAAGTTTTATACAACTCTTGACGGGTGGGAATATCAATCGCTGAGAAGGGCTCATCGAGAAGCAACACCTGAGGCTCACGTGCCAATGCTCTTGCTAAGGCAACCCGCTGTTGTTGGCCACCCGACAACTCATGTGGCATCCGTTGCGCTAGATCATAGATGCCTAACTTTTCTAGCCATTGCTGAGCAATGACGCGCCTTTCTTTGGTATTTGGGTATGCATTTTGTAGTGCAATGGCAATATTTTCTAAGGCACTGAGATGGGGAAATAAGGCATATTGTTGGAACAGAAATCCACACGAACGTTTGGCTGTTGGGATATTGATTTCTATTTGGGCATGAGCAGCGCTAAACCAATTCATATCAGCACATTGAATGTGGCCTTCATCGGCTTGCATCAATCCAGCTATCACTCTTAGGGTGCTAGTTTTACCGCTGCCAGAGGGACCTACTAATGCGTGGAGCTCACCAGGCAGACATTCCAATTGGATCTGCAGCGGCATTGGATAGGTTTGCTTAATCTGAACCTTCAGCATTAGGGCCTGCCTAACTGATTTTGTCTATAACGCGGATTAAATAAGCCATAAGATAGTGCAATAGCAATGAGTGAGATGGCCAAGAGGAGTAGGGATAGCATTCCAGCGCCAGCAGTATCAAAACTTTGAACCCTATCGTAGATCGCTATCGAAGCAGTTTTTGTTTCTCCAGGAATGGCTCCACCGACCATTAAGACCACGCCGAATTCTCCAAGGGTGTGGGCAAAGGTGAGAGCAGAGGCGCTCAAAATACCGCGCCAGATGAGTGGCAGCTCTATTAAACGAAAAGCTTGCCAGGGTGAAAGGCCGCAGACTTTAGCGGCTTCCCGAATCTGGGGATCGATGGATTCAAAGGCACGTTGAATCGGCTGGATGGCAAAAGGGATATTCACAATCAGGGATGCGATCAGGATTCCGGTGAATGAAAAAACCAGCGAAATACCTAAAACAGTTGTGCCTCCGAAGCCAACTAAAAAGTAGTAACCCAATACCGTTGGGGGCAAAACCAAGGGGAGGGCGAGGCCGGCCTCAAGCCACACTTTGAATGATCCAGCATTTACAAGGCGATATGCACACCAGACCCCAAGGGGGATCATGAGCGCTATCGTCCATAAAGCCAGCTTTAGGGATAAAAAGATTGAGTCAAAATCGATCACCACCTGATTGTATTGCGGTATTTGAGGAATCTCCTCGGTCAAATTAAGCTAATATTAGGTAATAAAATCAATTATTTGGATAACATCCAGTTACTTAGGAAATCAATTGCAATGGGTATTAATCAGCAACGTAGAGCATTAATTAAGTATTCCGCTGTCTTTGGCTTGATGTCTGCAGCGGGTTTGATATCGCTTGCACAGGCTGCGGAATGGAATAAGGCCGCTTTTGAAGGGAAAAGTCTAGATGATGTATTCAAGGCTTTAGGTACTTCAAGTCCTGATAAATCAACAACGGTAGTCTTAAATGCTCCCGATATTGCTGAAAACGGCGCTGTTGTCCCCGTCAGCATCACCAGTACTTTAAAAGCGGAGCAAATGGCTATTTTGGTGGAGAAAAATCCTGCGGTATTGGCTGCGCAATTCTTTATTCCAGCGGGCACCGAATCTTTTGTGACTACGCGCATCAAGATGGGTCAAACCTCAAATGTGTATGCCTTGGTTAAGGCTGATGGCAAATGGGCCATGGCTGTTAAGGAAATCAAAGTCACTTTGGGTGGCTGTGGTGGCTGATCACTTTCAGTGAAGCCACGCTCAAGACCAATCAATTTAAGGAGAACACAGAATGTCTGATCCAATGCGCATCCGAGCCGCCGAAAAAGATGGCATCGTTGACGTGAAGATTTTAATGAAGCACGATATGGAATCAGGGCAGCGTAAAGATGCTAGCGGAAAAATGATTCCTGCCTGGTTTATCAATATGCTCAATGTAAAAGCACAAGGTAAAGATGTATTCAATGCAGAGTTTGGACCTGGCGTCTCAAAAGACCCTTTCCTAAACTTCAAATACAAGGGATCCAAGGGCGATAGGTTGGTAGTCAGCTGGATCGATACCAAGGGTGATAAACGTACTGATGAAGCCACTGTTTCGTAATAGTGATTCTTATGTCTAAGCATGCAGTAACACTGCTCAAATGGATTTCAGTTCCAGTAATGATGGCCTGGAGTGTGCAGGTCTTTTCGCAATCTACTGCCGACGATATCGCCAAATACCGCGAGATGATTGCTGATGGCAATCCATCGGAGTTGTATGAGATGGCTGGTGAAGAGTTGTGGAAAAAACCTTCGGGCCCTAAAAATGCCTCTCTTGAAAAATGCAATTTAGGTTTGGGGCCTGGAGTAGTCGATGGTGCTGCAGCCCAACTCCCCAAGTATTTTAAAGACACCAATCGGGTACAAGATCTCGAGTCTCGCCTGATGACTTGTATGCAAACACTCCAGGGAATTCCTTCACAAAGCATTATTGATGCAAAGTTTGGCGAAGGACCCAAGAAGGATATGGACGCTATTGTGGCCTATGTGGTGACCCATTCTAAGGGGCAAAAAGTCCATGTGAGCACATCTCATCCGCAAGAAAAAGTAATGTACGAGTTAGGCAAGCGGGCTTTTTATTATGAGGCTGGTCCATTTGATTTCTCATGCGCCTCATGCCATGGAAGTGATGGTAAACGGATTCGTTTACAAGACTTGCCGAATCTCACTACCCATGATGGAGCAATAGCAGGGTGGGGTTCATGGCCAGCTTATCGAGTTTCTAGTGGTCAATTTTGGACTATGCAACAGCGTTTAAATGATTGCTTTAGACAGCAGCGTTTCCCCTTCCCGATTTACGGCTCTGAAGTGACTATTGCCTTATCGATGTTCATGGCCAAGAATGCCAACGGCGGCATTATTCAAACCCCAGGCTTGAAGAGATAGCACGATGAAATTATTCCTATCGATTTTGATCGCTGCGCTATTGGGCTCTACAGCTGCCTTAGCCCAGCATTCCTCGGATTTGCAATTTAATCGCATGATGAAAGAGAGTTTTAGGTCTCAGGGTATGGCAGGAGTTGATCGAATCATCCAAGATGCTACGCAGCGTTTTTGCTCAGACCCTAAATTGGTCTCTACTGCTGCCGGGATGAAGAAAGCTGAGGAGATTCAAAAGCTCAATATGGCGTCCATAGCCCCGCCTTCAGATGGCCAATATTTAGGCGACTGGAAGAATGGTGAGGCGATCGCCCAAAGTGGGCGTGGTGATACCTGGTCTGATACTGCATCTACTCCAAATGGAGGAGGTTGTTATAACTGCCATCAGATTAATCAAAAAGAGATTGCGCATGGCAATATCGGCCCCAGCCTCTGGAATTACGGCAAGAACCGAGGCTATTCCCAAGAGGTGCTGGTCTATACCTGGAATCGCATCAGCAACTCAAAAGCCTATAACGCTTGTAGCAATATGCCACGTTTTGCCCATTTCAAAATTTTGGATCAAAAGCAAATTCAGGATCTGATGGCTTTGTTACTAGACCCAGCATCACCAGTAAATCAGTAATTCATGTCGGTTAATCGAAGAGAGTTTTTGCAAACGCTAGCAATTGCATCTGCTGGTGGTTTAGGACTGCATTCCTCTCTTACCGCTGCACAAAAGTCTGCACAGCAATTCTATGAACTGCCTAAGTTCGGCAATGTCCATCTACTGCACTTTACAGATTGTCATGCGCAGTTGCTGCCCATGTATTTCCGTGAGCCCAATGTTAATCTCGGCGTCGGATCCCAAAAAAATACTATGCCGCATTTGGTTGGCGACTTCTTTCTTAACGCCAATCACATGCCTGCCAGCACCCGTGATGCGCATGCTTTTACTTACCTTCACTTTAATGATGCAGCCCATACCTACGGTCAGATGGGTGGCTTTGCTCATCTATCTACCCTCGTTAAACAATTAAAGGCATCAAGACCTGGCGCTTTGCTTCTGGACGGTGGAGATACTTGGCAGGGTTCTGCAACAGCCCTTTGGTCTAATGGCCAGGATATGGCTAGTGCCGCATTGGCTCTGGGGGTTGATGTGATGACTGCCCATTGGGAGATGACCCTAGGCGAGGCTCGGGTAATGGAAATCATCAATACAGACTTCAAAGGGAAAATCGAATTGATTGCTCAGAACGTGACAACGACTGACTTTGCTGATCCTGTCTTCCCATCTTATTCACTGAGAAGTATGAACGGTGTTCAGGTCGCTATCATTGGTCAAGCCTTTCCTTACACCCCAATTGCTAACCCAGCGTATTTCACCCCAAATTGGACCTTTGGCATTCAAGAAGAACGACTTCAAAAGACAATCGATGAAGTGGTGAAAAAGGGTGCCAAAGTCGTTGTCTTGCTGTCACATAATGGCATGGATGTGGATTTAAAACTAGCGTCACGCGTGCGAGGGCTACACGCTATTTTGGGAGGCCATACTCATGATGGTGTGCCTATTCCAGTTAAGGTCAGCAATGCTGGTGGTGTCACCTTGGTGACCAATGCCGGTTCTAATGGAAAATTTTTAGGTGTGCTCGATTTTAATGTCAAGGGCGGAAGGCCCGTTGACTTTAGATATAAGCTGCTACCGATTTTTTCGAATCTGATCCCGGCAGATTCGTCCATGTCAGACCTCATCCATCAGATGCGAAGCCCATATGAACATCGCCTCCAAGAACCATTGGCAAGAACAGATACGCTCTTATACCGACGCGGAAACTTTAACGGCAGTTTTGATCAAGTGATATTGGATAGTTTATTGGCTCAGAAGGATGCGGAGATTGCCTTCTCACCAGGATTTCGGTGGGGAACAACATTACTGCCTGGCCAAACAATCACAATGGAAGAGCTGCTCGATCAAACAGCCATTACCTATCCATACACTACAGTTAACTTGATGACAGGGTCAACAATTAAAACCATCCTCGAGGATGTGGCGGATAACTTATTTAATCCCGATCCGTATTATCAACAGGGCGGTGACATGGTTAGGGTAGGTGGTCTTCAATACACCATTGATCCCAATGCCTCAATGGGCAATCGGATATCAGAGATGTATCTCAATGGACATCGACTCGATGCGGACAAAAAATATAAAGTAGCTGGCTGGGCTCCAGTAAGCGCAGACTCCAGAGAGGTGGGTGGGGAGCCAATATGGGATTTGGTTGCACGTCATCTGAAAGACATCAAGACAGTCAAAGCAGCAAAATTAAACACGCCGACCATCCTGGGAATCCAAGGAAACCGGGGAATTGCTGATATTTAAGCCTATTGCTAAGTAGCCTTAAAATAGGGGCTTTAGTCCAGCCTTGGATCCTTTAGCAATTGAATATCTGATTCCATGAACACACCAGACATTATGTCGCAGAGCCATCTTATTTTATGGCTTACCTTCGCTATCACTTTTGCCCTTGGGGCGGTAATGCAACAGACCTCGTTTTGCACGATGGGGGCTATTGCGGATGTATTTTTGATGGACAGCTGGGATCGATTGAGACAATGGTCTCTCGCGATTGGCGTTGCGATCATCGGCTTTACTGTGATGGCTACTTTGGGAGTAATCGACCCACTTAAAAGTATTTATACCTCTAGCAAATTACTTGTTGTCTCTACTCTGGTTGGGAGCACGCTATTTGGTCTGGGCATGATGCTAGCCTCAGGCTGCGGCAGTAAAACTCTGGTCAGAATTGGTGGGGGCAATCTTAAATCCTTGATTGTATTTTTAACTTTAGGCCTCAGTGCTTACATGTCACTGAAAGGGTTCTTGGGTGTGATTCGAGTCAATACGCTGGATACGATATTCATATCCCTTGCCACCCCACAAGATTTGCCAAGCATAGTCAGCAATCTCACTGGCATTGCTCGTGATGAACTGCATTTAATTCTTGGACTGCTGATTGGTGGCGCTTTTATTTTGTTTGCACTCATTCGTAAATCGTTTTGGACAATCGAAAATGTACTTGCTGGAATATTCGTCGGCCTAGCGATCTGTGCTGTTTGGTGGGTATCTGGACATCTAGGGTATTTGGCTGAAGATCCGAATACCCTCGAGGAAGTATTCCTGGGCACTAATTCCGGAAAAATGGAAAGCCTGTCTTTTGTTGCACCCTATGCATACACGCTGGATTGGTTCATGTTTTATAGTGATATATCCAAAGTGCTCACCATTGGGATTGTTGCTGCATTTGGAATGGTATTAGGATCTGCAAGCTTAGCAATCGCAACCAAGTCCTTCCGCTGGGAATCCTTTCGGAATCCTGAGGATACCGCCAATCACCTGATTGGGGGAGTGCTAATGGGATTTGGAGGGGTAACTGCCTTGGGTTGTACTATTGGTCAGGGGCTCAGCGGAGTTTCCACTCTAGCGCTTGGCTCATTCATTGCTTTACCTGGTTTTGTCTTTGGCGCCTTTTTAGGGCTAAGATATCTTCAATATAGGATGTCGCCAAACCCGTGCGATTAACTTTGAAAGTGAATAATGCATATTGATTGGCTAGCCTTCACTCCGGGACCCTCATTACTAGGGGGAGTTTTATTAGGGATTGCTACCTCAGCATATGTTCTGCTTCATGGTCGCATCTTAGGTATTAGTGGAATCATTGGTGGCTTATTGCGCCCAGTCAAACAAATGTGGATTTGGAGAATCGTGCTTCTCCTTGGCATATTGTCCTCCCCGCTTTTGGCAATCTTTTTATTGGATATGTATCCGGTTCAAATCATTGATGCCGGCTGGCCTGCAGTCATCCTCGCAGGTTTGCTAGTTGGCTTTGGTGCTCAGTATGGATCAGGCTGTACTAGTGGCCATGGAATCTGTGGGCTATCCCGTCTATCACCTCGCTCTTTAGTTGCGATTATTTCATTCATGTTCTCAGGATTCGTCATCGTGTACGTGCTGCGTCATCTTTTGTGAGGCTGTGATGAAAAAACATTTCAGCTTATTAAGTCAATATCTCATTGGCGTTCTCTTTGGCTTTGGCCTGATGATTTCAGGAATGAGCAATCCTCAGAAAATACTCAATTTTTTGGATATCACCGGCGACTGGGATCCATCCTTGCTATTCGTGATGCTGGGCGCTGTCTTAGTTGGTCTTTGTGGCTTTTATGTAGTCTCTAAAAGATCGCAGTCTTTTTTTGGTGGAACTCTTCACTTACCGGCGAAAAAAGAAATTACTCGACCATTAGTCATTGGCAGTCTTATCTTCGGCGCAGGCTGGGGCTTGGCTGGTTTCTGCCCCGGGCCAGCTATCGTCGCTCTCGGTGTTGGGCATCTAAAGGCCTTGGTCTTCATTCTTGCGATGTTGGCTGGGATGGAAATCTGTGAGAGATTCTTTATGAGTAAAGCCGTACAAGACTGATTTAAAATCGATCTTTATTAACTAATTGAGTATATTGAGGTTTTTATGAGTCTCGCAATTGCTTGTCACAATGATGCCTTTGGCACAGCGCCTCAAATTGACCCTACGCAACTTGAAGAAATAGTTGCTCAAGGTTATAAAAGTGTTATCAATAATCGTCCTGATTTTGAAGGCGGCCCAAGCCAACCCTTAAATGAAGTGATCGAAGCCAAGGCGAAGAGTCTGGGTTTGCATTACGCCTATCTTCCCGTAGTCAGTGGTTCAATTACCCCTGAACAGGTTATTGAGATGGCGCGCTTGCTAAAGACGCTGCCTGGTCCAGTTTTGGCCTTCTGCCGCTCTGGTGCGCGCTCTACCAATTTGTACCAGCTAGCCCAACAAGTTCGCTAAGGCTGCTTCGAATGCGGATCGACATCCCTGAAAATAAAAAACTGGTGCATGAAACGGTGATGCCGATTCGTTGGGGCGATATGGACGCCTATCGTCATGTCAACAATACGGTTTACTTTCGTTATATGGAGCAAGCCCGGATTGAATGGATTGCGGCACTAGGATATCCAATGGATACCACCGTGGAGGGCATGCTGATGGTCAATGGTTTCTGTAATTTCATTCAGCAACTGACCTATCCCGGTGATTTATTAGTGAAGACTTATGTTGGCAACATTGGCAAATCCAGTGTGGATGTTTTTAACACCATGGCCCTAAGCTCTGAACCTGAGGTTTTGTGTGCTGCTGGTGGGGCAACTATGGTGTGGGTCGATTTACGGGCCAATAAGTCTATGCCTTGGCCTAAGCATGTTTTAGATAAGCTCTCTTAGGAAAGCGCTTGCAGCCCAAGAATTCACACATTCTGGAAATTGCTCAATTCACAAAAGAGCGCAATCAATTCGACGCCATCATTGATGTCCGCTCACCTGCTGAATTTGCCTTAGACCATATTCCAGGGGCAATCAATTGCCCCGTCTTGAATAATGAAGAGCGCGCTGAGATTGGCACGCTATACAAACAGGTTTCTCCATTTGCCGCCAAGAAATTAGGTGCTGCAATTGTTTCACGTAATATCGCGCTGCACCTAGAGCAATCTTTCCTCGACTTTCCTCGTGAATGGCGTCCTCTCATCTATTGTTGGCGTGGCGGTGAGCGCAGTGGAGCATTGACCCATGTGCTCAATCGGATTGGCTGGAAGGCGATGCAATTAGAAGGGGGTTATCAAGGATTTCGTAGGGTAGTGATTGATGACCTTGAGCATGCTGCGAAACAATTTGATTTTCAGGTGATCTGTGGCATGACTGGCTCTGGTAAGACGCGGATCTTGCAAGAGCTCAAACTGCAAGGTGCACCAGTATTAGACTTAGAAGGCTTGGCCATTCATCGTGGTTCGGTGCTTGGCAATGAACCTGAGATTGAGCAACCATCTCAGAAAGGCTTTGAGACTAGGCTATGGAATGCACTACAAAATCTTGATTCAAGCCATCCCATCTTTATTGAATCTGAGAGCAAGAAGGTGGGGGGTGTCCACATTCCGGACGCTCTGATGGAAAAAATTCGGCATGGGCATTGCATTGAGCTCAGATCAAGTCTCCCCACCCGAGTCTCTTGGCTGCTACATGAATACCCCCATTTTGTACAAAATCCAAATCAATTCAAAGAAAAGTTATCTCTATTAACTTCACGTTACGGCAAAGTACAAATCGCCGAGTGGTGTGAACAGATTGATGCAGGGCGTTTCGAAGAATTGGTGACGGACTTATTGGTTAAGCATTACGATCCCTCTTACCAGTCCTCAATCGCTAGAAATTTTCCAAAATACCGTGCCGATTGCTTTGTAGAGCTTGACAATGAGAGTGATGCTGCATTTACATCTGCAGCAAGTCAAATATTGAAGCAATTTACTCCGGGATAAACCAAGATATGGATCAGATCATGGCAGAAAAGAAACGCCACCACCGCTACTATGATTTGATCTTGGCTGCCTTTGTAGTAGTTTTGCTTTGCTCAAACTTTATTGGAGCGGGTAAAGCAGCCGTCATTCATTTGCCATATTTTGGCGAATTTATTTATGGGGCCGGGATTCTGTTTTTCCCCATTTCCTATTTCTTTGGCGATATTCTCACTGAGGTTTATGGCTATGCTTATGATCGCAGGGTAGTTTGGGCAGGCTTTGCGGCGCTAGCATTTGCTGCCATCATGGCGCAGATTGTCATTGCATTGCCACCTGGACCAGGCGCTTACATGGAAAACTACCAACATGGAATGGAGGCTGTATTTGGTAATTCTTGGCGAGTTGCTTTGGCTTCGATGATGGCTTTTTGGTCAGGAAGTTTTGTAAACAGTTATGTTCTAGCCAAATTGAAGATTAAGACACAAGGGCGTTACCTGTGGATGAGGGCCATTTGCTCTACAGCCGTCGGCGAATTAGTTGATTCATCCTTGTTCTATATGCTGGCTTTTTATGGCTTGTGGCCAACAAGTGAAGTGATTCAGGTGGCTTTTGCGCAATATTTCTTGAAAACTTCTTGGGAGGTATTGGCCACCCCATTGACCTATTTGGTGGTCAATTTCCTCAAGAGGAAAGAAAACGAGGATTATTACGATATCAATACCAACTTCACCCCATTTAGGGTAAAAGTCTAATTTCCATTCAAAATTGCTAGACCCGTTAAAATAGCGGTCTTGTCTGCCCTTAGGGCTAGCAAAGTTAAAAATCCACATTTTGTAAATCGTATCTCTTAAGGTTAGAAACATTCGTGCTTACTGCATCTAATATCACCATGCAATTTGGGGCAAAACCCCTGTTTGAAAACATCTCTGTCAAGTTTGGTGGAGGCAATCGCTATGGTTTGATCGGTGCCAATGGTTGCGGTAAATCTACCTTTATGAAGATCCTGGGTGGCGAGCTTGAGCCTACTAGCGGAAACGTTAGCCTAGACCCAGGCGTTCGTTTAGGCAAATTACGGCAGGACCAATTTGCCTATGAAGATGTCCGGGTTTTAGATGTTGTCATGATGGGGCATGAAGAAATGTGGAAAGCGGCCGCTGAGCGCGACGCAATTTATGCCAACCCTGATGCTAGCGATGAAGATTACATGCGTGCTGCTGAGTTGGAAGGCAAGTATGCAGAGTATGGTGGCTACACTGCAGAAGCCAAGGCAGGGGAGCTCTTATTAGGCATCGGCATTCCGATCGAGCAACATACCGGTCCAATGAGTAATGTGGCGCCTGGTTGGAAGCTGCGCGTTTTGCTGGCTCAAGCTCTGTTCTCAGACCCGGACGTTCTGTTGCTAGACGAGCCAACCAATAACTTAGATATTCATTCGATTCATTGGCTTGAAGATATTCTGAATAATATTAAGAGCACTATTGTCATTATTTCCCACGATCGCCACTTCTTAAATGAAGTCTGTACGCATATGGCGGACATGGATTTCGGCACTCTGAAGGTCTATCCTGGTAACTATGATTCTTATATGCTTGCTTCTGTGCAAGCACGCACACAGCAGCTGAGCTCTAACGTTAAAGCTAAAGAAAAGATTGCTGAATTACAGGCTTTCGTGGCTCGATTTTCTGCCAATGCCTCAAAGGCACGTCAAGCTACTTCACGTCAACGTCAGTTAGAAAAAATCGAGATTGTGGAAGTCAAGCCATCTTCGCGCCAGAACCCATTTATTCGTTTCGATACTGAAAAGAAATTGCACAATATGGCCGTAGAGTGCAATGGGCTGACAAAGGCATACGATCGTGTGATTTTCAAAAACCTCAAGCTAGGTATTCGTGCTGGTGAAAAGATTGCGATTATTGGGCAAAATGGCGCGGGCAAAACAACCCTCCTCAAAACCATTCTCAGCAAACGATTTGAAGGTATTCCTGCAGATAGCGGTGACGTTAAATGGGCTGAAAACGCCAACGTCGGTGTGATGCCTCAAGACAATACTGAGATGTTTGCCAAAGATGAACTGCTCATGGATTGGATGAACAACTGGCGTAACACTGGTGATGATGACCAGTCTATCCGTGGAACTTTGGGTCGCTTACTTTTCTCAGGCGATGATATTGGTAAGTCTGTCAAAGTGCTATCAGGTGGTGAGAAGGGCAGAATGATTTGGGGCAAACTCATGCTGCAAAAATATAACGTCCTTGCCATGGATGAGCCAACCAATCACATGGATATGGAGTCTATTGAAAGTTTGCAAATCGCTCTTGAGAAATTTGATGGCACTCTGATTTTCGTCTCTCATGACCGAGAATTTGTTTCTGCTTTGGCCAATCGCATTCTTGAAGTGAAGATGGATGGCACTGTGAACGACTACTCGGGTACATACGAAGAATATCTGCGCAGCCAAGCGCTAGCGGGTTAATCTAGCTCTTATTTTCTTTAGCTTGGCGCTGAAAGCGCATCGCGGTTCCCTCTGCGCGAATTCTGTTCCAGACCTGTGCTTTTTCATCAGGGTCAAAAAATACCCAATTGCTGACTTCGGCTAGGGTGCGTCCACAGCCTTGGCAAATCTCATCATAGAGAGTGGTGCAGACTCCAATACAAGGAGAATCCGATTCTGCATCGCCTGTTGATAAGGAATTGGCGCTATCGCCCGCATTTTGAATGTAATTATCGTTGCTCACGACAGTACTGTATTCGATTTCAGAGGACTGTGCTCGGAGAGCTCATCTACGTACGCTGCCATTCCGGCACTTTCTCTTGTTAAATAGTGTTTTACAGCTTGTGAAAACTGAGGGTTTGCAAGCCAGTGAGCAGATTTTAAGGTTTTGGGTAAAAAGCCTCTAGCCATCTTGTGCTCGCCCTGAGCTCCTCCTTCAAAGGTCTGAATTCCCTCGGAGATACAGTAGTCAAGGGACTGGTAATAGGCAGTCTCAAAGTGTAGGCAGGGAATGTATTTGAGTGCACCCCAATAGCGTCCATAGACTTTACTTGCCGCTTTATCTACGACCAATAATGAGCTTGCAATCCGTTTGCCTCCTTGGCTAGCGATGATGAGATGCAAATAACTTGGCATGTCTTTAGATAGCTTTAGCAAGAATTCAAGGTTTAAATAGGGACTCGAATGATGCTCTAAATAGGTTTGTGCATAGCACTCATAGAAGAATTCCCAATCTGCTGCAGTAGAGTGTTCGCCAGAAATGTGCTCAAACTCGACTAACTCTTTACCTACTTGAGCTCGTTCATGACGAATATTCTTGCGCCGTTTTTTATTCAAGGCCGCCAGGTATTCCTCAAAGTCTTTATAGGCCTGATTTTTCCAATGAAACTGAACAGAATCTCGCAACATAAAGTCTTCCGCTACCAGCAATTGAACATCATCGTCGCTGGGAAAAAGAATATGAATTGAGGATAGATCATTATCCAGTGCAATCCCTTTTAAACCAGCAACCAATAATTTTTGGATGGCTTTTTGGTCTTTGCCTACCTTAGCCAAGACTCTGGCTCCCTGAACAGGGGTAAAGGGGATCGCACTCAGCAGTTTGGGGTAATAGGATTTACCGAGTTGATGATAAGCCTCAGCCCAAGCCCAATCGAACACAAACTCACCATAAGAGTGTTGTTTTAAATAAAGCGGTATCGCCCCTACAAGCATTCCATGAGGGTCTTTGGCAATGAGGTGCGTAATTTGCCAGCCTGTATCCGACCCAACACATTCCGCTTCTTCCAAGTTCCTCAGAAAGGCATGCTTTAGAAAAGGGCCGGCATGATGAAGCAGCAGGGCATCCCACTGCTCGGGACTCACTTTAGAGAGACTATTGAGAAGTTCGAGACGATAAGGCGTCTCAGTTAATTCCGTTTGCACTTCACTTATTCTTGAATTAACTCAATTTTGTATCCATCAGGATCTGTCACAAAGGCAATGATGGTATCGCCACCCTGAACGGGGCCGGCTTCACGAGTAACCTTACCACCAGCGGCTTTAATCTTTGCGCAGGCTGCATAGGCATCTGGTACCTGAATCGCAATATGTCCATAAGCAGTTCCCATTTGGTAGGAATCAACCCCATAGTTATAGGTGAGCTCAATCTCCGCTTGTCCATCTGCATTGCCTTTGCCAAAGCCAACAAAAGACAATGCGTATTTTTGCTCTGGTCGTTCAGTGGTGCGAATCAGATTCATACCTAAGACCTTAGTGTAAAAATCTACTGAGCGCTGCATATCACCGACTCGAAGCATTGTGTGGAGGATCATCATGTGTTGGCTCACTCTATTAGGATGGAATTTCATCTGGCGCAAATGCATGAATACTCAGCGCATGAATTTCTGAGGGAATGTGATCTTTCAGTGCAGCATAGACCGCACGATGTCTTGCGACTGCATTGAGTTGATTAAATTCAGGGGCCACAATATGAATTCTGAAATGACCACCACCACTGGCTGCCCCAGCATGTCCTGCATGTAGGTGGCTCTCATCTTTTATCTCAAGGTGGGATAGTTTGAAGGCTTTCTGCAAATCATTCGTGAAGCGCTCGATTCTCTGTTGATTCAGCTTCATTCGCTAACGTGCTCCATGTGTTTTGATAGCCATACGCCTTGCAAGATGATGAAGACAATCAGGAGGCCGGTGCTGCCAAAGAGCTTAAAGTTAACCCAGGTATCTTCAGAATATTCAAAGGCAACATATAAGTTAAGAGCACCCATCAAAAAGAAGAAGAGCGCCCAAGCGTAATTTAATTTTTGCCATGCAGACTTTTGACTATGGGCTTTCAGGGTGATTTGCTTACCCATCAAAACTTGGATCCAATTTTTTTGAAAAAATTGCGCACTGATTAATAGAGTGCCTGAAAATAACCAGTAGAGCGCAGTAGGCTTGAGTTGGATAAAGGTTTTGTCATGCAGGAAAATGGTGAGACTACCGAATACCACAATGAGTACTAAGCTAACCCACTGCATGGCATCAATTTTGCGATGACGGTAGTAGACCCAGAGAATTTGACCAATGGTCGCTACCATCGCTACGATCGTTGCCGTATAGATGTTTGCCAGCTTAAAGGCAATAAAAAAGAGGATGATGGGAAAGAGGTCGAATAAGAATTTCATAAGCAGATTATGCCGTTATTAAGGCGCTGCTTTGTGATCTGTCTCTTGCGCTAGATCACTCGGCTCGAAACGGAGTGAAGCAGAATTTATGCAGTATCTTAGGCCAGTAGGGGCAGGGCCATCCTCAAACACATGCCCGAGGTGCGCATTACAGTTTGAGCAACGCACCTCTGTTCGAATCATGCCATGGCTTGTGTCTTTAAGTTCTTGGATGGCCGATGCGTTCTCTGGAGCGCTATAACTTGGCCAGCCACAGCCTGCATCAAATTTGGTGCTAGACATAAATAGAGGGGTATGGCAGCAAACGCATTGATATTGACCTTGATCCCAATGGTCCCAATACTTTCCAGTAAATGGCCTCTCAGTTGCCGCCTCTCGAGTGACTTTATATTCAATCTCGCTTAAAGCAGATTTATATTCGGCATCCGTTTTTTTCATATTCATTCCTGTGATTAAGAGGAGCAACTGACTTCAACAGCACGATGCTCTGCAGTAGGGGGGTTTGCATAGATTTCAGTATGTTCCTGCTCATCATAAGGGCGTTCCAAAATAGCCAACAATTTACTAATCTCTGAAAAGTCCTGCTGTTGAGCCTTTTCAATGGCGTGTTGAGCTAAATGATTGCGCAAAATGAATTTCGGGTTGCAAGTATTCATGAGAATTTTTCTCTCTGCATCTACGCTATTCTCAGATTGAAGTCTCAAACCATACTCTCTAAACCAATCGTCGATTACTGCGAGATGATTAAAAAGATCGCGAGCCTCTTGCGGTGGCTTGAGATGAATAGAATCGTATTCAGCCAGTTTTCTGAAAAAGAAGGTGAAGTCAACCTTCGCATCATGCATGATTTGTAATAATCTTTCGATGAGACTGATATCGTCTTCTTTTGCAGTCTTGAGTCCCAGCTTGGCCCTGAACAGGCGCTGCCAACTGTCAGCGTAGCTTTGCGGGTACTCTTCTAGAGCGGAGCGTAATAATGCTTGTGCTGTTTCGCTTGGGTGATTTATCTCTAGAAGGGGGCACATCGCACTGGCTAAACACGCCATATTCCAATGCATGATTTGGGGTTGGCGATGATACGCATAGCGCCCACTGGTATCGCTATGGTTACAAATATGATCGATTTGAAATTGATCCATAAAACCAAACGGTCCGTAATCAATCGTCAGACCCAAGGCGCTGATATTGTCTGTATTCAATACGCCATGGCAGAAGCCGACAGCTTGCCATTGCGCTACGAGATCGGCGCTTCTTGCGGAGATAGCCTTAAATAGCTCAAGATAGGGATCTTCATTAACTCGGCATGCTGGATAAAAATGATCGATTAAATAATCGGCTAATTCCTGCAATCGTTCTACTTTTTGTAGTGCAGCGTAATGCTCGAAATGTCCTATACGTATAAAGCTAGGGGCAAGCCGAGAGCACACCGCAGCAGTTTCGATGGTTTCTCTTCGGACTGCTTGGTTAGAACCCACCACAGCAAGTGCACGACTGCTTGGAATGCCCAAGCCATGCATTGCTTCGCTACAGAGAAATTCTCTGATTGAGGAGCGCAGTACTGCTCGTCCATCCCCCATTCGGGAATAGCGTGTTTTGCCGGCGCCTTTGAGCTGCAGCTCCTGGCCATTGATTTCACCAAGCAAAATGGCTCTCCCATCACCCAACTGCCCAGCCCAAATGCCAAATTGGTGACCACTATAGGCAGTAGCAATAGGATGGTGGAATGCTTTGTACTCTAAATCTAGTCGGTTTCCAGCAAGCACTTCAAGCCATTTTGGATCGGCTGGGAGTTGAGTCAGCCCCAAAGGAATCTGGATCAGCTTAGCTGCAGAAGGCGAAAAAGCAACCCAATATGGATCGGGTAAGGGGGTGGGATTGACTTGATGCAGAACATCATCGCCTTGCAGTAAAAATGCCATAGTTTTACTATTCTATGGGGTTTCTAGAAACTGGGTTGCCTCTATAAAAACGGGTAGCAATAGGCTTAAAATTAGCTCTATGACATCGCCATTACAAACTCAAACCTCCTCTCAACTAGCTAATTTAGGTGAGGAGTTAAACGTCCCTTTTTTAAAGCTATTGGGTGTTCGTTGTATCAGTGCAGAAATGGGCAAAGGCGAAATCCTACTCGCGCTCAAGCCAGAGCACAAGAATACTTGGGAGGTCGCGCACGGCGGTGTTTTATTGACACTAATGGATGTTGCAATGGCTGTCGCTGCACGCTCAGCTGATCCTGCCGATCGTAGTGTGGTTACGATTGAATTAAAGAATAACTTTATGCAAGCAGCGAACGGCATCTTACGTGTGAAAGCGGAGACTGTTCGTAATACTGCCACGATGGCTTTTTGCGAAGCCAAGCTTTATAACGATCTGGGTGAGACCTGCTGTATGGCAACAGGCACCTTTAAGTACCTAAAGCGCTTACCATCACGCAATGCTGCAGGAGAGCGCGTGATTAACGACGATCTTCGTTGGGAATAGGCTCGATTTATACCGACAAATTGGAGCCGGATGTGTTGCTTAGTGCGCCCGTGATGACATCATGACCAATCGTTCCATTGGCATCAAAGCGGCGCTCCACCATTTCAAAAGCACCGTCTTTGCGAACCCTTAAAAGCGTACTGGATCGCGTGCCATAGGAAGAGGTTTTGATAAAAGCAGGTGAGAGGGCTTTTTCCCAATCCTTACTCACGCCAGTAGAAGGCAATTCATGGTCATTGGCCTCATGAGTGTCAGCCAATAAGCGCAAATACTGATCAGCGTTTTTGAGTCCACCATGATCCATCGCCAATGTTTGAGCAAATGCCGCTATCCGGTGATTGACTTTAGGCCATGGTGTATCCAGCATGGCATTGGAGAGCCCGTAGACTCCCGGGCTTAGAGGGTTTTCAGGAAACACCTTCCGCGGACGAATTTGTTGACCCATCATGAGACGATTGCTAACCCAGTGCATCTCAGCGTTTTCAGGATTGCTGAAATCAGCCATGAGGAGATTAAAGCCGTTGTATTGGTCAAAGCGTTTCCCATGAGTCTGGATAAATTCCTGAGGGCGATCCTTGCCCGCTAAATACATCAGGGATAGTTCGCCACGGGTTCGCGTATCCGGTCTTTTTTCACTGGGGGCTCTGACATTGGTTAAGGCAGCAAAACGACCAGTTTTGGCAAAACCTAACCATGTTCCTGGGCTGCCAAGCACATCGGCTTTATCCCTGCCTGCCAAGACCTCCGGATGCTCCGGCCACCAATGCATCGCTTGGGTATCGCGCTCATAAAACTCATCACGATTTGCAGCGACCACCAAAGGGTAGTCTGGATGCGACTTCCAGGCAAAGAGGATTAGGCACATATACGCAAGCTAAAAGGATTAGATTTCGATCAAAGGGTAAGGCAACGAGTCTATTTTTAACACAGGCCCATCGATACTTCCCAAATGGATATCCCCATTTTCGAGCGCCTCTAGCTTTATCTCTATTTGCAGATCAATCCTGGAGGGTGCAAATGGGTTTTTTGCAGAAAGCACAACCATACCGGCTGGTTGGTTTGGGTCTTGAGATTGAAAAACTTCTGTGCCAGGGGCATAGGCGACAGTGTCTAGATCGTGATCTAGAAGCCGAGCTAAATGAAGACGTCTCTTGATTGCGCCCCGATATTGGCTCCTCGCTACGATTTCTTGTCCTGGATAACAACCCTTTTTGAAATCGATACCTGCAACAGATTCAAAATTGATCATTTGAGGCACAAACTGCTCTTGGGTTGCCATCACAATTCTGGGTATGCCACTTAATACCTCCAGATCATTCCAGAGTTCTAAATTTTTGCTTTGCTTATGGGTATTGAGATCGGGCTGTTTTGGTCGGGCAGAAATAATGCGCTCAAAAATATCTCCATCTACTGTAACCGAAGGTAGTTGCAGGGAAATTTCATCAGGATTACCTTGGTATGGTGTTTTAGCATCGCATATTAGGTGACTCTCTACCTCCCAGCTATCCGAAACATCTTTAACAGTCAGTCTAGATCGCAACACATACATGCTCAGTCGCTTTGCGGTACTTGCCGCAATATCTCTGGAGATCAATAGCCAATACCGCTTAATTTCCTCTCCGCCCTCTGTATTTGCCTGCAAGAGTAACCATGCGCTGGCCAATAAGCGGCCTTTGGGGCTACAGTAGCCCACCAAACGAACTTGAGCACTGCCATGAGCAACTTGACTGCCTTTGGCCGACTCTAAGCCTTGAACGGAATTGGTGAGCTGGTTTTGCAGGAATTGCTCTGAATCAGGTCCCTCGACCAGAATAAGGCCCCAATCGGATAAGGGGGTGCTCTCCCAGAGAGCTGAGTTGTCTGTTTTTGTAGTTGAAATAGGGTTCACGCTTTTATCATAGCGTGATGAGTCAAAAATTTCAGAAAATGAATTTATTAAACCTTAAAAAGCAACCAACATGGGTGTTCTGGTTGTTTGGCACATTGATTGGTTTATTAGTCCTTTTTTATGCCGCGATATTCCTCATTACTGTTGTTCCGGCAAATCCAAATTTTTCAGATGGTTCAGGCTATAAAGTCAAAATTCAACCCAAATCTGGGCTCAATTCCATTGCGATGCAAATGCAAGATCAGGGTCTTGCCGTCAATCCTGTGGCGTTTCACATCAGTGCCCGAGCACTATTTGTCGGCTCAAGGCTCAAACCGGGCACCTATCTTTTTCCTCTAGATGCCGGACTTGGAAAGATTTTGTTACAAATGGCTAGGGGCGATCGGGTGCGTGAGAGCGTTTCAATTATCCCAGGCATGACTATTTGGCAGGTGAGGGCATTAATCGATGCGCATCCTGCTTTGAATCATCAAACCCGGTCAATGAGTTCTAGAGAGTTGCTCGCTCAATTGCATTTAACTTACCCAAGTTTGGAGGGGGCATTTTTTCCCGATACCTATGTGTTCGATCCAGATGAAATGGATCTCATGATTTATCAGCGAGCAGCACAAGCAATGCAAAAACAGCTTTTATCCGCTTGGTCCGAAAAGACTGCAAGTAGCCCACTGAAGACGCCTTATGAGCTCCTCATATTGGCTTCGATTATTGAGAAAGAGACCGGCAGGGCTAGTGATCGCAATTTAATTGCTGCAGTATTTTTAAACCGCCTCAAGCTAGGAATGAAACTGCAGACGGACCCATCGGTGATTTACGGGATTGGCCCTAAATTTGATGGCAATCTGCGTAAAACCGACCTGACCCGAAACAGTCCCTACAATACCTATATGCACAAAGGTCTACCCCCTACGCCGATTTCGATGCCAAGCAAGGAGTCTTTGCTGGCAGCCGTTACACCTTCCAATAGCAAGGCACTTTTCTTCGTGGCGAAAGGGGATGGCAGTAGCCATTTCTCTGCGACGCTCTCTGAACATGAGGCAGCGGTTGATCAATATCAACGCAAAAAATCATTGCAAAACTCGCCACATTAATTGATATGACTACTGCCTCTTATCCAGGATATTTCATTAGCTTCGAAGGTATCGATGGGGCAGGGAAGAGTACGCATATTGATGCCTTTGCCAATCTTCTGAAACAACGTTTTCCTGAGCGCAAAATTGTACTGACTAGGGAGCCTGGTGGAACTGAACTAGGCGAACAATTACGCCAGTTGCTTCTGAATGCTCCAATGAATTTGGAGACTGAAGCTTTGCTGATGTTTGCGGCGCGGCGCGAGCACTTAGTTCAAATCATTGAGCCAGCTTTGTTGGCCGGAAAGATTGTGATCTCCGATCGTTTCACGGATGCTAGCTTTGCCTATCAAGGCGGAGGGCGAGGTCTAAGTATTGATAAATTAAATGCGCTTGAGCAGTGGGTACAAGGTAAACAAAATCAAACCATTTTGCAGCCCAATCTCACCATCTTGTTTGATCTACCAGGATCGATTGCTGAGGCGCGTCGCTCTAAAGTGCGCACACCTGATAAATTTGAGCAAATGGACCTTGATTTCTTTGAGCGTGTTCGTCAAGAGTATCTGCGTCGTGCTAAAGCAGATATGAATCGTTTTCACATTGTTGATGCAACTCAAACTCAGGATGTGATTTGGCAGGGCCTCGAGCTGCTCTCTTTACCAATCTAGTTCATGCTTAATTCATCATCTAAATCGGATGTAACAAGACCTAATATCCCACCTTGGCTCGAGCCACTATGGGGTAGTGTGGATTTAAATCATTTTCCGCATGCGGTTTTATTTCATGGTCAACCCGGTATTGGGAAGTTTGAGTTAGCGATTGAGTTAGCAAAGGCACTACTTTGTGAATCCACCTTAAGCACAAAACCCTGCAATAGCTGCGAGGCGTGCCATTGGTTTGATTCTGGTAATCACCCTGACTTTATCGCCTTAGTGCCCGAAACACATCTGAAAAGATTGCCTAAAGGTGATTTTGATTTTGATGCAGAGGCGCCAAAGAAAAAAATAGCTAGTGCTGATGATGATGAAGCGTCAGATAAAAAAGCAAAGAAAAATGTCACGATTGAAAATACGCGTAAGGCAATCGAAGGGCTCTCCATCGGAGCGCACAGGGGTGGCAATCGAGTGATCTTGATTTATCCATTAGAGTCCCTTCGACCAGACTCTGCTAACACCTTACTCAAGTCTTTGGAAGAGCCGCCTGCTCAGACGATTTTTCTGCTGCTCGCTGATCGCCTAGAAAGGGTGCTTCCCACTATCCGCTCTCGTTGTCGCTTGATCGCTGCCCCAAGACCAGATCGCGAGACTGGTTTGGCTTGGTTAAGAGTTCAAGTACCTTTGGCTACTGGTGCTAAGTTAAATGAAGATGAGCTCGAATCAATCTATGACGAGCAGGGTGGTGCGCCATTCTCTGTATTGAACTCCTTGCTGGCCAGACATCATCAAGACGATAAGGATGAGCTCTCTATTTCTATTCAGGCATCGAGAGTTTTGCTACAGGGTTTATCGCAAGGGGGACGCATTCATTCTTTAGAAATCGCTGAAAAAATTCATAAATCACAAATGGGCCCCTTGCTCACCTCAGCGCAACGTTGGGTTGCCGATTTATTAGCAGTGGTGGAAGGAGGCAATGCGCGCTATTTTCCCAAGCATCAAACGCAGCTTCTCACCCTCAGTAAACAGGCCCGCCTGGATAAATTGCTTCGCTTTTGGAAACTCTTAACAATTACCCGTCGTCATGAAAACCACCCTCTAGCAAATCGGATTCAGCTAGAAGCTTTGCTTTCTAACTACCAGCAGATCTTTGAAGATTAAAATTCAAACCCATGTTTATAGACTCACATTGCCATCTCGATTTTCCTGAGTTTCAGTCTAGATTGCCTGAGGTTCTGGGAAACATGGAAAAAGCCTATGTGAAGCATGCCTTATGTGTTTCAGTCGACCTGCCTGACTTTCCCAAGGTACTTAAGCTGGCTGAAGACTATCCTCATCTCTATGCTTCGGTTGGGGTTCATCCAGACTATGAGGACACTCCAGAGCCTAGTTTTGAATTTTTAGTCGAGACTGCCAAGCATCCTAAGATTGTTGCCATCGGCGAAACTGGCCTAGATTACTACCGAATGGGCGACCGGAGCTATGAGTCAATGGAATGGCAGCGTGAACGTTTTAGAACCCATATACGGGCCGCTATTGCCTCTAGACGCCCACTCATCATTCATACTCGCTCTGCCTCTGAAGACACTCTCAGAATTCTTGAAGAGGAGGGCGCTAGTCAGATTGGCGGGGTAATGCACTGCTTTACAGAGAGCCTGGAAGTAGCTCAAGCAGCTATAAAAATGGGCTTTTTTATCTCTTTTTCAGGCATTGTGACTTTTAAAAGCGCAAAGGATCTACAAGAGACTTGTCGTCAAGTACCCCTTGATAAATTATTGATTGAGACGGATTCACCATATCTAGCCCCAACTCCATATCGTGGAAAAACCAATGAGCCTGCATGGGTTGCCCACGTTGGTGAGTTTGTGGCTGATTTAAAGGGTGTTTCTGTTGATCAATTGGCCAAACAAACTTCTGATAATTTCTTTGAATGTTTTCAGATAGATAGAGAATATTCTTGAAAAATTACTTTAGATTTTTTATCTTCATTATTTATATCGCCTTTTCATTATTTGGGCTTGCAAGAGCTCAAACACCATCCCAGATTACCGATTTCACTAAAGCAGCCAAGTTTGATGACATTTCTGAGGTGAAGTCCCTTGTTAACGCTGGTGTTAGCGTCAATACTGTAGACCCTAAAGGCGAACCCATGTTGGTCTTGGCGGTTAAGGATAAGTCCCTAAAAGTCTTTGATTATTTGCTATCAAACGCGAGTATTGAGGTAAACAAGCCCAATTCCAATGGAGAAACACCGCTAATGATGGCGTCAATTGATGGCGATCTTGAAATGGTGAAGGCGCTGGTTGAGAAAAGTAAGGCTGATGTCAATAAAAGCGGCTGGAATCCCTTGATGTATGCCTGCTCAAAAGGTCAGCTTGAAGTGGCCAAATACCTTGTGCAGCACGGGGCTGAAGTGAATACCACCAGCCCTAATGGTAGTACACCCTTAATGATGGCGGCTATGTCTGGCAATGAATATGTTGTTAAGTACCTGCTCGATCAAGGTGCCGATTTAAAGCTACGTAATTCTTTGGGCTACAGCGCCATTGATATGGCTGTCCAATATGATCATCCATGGATTGTGGAAGGTTTGTCATCACGTTGGCAAAAGCTCTACAAAGAGCCATATCCAGGCGGCCCTAAGCCATATCGTGCTAATTGATCATCCCTTTAATTTGCGTATAATCATTATTATGTCAAACAAGATTAATCTCTATGAATATTGAAATACTCCACTCCTTGGATAGCTTTAAAACAATCTATACCCAAGTCGTACAAGAATCAGGCAACAGCGACATCTGGATTATTGCTCTTGCTACTGCTCTGACACTAGCTATTCATAGTTTCATTGTCTTAGCCATAGCTGCCTTATTTCATACTCTCGATAAAAAAATGAAGAGTCGCCATATTTACGGGGGAAATTTCGTGGCTTATTTTGTAGCGGTCATGCTGATTGTTTTAAGCCACTTATTACAAATAATGACCTGGACTTATATTTGCTTGGTTTTTGAGGTGCTTCCAGATAGCGCTAAAACCTTCTTCTTTGCTGGTGAGATGTACACCACCGTCGGATACGGAAGTTATCATTTGAGTCATAAATGGGAAATACTCCCCATTTTTATCGCATTCACTGGTTTATTTGCAGTATCTACCTCTGGTGCAGCCCTCTACTCGATGATGGGTGCTCTGGTAGATCGCAGCAACAATCAAAACACCTAAGATCTTAAGGGATCTTAATCCCAGTGGATGCCCGGACTTTCAAGGCTTTCAAGTAAGCGGCTATTTTTAGGTAAGTTTGCTGCCAAAAAATCCATTTGATCCGCAAGAATATTGCGGCCCTTCAGAATCATGTCCTCATACAGGCTTGGCATATATGGGGCATAAAGTAAGCTCATCCCCGCATTTTCCGGGGTGCGATTCCCCTTCTTTTGATTACATGGTCTGCAAGAGATGACGAGGTTCATCCAGGAATATTTGCCGCCACGACTATTGGGGACAATGTGCTCAGCTTCAGCATCCCCCTCATGAATGCGCTCACCACAGTAGGCACATAAACCCCTGTCTCGACGAAATAACTTGCGTTTAGTAATGCCGGGAATAACGTCAAAAAGGTTGATTTTGGCAGAACCTTTGACGGCAATAATGGAGTGCAATTCAATAACGGATTGAAGCCCAGTTGCGCGAGAGATGCCACCGCGCATTTTGAGAATGGGGTCACCGAGAGTCCAAAGCACGCTGTTATCAGCGTAATGCTTGGTAGCTTCTTCTGCATTGACCCAGCACTGAGGGATACCCCCAGCATCTAATTTCAAAATGCTCAGCACAACCTCTCCTTTCTAGACCATGGCGTATTAGCCATCTGTCGTTTGATTCATCTTACCGAAGAATCATGACCTAAGCAATAAAACTGCCTGGAGAAAGTTTATGCTGCAATAAACCGAATCACTTCAGGCAAATACTCTGCGTATTCGGAGATGCCATGATCGCTACCCTCAAGAACTAATTGGCTAGCACCGGGATAAAAATTGACCATTTCTCGCCAATCCAAAAGCTCATCGCCCTTCGCTGCAATTAAAAAATATCGATCTGGTCGAGTAATCTGAGCTACTTGCAGAGCTTTCAACTCATCAATATATTCAGGCCGAAAATCAAATGGCTCATCACTATCGTAGGCTGTCATCATTCCGACATGGGGAGCCAGCTCTCTGGGGGCATAGACTGCAGGATTCAGGACAACTGCTTTCGCTTGGTATTTCTCAGCCAGATAATTGGCATAAAAGCCCCCTAAGGATGAACCAATAATGACCAATCGGTCTGCACTACTGTCATCAATATGCTGGGTCACCATCTCCATGCTGAGTTTTGGTGAGGCTAGTAATTGAGGACAGTACCACTCATAGGGGTGTTCAGGGGATGAGATGACTTCAATCCCCTGCCCTGTCATAACGGCCTTACTCGATCTGGGTGATGAGCGAAAGCCATGCAAATACACAACGAGAGTAGATGGCATCACTTATCTAGTAAACAAACCATTACGCTTTTTGACCGATTTCAAAGTTAGCCAGTTTTTCTAAGGCCTTCACCATTGCAGAGTGATCCCAAGCTTTTCCGCCATAGGCTGCGCAGGAATTAAACAAGGCTTGAGCGGTAGCGGTATTTGGCAAAGAAACACCTAACTCTTTAGCGCTATTGAGGGCTAAATTCAAATCCTTTTGATGGAGCTCAATGCGAAAGCCAGGATCAAAGGTTCTCTTAACCATACGTTCGCCATGGACTTCCAAAATTTTGGAGCTAGCAAAACCACCCATCAGAGCTTGGCGAACCTTAGCTGGATCAGCACCTGCTTTTGCTGCAAACAAGAGCGCCTCACCAACGGCCTCAATATTCAGGGCAACAATAATTTGATTGGCGACTTTAGCAGTTTGGCCATCGCCATTCCCGCCAACCAGATTAATATTTTTACCCATGAGTTCAAAAACGGGCTTGATGCGTTCAAATACAGCTTCGTCGCCACCCACCATGATGGACAGGGTTGCATTTTTAGCGCCAAGCTCGCCACCGGAAACAGGTGCATCTAAATAGTCACAGCCAAGCGCATTGATCTTCTTAGCGAATTCTTTAGTCTGAATTGGAGAGATTGAGCTCATGTCTACAACAACCTTGCCTTTAGACAAGCCAGAAGCAATACCGTGATCACCAAACAATACTTTTTCTACATCTGGTGTGTCAGGTACCATCGTAAAAATAATATCGGCATGTTGAGCAACTTCAGCCGGAGTTTTGCATTGAGTTGCATTGGATTGAGCAATGTCTGCTGGTACCTTGCTTCTAGTGCATACAAATACCTCATGCCCAGCTTTAATTAAGTGTCCAGCCATAGGCGCACCCATGATGCCCAAACCAACAAAGCCCAACTTTAATGTATTACTCATTTCTAAAAACCTCTTATAAATTGTGGAGAAAAAATCTGCTCAAGACCCATTATTCTAGTGCCATAGACCAAATAAGCGCATGAAAAAAGCGCAAGATGGTTAGTCTTGCGCCCATGAATCACCAGGTAAGATGGACTTATTGAGATTCGGCTTTCTTTTTGTTTTGGCGATAGATGAATGCTGTCAAAATCGGCGTCAAGACGGCTGTAACAATGACAGATGCTGCCACTTGGATGGTTGCAATTGGAGCAATCGCAGCAAATGTGGGGTCGGCTAGAGCAACGGCTTGAGGCGTACCAGTTGCGTTACCTGCGGTACTTGACGCAGCCGCACCAGCAACTCCAGAGCCACCGAGTAATCGATCAGCTAGGATGCAAACAATCCCCGTAATCACTAATACAGACAAACCTAACAAAATTCCAGGAATGCCAGCTGTGGTTACTGCTGAAAGATTGATGCCCTGACCTAGTGTGAAGGCCATAAAAGGAATGATGATTGGCTCATGCTTGCCGAAGAAATCACGTAAATCTGAGTCAAGATTGCCGAGGATCGCACCAGCAATAATTGGTGCAATAACGGAGAACATGGTTAACCAAGGAATCACAGCTAAGCCTGCGCCAACGAGAACCAACATGGTAAGGAATGGTCCTGTTTCGATACTTTGTGGCACATAGGTTCCAGCATCTTCTTTGTTTCCAAAGGTACTAGTAAGGGCAAGGAACATGCCCCCATTTGTATCATTCATGGCTGCTAATACGGCTAGAGTTGTTAGGCCAATGATGTCGCCATTAAAGAAGTGGGCAATACTGAGTGCTACTGCGATGGCAATACCAACTTTTGCAAACAAGATGCCAAAGCCACGCTTGAGCATGGTTGGCGCTGCGTTTAAAGTCATTTTGGTACCAACAGTAAAGAGGTACATCGCTAAAAAGGTTGGATAACCTTGATTGGTCAGCGCTTGAGTGAAGCCGCCAATCTTCATGGCATTTGGTGCAAACGTATTCAGGAGCATACCGATAAACAATGGTACGACCATCAATCCGCCTGGCACCTTATTAATCGCTTGATAAATTTTCATATAAACAACCCTTTAAATAAATTTGTCCCAGAGGCAATGTGCCTAGTTTTTATTATTCATACTCAGTACTGCAGGGGTTTAATCCCCACTGCAGTTCTATTAAATATGATTTGTACTGGTTTATTTATTGATTTAGGTCAATGCCTAGCGAAAACACCTAGTAAATAACTGGAATATCTATAGTGCACTGCAACAGGTTATGAAGGGATAAAACTACTTCAACTGTTCAGTCATCCAGCTCAGACCGCTTAAGGTGTCACTGGCTGGCTTATATTCGCAACCAACCCAACCTGTGTATCCGATTTTTTCAAGAAAACGAAATAAATAAGGGTAGTTAATTTCACCGGTTCCAGGCTCATTTCGCCCAGGGTTATCTGCTAATTGCATGTGTGCAATGCGATGAAAGTATTTTGTGATGGTATTAGCTAACTCCCCTTCCATGCGTTGAGCATGATAAATATCGTATTGAAGGAAAAGATTATCTGCGCCTACCTCATCCAAAATGCTGATGGCTTGCTGAGTGCTGCACAAGTAAAAGCCAGGGATATCGTATTGATTGATTGGCTCAACGAGTAATTTGAGGTGATGCTTTTTGAGCTCAGCAGCTGCGTAACGAAGATTGCTAACAAAAGTTTGATGTAGCAGGCTGTGGTCAACACCAGCAGGGACTTTACCAGCAAGGCAATTTAACTGCTCCACGCCCAAAATCCCGGCATAGCGAATAGCCTCGGCAACCCCAGTCTTAAATTCCTCGATGCGATCAGGTAAACAAGCAATACCTCTCTCCCCACCATCCCAATTACCAGCGGGTAAGTTATGGAGTACCAGTTTTAAATGGTATTGATCCAGCTTCGCCTTAATTTCCTCTGCAGGTATGCCATAGGGAAACAGGAACTCAACGGCCTTAAATCCTGCTTTTGAAGCTTGCTCAAACCGCTCAATAAAAGGAAATTCAGTAAACAGCATGGTGAGATTAGCGGCAAAGCGGATCATAAGAACCTTTAAAAATAGGCGTTAGAGTAGTCCTGATCTTATCAAATAAAGCCATTCCACTTAAAAAGGTCGGGACTGAAATGCGCTAAGATCTAAATATATCTACATGTTTCCCATAAGGAATTTTATGAAAGCCGATCAACACCCACTTACCCTCTTATTGGCATCGACATGTCTTTTTACGTCCTTGGCATTTAGTCAGCCCCCTGCCCCTGCTGACAAGCCTATGGAGATCGATGCGGCTGTGACCCAAAACCATTATCAATTATTTGAAGGTGATGTCATTGGCGTTAATTCCAAAAGCAGAACGATCACATTTAAAAATAAAGATGGAGTTTCAAAGTTTGTAGCGGGCCCTGATATCAAGAACTTTGATCAGATCAAGAAAGGCGATCACCTGAGTATGACCTATGAATTAGGCGTTGCCATTGATTTAATTAAAACAAAAAGTGATGGCGTTCGCAGCAAAGTAGAAACCACCACCATGTCACAAACTAGTGGCGACAAGCCCTCTGAGAGGCTGACCAATAAAACCACTATCATTGCTGACATTGTTGCAGTAGATCGTGAAAACAAACTCGTGTCGGTAAAAGGGCCAAGTGGGAAAGTAACCACAGTGAGCGTTACGAATCCAGCTTTGCTCAATGATGTCAATGTGGGCGAACAAGTTAAAGTTGTTTATACCGATGCTATGGTTGCTTCAATTACCCAATCCAAGAAATAATTCGTAGTAGATGCAATTAAGGCAATCTCTCATGAGGCTTTTTATAAGCCTCATTTTTATTACATGTCTAATGGCATGCGCCAATACAACTAGACCAGGCGCAGTAGGAATTAATCGCTCACAATTCATGGTGGTCTCTTCTGCTGATGTCAATAAATTGTCGGCCGCCGACTTCGAGGAGCAGAATAAAAAAGCCAAGCAAAAGAATGCCTTGATTACTTCAGGCCCAACCTACGATCGCCTAAAAAATGTTGCTGATAGGTTAATTCCCCAAACAGTAGTATTTCGGGATGACACCCGAACATGGGATTGGCAGCTGAGTTTGATTCAATCCCCCACCCTCAACGCAAGCTGCGCGCCAGGCGGAAAAATTACCTTCTACACGGGCATCATTGAACAGCTTAATTTAAATGATGCTGAAATAGCAGCCATCATGGGACATGAGATGGCGCATGCTCTTCGTGAGCATGGTCGAGAACGCATGTCTGAGGCAATGACGCAAAGTGCACTAACTAACGTCGCTCTTGCGGTCGCAGGCGCAAATTACGCCACAGGGATCAATGCAGCAAATCAGCTCGCGCAATATGCCTTGGTACTGCCTAATTCAAGGCAAAATGAGTCCGAGGCAGACGCGATCGGACTTGAATTAGCAGCGCGGGCAGGATATGACCCACATGCTGCTATTACCGTATGGGAGAAAATGCTCAAAGCTACTCAGGGCAAAAATCCACCAGAGTTTTTATCTACCCATCCATCTGGCGAAACCAGAATTGAACAATTAAACGCATTGATACCCGCAGTAGAGCCTTTATATCTCAGCGCCAACAAAGCACCTAAAACACAGCAAAGCAAAACAAGCGTTAAAACGAATTAATTTTTTGCAGCTGGAGTAGCCGGAATAGCAGGTCCCTGCTTTGATTTCACAGGTTGAGCTCCAGGAGAAACTGGGGCTGTGGGGGCAGGTTTTACAGGCTGACTTGCAGGCCCCGAAGGACGGCTGGTGCTACCTCCGGCAGAAGTCGGCGATTTACCAGCAAAGGGATCATAGCCAAAGCCAGCCGCTTGGGCTGCAATGGACATAGAAATGCCAATCAGGATCGCTAGTAAAGACTTCATCACGATATTCTCCCATAGGAAGCCGGAATTTGCCAAGATTTACCAGATATCGAGGTTTGAACCCCTTTAATCGCGCACTTCCAGCTCGCGTGCTTTCTTGAGGGAGAGGCTGGCTTGAGTCAAAAGGCGAAAGTTACTATCACTCACTTTAGAGATCAGAACAGCCTTGTAGCGCTCTCGCTGGAGCCATTCCACAATCGCAACGGCGATAAACGCGATCAAAATATAAGAAATAAAAACAAAGCCGTCTTGTGGCGTTGGCATGTCATAAGAATCAAATGGCGGCACAAAGAAGAAAAAGGCAATTGGTACAGAAAGAAAAATCGTCAACAGGCTGGGGATGAAGCCATAAAACAAGGCAATGATGATGGTGTTGAGGATAAAAAAGGTCATTGGAATATTGCCCTGCAAGAAGTCATGCAGGCTATACCGTATGCTAAAAGCGACAAAAACGCCGAATATTGCAAAAAAATAGGCTTGAATACCGGAATGGGCCCACCGTTTCGAATTCTTAATCTGCATAAGTAATAATGGCGTAATTAATTAAAAGGCATCTAATTCGACTCAATGACATCCATAGCCGAGCAAACAGACCGATACGAGACATTCTATCAAGGTAATTCAGGCCATGCGGTAGTTTTATTGCCAGGCCTCTGCGGATCAGAACTGGAAATGGGGGCGATTCCCCGACTCTTAAAACAGTCAAATCATACCTATACGGTCCCCAAGATCCATGGTTACTCTGCACACACAGGCCTTTCAAACTATCAAGAGTGGATCGATAGCGTAGACCAATTTATTACTGACCTTGCCCAATCGCATAACTCTGTTTCTGTTGTTGGGCTCAGTATGGGCGCCACACTTGCCCTAGCGGTTGCGGCTCGCAATAGCAAAGTGCATAGTCTAGTTGCGCTCTCGCCCGTTTTTTTATTCGATGGTTGGGCTGTGCCTTGGTATCACCCTTTCCTCGCCCTGGTATTTGCGTTGGGAATCCGTAATTGGCACTACAAAGAAAGAGAGCCGTTTGGCGTCAAAAATCTTGAATTAAGACGCCATATCCGAAAAGCGGTCATGGCTAATAGTGTGAGCGAGCTTGGCGCTGCCCACTTGCCAGCAGTTCACCTCTATCAGTCCTTGGAGCTGATTAAGGCAACTAAAAAAGAACTCAGTTCAATCACGGCCGATACTTTAATCATTCATGCAATTGATGACGAAACTGCATCGCCAAAGAATCCAGAAATGATCCTAAAAGGAATTTCCTCCGAAACCTGCCGCATGATTTGGCTTGGTAATTCTTACCACATGATCACTGTGGATAATGAACGAGAAGTGGTCGCAAATGAGGTCAATAATTTTATTAATCAGGCACTTGAAAAAGAAAAGATCGTTGATAGGCTTGCTGTAGACACGCCTAATCTCGTGATCAAGAATCGCTCTAGAAGTTAATTGAAGATGAAAAAAATTTCTATCTCTATCTATAGCTTTCTATTCGCATCATTTTTTGTAACGGGGGTCCATGCTCAGTCCTTGCCCCCTTTCAAAGCAGGCAATACCCAATATAGAAGCGTCAGTTTGGGCAACTACCTTAGCGAGCTAAACGAAGAAAATGCCAACCTCAAAATACGCAGGCTGAATATTGCCTCTGCCGACGCAAATGCTAAAGATGCTGGGATGCCCTATCTCAGTCCGATTCTGACCTATGCTCGTGGCAGTATGTATACCCAGGCTCCATATGCTGGTTATACCAACCCCGCCTCCAACACTTTGGGCGCCATGGTCACAATAGAGGGCTGGGGAAAGCGCTCTGCACGCGAGGCTCAAGCCCAAGCGGATGCCAAACGCAAATTGGCTGAGATGATTACGGAGGGCAAAGCAATTGAAACTGAAGCGATATTTAACTATATCGACGCACTACGCACCAAACTCTTATGGCAGTCCTACCAAGAGGCTATCGATGCGCTAAATCAATATCGCGCTAGCGGATCTACTCAGGCTGCAGAGTTTATTGCTGCACAAAAGGTTCTTGCAAACGATTTGAAGTACTACTCCTATGGCATGGCCAATTTTGTTGGCAAGACAGGCTCCGAACTGATCATGCCGGTTGGCACCTTAAATATAGAAGCAAAAAACTTTAAAGTGGAAGATTTAATTGCTCGCGCTCAAGAAAATCGAGCCGATATTGCTTCAGGTCAGGCAGCTGTTGAGTCAGCAGCAGCCAATTTGGAGGTAGTCAAAGCAAGCAAAAATATTGATTTTTTACCTGGCGTTTACTATACCCAAACCCCCTCTTATGCATCCAGCGGCATCAACTATGGAACTCAACAAGCCTTTAGCTTTTTATTGAACGTCCCCCTGGGTAATGGTTTTCTGGTGAATTCCGATGTAACCACTGCTGCCAACAGTCAGGCTGAGCTTGAGGTTAGCTTAATGGCAACAAAGGCCAAAATCGTAACCGAGATTAATCAAACTTATCTTCAATACCAGTCTGCAAAAGAGCGTTTGGAGTCAGCCACTAAGGCTTATAACCAAGCCAAAATGAGCAAAAACAACATCCAGGGAATTTTGCGATTTCGCGATGCGGAATATGAGCTTTTTGATGCTCGTACTGTGCATGCCAAAACTCTGATACTCTTGGAAAGACTAAGCGGCAATTTTGAAGTGCCTAATTTGCACTAGGAGCAATCATGAGACCGATTTCATTTATATCTGCGGCATTACTAGTAGCTTCCATTGGAGCAATGGGTTCCAGCGCATTAGCCGTTACAGAGACTGCAGCCCAAAAGGCTGCTGCTGCTGCCTTACTTGCCCAACAACAGGCAGCAGCAAAAACAGCCGCCTTGAATGCCGCTAGTAAAACTACCACTTCTTCTGTATCTAGTTCAGTGGCTAAGCCTGCTTCGGCCACTACTAGCTCGACTGCTAGTAAGACGAGCGCTACTTCTGCAAGCTCTTCAACCAGTGGTTCAACGACCACTTCAAGCGGTACAAGTAAATCTTCAACATCATCTACAACGTCTTTAGCAAGCACTGCCAAGACAAGCCCATCCAATGCAGTTACATCAGGCGGTACAGGCTCCTCTAAAGCCAATGCCTCTTCAGACAGTGCTAGTTCGAACGCAACTGATAGCTCTAATTATTTAAGCGCTTCGCCGACAGACAATAAAAAGTAATTCCTCAGAATTGGAATGTAAAAAAGCCCTTCTAAAAAGGGCTTTTTTATTGAATTTGGCGGAACGGACGGGACTCGAACCCGCGACCCTCTGCGTGACAGGCAGATATTCTAACCAACTGAACTACCGCTCCAAATTACATCAAGTAATACCAATACAGCTTATGCTACAACCAGAAAATCTGGCGTCCCCAGGGGGATTCGAACCCCCGTACTCACCGTGAAAGGGTGATGTCCTAGGCCTCTAGACGATGGGGACCTGGAACACTACGATTATCTCGCAGATTTATTGGTGGAGATAAGCGGGATCGAACCGCTGACCTCTTGCATGCCATGCAAGCGCTCTCCCAGCTGAGCTATACCCCCTAAATCTCGCAAAATAACCACAAGACAATCAAAACAATCCAAGATTTTATCCTATTTTGTCCATGAGAGGCAATTTACCTAGCTGGCAACCTTAGCAAGGCGTTTTAAGCTTTCTTCTTTACCCAAAACGACCAAGACCGAATCAATGGCAGGCGTTTGGGTAGTGGCGAATAAGGCATACCTCACTGGCATGGCAAGTGCCGGCATTTTTAACTGGTGTTTTGCAAGCACCTGTTTGAAGGCGGCTGAATAAGCTTCCTTGCTAGTCTCTGCTTGTTCAATTGCCACTATCAAGTCTTGAATTACGGGCTTAATCGCATTCGGTATATTTTCGGCTATCTGAGCTGCTGTTAGCTCAGGTGCCGGCGAGTAAAACAGTTTTGCACCCTCTGCAATTTCAATTAAGGTATTTGCTCTATCCTTTAACAAGGAAACCACTTGAATAAAGTTTGGACCCTGCTCTATATCGATACCACGTTCATCTGCGAACGGTCTGACAGCCTCCGCTAATAACTTTGGATCAGCCTCTTGAATATAGTGATGATTAAGCCAAAGTAACTTTTCAGGATTATGTTGGGCTGGAGATCTGCCAAGATTAGCAAGATCAAACCAAGCGACAAATTGCTCTTTAGTGAAAACCTCTGCGTCACCGTGCGACCAACCTAAGCGAGCAAGGTAGTTCAAAATAGCTTCAGGTAAATAGCCTTCTTTTTGGTAATCGCGCACACTCATGGCGCCACTGCGTTTGCTCATTTTCTCGCCCTGGTCATTTAAGACGGTCGGTAGATGGGCGTAGATCGGTGGGTTTGCGCCAAGCGCTTTGAGAATATTAATTTGCCTTGGCGTGTTATTCACGTGATCATCACCTCGTATTACATGGGTGATTTTCATATCAAGATCATCAACAACGACACAGAAATTATAGGTTGGCGTCCCATCCGGTCTGGCGATTACGAGATCATCTAGCTCATCATTGCTGATTTCAATTCTGCCTTTGACGGCATCTTCCCAAATGACGGAGCCCCCAATAGGATTTTTAAACCGGATCACTGGAGAAATATCGGGTGGAATAGCGGGAAGTGTTTTGCCGGGCTCTGGACGCCATAAGCCGTTATAGCGGGGCTTCTCTTTATTTGCCATTTGCAGATCACGCAAACGATTGAGCTCGTCCTCACTCATATAACAGGGATAAGCCAAACCACGATCGAGCATTTGCTTAATCACTTCGCGATAACGATCAATGCGCTGCATCTGGTAGATTGGCCCTTCATCAATATCCAAACCTAACCAAGCCATACCTTCGAGAATCACATCGACTGATTCTTGGGTTGACCTCTCTACATCGGTATCCTCAATTCTTAATATGAAGTCACCGTGGTGATGGCGAGCAAAAGCCCAAGGATATAGAGCGCTACGAAGATTACCCAAGTGAATAAAGCCCGTTGGACTAGGGGCGAAACGTGTACGAATTTGCATAATCCCTATTATCTCAGGTCAGGCTTAATCTGAACAATTCTGAAAAACGTGGATACTTTAGGGTATGAATGAACTTCTTGTATTTATGTGTGATGGCGCCCCTGTCCGGGGTGAAATTGTCTCGATTGGCACTGCCTGGCAGGCCATTCTAGAGAGACGCAATGATCCTCCTGCGGTTCGTAAGGTATTGGGTGATTTTGTTGCTGCAGCCACCCTGCTAAGTGCTAGCCTCAAGTTCGATGGAACCCTCATTATTCAAGCCCAAAGTCTTGGACCAATCTCCTTGCTAGTAGTCGAATGCAAATCCGATCTATCCATGCGTGCTACGGTCAAACTGTCCGTAGATCCCTCTGAAATTCCAGATGATGCCAGCCTTGCTCACATGCTAGACGCCAGCAACAGTGGCCGATTGGTCATTACGCTTGATCCAGCTGACCGTCAAGCCGGCAACCCCCCATATCAAGGCATTGTGGCCTTGCAAGACCATCAAGGTGCAGTAATAAGGCCAGTTGAAAGCGTATCGCAGGCCATTAGCCTCTACATGCAAAATTCTGAACAATTGGATACCCGAATTTGGTTGGCCTCCAATGCTTCTCAGGTGGGCGGCCTACTCTTGCAACGTTTACCTGATTCTGGTGGTCACGCTCATTTGGATCCCCATACTGCGTCAGAAGGCTGGACCCGCATTCAGGCACTCGGTGAGACCATTACTGATGAGGAGCTTTTAACACTGCCCCCAGAAACAATCCTACGTCGCCTTTTTTTAGAAGAGTCATCGCACTATGGCGTACGCAGCTTTCCGAGCAGACCCATTCAGTTTGCTTGTCGCTGCTCTCGGACTAAAGTCGCAGATATTCTGAGAATGTTGGGCGAGGATGAAGTGGAGAGCATTTTGACTGAACAAGGCAAGGTAGAAACCGCTTGTGATTTTTGCGGTAAGCAATACGAGTTTGATGCCGTTGACTGTCGCCAAGTGTTCAGTACTAGCTCTCTGAGTGATGCTACCCGTCCACCATCCAGCGGGCATTAAAGACTATTTGCTTTTACTAGCTTTTATGCCATCTGCCGAGTCTTGATTTGGTGTAACTGCCTCTTTTGGCAGAATTTGCACAAAAAACTCGCCTTCCTTGATCATGCCGTGTTCTACACGGGCACGCTCTTCAATTGCCCGAGTACCATCTTTTAAGTCGGCAACATCGCCAGCAAGCTTAGCGTTGCGCAGCGCTAAAGCGCCATTCTTAGCCTGTTGGAGTTGAAGTTGCTTCTCCATCTCATAAACCTTAAGCCAGCCACCCTTACCTAACCATAGCGGATATTGAATTACCAGAAGCAATACCAACATGGAATAAACAATAATGCGCATGGTCGTATCAGGAGACTTATTGAACTATCGCTTGAGATTATAGAAAACAGATTTACCTGGATAGCTGGAAACATCGCCTAAATCTTCTTCAATGCGGAGTAATTGATTGTATTTAGCGATGCGGTCTGAGCGAGAAAGTGATCCCGTCTTAATCTGACCAGCATTGGTACCAACTGCAATATCCGCAATCGTACTATCTTCAGTTTCGCCAGAGCGATGCGAGATGACCGACGTGTAATTGGCACGCTTGGCCATTTCGATGGCAGCAAAGGTTTCAGTTAAAGTGCCGATTTGATTGATCTTAATTAAAATGGAATTGGCAATACCTTTATCGATCCCCTCCTGCAAAATTTTGGTATTGGTAACAAAGAGATCATCGCCCACCAGTTGAATCTTTTTGCCAAGCTTGCGGGTAATGTCTGCCCATCCATCCCAATCGCTTTCATGCATACCATCTTCGATCGACACGATCGGAAATTGATCGGCGAGCTGACCAAGGTAGTCGGAGAACTCGCTTGAGGAAAGCTGCAAACCTTCACCCGCCAATTGATATTTACCATCCTTGTAAAACTCGCTAGCAGCACAATCTAAGGCCAGTAAAACGTCATTGCCAGCTTCATATCCAGCCCCTTCAATCGCTTTGAGAATCGTACTTAAACATTCATGATTGCTTTTGAAGTTTGGGGCAAAGCCGCCCTCATCGCCCACCGAGGTCGGCATGCCTTGGGCGCCGATGATTTTTTTGAGTTCATGAAAGATCTCCGCACCACAGCGCAAGGCTTCTCTAAAACTTTTCGCACCAACCGGCATGATCATGAATTCTTGAATATCTAGACTGTTGTTGGCGTGCGCACCACCATTCACGATATTCATCATGGGTACTGGGAGCTGCATAGAGCCAGAGCCACCAAAATAACGATATAAAGGCAGGCCAGCTTCTTCGGCGGCTGCTCTCGCAACGGCCATAGATACCGCAAGAGTAGCGTTAGCACCCAAGCGCGCCTTATTGGGTGTGCCATCCAATTGAATTAAGGTGTGATCTAGAAAAGCTTGCTCTGAAGCATCAAGGCCCAGAATCGATTCAGCAATTTCGATATTGATGTTCTGAACGGCTTTCAAAACACCTTTACCTAAATAGCGCGTTTTATCACCATCACGCAATTCAATTGCTTCACGTGATCCAGTAGATGCGCCAGAAGGCACTGCTGCGCGACCCATCACGCCAGATTCGAGCAGTACATCACACTCAACGGTGGGGTTACCGCGTGAATCTAAAACTTCCCTGCCGATGATGTCAACGATGGCGCTCATGTAAATCTCCTAAAGACAATGTGAATTATTTAAAGCTATTTTCTAGAAAGGAATTGCCCTTTTTAACCACGGTATCGATTGCAACCAATGATTCCAGAAGCTCTTTCATGCGATTTAAGGGAACGGCATTAGGGCCATCCGAAAGTGCTTTAGCAGGATCGGGATGGGTTTCCATAAAGAGGCCGCTGATGCCAACAGCAACCGCAGCTCTAGCAAGCACGGGCACAAACTCTCGTTGACCGCCACTGCTATTGCCTTGACCGCCAGGTAATTGAACCGAGTGGGTTGCATCGAATACCACTGGGGCATTTGCTTCGCGCATGATAGCGAGGCTACGCATATCAGAAACTAAATTGTTATAACCAAAAGAAGCGCCGCGTTCACAAACCATAAACTGATCAGGTAGGTTAACCTCCTTTGCGGCTGCTCTGGCTTTCTCAATCACGTTCAGCATCTCGTAGGGGGACAAGAACTGACCCTTCTTGAAGTTGACTGGCTTACCGCTTTGAGCGCAAGCGCGAATGAAATCAGTCTGTCTGCACAGGAAGGCTGGAGTCTGGAGCACATCCACTACTTTAGCCACTTCAGCAATTTCGGTAATGTCGTGTACGTCAGTTAGCACTGCTACGCCGATTTCGCGCTTCACCTTGGCTAGAATTTCTAACCCCTTCTCCATGCCCAGGCCACGAAATGATGTGCCAGAAGAACGATTGGCTTTATCAAAAGAAGATTTATAGATAAAAGGAATATTGAGTGAACTCGTGATCGCTTTTAACTCACCGGCAATATCCAAAGCAGATTGTTCTGACTCGATAACACAAGGGCCGGCAATTAAAAAGAAGCGCTGATCTAAACCAACATTAAATCCACAGAGTTTCATGAAAAGTCCTTAGATATTCTGATGTGGCATTAGGCTACTAACTTCTGCGAAGCATCGTGGTGAGCAAGTGCGGCTTTAATATAGGCAAGAAATAGGGGGTGCCCATCACGTGGCGTTGAAGTGAATTCTGGATGGAATTGCACACCAAAGAACCATGGATGCATGGCTTGCGGCAGCTCCATCATTTCAGGCAAGGACTCGCTTGGTGTTCTAGCGGAAATTATCAGGCCGGATTTTTCAAGGCGTGGCACGTAAACGTTATTCACCTCATAGCGATGACGATGTCGTTCATTTACTTCGGCTCCATAGATCTTATGAGCCAAGGTATTGGGTTGGACTGGGCAGCGTTGCGAACCTAAGCGCATTGTGCCGCCAAGATCAGAGTCATTGCCGCGTTTTTCAACTCGACCTTCACGATCTTTCCATTCTGTAATTAAAGCCACAACGGGATGGTCGGTATCAGGATCAAATTCGGTACTGTTTGCTTGCTCGATATTGGCAACATGACGTGCAAACTCAATCACAGCCAATTGCATACCAAGACAGATTCCCAAATAGGGGATTTGATTTTCTCTTGCATAACGAATTGCCGCAATCTTCCCTTCGGTACCCCGTTTACCAAAACCACCAGGCACCAGGATCGCATCTAAATTACTGAGGCAGTCAACACCATTGGTCTCAATCTGCTCTGAGTCGATATAGGTAATATTGACTTTAGTGTGATTGTGGATACCTGCGTGACGCAAGGCCTCTATCAACGACTTATAGGATTCAGTTAGATCAACGTACTTCCCAACCATACCAATCGTCACTTCGTGTTGTGGGTTAGCCATCTCATAAACTAAGTTGGCCCACACGGAAAGGTCTGCAGGTTTAGCCTGGATATCCAGTTCGCGGCAGATTAAATCATCCATTTTTTGTGCATGGAGCATCTCTGGAATCTTATAGATCGTATCTACATCCCAAACAGAAATGACGGCTTCTTCTCGTACGTTAGAGAAGAGTGAAATTTTCGCCCTCTCATCTTCGGGTATGGGCCGATCCGCACGACATAACAACACCGTTGGCATGATGCCGATCTCACGTAACTTTTGTACAGAGTGTTGAGTCGGTTTCGTTTTTAACTCGCCTGCGCTGCTGATATAAGGCACTAGAGTTAAGTGGACGAAAGCGCAACTGTGCGCCGGCAAACGTAAACTCATCTGTCTCGCAGCTTCCAAGAACGGAAGTGATTCGATATCACCCACAGTCCCACCGATCTCGCAAATTGCTACATCGGCCTTTCCATCATGACTAGCAAGGGCACCACGCTCTACAAAGGCCTGAATTTCATTTGTAATATGGGGAATGACTTGAACCGTTTTACCTAGGTACTCACCGCGGCGCTCTTTACGAATCACGGATTCATAAATTTGACCAGTTGTGAAATTATTGCTCTTACGCATCTTTGCTGACACGAAGCGCTCATAGTGACCCAGATCCAGATCTGTTTCCGCGCCATCTTCTGTAACGAAAACTTCGCCATGCTGAAACGGGCTCATGGTGCCTGGATCAACGTTAATGTAGGGGTCTAATTTTAGGAGGGTGACTTTCAGGCCGCGGGATTCGAGAATCGCGGCAAGCGAGGCAGCTGCAATTCCTTTCCCTAGAGAAGAAACCACGCCACCAGTGACAAAAACGTATTTAGTCATCGCTTAAGCTCTGTTGGAAAAAGTAATTATAACGATAGCTGAGGAGCAAGTTGAGATTTTAAGCAGGTTAAGATGACAGAAATGCACCCCAAGGGAACCCTAAAATTCATGAAAAATCTCCTTAACATTGCTGATCCAAACGCTATATTCAAAGCAAGCGCCTTATTCGCCATTAGCGCACTGATCTTGATGAACTCATTAGCCCTAGCCCAAGATACCGGCTCCATCGTCGGACTCTGGAAAACCTTTGATGACGACACCAATCAACCGGCGGCACTAGTCCAGATCAATGAGCAAAATGGTGTTTTTGTAGGCAAAGTGAGCAAAATTTTGGATCCCAGCGGTTTGCCAACCTGCGTCAAATGTAGCGACTACCGCAAAGACAAACCCGTAGTGGGCATGGAAATACTCACTGGTTTAAAAAAGGATGGCGATAACGCCTACTCCGGCGGAAAGATCCTGGATCCAGACGATGGGGAAATCTATAGCGCAAACATCAAATTACTTGAGCAGGGCAATAAACTGGATCTGCGCGCCTACCTAGGCATACCCTTAATTGGAAGAACTCAGACCTGGATTCGTGAAAAGTAAGCAGCTATGCGCCTCTTTTTTGCCATCCTGCTTAGTATTGGCACCCTCTTCTACCTTCTGCCTTTTGCCATTGCCTTCAACAAGCGCCGTGCCAATACTGGGGCTATTTTTGCCTTAAATCTCTTTTTAGGCTGGTCATTATTGGGATGGGTTGCAGCACTCGTTTGGGCGCTGAAAGAAGAGACTGTGATTTAAGCCTTTTTTTGGTGAATTTCCCAAAAAAATCAGTAGTAAAACCCATATTCACGACACATATGTGGATTTACAATGAATGTGTTCAGGTATCGAGTTTGATCGATCCTGCCTGGCTTTTCCAATAGTTCACTTCATTTCATAGGAAATACGATGTTAGATGCCTACAACGCCCAAGTTGCTGAACGTGCAGCCCAAGGGATTCCAGCCCTCCCCCTAACTAAAGACCAAACTGCCAAGCTGGTTGAGTTATTAAAGAACCCCGTAAAAGGCACTGAGTCAGAACTCGTTGAGCTCATTACCCATCGTGTGCCTGCAGGTGTGGATGAGGCTGCCATGGTGAAAGCCGAATTCTTAGATGCCATTGCCAAGGGTACAGAAAAATCCCCCTTAATCTCGCGCATCAAAGCAACTGAATTACTGGGCACCATGCTTGGTGGCTACAACATTAAGCCCTTGGTAGATTTATTGTCTGATTCTGAGTGTGGTGTAACCGCTGCAGAAGCTCTCAAGAAAACCCTCTTGATGTTTGACTACTTTAATGATGTGCATGAACTGGCTGAAAAAGGCAATGCGAATGCCAAAGCTGTCATGAAAAGTTGGGCCGATGCAGAATGGTTTACCAATCGACCAGCAGTGCCAGAGAGCATGAAGCTTACCGTCTTCAAGGTAACCGGCGAAACCAATACCGATGACCTCTCTCCTGCGCCTGATGCTTGGAGCCGCCCTGATATTCCTCTGCATGCCACGGTGATGCTCAAGAATCCACGAGCTGGCATTGAGCCAGATGAGCCTGGTGTTCGTGGACCGATGAAACAAATTGCTGAGCTCCAGAAAAAAGGGAATCTCATTGCTTATGTTGGCGATGTAGTCGGTACCGGATCATCACGCAAGTCTGCTACCAACTCGGTTTTATGGTGGACTGGTCAAGATATTCCATTCGTACCTAACAAACGTTTTGGTGGGGTTTGTTTGGGCGGTAACATCGCTCCAATCTTCTTCAATACTATGGAAGATTCTGGTGCGTTACCGATTGAGCTCGATGTTTCCAAAATGCAAATGGGTGACGTGATTGAATTACGTCCTTATGACGGCAAGGTATTTAAGGATGGTCAGGAGATCACCAGCTTTGCTCTCAAGTCACCAGTAATTTTGGATGAGGTTCGTGCTGGCGGTCGCATTCCCCTTATTATTGGTCGTGGTTTGACAGCAAAAGCACGTGCTGCCTTGGGCCTGCCTGCTTCAACAGAGTTCCGTCTCCCAGTCAGCCCTGCTGATAACAAAAAAGGGTTCACTCTCGCCCAGAAGATGGTTGGTCGGGCTTGTGGCTTACCAGAGGGTCAAGGCGTTCGCCCCGGCACTTATTGCGAGCCACATATGACTACTGTCGGTTCTCAAGATACCACCGGCCCAATGACACGCGATGAGCTGAAAGACTTGGCTTGCTTAGGCTTCTCTTCAGACCTGGTGATGCAAAGCTTCTGTCACACATCGGCCTACCCAAAGCCAGTGGATATCCGCACTCAGCATGAGTTGCCTGCTTTCATGACTAACCGCGGTGGTGTTTCTCTTCGTCCAGGTGACGGCGTGATTCACAGCTGGTTAAATCGTTTGCTGCTACCCGATACCTGCGGCACTGGTGGTGATAGCCATACCCGTTTCCCCATTGGCATCTCCTTCCCCGCTGGTTCTGGTTTAGTGGCCTTTGCTGCTGCGACTGGCGTAATGCCTCTGGATATGCCTGAGTCTGTATTGGTCCGCTTCAAAGGCAAGATGCAGCCTGGAATTACTTTGCGCGATTTAGTAAATGCGATTCCTTTGTACGCGATCAAGCGTGGTTTACTGACCGTAGAAAAACAAGGTAAGAAAAATATTTTCTCAGGCCGCATCTTAGAAATCGAAGGATTGCCAGACCTTAAAGTTGAGCAGGCATTTGAATTATCCGATGCATCAGCGGAACGTTCAGCCGGTGGGTGCACAGTGCACCTAAATAAAGAGCCCATCATTGAGTACATGCGTTCGAACATTACTTTGATGAAGTGGATGATCGCCAATGGCTATGAAGATAAGCGCACTTTATCGCGTCGCATTAAAGCCATGGAAGCCTGGATTGCTAATCCTCAGTTGCTCAAAGCCGATGAGAATGCCGATTACGCTGAGATCATTGAGATTAACGTTGAAGAAATTAAAGAGCCTATTTTGGCCTGCCCTAATGATCCAGACGATGTGAAGTTCCTGTCTGAAGTTGCTGGTGACAAGATCGATGAGGTATTTATCGGCTCTTGCATGACTAATATTGGTCACTTCCGCGCGGCAGGCCAGGTGCTTCAGGGTAAGAAAGATATGCCTACCCGTTTATGGATAGCGCCTCCTACCAAAATGGATGCGATGACGCTGATGGAAGAAGGTTATTACGGCATGCTTGGCAGCACCGGTGCTCGTATGGAAAGCCCAGGTTGCTCTCTTTGCATGGGTAACCAAGCTCAAATTCGTAAAGGCTCAACTGCAGTCTCTACTTCAACACGTAACTTCCCAAACCGTCTTGGTATCGACACACGAGTGTACCTAGCCTCCGCTGAATTGGCTGCTGTTGCCGCATTACTCGGCAAGCTCCCTACCCCTAAAGAATATTTAGAGCAGGTGCAGAATTTGAGCAGTAAAGCGGAAGAGGTTTATCAATATATGAACTTTGACAAGATGAAGTCATTTAGTGATGTAGCTGATACAGTAACTGTCTAGCTTTAATACAGTTGCAATGCAAAAGGCGATCGATTGATCGCCTTTTTCTTTATCAAGATTTCAGTACTTATATTCTGAGATGAGCCTCTTGTCGTACATTCGCCTGGCTTAGTCCTTTTACCCAGATACGTGTTGGTAAGTCTGTTTGCTCTTCTAACAATTGAGCACGTTTCTTCACATCTTGCCATTGGGCTTCTAAAGGCGGGCCTTTAAAGGCGATTGCAACTACATTGCAATCATGTGACTCAGGAAATAATAGAACACGGTTATTAAATGCTTCGCAGATGTTATTTAGATTGATATCGAAACTCTGATGGCGCGAGAATAAGTTCACCGTCATGATGCCGGGAGCTTTTAGTGCTTGATAGCAGTTACGGTAAAACGTTAATGAGCTTGCTGCTGGACCATCACAAATCGCATCATATAAATCAACCTGAAGTGCGTCGAATTGTTGATGATTCTTTGAATCAGCAACAAAGACTTTGGCATCAGTTTGGATTGTCTTCAAACGACGATCATCGTCGGGAGTGCTGAACATCGTTCTTGCAGCAACAATCACCGCCGGATTGAGCTCAACAACGGTATTGATGACAGATGGGCAGTGACGATAGGTAAATTTAGTCAATGCCCCCGTACCCAATCCAAGCTGAGCGACCTGCATCTTCGGTTTGGTTTTAAGAAATAAGAGCCAAGCCATCATTTGCTGGTTGTATTCAAGATAAATCTCATCGGGATCGCGGATGCGCATTGCCCCTTGAATTAGTTCGCTACCAAAATGGAGATAGCGAATACCGCCACTCTCCGAGAAAGTAACGGGTTCCATAGCCAACAACTTAGTTGGCCCAGCGTCGGGCATTGCGGAACAAGCGAAGCCAAGGGCTTGCACCGTCCGGTGTATCCAGCCACTTGGGCGGGCACCAGCTCATTTGCACAGCTCTAAATACGCGCTCAGGATGCGGCATCATGACCGTAAAACGACCATCTGCAGTCGTTACACCCGTTAAGCCACCTGGGGAACCATTCGGATTTAGAGGGTAAGTTTCGGTAGCTTGACCGTAATGATCTACAAAACGTAGCGTGGCCAGATTTTGATTCAAAATCGTTTCAAGATTCCCTTGTTGGCTAAAGTTTGCATAACCTTCACCATGGGCGATTGCAATCGGTAGTTGGCTGCCAGCCATGCCTTGAGTAAAGATACTTGGTGATGGCATGACCTCAGCCATTACCAAGCGCGCCTCGTACTGCTCTGATTGATTGCGAGTAAATTTAGGCCACGCTTGCGCTCCGGGAATAATGCTCGAAAGATTACTCATCATTTGACAGCCATTGCAAACGCCTAACGCAAAGCTATCTTGACGATCGAAGAAAGCCGAAAATTGATCTCGCAGAGCTGCATTAAAGAGGATGGTTTTAGCCCAGCCCTCACCGGCGCCTAATACATCGCCGTAACTGAAGCCACCGCAAGCAATCAGGCCGCGGAAGTCTGCCAATTGCGCTTTTCCAGATAGTAAGTCAGACATATGCACATCATGGCTATCAAAACCAGCTGAGTGCACTGCATAAGCCATTTCTACATGGGAATTGACGCCCTGCTCTCGCAATATAGCAACCTTCGGCCTCAGATTTTTTTGAATGAATGGTGCGGAAACATTGTCTGAAATATCAAAACTCAGTTTGGGGGACATACCTGGATCTGTCAGATCATCTAAGCGCTGAAACTCACTGTCAGCGCACTCGGGGTTATCACGCAATCTGGCAATTTGATAGCTGGTGTTACTCCACATTTTTTGGAGTACTTGACGAGGTTCAGAGAAGATTTTTTTGGCGTCACGCCAAATCTCGATATTGCCATTGTGATTTGGCGTCGCAATCACATGACTATGCGCACTTAGGCCATGATCGCGAAGTGTTGAGAAAACTACGTCACGTTGCTCACGGCGAACCTGAATAACAACGCCTAACTCTTCATTAAATAGAGCTCGCAAAGTTTGTTCATGGCGACGTCCTTCAATTTGTTGTGCCCAATTCTTCGCATCGCCGTAATCAGGCTCGTGATCGCGATCCAGGGTAATCATATCGACATTGATTGAAACGCCGCAGTGACTTGCGAAAGCCATCTCTGATATGCAAGCAAATAGACCGCCATCGGAACGATCGTGGAAGGCCAAGATTTTGCCGTCCTGCTTCAAAATACCGAGAGCTGTTACAAGAGACTTTACATCTTCAGGATGATCTAAATCGGGGGTCAAATTACCGGACTGATTGAGGACTTGAGCCAAAATGCTGCCAGCCATACGATTTTGACCTTTACCGAGGTCGATCAGAATCAATTCACTCTCAATGGGCTTTCCATCAGAATCATTGAGCAATAGTAATGGGGTGAGAGTTTTGCGAACATCGGCCACTGCCGAAAAAGCAGAGATGATTAGTGAGACCGGGGCAGTTACCTTTTTGCTATCTGAGCCATCCTGCCACTCAGTCGACATAGATAGAGAATCTTTGCCAACTGGAATAGAAATTCCGAGCGCTGGGCAAAGCTCCATTCCGATCGCTTTAACTGACTCATACAGTTTGACATCTTCGCCAGGAGAGCCGCAAGCTGCCATCCAGTTTGCGGATAACTTGACACCATGAAGATCTGAAATATCTGCCGCCAATAGATTGGTTAGCGCCTCACCCACTGCCATGCGAGCTGCCGCTGGTGCATTGATGACAGCTACAGGTGTCCGCTCTCCCATGGTCATGGCTTCGCCACGGTATCCCTGGTAATCCATCAAAGTGACAGCACAATCAGACACGGGTACTTGCCATGGACCGACAAAAGGATCGCGAGCATTTAAGCCGCCAACCGTTCGGTCGCCGATCGTAATTAAGAAGGATTTACTCGCTACCGTAGGTTGCTGTAAAACCCAGGCAATACAGTCAGCCAACTTAGCGTCGGTGAGATTGAGGTCGGAAAAATGCTGCTCAACAGTTTTCACTTGGCGATGCATACGGGGTGGTTTACCCAGCAAGACTTCCATCGGCATATCGATTGGTAAAGCAGCCTCAGGATCATCAGATTGTTTGCTATCGCTGAGCTGAAGCTGTCGCTCATCTGTTGCAACCCCAACAATGGCATAGGGACAGCGCTCACGCTCACAAAGCGACTTCAGTAGGTCAATATCGTCTTCTGCAATTGCCAGTACATACCGTTCTTGAGATTCATTGCACCAAATCTCAGCTGGACTCATGCCGCTCTCCTCGAGCAGAATATTCCTAAGCTGGAACTGCGCACCTAAATTAGCGCCATCGGCTAATTCAGGAAATGCGTTTGAGAGACCACCGGCGCCAACATCATGAATCGAGACAATTGGATTATGTTCACCCATGGATCGGCAGGCATTAATCACTTCTTGAGCGCGGCGTTCCATTTCTGGATTGCCACGCTGTACTGAGTCAAAATCCAGATCGGCAGTATTTGTACCAGTGGCTACCGAGCTACCTGTTGCCCCACCCATACCAATCCGCATTCCAGGACCACCTAGTTGCACTAGTAAGTGCCCAGCCTGAATCGGTTTTTTGTGTGTATGAATTGAATCGATCGCCCCAATCCCGCCCGCAATCATGATGGGCTTGTGATAGCCTCGACGCGAACCAGCTAAGGTTTGCTCAAATACGCGGAAATATCCGCCCAAAATTGGTCTACCGAATTCATTATTGAAAGCGGCTCCACCTAAGGGGCCATCAATCATAATTTGCAGAGGGGTCGCGATCCGCTCCGGCTTCCCGTAAATTTCTGCTTCCCAGGGTAAATCTGTTCCTGGGATATTCAGATTCGACACAGAAAAACCGGTTAACCCTGCTTTCGGCCGTCCACCAATTCCCGTGGCACCTTCATCTCGTATCTCGCCACCTGCACCAGTTGATGCACCAGGAAATGGCGCAATTGCCGTTGGGTGGTTATGGGTCTCCACTTTCATCAATGTGTGGACCAAACGAGTCTCTTTTTGATATTGCTGTTGGTGTCCCTGTGGCTGCCATACTTCGGCTTCGCAACCTTCCATAATCGCCGAGTTATCCGAATATGCCACCACCGTACCTTCTGGGTGGAGTTGGTGTGTGTTACGAATCATGGCAAACAAAGAGCGATCTTGTTCTACGCCATCAATTGTCCAGCTAGCATTAAAGATTTTATGGCGACAGTGCTCACTATTGGCTTGAGCAAACATCATTAACTCGACGTCGCTAGGATTACGCTCCAGACGTTGAAAGTTTTCTAAGAGATAAATAATTTCATCCTCAGAAAGCGCTAAACCCAATTCTTGATTAGCTTGATCGAGGGCTCGCTTGCCCTCACTCAGGATGGGGATGCGTTTGAGGGGACGATCTGACAAGCTTTGATACAGAGGATCAACAGCGACAATATCCCGAACCACAGCCTCGGTCATACGGTCATGAAGTGAAGCCAAAATGGCATCAGTTTGTTTGACATCTAACTCTTGACTACTTTGCCAAGAGTACTGAATGCCTCGCTCAATCCGCAGAATGTCCAAGCCACATTGACGGGCTATCTCTGTGGCCTTACTGGCCCATGGAGATACAGTACCAAAGCGCGGTATCGAAATGGCTTGATATTTTTGATTGGAATCTTTGTTGAACCAACTGCCCTGCGCTTTTAAATGACTAACAAAAGGGTCGCCATAAGTTAATAACTGACTTAATAATTGGCGGTTGTTTGGTGATAACTCTGTATCAGTCCAAATGAAATGAATATATTGCGCTTCGATAGCCTCTAACTGGATGGCTTGAGCGGAGAGCGAAGCTAAAAGTCGCTGTTGGCGAAAGGCTGAAAGCGCATCGGCCCCGGGTAGAAAACTGAAAAATGACATGCTTAGATTATAAGGTTAAACTAAGCAATTACCCTCCAGCATTACCGGTATTAACGGGCTTTAAAGGGTTGATGATCTTCACATTAGCCGCATCGCGCCAATAGCTCATAAAGCCAGCAAATTCTTCCTGCGCCGCTAATGCCTGAATTTGTTGCGCCTGAGCTTTATGGAGCGCAGGATCTGCACCACCAGCCTGCCTGACCTGATCAATACGATATAGGGTTGTACCAACGCCCGGATTGGCTACTGAAACTACTGCCGGTAACTGCTTGCTGTCAACCGTCATGATCTGGTCCAAAGCAGTGCCTGCAAGACTTCCTGGCTTATTTCTAGAAATCCAGAAAGCTTTCGTAAATCCGGTTGAATTTTGTGGATCTGCTTTAAGGGCAACTAACTTTTCTGCAGCAGCATTCATAGCCAGCTTTTCTGCTGAACGTTGCGTCACTTGACGCTTGATTTCGCCACTCACCTCATCGAAAGCGAGCGTTTGCGCCGGATGAAAAGCAATCACCCGCGCAGATACATATATGCCAGGAGATACCTGAACCGCTTCAATATTGCGTTTATTTTTTACTGCATCATCGCTAAATAACGATTGAATAACTTTAGGATTTGTTAAAGGATGCCCATAACTTAGACCAGATGCACCGCCACGCGTCAAGCGTTGCTGTTTTTGGATGTCGAGTTTTAACTTATCTGCAGCAGGCTTGAGGCTATCGGGTTGATCGTAAGTCAGGTTAGCAAATTGATCCGCCTTATCGGCTAAGACTTTGGCATCACCCTTTGGGTCTAACTTCAAGACGATGTATTCAACATCAATATATTCAGGACTTTGAAACAGCTGTGTATTGGCAGCATAAAAGTCTTTTAGCTCTTGTGCAGATGGATTTACCTTACTCAAATAATCCTTGGCAGTGAACTCAAGGGTTTGAACTTCTCGCTCTGACTCATACAAAGAAGAAATGATTTCCGATAGCTTAGGGCTCCCAAGTTCAGTCCGTGCAACAGAACCAACCAGTTGCTGAATCTTGAGATCAAAACTTTGGCTGGCATAGAACTGCTCTTCATTCATGCCATTGCTAGAGAGTAATTGCTTAAAACGGACATCATCGAAGCTACCGTCTTGTCGATATAAAGCCCGAATTTGAGGAATACTTTGAAGGCTACGAATGAGCTCTTCCTTGCTAACCTGTAAGCGTAATTTAGTTACAGCAAAACCGAGTAATTGTTGCTGTAGAAGTTCATTCAGAATAGCCTGGCGAAATGGCTGGCTTTGAGCAATTTGAGGGCTGCCACCAATCCGTTGAGCTTGTCGCTTGGCTGCGTTATCTACTTCTTGAGCGGTGATTGGGCGACCGTTCACTTTAATTAGGTCGGTTTCTTTATCGAAGAACCCGGTGTAACTGGAAATCCCGAACATCAAGAATGAAGGGACAATGAACAGCATCAGAACGATTTGCAGAATCTTTTGATGCTTACGAACGGTATCGAACATGAAGGTATCGCCGGTGTACTAGGCTAGGAATGGGGGGCTGGTGGGCGCTGACGGGATCGAACCGCCGACATTCTGCGTGTAAGGCAGACGCTCTACCATCTGAGCTAAGCGCCCCAAATTATTACAGTCGAGATTGTAACCCAGGAGCCCTAACTTCGGTACTTTAGACCGAAATTAGTGCTTGAGGACTTCCCCAACCGTTCCCTTTTCAGCTGCTTTACTCGCCTCACTAGCCTTTTTGGCCAACTCTTCGGGGCTTGGCTCAGGCAATGCCTCAGGTTTACGCTCCAAGGCAAGTTCGAGGACATTGTCGATCCAGCGCACCGGAACAATCTCAATTGCATTCTTGACGTTGTCAGGAATATCAATCAAGTCCTTTACATTTTCTTCTGGTATCAATGCCAACTTGATGCCACCACGATGGGCAGCCAAGAGTTTCTCTTTGAGACCGCCAATGGGCAACACTTCGCCACGCAAAGTAATCTCACCGGTCATTGCCACGTCTGAGCGAACTGGAATGCCAGTCAGAACGGATACCAAAGCAGTAGTAATGGCAATACCAGCCGATGGACCATCTTTGGGAGTAGCACCTTCAGGAAAGTGAATATGGATATCTCTCTTCTCGAAGGATTCATCTGTGATCCCCAAGCGTCGTGAGCGTGAGCGCACCACAGTTCTGGCAGCCTCCACCGACTCTTTCATGACATCACCCAAAGATCCGGTGCGAGTAATAACGCCCTTACCTGGCATGACTGCCGCCTCAATAGTCAAGAGATCGCCACCAACTTCAGTCCAGGCTAAGCCAGTTACTTGACCAATTTGATTCTCTTTTGCGGCTAAGCCAAAGTCATACATGCGTACAGAAAGGAATTTCTCCAAATTATCCGCATTCACAACAACAGGCGCAGACTCTTTTTTAAGCAAGAGAAGCTTAACGACCTTACGGCAGATTTTGCTGATCTCACGCTCTAAAGACCGCACACCAGCTTCACGCGTGTAATAGCGAATCATGCTGCGCACTGCGCTTTCCTCAATCTTCAACTCATCTTTCTTCAAGCCATTATTTTTGACCTGCTTTGGAATGAGATAGTTCACGGCAATACTGGTTTTTTCATCCTCGGTATAACCAGCTAGACGAATAATTTCCAAGCGATCTAATAAAGGACCAGGAATATTTAAAGAGTTTGCGGTAGCAACAAACATCACATCTGAAAGATCAAAGTCCACTTCAACATAATGATCTTGGAAAGTATTGTTTTGTTCTGGATCTAAAACCTCTAGCAAGGCGCTAGCTGGATCACCTCTGAAGTCCATTCCCATCTTGTCTACTTCATCCAGTAAGAACAAAGGATTACGCACGCCAACCTTAGTTAGGCTAGTCAGAATCTTGCCAGGCATCGACCCGATGTAGGTGCGACGATGACCCCGAATCTCAGACTCATCTCGCACACCGCCTAATGCCATCCGCACAAACTTACGATTTGTCGCACGCGCAATTGATTGGCCTAAAGAAGTCTTACCAACGCCAGGAGGGCCTACCAGACAGAGAATAGGCGCTTTGACACGATCAACGCGTTGCTGAACAGCAAGATACTCCAAGATGCGTTCTTTGACCTTATCCAAACCATAGTGATCCTCATCCAAAACCTTCTCGGCATTGGTTAGGTCATTATTGATTTTACTTTTCTTCTTCCAGGGCAAGTTCACCAAGGTGTCGATGAAGTTACGAATGACTGTTGCTTCAGCAGACATGGGTGACATGAGCTTGAGTTTTTTCAACTCGGACTCGGCTTTTTTTAACGCCTCTTTTGGCATGCGAGCAGTTTTGATCTTCTTCTCTAACTCCTCCAGATCAGCGCCCTCTTCTCCTTCGCCCAATTCTTTTTGAATGGCTTTGACTTGCTCGTTCAAGTAGTATTCGCGCTGACTCTTCTCCATCTGACGCTTCACACGTCCACGAATACGTTTTTCAACTTGCAAGATATCAATCTCACTCTCGAGGTCAGCTAAGAGACTTTCGAGGCGTTGAACAACATCATTCATTTCAAGCAAGCGCTGTTTCTGCTCAAGCTTGACTGGTAAATGCGCACAGATCGTATCCGCTAAACGGCTAGGCTCGTCAATCCCCCCTAATGAAGACAAAATTTCTTGAGGAACTTTTTTGTTGAGCTTAACGTACTGATCAAATTGAGCCATGATGGCACGACGTAAGGCTTCTGTTTCATGAGCATCTAGAGCGTTAATCGCTGTTGGTGTTGCCTCACAATTGAAGTAACCAAGACTATCTTCAATTTGACTCACTTCAGCGCGCTGGACGCCTTCAACCAATACTTTGACAGTGCCATCAGGTAACTTGAGCATTTGCAGAATATTGGCGATACAGCCCACTTCATAGAGGTCTTCTACGGAGGGCTCATCTTTAGCTGCCGCTTTTTGGGCAACCAAGAGTACGCTCTTGCCAGTTTCCATAGCTGCCTCAAGGGCCTTAATGGATTTAGGGCGACCCACAAACAATGGGATCACCATATGGGGGAATACAACCACGTCCCTTAAAGGGAGCAATGGGAGTTGAATTGGTTCAGAGGGTAGTAATAAGTGGCCAGGCATGGGGCAAATCCTCCAAAGTAGTCAATTCTCGATAAATACCCAAAATAATATAAACACTATATGGGGTAGGTATTTCTGAATAGGATACTACCTATATGGGTCACACTTTGTGAAAAACAAGGGGAAAATAGCCATAAATGAGCAAAAAAGGCTCAAAAAAGGGCAAAAAGACGAAAAAATTAGGCTTTTTTACTTAAATCAGACTGTTCGGCAGTTTGTTTGTAGACCAAAAGGGGCTTACCGCCCTCTTGAATGCTGCTTTCGTCGATCACCACCTTTTGGACATTCTTTAAAGATGGTAGGTCGTACATCACGTCCATTAATGAACCTTCAAGGATCGATCTAAGGCCACGAGCGCCGGTTTTACGGGCAATGGCCTTCTTGGCAATAGCTGATAGCGCCGCAGGTCTGACCTCAAGTTCAGAGCCTTCCATAGTGAGCAAGGCTTGATATTGCTTTACCAAAGCATTTTTGGGTTCGGTCAGAATCTGGATCAATGCTGCTTCATCCAATTGCGACAGAGTAGCCACCACAGGCAAACGACCAATTAACTCTGGGATCAGACCGAATTTAATCAAGTCCTCAGGCTCAACTTCAACCAATAAATCAGTAATACCGCGATCATCTTTACCAGGAACGCTGGCATTGAAGCCAATGCCAGTCTTAGCAGTGCGTTGTTGGATCACTTTTTCTAAGCCATCAAATGCACCGCCACAAATGAACAAAATATTGGTAGTGTCGACCTGGAGAAAATCTTGATTAGGATGCTTGCGGCCACCTTGAGGTGGGACCGATGCCATCGTACCCTCAACCAATTTCAACAGAGCCTGTTGCACACCCTCGCCTGAAACATCACGAGTAATGGATGGGTTATCTGATTTACGAGAGATCTTGTCAATCTCATCGATATAAACAATGCCGCGTTGCGCCTTTTCTACGTTGTAGTCGCAGGCTTGCAACAGCTTTTGAATAATGTTTTCTACATCCTCACCCACATAGCCCGCTTCAGTCAAAGTAGTCGCATCAGCCATCACGAATGGCACATCAAGCATGCGAGCCAAAGTTTGCGCAAGCAAAGTCTTTCCCGAACCCGTAGGACCAATTAGCAAAATATTACTTTTGGCTAACTCGACGCCATCCACAATGGCTTTACCTGGTTTTGGCGTTTCTTTTTTATCAGTTGCCTCGACGGGTTTGCCATCTTTATCCAGCTTGGGGGTCTTGGGTTTAGGTAAATACTGCAAACGTTTATAGTGGTTATAAACCGCTACAGCCAAAGTTTTCTTAGCGTGATTTTGACCAATTACATATTGGTCTAAATTCTCGCGAATCTCATGGGGTGTTGGTAAAGCCGCTTCGCCATCATCTTTAGGAAGCTTGGCAATCTCTTCTTGAATGATGTCAGTGCAGAGATCAATACATTCATCGCAGATGAAAACAGATGGACCAGCAATCAGCTTCTTGACTTCGTGCTGGCTTTTGCCGCAAAAAGAGCAATACAGGAGTTTTTCTGAATCGCTGTTGGTTTTTTTATCAGTCAAAATCGTAACCTGGCTTAAGGACGCTTTTCAATGACTTTATCAATCAGGCCATAATCTTTTGCCTGTTCTGCAGACATGAAATTATCGCGATCGGTATCCTTTGCAATCGTTTCAATCGACTGACCTGTGCGATCCGCAAGAATTTGATTCAAACGTTCACGCAGATACAGAATCTCACGCGCTTGAATTTCGATATCTGAGGCTTGGCCACGAGCGCCACCCAAAGGCTGATGAATCATGACGCGTGAGTTTGGTAAGGCGTAACGCTTGCCTTTCTCACCAGCACACAATAGGAATGCACCCATGCTTGCAGCCATACCCATACACAAGGTACTGACATGCGGCTTAATAAATTGCATCGTGTCGTAAATCGCCAGCCCAGCAGAGACGGAGCCACCAGGAGAATTAATGTAAAGAGAAATTTCTTTATCCGGATTCTCGCTCTCCAAGAAGAGTAATTGCGCGATCACTAAGTTGGCAGTTTGATCATTCACTTCGCCAACCAAGAATACAACTCGCTCACGTAATAAGCGTGAATAAATGTCATACGCACGCTCACCACGGCCAGAAGTCTCGATCACCATCGGCACTAAACCTAAACCCTGGGGTTCGATATGTTCAGAATGCATTTGATTTTGACTCATGATGATGACCTTAGACATTTGGTGTAATTAGTTCAGTTTACTCAGTTCTTCAAAGCTCACTGGCTTTTCGCTTACCTTGGCAATAGAGGTGAAGTGTTTGATCACATTATTCTCTAAAACCAGATTTTCAATTTCTTTTAAACGAGCGGGATTGCTGTAGAACCAACGTACCACCTCTTTAGGATCTTCATAGGTAGCAGCCTGCTCTTCAATTTCAGCCTTAATTTGATCGGCGGTAGCACTAAGATTCTGCTGCTTAACCAGATCACTCAAAATCAGGCCTAAGCGAACGCGTTTAAGAGCCTGTTCTGCAAACATTTCGACAGGGATTGGCGCATCCTTAGCATTAGGAATACCGCGCTGCATTAGGTCTTGTCTAGCAGACTCTACTAAGCGCTCTTGCTCTGAAGCCACTAAAGATTTAGGCACATCCAATTCGCACAGTGTGTTGAGCTTATCCATCACCTCATTTTTGAGCAAGGAAGTAATGCGACGATTGACTTCACGATCGAGGTTTTCTTTTACTTCAGCACGCATCTTTTCAACGCCACCTTCTGTTACACCCAAAGATAAAGCGAAGGCTTCATCAATCGCTGGAAGATGAGGCCAATTGACTGACTTAACAGTGATTGTGAAGTCGGCGGTTTTGCCTGCAACATCTTTACCATGGTAATCAGCTGGAAATGCTAATGGGAAAGTCTTGCTCTCACCCGCCTTAAGGCCTAAGGTTGCCGCCTCAAATTCGGGGAGCATTCTGCCCTCACCCAAAACATATTCAAAGTTCTCTGCTTTACCACCAGCAAATTCAACACCGTCGATCTTGCCAACAAAATCAATGACGACTTGGTCGCCAGATTGAGCTGCGGTGTTCGCACCGCCATCACCGTGGGCACTTGCGGTGCCTCGTGGGTGGTAATGCACTTGCTGCTTGCGAAGAACGTCCAAGGCGCGATCAATCTCAGCTTCGCCAATGGTAGTGGTGTATTTGCTGACTTCAGCCTTACTGAGATCACCGATTTTGACTTCAGGCAACACTTCGAAGTAAGCATCAAAGACAATCTGGTCTGCATCAAGTTCGCTCTTGGGTTCCAAGCGTGGCTGTCCTGCTAATTTGACTCCCTCTTTTTGACTCAACTCAAAGAAGAGCTCAGAGGCTTTATCAAACTGGATCTCAAAGTCCACTTGCATGCCATATTGTTTTTCAACAATATTTTTAGGTACTTTGCCGGGACGAAAACCAGCCATCTTCATCGTTTTGCCTAGCTTGGCTAAACGCTCATCGCGTGCTTTAGCTAAATCTGCACGGGGGAACTCTAAGGTCATTTTTCGGTCTAACTGACCTAAATTTTCTATTTGCAAAGCCATTCTCGTCTCATCAATGAATTACAGGATATGAAGTCCAAGCCAAGTAACAAACTTGTGGTGCGAGGAGGGGGACTCGAACCCCCACACCATTTCTGGCGTCAGGACCTAAACCTGGTGCGTCTACCAATTTCGCCATCCTCGCGAACTCCGTTGAGCGCTACCGAGCTTAAACTTCACTCTAAAGACCCCAATTCTACAATGCTCAGCCTATTCGAGCCCTACAGAGGGGGTTTAAAGCTTGAAAGAGGCAATTTATGAGGGCTTGTAGAGCAAGGCAACTGCATGAACAGCGATACCCTCGCCTCTCCCCAAATGACCAAGAGCTTCATTCGTCTTGGCTTTTAGGTTGATGTGGCTGGGTGTTACAGCCAGATCAGCCGCAATATGCTCAATCATCTCTGGTAAAAAATCTGCCAATTTAGGCTTTTGACAAATAATCGTTGCATCCACATTGCCGACTTGAAAACCGGCAGCCTGCACTTTTTGTAAAGCAGCTCGCAATAAGATCCGGCTATCCATCCCCTTAAATTGAGGATCAGTATCCGGAAACAGCTGGCCAATATCGTTTAGCCCTGCCCCTCCAAGCAAAGCATCAGTGATGGCGTGGAGCAAAGCGTCTGCATCTGAGTGTCCGAGTAGGCCCTTTTCATAAGGGATATGCACTCCTCCCAAAATGAGCTTGCGATCCGCCACTAAGGCATGAACATCGTAACCTTGTCCAATTCGAAATGGTGGCGGATTCATGTGATTACTCATATTGATCTCAATGTATGGTTAGAGAATCGTTATTGATTAGGTGAGGTACTCAATACTCTTTGCATCAGGTCCCAATCGGCTGGATGGGTTACCTTAAAATTCCGTGTTGCTCCCTCGATCAACAAGGGCCTCTCACCTTGTAGCTCCATCGCGCTTGCTTCATCGGTCACATCAGCATCGTTACGAATAGCATCTTCAAGCGCATCAAAGAGTTTTTTTACACCAAACATTTGTGGAGTTTGCGCTTGCCATAAATGATTACGAGAGACTGTGGCTTCTGCTCGAGTGAACTGATTTGCTACAACTGAACTTAAATCGGCTCGTTTCAGGGTATCGGCAACAGGCAGCGCTAATAGCCCGCCGCAATGATTTTCAACTACCGCAGAAATGAGCTTTTGAATTAAAGCCGACGTAATGCCTGGTCTTGCTGCATCATGAACCAATACCCAATCATCCTCAGAAATTCCACCCTGGAGCATCGCCTCGAGAGTGTTCTTCACAGTCTCTTGTCTAGTGGCGCCTCCCGTAGGCAAAAAAGCCAGTGACTTGGTGTTCTGTTTGAGTTCATTCAAGATCGGGTTATGCGCAAAATGCGGATTAATACCAACCCAAATAGAATGAATCTCAGGTGTATTTTGAAACGCCTCAATAGCATAGGCCAGCATCGGCTTACCCGCTAGGTTTTGGAATTGCTTAGGTAAATCACCCCCAAGACGAGAGCCACTTCCAGCTGTAGGAAGTAAGGCATGGCATTGGCGACCATTTAATGGAATCGGGCTGGCTTTAGGCATACCTGATTCTATAATGAGCCTAGATGTCTGATGCAGTAAAACCAACACCCCCTATCCCCGCCCCGCGGGTTGGGCAGCGCTTTACCTTTTCAGGCCTGGTTGGCTCCTCTGATGCGGCTTTAATTGCCCAAGCAGCCCAACAAAATCGTGGCAAATTTTCAGTGATGGTGATTTTTTGTGCTCAGGCGCAAGAAGCTCAGCGCCTCTTAGAGGAAATCCCTGCCTTTGCCCCTCAACTGAAGACACGCTTATTACCGGATTGGGAAATTCTTCCCTACGATCATTTCTCGCCACATCAAGACTTGGTTTCAGAGAGGTTGGCGACCTTATATGAATTCCTGAATGCGAGCTGCGACATTGTTTTAGTACCTGTAACTACTGCATTACAAAGGATGGGGCCACCTAGTTTCTTGTCAGGTCATACCTTCTTCTTTAGACAAGGCGACCAACTCAATGAAGCAGCGCTGAAATTACAACTGCAGCAGGCTGGCTATGACCCAGTCAGCGCGGTAATGCGACCCGGTGAATACAGTATTCGTGGTGGTCTGATTGATTTATTCCCAATGGGCTCTAGCCTGCCCTATCGCTTGGATCTTTTTGGCGATGAAATTGAGCAGATACGCTCTTTTGATCCCGATACCCAACGCAGCCTATTTCCCGTCAAAGAAATCCGATTACTACCTGGACACGAATTTCCATTTGACGATCACTCAAGAACAGCGGCACGAGGGCGATGGCGAGAGGTCTTTGAGGGCGACCCCACCAGGTGCTCAATTTATAAAGATATCAATCTTGGGATCCCCAGCGCGGGTATTGAATCTTATTTACCCATCTTTTTTGATGAGACTGCCACCCTCTTTGACTACTTCCCTCGCTCGGGAGATCCAGTCTGGTTAGTCAACATTGGCGATATCGAATCCAGCATTCGCAGTTTCTGGAAAGATACCCAGCAGCGTTATGACTTTTTAAAGCATGATTTAGAGCGGCCCATTCTGCCGCCAAAAGCCTTGTTTCTCGATGTAGATCAATTTTTTACCTACGAGAAAGACAATGCAAGACTCGTATTAGAACGAGATCCCAATGAGGCACTCGTCTTTTTACCGACCCCTGATGTGGCCATTCATCGCCGTGATGCAGATCCCATCAGTCGCTTACGTAATCTGGTTGAGCATGGACAATCGCGAGTATTAATTTGTACTGACAGTGCTGGTAGGAAAGAATCGATCCGTCAACTTCTAGAAGAGAGTAATTTCATAGTCGATGGTGCAAGCACCGCCGTCTATCAGTTAAAGCCTGATAGCGTTGAAACCATTCCAGAATTCTTACAAAGCTCATCACGCTTTGGCTTGGTTAGCAGTCCTTTATATGGTGGCTTTGCCTGGCCACAAGAGCAGGTCATCCTCATTACTGAGGCTGAGCTATTTACCACTACCGCTCGCCAAAGACGCAGGAGTAAAGGGAATGAAAACGCTGATCCAGATATGTTGTTTAAGGATCTATCTGAGCTAAAGATTGGCGATCCCGTAGTTCATGCTGAACATGGTATTGGTCGTTACCAGGGCTTAGTTCTTCTGAATCTTGCACCACCAAAGCAGGAGCCCATATTTGAGGAGTTTTTGCATTTGGTTTACGCCAATGAGGCGACCTTGTATGTGCCTGTTCAGCAATTGCAGCTAGTCACTCGTTACGCCGGCTCTGATCCTGATACGGCCCCATTACATCAGCTTGGGTCTGGGCAATGGGATAAGGCCAAACGCAAAGCAGCTAAGCAAATCCGGGATACCGCGGCAGAACTTTTAGGGCTTTATGCTGCTAGAGCGATTCGCAAAGGTCATGCTTTTGAATATTCCCATCATGATTACGCTGCATTTGCTGAGAGCTTTGGTTTTGAGGAAACGCCTGATCAGGCTAGCGCAATTAATGCCGTGATTGGTGATATGACAAGCGGCACGCCAATGGATCGACTCGTCTGTGGCGATGTTGGCTTTGGTAAGACTGAGGTCGCCTTACGAGCCAGCTTCATTGCAGTAATGGGTGGCAAGCAGGTGGCGATCTTAGCACCAACCACCCTTCTTGCTGAGCAGCACGTTAGTACTTGGAAAGAGCGCTTCGCTGATTGGCCAGTCCGCATTGTTGAACTGTCACGTTTTAAAAGTACCAAGGAAATTAATGCTGCTCTGGAAGCGATTGCCAAAGGTGAGGCGGACATTATTATCGGCACGCATAAATTGCTTTCTAAGGAAACCCAGTTTGCCAATTTAGGTTTGGTGATTGTGGATGAGGAGCACCGCTTTGGTGTTCGTCAAAAGGATGCACTCAAAGCCTTGAGGGCCGAAGTCGATATCCTGACATTAACAGCCACCCCGATCCCTAGAACGCTGGGTATGGCCATGGAGGGCCTACGAGAGTTTTCGATTATCGCCACTGCACCACAAAAACGCTTAGCCATCAAAACATTTGTCCGGCGCGAAGGTGATGGAGTTATTCGAGAGGCAGTCTTACGCGAGATTAAACGTGGTGGTCAGGTTTATTTTTTACATAATGAAGTTGAGACGATTGAGAATCGTAAGCATGCATTACAAGAGCTTATCCCTGAAGCACGCATTGGGGTAGCTCATGGGCAAATGCATGAACGTGATCTAGAAGCCGTCATGCGTGACTTTGTGACACAGCGCACCAATATTTTATTGTGCACCACCATTATTGAAACCGGGATTGATGTGCCGACTGCCAACACCATCATCATGCATCGAGCTGACAAGTTCGGCTTAGCGCAATTGCATCAGTTGCGTGGTCGAGTCGGTCGCTCACATCACCAAGCCTATGCTTATTTGATGGTGCCAGATCCTGAAGCGTTGAGTAAACAAGCTCAATTGCGTCTCAATGCTATTCAAGCGATGGAAGAATTGGGCTCCGGTTTCTATTTAGCAATGCATGACCTAGAAATTCGGGGCGCTGGCGAAGTGTTGGGTGATAAGCAATCAGGGGAAATTCATGAGATCGGCTTCCAGTTGTATACCGAAATGCTCAATCGCGCAGTTAAATCTCTACGTAGTGGCAAAGAACCTGATCTCTTGTCACCATTGCAATCCATTACGGATGTGAATTTGGGTGTACCTGCCCTTTTGCCTCAAGATTACTGTCCTGATGTGCACGAGCGCCTCTCCCTCTATAAACGGTTTGCTGCTACCAATGATTTTTCTGAGCTCATGGGTTTGCGTGAAGAATTGGTTGACCGCTTTGGTGATTTGCCAGATCAAGCCAAATCCTTTTACGAGACCCATCGCTTGCGCCTTGAAATGACAGGCTTTGGAATTAAGAAGATTGACGCGTCTGCAAGTGCTATCCAGATACAGTTTGTGCCGAACCCCCCTATTGATCCATTGCGAATTATTCAACTCATACAGAGTTCGAAACATATTCAGCTAAACGGCCAAGATAAGCTCAAAGTTCTTCCTTTAAAGACGGGTGGCTTTGATCGTTTAGAGCAGCGTTTAGATCAAATTCGCCAAATCCTAAAGCGCTTAAATGAGGGCGCCGCTGTAGCGAACGCTTTATGATTTAACTATGGCCGATATTCACGCTACCACTCTAGTTGCTATCTCTAAAGAACCGATTAATCCGGCTTTAGATAGTGCTCTAAAGGATTTCTCCTCAAAGCAAGGCATGGAGATCACCAATACACATCCGAATGAATCCAGCAGTCATTATTTTTCAGAGCGCTGGTCCGTGCCTTTCTTACATGAAATCCATCGTACCGTCCTGAGAAATATTGCCGCTGAACATGGCTCTGATTTAGCTTTTTTATCACCATTATTTGATCCAGCAAACATACGGGTGCTGGCCATGGATATGGATTCCACACTCATCAATATTGAGTGTATTGATGAAATTGCAGACTTCGCAGGAAAAAAAGCGGATGTAGCCAAAATTACCGAAGCCACCATGCGCGGTGAAATCAAAGACTTTAAAGAAAGTCTGCGTAAACGCGTCGCTCTTTTAGAAGGCATCTCAGTCGATGTATTGACATCGGTTTATCAAGAACGCTTACGACCCAACCCAGGCGCAACCGAATTATTAGCTGCGGCTCATCAACGCGGTCTGCACACCCTCTTGGTCTCTGGCGGATTTACTTTTTTTACAGATCAACTTCGCGAGCAAATGGGTTTTACCCAAACCCAATCTAATACTTTAGAAATCGTTAATAACAAGCTGACTGGCAAAGTGCTCGGCAATATCGTCGACGGTGCTGCGAAGGCCTCTTATCTAGAGCAAGCTTGTGCATCATTGGGCGTAAGAAAAGTTCAATCGATTGCCATGGGTGATGGTGCAAACGATTTACTCATGATGGATGGAGCTGGTTTGAGCGTAGCCTATAAAGCAAAACCGCTTGTTAAAGAAAAAGCCGACGCGGCTTTTGACCGAGTCGGCTTAGATGCAACCTTGTTACTGCTGGATTAGATTCGCTCGAATATAGTCGCGATACCTTGGCCACCGCCGATACACATGGTTACCAGAGCGTACTTTCCATTTACACGTTGCAACTCATGCAGGGCTTTGGTTGCAATTGCAGCACCAGAGCAACCGATGGGGTGACCTAAAGCGATTGCGCCACCATTCACATTGGTCTTGGCAGGATCTAGGCCTAACCCCTTGGTCACTGCTAAGGCTTGAGCCGCAAAGGCTTCATTGGATTCAATGACATCGATTTGATCTAACTTCAAGCCTGCTCTAGCCAATGCCAATTTTGATGCGGGGATGGGACCTTCACCCATGATGTGATTTGGAACACCCGCAACTGCATAAGAAACCAATCTTGCGATGGGCTTATGACCTGCTTTCGCTGCAGCGTCGGCTGCTGCTAAAACAAAGAAGGCTGCACCATCATTAATTCCTGAGGCATTACCTGCGGTGACCGAGCCACCCTCTTTTTTGAAAACGGCTTTCATCTTGCCAAGCGTTTCCATAGTGGTTTCCGGTTTACAGTGCTCATCGGTATCAAATACGATGTCGCCTTTGCGAGACTTGACGGTAATCGGTACGATTTGAGATTTGAAGCGCCCCTCTTTAATTGCCACTGCGGCGCGGCGATGAGATTCGCAAGCGAAAGCATCTTGCTCTTCGCGGGTGAGCTGCCATTTCTCAACCAAATTCTCGGCTGTGACACCCATGTGACCAACGCCAAATGGGTCAGTTAATACTGCAACCATCAAATCAATCATTTTGCTATCACCCATACGCGCACCGCTTCGCATCGCAGGAGATCCATACATACCGCGTGACATCACCTCAACGCCGCCACCAATACCGTAATCACAATCATTGAGCATGATTGCTTGTGAGGTGCTCACAATCGCTTGTAAACCTGAACTACACAAACGATTTAAGGCCATCGCTACAGACTCCATCGGCAAGCCGGCCTGAATCGCTGCCACACGAGCAACGTAGGCATAACGGCTGTCGGTCGGAATGGTATTGCCAACGGTCACATAATTGATTAAAGCAGGATCCACTCCAGAGCGCGCAACGGCCTCCTTCATCACGATTCCGCCTAGTTCGGCTGGCTCAAAAGAGCTTAAGGAACCACCAAAGCTGCCAATGGCAGAACGAACTGCGCTTAAAACGACGACATCACGGCTCATATCAATTCCCTTCTCTTACCTCGTTTGAGGCTTCATTAATCAGCAAAATCGTATTTTGATTGACTTAGTCAAGTCTCGGCTATTAGGTCATGCCCTTGGGCCTCAATTACCGTCGCACGGACAAAATCGCCAGCGCGATAACGCTTAGAAGGCTTGCTTGGGGGCAAAACCCTCACCAAACCATCAATTTCAGGGGCATCCCCAGCGGTTCGACCGATTCCGCCTGCTTCATCTACTCGGTCAATCAGGATCTGAATGCGTTTTCCAAGCTTATTTGTTAAACGGCGAATCGAGATTTCTTCGGCTTTTTCCATAAATCGGGCTTGCCGTTCATTGCGGATTGCCTCCGGCACGGGGTTAGCTAAGGCATTCGCAGCGGCACCTGCCACTGGTGAATAGGCAAAACAGCCAGCGCGATCAATCTCGGCCTCATCCAAGAAATCCAATAAATACTGAAACTCTTCCTCAGTTTCACCTGGAAAGCCAGCGATGAAGGTACTGCGAATCACCAAATCAGGACAAGCAGCACGCCATGCCTGAATGCGCTCGAGGTTTTTCTCACCACTAGCAGGTCGCTTCATGCGTTTCAGCACATCAGGATGAGCATGTTGCAAAGGAATATCTAAATAAGGCAAGACACCATAACCATGATCTGAAAACTCTGCCATCAAGGGCAGGATCTCATCAACATGGGGGTATGGGTAAACATAGTGCAGTCTGACCCAGGCTTGATGTTTACGAGCAATCGTATTCAAGGCATTGACTAAATCAAACAAGCGAGTTTTGACTGGCTTGCCATCCCAAAAACCTGTTCGATATTGAATATCGACACCATAGGCACTAGTGTCTTGAGAAACAACGAGCAATTCTTTAACGCCTGACTCAAAAAGTCTATCCGCTTCCAGCAATACCTCACCAATCGGTCGAGAAACTAAATCACCCCGCATGCTCGGAATAATGCAGAAGGTACAGCGATGATTGCACCCTTCTGAGATTTTCAAATACGCGTAGTGCTTTGGGGTTAACTTGACACCGATCGGTGGTAATAGATCAGTAAAGGGATCATGTGGTTTAGGGAGATGCAGATGAATAGCTTGCATGACCTCATCAGTAGCGTGAGGGCCCGTTACTGCAAGAACCTTGGGATGAATACTCTGAATGAGATCTGAACCATCCGCATTCTTACGGGCGCCAAGACAGCCCGTCACAATCACTTTGCCATTCTCAGCAAGGGCTTCACCAATCGCGTTTAAGCTCTCTTCAACGGCAGAGTCAATGAAACCACAGGTATTGACCACAACTAAATCAGCACCAGCATACTCCTTAGCCGTCTCGTACCCTTCGGCGCTTAATTGCGTGAGGATGAGTTCGGAGTCTACTAATGCCTTAGGACAACCTAAGGATACAAAGCCAACTTTTCCTGCCACGTTATTCTTTTTCTGCTGATTTGGTTTGGGGGGTAAAGGGGAAGTTGCCAAATAGGCCCTGCGATCCTTGCATTTGCTCTTGCATCTTCACGAACAAATCTTTACTTTGATCCATATAGGTACCCATTAGGTTCTGCATGAGCGGATTTTGCATACTCAGCAGCTGAGACCAAGCATCGGGAGCGTTAGAGCCCATTCCCTTAGATTGGTCACTGAGCTTGTTATGGATATCAACAAAAGACTGCATGGTCTTTTCGAGGTAATTACCCATAAGACCTTGCATGGAGTTTCCGTAAAAGCGGATGATTTGAGAAAGCGTTTGGCTTGAGAAGACAGGTGCACCACCCGCCTCCTCCTCAAGAATGATCTGTAGCAGAATATTGCGTGTCAGATCTTCCTCAGTTTTAGCATCCAGCACTTTGAAGACTGCATTGGCCATCACCAGACCTTTAATGTCACTTAAGGTCACGTAGGTGCTCGTTTGAGTATCGTAGAGGCGACGATTCGGATACTTCTTGATCAATCGCTCTTCACCAACTCGTTTTGCGCGGGTAGCCATAAATAGTCCTCAGTCTGCTTTGTCTTTACTGCAATGCAATAAAGGGGCTAGTGTAGCCCTAGTTTGGATCAGGGTAAAGAGCCAGGAGCAGCTACTTAGCCAGTATGAATACCGCCATTCAGCGAAAAGTCTGCGCCAGTTGCATAGCCACTATCGCCAGAGGCAATCCAGCAACAAATAGAAGCGATTTCATCTGGGGTGCCCAAACGCTTCACTGGAATGCCAGCTACGATCTTTTCGAGTACATCTTCACGAATGGCCTTAACCATGTCTGTGCCCACATAGCCAGGGGAAACTGTATTGACGGTTACACCTTTAGTGGCAACCTCTTGTGCCAAAGCCATAGTGAAACCATGCAAACCTGCTTTAGCGGTGGAATAGTTACACTGTCCAAACTGACCCTTTTGTCCATTAACAGAAGAGATATTAATAATTCGACCCCAGTTGTTGTCGCACATGCCATCGATCACTTGCTTGGTGACATTAAATAATGAATTGAGGTTGGTATCGATCACGGCCTTCCATGCATCAGGCGTCATCTTACGAAATACACCATCGCGAGTAATGCCAGCGTTGTTGATCAATACATCAACACGGCCGACTTCAGCCTTGACCTTGTCAAAGGCTGCGACAGTACTATCCCAATCAGCTACGTTACCCTCGGACGCAATAAAGTCAAATCCTAAAGCCTTTTGCTCACCGAGCCATCGATCTTTGCGTGGCGAGCTCGGACCACAACCCGCAATCACTTTGAAACCATCCTTGGCCAGTCTTTGGCAAATAGCTGTACCAATTCCACCCATACCACCTGTAACGTAGGCAATTTTTTGTGACATTGTGTTCTCCCTATTTTTTATTTCTGTTCTGATATTTTTTCTTTTACATACTTCCCTGGTGCGGCAATTAATTTTGGATAGCTTTTGTTGCCAAGTATTTTGGATGCCGCTTTTTTCTCACCACCAAATGGCGCCAACCAATTGATGTAATCGGGCCACCAACTACCGCGCTCATCTTTCGCAGCAGCAAACCAGGCATCGGCCGTTTTAACTAATTTCTCATTGACAAAATAATGACGCTTATTTTTACTTGGCGGATTAATCACACCAGCAATATGGCCAGAAGCGCCCAAGACAAAACGGTTTTTGCCCTTCAACAAATGAGTAGACTTATATGCGGACTTCCAAGGAACGATGTGGTCATCGTGTGAAGCATAGATATATGCTGGACAATCAATCGTGCCTAAGTCCACCTTCTCTCCACAAATAGTAAGTTTGTTGGGTTGAATTAGCTCATTCTGAAGATAGGTGTGACGAAGATACCAGCAGTACATCGCTCCAGGTAGATTGGTGGAGTCTCCATTCCAGTAAAGCAAATCGAATGGCGGCGGGGATTTACCTTTTAGGTAATTTTCTACAACGTAATTCCAGACCAAGTCGTTAGGGCGCAAGAAGGAGAAAGTATTACCAAGCTCGAGGCCCGACATCATGCCAAAGTTACCGGACTGACCCCCAATGGTGTTCTCGCGTAACTTAACACTACCCTCATCAATGAAGATATCGAGTATTCCAGTATCACTGAAGTCTAAAAGTGTGGTGAGGAGCGTTAGGCTGGTAATGAATTTCTTTTTGCGTGCTGCAAGCACCGCTAAAGCAGAAGCTGTTAAAGTCCCGCCCACGCAAAAGCCTAAGACATTAATTTGCTCAGTGCCACTGATTGCTTTGGCAACTTCAATTGCTTGGATCACTCCTTCACCAACGTAATCATCCCAGGTGACTTGACTCATTGCATCATCGGGATTTTTCCAGGACACCAAGAAAATCGTATGGCCCTGCTCTACTAAATAACGGACCATAGAATTATCGGGTTGCAAATCCAATATGTAGTACTTGTTAATACAAGGCGGGACCATTAGCAAAGGCCGCTCATAAACAGCTTCAGTCAGTGGCGCATACTGAATCAGTTCAAATAAATTATTGCGAAATACAACCGCACCCTCTGTGGTTGCTAAGTTCTTGCCAATCTCAAAAGCGGTTTCATCGGTCTGTGAGACTTTTCCTTTTTTAAGATCACCTAACAGATTGCTAATGCCATTCTGAATGGATTGGCCTTGCGAACTAATAATATTTTCCAAGACTTCTGGATTGGTTGCAATGAAATTGGCAGGCGACATTGCGTCAATCATTTGCTCAGTGGTGAACACAATGCGATGCTTCGATTTATCGTCGGTCTCGACTGCATGAGCTAAAGCCAATAGATGTTTTGAGTTCAACAAATAACTAGCCGCTATGGTTTTGCTCCAAGTGGAATGCCATGCTTGTCCTGAAAAGCGGCGATCTTTGATTTCAATGGCATCGGGATTGGTAGCTAGATGCGATAACTCTTCAAAATATTGTTTTTGAATTTCAACCAAACGCTCGGGCGGAATGAGGGCCATATGATGAGGGGCCAAGGCAGGTGAGGTAGTTTGATTCATTCCAGAAAGCATGGTGATCTCTTATTAATGAAAACATTCTCCTTCTATAAACACAGAAGGGTTATACGCACTAACCCTAGCACCGAGCGGATTTAAAGGTCAAGGCTCTATCCAGATTAGTGACGCGAAGCGTCCTGAAACCCCATCTCGACGGTGTGAAAAGTATTGACTGGACTGGGTATAGGTACACAAGCCCCCACCATAGACATTCTGTACCCCAGCCCTTTTTAGGGCCTGATGGGCTAGCAGATCCAGATTGGCTAAATACTTCCCCGGCTTTTGGAGGATTGGCTGAAAAGTTTGCAGGTTGATCTCAAAATCCTGTTGGTCAAATGACTCAAGCACCTCTTTACCTACCTCAAAATGGTTTTGACCAATGGCCGGTCCAAGCCAGGCGAGCAATGCTGATGGCGTTAAGCCCACTGACTGCTGAATTAAAGCACTCACAGTATTTTCTAAAATGCCAGCACAAAGACCGCGCCAACCTGCATGCGCTACCCCGATCTGCTTGCCATCTGCACTACAAAAAAATACGGGCAGGCAGTCTGCAGTTAAAACGGCTAATACCTCATTCGCACGGTTGGTCACTGCTGCATCTGCGTCCGGAACCAAGGACTCCCTCACGCCAGATAGAGACATGCTCACTAGAGTGCCATGAGTCTGCCGCATCCAAAGAGGTTCACTGGGCAAAACTGCTCTCAGTAATTGACGGTTGAGTAATACCGCATTCGGATCATCCCCCACATGGTCGCCTAAATTCAATGAATCATATGGACTTAAACTGGTGCCATGGGTCCGCTGCGTGACCATGGTGCGCACCCTCTTGGGGGCCGGCCAATCAGCTGAAATGAAGTCCATTAATTGGCATTACCCATGGAGGAAATCGTAGCCGACTCAGCAGGCAAGTCTGTCTCGCTCAAGTGGAGTTGTGTCAACAATCCCATTAAATCGTCTGGGGGCAACTGAAACCAAGCCATTGCTTGATGCGTTGCGGGGTGCTCTAAGCCCAGAGCGAATGCGTGGAGAGCCTGTCTTTCAAGATCAATGGCCTTCGCAATGCCTGGAATTTTTTTCCGATAGACAGGATCCCCAATTAATGGAAAGCCTAACGATTCTAGGTGCACCCGAATTTGATGTGTCCTGCCTGTCTCCAAGCGACACTCCAATAGTGAAATTGGGTGATCTTGAAAGTGGCCCTGTGCTAAACGACGAAATTGCGTAGCAGCTGGCTTGCCCTGGGAGACACCTGCGGCCATTTTGAGTCGATCTCGTTGATCGCGCCCCACTGATGCAAGTACCTTGCCTTGACTTGGTGTACTGCCCCATACCCAGGCTAAATAGCGACGGCTTACAGTTCTCTCTTGAAGTTGGCGAACTAATGCCGTTTGCGCTTCTGCGGTTCGTGCCACCACCATCAGGCCGGAGGTATCTTTATCCAATCGATGCACTATCCCTGCCCTGGGTAAATGCTTCAGCTCTGGGTAATGAAACAGCAAGGCATTGAGCAAGGTTCCACTCCAATTACCAGCGGCTGGATGAACTACTAAGCCCACTGGTTTATTGATCACAATCATGCTTGGATCTTCATAAACCACATCAAGCGGAATATCCTCTGGAGTAAAAGCAAACTGCTCGGGCATTTCTTGCGGAAACACCTTAATGCTCTCGCCACCACGCAGGATCAATCTTGCCTTAGTAACCTTGTCATCGACCGTAACCGCCCCTGCTTCAACCCAGGACTTCAGTCGATTTCGAGAATATTCAGGCAATAAGGTCGCCAAAGCCTTATCCAGCCGTTCCCCACCACCCTCCATGGGGATTTCTAGGGCAATGAAATCCTCTTCATCGATATAATCAATGGGATTCGATTCAGGAGTTTCCGGCAATGCCACGCTTAAAAGGCCTTTTTGTTATGTCCGACGTAATTTCAGACGCCAGTTTAAGGCTTGCCGCTGCTATTCAGAAAATTGTTTCTACACAACAGGGTCGTCGGTCGCTATCTCTTGTCTTTGTTATTAGCGGCACTTTATTGCTAGGTGCTTGCGCTGGTAGCGATGGTCAAAAAGATGATGCAGATATTTGGTCTGAATCGCGCTTATATTCTGAAGCTACCGACAAACTCAATGATGCCGATTACGCGAAGTGCGGCAAGTATTTCGACAAGCTCGAGGCACGCTTCCCATTTGGGCCATATTCACAACAAGCACAAATTAATGCAGCCTATTGCTACTGGAAAGCTCAAGAGCAAGCCCAAGCATTGGTAGCGATTGATCGATTTATTAAGCTTTATCAAGGCAGCCCTAATTTAGATTACGCCTATTACCTCAAAGGCTTAATTACCTTTAATGATGATTTGGGTTGGCTAGGTAAATTTACTGGTCAAGATCTGAGTGAGCGTGACCCAAAAGCAGCCAAAGAGGCTTTTGAATCTTTTAAAACCGTTGTTGTCCGCTTCCCTGATAGCAAATATGCGCCCGATTCTATCGATCGGATGCGTTACATCGTCAATTCATTGGCGGAAGCTGATGTGATTGTGGCTCGTTATTACTATCAACGTGGTGCTTACTTAGCTGCAGCAAACCGAGCACAACTTGTTATCCGAGACTACGACCGCGCACCTGCTGTTGAAGAAGCCCTGTACATCTTGATTAAGTCCTACAATAAATTGGACATGCCGGATTTAAGTGCGGACGCTGAGCGTGTCTTTAAATTGAATTTCCCAGATAGCCAGATGCTGATTACAGGTCAGCGTGTCAAAAAAGAAAAAAGATGGTGGCAAATCTGGGTTAAAGAGAACGACGGTCAAATTAAATAATCTTGACTGGGACTCTGGGCGCAACTGCACAGATCAGCTCGTACCCAATGGTGCCACTATGATGCGCCAGTACATCAACGGGTACATGCTTACCCCATAGCTCAACGTTTGTCCCTATTTGCGCGTTTGGTACGCCCCTCAAATCGATTGTGAGCATGTCCATTGATATTCTGCCCACGATGGGGCAAATCATTCCGCCATTCTTCATCGTTGGATCGGAGACCCAAACTGGACTACCTTCTTTGGCATGTCGTGGGTAACCATCAGCATAACCACAGGCAACAATACCAATTCGCATTGGCTCAGATGCTTCATAAATTCCACCATAACCAACGCGATCACCAATTGCTAAATCTTGTATAGCAATAATTTCGCTCGCTAAAGACATTACCGGTTTGAGCCCGCTATGCTCTATATCAGAGTAAATGCCCGTAGGTGAAACGCCATACAAAATTACACCCGGCCTGACCCAATCCCCTAAGGTATTGCGATGCCAAAGAACCGTAGCTGAATTACCGTAGGAGGTAGACCCTGGTAAGCCATCAATACCGAGATGAAAAGATTCCAATTGCTCATCTACTGTAGGGGAACGATTTAGTTGATCGGCATTCGCAAAGTGCGTCATGTGATGCATGTGATAGCCAGCAGCATGAAGACGATGAAAAGCAGTTCGATAGGCATCAGGTTTAAAACCCAGACGGTTCATTCCGGTATTCATCTTCAAAAATACATTCATTCTGGAATGTGGCTGCACCTCAAAACCCTCCAGCCAAGTCACTTGATTTTCGCAATGAATCACCACATCACAAGTCAGCTCATGGGCAAGACTGAGCTCATTTTCATGAAAGAGGCCCTCTAACAGCAAAATTCTGCCTTGCCAGCCATGATCCCTAAGAAAGCGGGCATCCTCTAAATCCAGAACGGCAAACCCATCAGTAGAGCCTAGGCCCCTGAGGGCAGCCTCTAGACCGTGGCCGTAGGCCCTGGCCTTAATCACGCACCAAATCTTAGACTCAGGAGCCAAGCCCCTTATTTTGGCCAAATTATGCTCAAATGCAGCAGTATCTATAGCAGCCAAAATAGGTCTGGTCATTAGGCTATTAGCCGAACTGCCCATGTAAAAAGCCCCTTTCGTGTTTTAATTGATGCAATGACTAGATTGTACGAATGAACCGTAGTTTTTACACCATTATGGCGGCGCAATTTTTTTCGTCGCTCGCCGACAATGCCTTGCTCATTGCAGCAATCGCTCTTCTGGTCCAGCTTCAAGCTCCGGCCTGGATGACCCCTTTACTGAAATTATTCTTTGTCTTGTCTTATGTATTGCTGGCCGCTTTTGTTGGCGCCTTCGCTGATTCGAGGCCCAAAGGCAATGTGATGTTCATTACCAACACCATTAAATTTATTGGGTGCGTCTTCATGCTCTGTGGCGCACACCCACTGCTCTCATATGCAATAGTAGGCTTGGGGGCGGCAGCCTACTCACCAGCCAAATATGGAATATTGACTGAACTATTGCCACCAGAAAAACTGGTTGCGGCGAACGGCTGGATTGAAGGCTTAACCGTTAGCTCGATCATTTTGGGCACTGTTTTGGGCGGCATTCTGATTAGCAGCGGCGTCTCCAGCTCACTTCTGAGCTTTGATATGCCCATGATTGATACCGGGATCGATACCCCTGCTGAATCGGCGATCTTGATCACCATGTTTATCTATCTGATTGCAGCACTGATTAATTTACGCATTCCTGATACGGGAGCGCGTTACCTGGCGCAAAAAACCAACCCAATTGAGCTGATTAAAGATTTCGGCCACTGCTTTGTGACACTCTGGAATGACCGTTTAGGACAAATCTCGCTAGCCGTGACAACGCTCTTCTGGGGTGCTGGCGCCACTCTGCAATTTATTGTCATTAAATGGGCAGAAGTTTCTTTGCATATGAATTTATCGCAAGGCGCTATTTTGCAAGCCATCACTGCTGTAGGAGTCGCTGGTGGCGCAGTTTGGGCTGCTTGGCGTGTACCTTTGCGTAAATCTCTAACAGTGTTGCCTTACGGCATCGCCATGGGTGTGGTGGTAAGTACTCTCGCCTTGTATAACTCCGACATGTTGCCTGATCTTGTCTTGGTCAATTTTTACTCCTTGAAGCTTCATCTGAATCTGTTGCCAGCGTATTTCTTGCTCATGCTAGTGGGTTGTTTAGCAGGATATTTTGTCGTGCCAATGAATGCACTGCTACAACATCGAGGTCATGTATTGATGTCGGCCGGACATTCAATTGCAGTCCAGAACTTCAATGAGAATATTTCAGTGCTATTGATGCTGGCAAGCTATTCACTACTAATTTGGCTTGATTTTCCAGTCAAGTACGTCATCATTGGCTTTGGTCTAGTGGTCTGCTTAATCATGTATTTGGTCATGCGCCGACATAAAGCAAACCAAACTGAATACGACTCTCTGCACCTGATTGGTGAGCACAAGCACTAAATCAACAGGAATTCTCTACAGGCTATGTAAAACAGATTTGGCTAGTAAAAGGTCTTGCCATAACAATCTTTTATCTTGCGGCCTAGCGATGAAATGTTCTAGGGTAAAAGAAGGAACCAAGGGAATCTCTTCAAGCCCCTCTCGATTTAACTCTAGGATGGTGTCTCGCAACTCTTCTAGAGGATCTCTTTCTCCAGTCATCGCTTGGACTGCTTGACCGCCAAAGGCAATTGAAATTACGGGTAAGGCTTCATCTGGTCTAGCCAGCTTCGCCTTATTAGCAGGCTCACACCAGAGCCATTCTTTGGAATCTAAACCCAAAACGCGAATGAGGTTCTGAAACAAAATCTCTGCATCACCCTTTGGTTTGATCCCAAAGAACCACCATATACCCCGGGGCTTGGCTTGAGAAGAAACAGGGGTAGGCTCCTCAATCTGAGGAGCTTGAGCAGAGTCTTTGGCAACCCATTCAGAAATACCCATCTCTTTTAAAAGGGCTGAGTTGGAATTGCTTAATGTATTCATTGCGCTAGATTAATCGATTTGGCCATCACCTGGGCATCTTCTCGTTGACCAGTGGTCTGATCGGCCGGATAGTAGGCTTTACGAACCCCAATAGTTTGATAGCCAAGGCTCTCATATAGGGTAATTGCCGGAATATTGGATGGCCTAACTTCCAGGATAATCCGAGGCATTAGGCGACTAGCGGCAATGCCCTCAATAGCATTCATGATTCTTGCCGCTATACCAAGACGTCGTAATTTAGGCGAGACGGTGATATTGAGGAGATGTAGTTCATCTACTGCCGGGTAGAGAACGCAATAAGCCCACAACACCTTGGGATCTAAATAGGTGCCCGGCTGAGCGCCATCTGATTCAGGCCTGATGCAATAAGCCCAATGACCAGCCGCTAATGAATCATTGAAATTGCCTCTAGTCCAAGGATGTGCATGGGAGATTTGCTCGATAGACAAAACCTCATCTAGATCGACGCCTTGCATTGGCAAAAAAGCCAACTCAGCAGTCCTAGCCATTATTTGAGCAGGCCATGATGCAAGCGCTCTTCGGTTGTAAATGCAACTTTGTTACGGACATAGAGAGGCTCTAATTGAGCTACGGGTATTTGCATTCCTTGATCCCACATTGCTTGGGCACAGATGAGCACACCTAAGGCATGCGCACCAATTTGATCTTGCTTGATGATGGTATCTGGTGTTAGCAAACGATCGCCATACTCTAAGATCGCACTCCCTATCACGATATCTGCCTCGCTTAGCTCAACCAATTCTGGTGCGCTAAGGTGCGCATCAGAGATGCGCTCAGCCTGCGCGTTCAGCTGTAATTGATACTGGGCCCAGTAAACCTCATCCATTCGTGCATCAATCGCCACCACCAGATTGGTTGCCTGATGGTTGGATAATCTGCCCTGATGAAATTGGGCTGCGATTGCATCCAAGCTCATTACCGGTATTACTGGCAAGTTTGCGCTGAGCGCTAAACCTTGGGTAACCGCAAGCCCTAAGCGAACGCCTGTAAAGGCACCGGGTCCGATATTTACCGCAATCGCATCTAAATCCTGGAGCTCCAGCTTCGCCTCTTGCAAAAGCGCATCAATCCAGGGCAAGAGATGCTGACTGGCGGCTGACGATAATTTTTCATGACGAAATAATGGCTGTTCAGACCCAGTGCTGAGGGCGACTGAACACCAAGAGGATGAAGTATCAATTGCAAGTAAACGCGACAAGCGAAGCCTATGAATAAATAACTAAGGGCTCAAGCTCTGAATAATCTCTGCTGGAGCCTGTACCAGCTCAATTAGAACACCTTCACCGCCATAGGGAAATTCTTCATTCCCTTTGGGGTGCACGAAGGTAATGTCATGACCCGCAGCCCCTTTACGAATACCGCCTGGAGCAAATCGCATCCCTTGAGCACTGAGCCATTCAACCGCTTTAGGTAAATCATCGACCCAAAGGCCGATATGGTTTAAAGGGGTTTGATGAACGGCAGGCTTTTTATCAATATCAAAGGGTTGCATTAAATCAACTTCCACTTGATGTGCGCCCATTCCGATTGCGCAAATATCTTCGTCCACATTCTCCCGCTCCGAAACAAAAGTGCTGAGATATTCAAATCCGAGCAGGTCAATCCAGAGTTTTCGCAGGCGATCTTTGTTCTCACCACCAATGGCGATCTGCTGAATCCCAAGAATACGAAAGGGCTTTGTCATTTTTACTCTTTACTCGAAACGGATAATCAATTGATCTACTGCCAAGCTATCACCCTCTTTCGCACATATCTCAGCGATGATGCCGTCTTGAGCTGCGCTCAGGGTGTTTTCCATCTTCATTGCTTCGATTGCTGCGAGCTTTTGCCCTGCAGTGACGCTCTCACCTGCTTTAACAAATATTTTTGTTAGTAGACCCGGCATGGGAGATAAAACCAATTTAGAGGTATCGGGTGGAAGCTTGATAGGCATACGACGCTGCATTTCAGCGCCGAAGGAGCTCAGCACCATACAGTCATATTGAGCTCCATCAAGGACCAGATGGTACTTCACACCACGACGCTCTACTTGGGCGGTGATCTTGCTGGTGCCATTGATTCTGGCATGCAAAGTGATGTCACCAGGACGCCAAGCACTCTCGATATCGTAGCGACTCAAGCCGTCGGCGGCATTGATATAAACAGAATAGACACCTTGTTTTAACTCAATGCGGGCTGGAAGCTCATATGGAGCTTCACTTGCGCCGACCCGTTTACCAGTAACAATCACGAATTCTTTTGCAATGACCATCTCGTGCCCAGCTAACTGACCATCAATCAACTTGATGTGTTCAAGATAGCGGTAACGCATGAATGCTGCTAAAGCCGCCAATCTATTGGGGTCGGCGGGTTGAACAGAATCCTTTTTAAAGCCCTGCGGATACTCCTCTGCGATAAAACCAGTTGTGAAGTCACCAGAAACAAAGCGAGGATGTTGCAATAAAGCAGCCTGGAAAGGAACGTTTGAATGAATCCCCCGAATCACAAAGTTGTTCAGGGCATCACGCATCTTTTCGATTGCTGTTGCACGATCCTTGCCATAGACAATCAACTTTGCAATCATTGAGTCGTAATACATGGGGATCTCGCCTCCCTCATACACACCAGTATCGACACGCACGCCATCTTGCTCTTCCGGTGGACGATATTTAACAAGACGGCCCGTGGAGGGCAAGAAGTTTCGGAATGGATCATCCGCATTGATACGGCATTCCATTGACCAGCCATTGAGTTTGATGTCATCTTGCTTAAATGCCAACTTTTCGCCAGCAGCAACCCGAATCATCTGCTCAACTAGATCTAAACCAGTGATTCCCTCTGTAACTGGATGCTCTACTTGCAAGCGTGTATTCATCTCAAGAAAGTAAAAGGACTTGTCTTTGCCAACCACAAACTCGACCGTACCAGCGGATTGATAGTTAACGGCCTTAGCTAAAGCTACCGCTTGTTCGCCCATTGCTTTACGAGTTGCGGGATCAATAAATGGGGATGGTGCTTCTTCGATGACTTTTTGATGACGGCGCTGAATCGAGCAATCGCGCTCCCCTAAATAAACCGTATTACCGAACGCATCACCCAAAACTTGGATTTCAATATGGCGCGGGCCCTCAACAAATTTCTCGATAAAGATCCGATCATCACCAAAACTATTCATCGCCTCAGTTTTGCAAGCTGCAAATCCCTCAGCAGCTTCTTTGTCATTGAATGCAACGCGTAAACCTTTGCCACCACCGCCGGCAGAGGCTTTGATCATGACTGGATATCCAATAACCTGAGCGATCTTTACTGCCTCTTCAGTTGTTGCGATTGCCTCGTTATGACCAGGAATAGTGTTGACTTTAGCTTCGAGTGCTAATTTCTTGGAGGCAATCTTGTCTCCCATCGCTGCAATCGACTGATGCTTTGGTCCAATAAAGACAATGCCCTCTTCTTCACAACGCTTAGCAAACTGTTCGTTTTCGGATAAGAAGCCATAGCCTGGATGAACTGCTTCAGCGCCGGTATCCTTGCAAGCCTGAATAATGCGATCCATTACCAGATAGGATTCACGTGACGGTGCTGGTCCAATCAACACAGCTTCATCCGCCAGTTGTACATGGCGAGCCTCTTTATCAGCCTCCGAATAAACGGCAACTGTTTTGATGCCCATTTTTTGAGCTGTCTTGATGACACGGCAAGCAATTTCGCCGCGATTGGCAATGAGAATTTTCTTAAACATCTTCGTAGTCATGATTGGCCGCCTTACAAAGGAATATTGCCGTGTTTACGGGCGGGGTTCTTTAATTCTTTATCTTTCAACATGGCTAAAGATCTCGCAATCCGTTTACGCGTCTCGTGAGGCAATATCACATCGTCAATATAGCCCCGGCGTCCTGCTACAAAAGGATTGGCAAACTTGGCTTTGTACTCTGCCTCTCTTGCTGCAATTTTGGCGGGGTCGGATTTTTCTTCACGGAAAATAATTTCTACCGCACCTTTTGGACCCATGACAGCAATTTCTGCCGATGGCCATGCAAAATTAACGTCGCCACGCAAGTGTTTGGATGCCATCACATCATATGCACCACCATAAGCCTTGCGAGTGATTAAAGTCACCTTCGGCACTGTGCAATCTGCATAGGCATACAGTAGCTTTGCGCCATGCTTGATAATGCCGCCATATTCTTGTGCAGTCCCAGGCATAAATCCTGGCACGTCAACCAAAGTCACGACAGGAATATTAAAGGCATCGCAAAAGCGCACAAACCGCGCTGCTTTGATGGAAGCTTTGATATCGAGACAACCTGCTAGCACTAAGGGCTGATTCGCAACAATACCAACGGTTGAACCTTCGATACGGGCAAAGCCAATAATGATGTTCTTAGCAAAATCAGGTTGCAGCTCAAAGAACTCGCCATCGTCGACCATCTTATGAATCAGTTCTTTGATGTCATAAGGCTGGTTTGGATTCGATGGCACCAAGGTATCTAATGAATAATCAGGCTCTTCATGCCGATTGGGGATCTTGACAACCGGAGGCTTCTCACGATTTGAGAGTGGTAAGTAGTTAAAGAAGCGTCTGAGCATCATGATTGCTTCAACATCATTCTCAAAAGCAAGATCACAAACTCCGGATACTGTGGAATGGGTCACTGCACCACCCAACTCTTCTGCGCTGACATCCTCATGCGTGACGGTCTTCACCACCTCAGGACCCGTCACAAACATATAAGAGCTATCTTTGACCATAAAGATAAAGTCAGTCAAGGCTGGCGAATAGACTGCGCCACCGGCAGACGGGCCCATAATTAAGGAAATTTGCGGAATGACGCCGGAAGCGGTGACATTACGCTGAAAGATTTCTGCATAGCCGCCCAAAGAGGCAACACCCTCCTGAATTCGTGCACCACCAGAATCATTCAAGCCAATTACTGGGGCGCCAACTTTCATGGCCTGATCCATGATCTTGCAGATCTTTTCTGCATGAGCCTCTGAAAGTGATCCTCCCAATACGGTAAAGTCTTGCGAGAAGACAAACACTAAACGGCCATTAATCATGCCGTAACCCGTTACTACACCATCACCGGGTACCGTTTGTTCATCCATACCAAAATCATGGCAACGATGCTCAACAAACATATCCCACTCTTCAAAAGAGCCCGCGTCGAGCAGTAATTCAATTCGTTCACGAGCGGTTAACTTGCCTTTAGCGTGTTGAGCCTGTATTCGTTTTTGCCCTCCACCTAGTCGTGCTAATTGACGCTGATCTTCGAGCTGTTGGATGATTTCTTTCATAACATTTCCTTAGAAAAATTCATGGCCCATCGCCTCAAGCAAGCGTCGCGCCGCTACCGAGGCAGCCATGGTTCCAGCATTTACCTCAGCACTGAGTCTGGGTAATAGTGCTTGCACTTCAGGATGGCTTCGGAAGGCGTGCTTTAATCCGGCATCGATGCGTTCCCACATCCATGAGCCTGCCTGTTGTTTCCGACGCTCCTCTAACTTGCCATTCGCAGTCTGCAATTTCTGAAAACGCAGAATGTTGTCCCAGAGTTCTGGAACGCCTTGGCCATTGAGAGCACTCAAACTCATGACGATGGGGTGCCAATAATCCGCTTGGTGAGAAGCATGGTCCGGATTGCCCTGAAAGCCAAGTAAGCGCAGTGAGCTCGTAATAAAGGCTTGCGCTCTCATTGCGGCATTCGGATCAATATCTGCTTTATTAATGACAATCAGGTCAGCCAACTCCATCACACCTTTTTTAATAGCCTGGAGATCATCACCAGCATTGGGAAGTTGAAGCAAGAGAAATAGGTCTGTCATGCCCGCTACAGCAATCTCACTTTGTCCTACACCGACAGTTTCAACGATCACCACATCATGACCAGCCGCTTCAGCAACAAGTAGCGCTTCACGGGTTTTTTCTGCAACACCACCTAAAGTCCCTGACGAGGGGCTTGGCCGAATAAAGGCATGCTCATGAACTGACAGGCGCTCCATGCGAGTCTTATCACCCAGAATCGATCCGCCCGAGATGCTGGATGAAGGATCGATTGCTAAGACCGCAACCCGATGTCCTTTGTCGATCAAATAGAGACCCAGGGTTTCAATTAAAGTAGATTTACCAACTCCTGGAACACCTGAAATTCCCAAACGAAAGGACTTTCCGGTCTTGGGCAACAGTGCATTGAGCACTTCGTCTGCGCGCTTACGGTGATCTGAGCGCGTGGATTCCAAAAGAGTAATGATCTTCGCCAGTGCACGACGTTGCGCTGGCGATGGTTGACCAGTGAGATCCTCAATTAAGGATTGATCAGCGGCATTCATCATGGGTTTTGATTCCTAGACTTAGCTAGGATTAACCTGTTTTCGAATTTGCTCAAGCACATCTTTCGCTGAAGCTGGTATCGGTGTACCTGGTCCGTAGATACCCTTCACCCCTGCGTCGTATAAGAATTCATAGTCTTGGCGCGGAATCACACCACCCACAAACACGATGATGTCATCAGCACCCTGTTTTTTGAGCTCTTGAATAATCGCAGGGACTAGTGTTTTATGGCCAGCAGCTAAAGTAGAGATTCCTAAAGCATGCACATCGTTCTCGATTGCTTGACGGGCGCACTCTTCAGGTGTCTGAAATAAGGGGCCAATGTCGACGTCAAAACCCAGATCAGCAAAAGCTGTGGCCACCACCTTGGCACCACGATCATGACCATCCTGACCCAATTTGGCAATCATCACTCTAGGACGCCGACCAAAGTCTTTTGCGAAATCACTAATTTCTAATTTGAGTTTTTCCCAGCCCTCGGCTGAGTCATAGGCAGCTGCATACACTCCGGTCACCTTTTGCGTATCGGCGCGATGGCGCCCGTAAACTTTCTCTAATGCGTCTGAGACTTCACCGACCGTGGCACGCAAACGCATTGCATCCACAGCAAGTCCTAATAAGTTACCAGTGTTTTCTTCTGCGGCTTTGGTTAAAGCATCAAGCGCTACATCGACTTTCTTCTGATCGCGTTTGGCTTTGATATTTTTTAAGCGAGCGATCTGGCTATCACGCACCTTATCGTTGTCGATCATTAATACATCGACCAAATCTTCTTTAGCAAGCTTGTATTTATTCACCCCCACGATAACATCCGAACCAGAGTCAATCTTGGCTTGCTTTTCTGCTGCAGCGGCTTCAATCTTCAGTTTGGCCCAGCCACTTTCTACTGCTTTGGTCATACCACCCATGGCTTCGACTTCTTCGATAATTTCCCATGCTTTGTCAGCCATCTCTTGCGTGAGGTTCTCCATCATGTATGAGCCAGCCCAAGGATCGATCACACTAGTGATATGGGTCTCTTCTTGCAAAATGAGTTGGGTATTGCGAGCAATGCGGCTTGAGGTCTCAGAGGGCAAAGCAATTGCCTCGTCAAAGGAGTTGGTGTGCAGCGACTGCGTTCCGCCGAACACAGCTGCCATAGCCTCAACCGTAGTGCGAACGACATTGTTGTAGGGGTCTTGCTCAGTCAAAGACCAGCCTGAGGTCTGGCAATGCGTCCGAAGCATCAGCGACTTCGGACTCTTAGGCTCGAATGATTTCATGATGCGCCACCATAAAAGCCTTGCTGCGCGTAACTTGGCAACTTCTAAATAGAAGTTCATGCCAATTGCAAAGAAGAAAGACAGACGACCGGCAAATCCGTCAATATCCAAGCCTTTGGCTAGCGCTGTTTTCACATACTCTTGACCATCTGCCAAGGTGAACGCCAATTCCAAGACTTGATTGGCCCCTGCTTCTTGCATGTGGTAACCCGAAATGGATATCGAGTTGAACTTCGGCATGTACTTAGCGGTGTACTCAATGATGTCGCCAATAATGCGCATCGATGGTTCAGGCGGATAAATGTAGGTGTTACGCACCATAAACTCTTTCAGGATGTCATTCTGAATGGTGCCGGAGAGTTGATCTTGCCTTACCCCTTGTTCTTCTCCAGCCACAATATACCCAGCCAAAACCGGTAATACCGCACCGTTCATCGTCATCGAAACAGAGACCTTGTCCAATGGAATGCCATCGAATAGGATTTTCATATCCTCGACCGAATCAATCGCAACACCGGCTTTACCGACATCGCCCGTCACACGCGGATGATCCGAGTCGTAACCACGATGCGTTGCCAAATCAAACGCCACTGAGACGCCTTGGCCACCCGCGTCTAGCGCTTTGCGATAAAAAGTATTCGATTCTTCCGCTGTTGAAAATCCCGCATATTGACGTATGGTCCATGGGCGCACTGAATACATCGTTGCCTGTGGGCCACGCACAAATGGCTCAAACCCAGGTAAGGTATCGGCATAGCTCAACCCCTCAAGATCGGCAGAGGTATACAAAGCCTTTAAGTGAATTCCATCGGGTGTTTGCCAGCCCAATTGATCAACATCGCCATTAGGAGCGGATTTTTGCGCTGAGCCATTCCAATCTTCCAGACTCGCTTTTGGCACATTAGGCCAAGTCGAGGCATTGGTTTTTTTATCGCTAGCCATCAATCGCTCCCATAAGGCTGTATTCATCTCACAAAGTAATTATGGTCATTTTGCTTGACAAATCCTGGTTTGTCTAGATATTGTATACATAATTATGAATACAAAACTAATTAATCGCCCCCTATATGAGGATGTCGCAGACCGCCTCAGAGGGCAAATCTTTGCCCATGAACTGACTCCAGGGAGCTGGCTAGACGAGCAAAGTCTGGCTGTTCAGTTTGGGATTAGCAGGACTCCGATGCGAGAAGCAATCAAATTGCTGGCTGCTGAGGGCCTGGTAACCATCAAACTCCGCAGAGGAGCCTACGTTACCGAGGTGGAACGCTCTGATTTAGAAGAAATCTTTACCGTACTCTCCCTACTTGAGGGTGAAGCAGCAAAAGAGGCCGCCCTAAAGGCAAATGAAGCTCAATTAAATCAACTTGACGATATTCACCACCGGCTAGAAAAAGCGGCAGCAGATCGCGATATTGAGCAATTTTTTGAAATTAATGTGAAATTTCATGAGCTAATCCTCGATATCGCTGGGAATAAATGGTTGAACGGCGTTATTGCTGATTTGAGAAAAGTTCTCAAGCTGCAAAGAAAAGACTCCCTAAATAGAACCGGGCGTTTGCAAAATTCTCTGTTAGAGCACAGGCAAATACTGGAGGCTATCCTGAAAGGAGATGCTAGAGCAGCTGAAATGGCAATGCGCAAACATCTAGCCCAAGGTTTAGAGGCGGCGAGGTAGATTTCGAGCTCAATGCTAAGATATTACCCATAAAAAACAATGGCTTAGGAGATCATCCTAAGCCATTTTGATATGCACTACAGCAATTACTTTTTAATCACCAAAGTACCTGGCAAAGAAGATACATAAGCAGCGATATCTTTTAAGTCCTGTTCTGAGTAGGATTGAACTTGGCCTGCCATGATGGCGTTATTGCGACCGTACTTCGCATTGCTGCCACCAACTTGGTAGGCATGTAAAGCATAGTAGAGGTAATCGGCAGGTTGACCAGCCAAACGAGGATAGACCGGCAGAATTGGCGCATTGAGTCCAGCACCATGACAGGAGGTGCAATTACCCTTCTCTACCAAAGCCTGACCTTTTTCAATATTGGCGGCATTGGCCAAGCCAACGCAACAAAACACAAGAGTTGTGATGAATGCAAATTTCATAGACATATCTCGATTACTTCAATGGGTTGATCGGTGAGCTGGATGTTTGAGCAGCATAGTATTCGCCAATATCAGCCATATCCTGATCGGACAGACTTCCGGCAATCGCTCTCATCGTTGGGTGCTTGCGCTCGCCCTTTTTATATTCAGACAAGGCAACCGCAATATAGCCGGCATTTTGACCGCCCAACATGGGTACGCGATAGACCAAAGGGTAGTCAGCACGATAGTCAGGAATGGAATGGCAACCAGTGCAAAGCCAGACTTTGCCTGCACCAGCTTGAGCAGAACCCTGGACGTCATCGGCTTGCGCTGCAAGTGCGGTAAAAGCCAAACCAGCGCAAAGGGCCAATTGGGAAATCAAGTGTTTTTTCATAGAAATCATCAAGAAGCAGATTGATCAAAAGTTTGAGAGAGTATAGCGGAGACTGCTGGCAAACGGCCTGGAATGCGTATTTTTGGTGAATCGGCGGTACTAGGCAATATTTTTCCCTATACTTTCCGCTATTCCCATTCAACGAGAAGCCCATGACCACCCTAGCCTCAGATCGCCTTAACACTTTAGGCATCGAATTACCCCCAGCCGGCCCTCCCGCCGCCGCTTATGTAATGGCCACTACCTCAGGAAATACCGTCTATCTCTCTGGGCATATTGCAAAACAAGCTGGCAAGGTTTGGGTTGGCAAACTCGGTCAAGATATGGATACCAAAACAGGTCAGAATGCGGCACGCTCGATAGCCATCGATTTACTGGCTACCCTTCAAAATCACCTAGGCTCGATTGATCGAGTCAAACGCATTATTAAAGTGATGGGTTTGGTTAACTCCACTGCAGACTTCACTGAACAACACTTGGTTATCAATGGATGTTCAGAATTGCTATTCGAAGTGTTTGGCGATGCTGGCAAACACGCTCGCAGCGCCTTTGGTGTCGCTCAAATTCCTTTGGGTGCCTGCGTCGAAATTGAACTCATTGCAGAGATTTAAAGCAGCGCTTTAGTTGGCTTTGAGCTTTCCGTCTTTCAGACGAGGCTCAACAAAGTGGCCTTTGCGGGCACGATTACCGACAAATGTCTTGAGCGTCTTGGCATCCAAATTGAGCTCGGTTGGTTTGCCGGCTCGACCCGCACCACTATACGTTGCGCCTTCGGCACCGACTGCAATCGCGGAAGCCAAAGTCTCTTTAGCATCTAAGCCCATCAAGATCACACCTTTACCACCAGCAGGTAAGCGCTTGAGCTCATCCAATGGAAATACCAAGAGCTTTGCACTCTCAGACAAACAAGCAACCTGTTTCATGCCGACTGATACTTTGGCGGCACCAAGCGGAGCATCTCCACCTGGGAACTTAGCATCAACACCCACAAAAGCTTTACCGGCTTTATTGCGGGTCATCATGTCGCTCACATTAGCCAAGAAACCATTACCTGCTCGCGTTGAGATTAAAACCAAATCATCGGCATGGCCTGCGTAATACGCCACCATTTGGGATCCGGCGGCCAGATTCACAAAACTGGTGAGGGGCGATCCATCTCCACGCGCACCCGGGAGCTCGCTCACCGGCACTGTGTAAACGCGACCATCACTACCAAAGCCTTGCATTACATCGACCGTGCGGCATTCGAAAGTGCCATACATGCCATCACCAGCCTTAAATGCAAACTGGCTAGGGTCGTGCTCATGACCTTGACGCACTCGTACCCAACCTTTTTGAGAAACAATCACAGTCACGGGCTCATCAACTACCTTGGTCTCGGCTACAGCACGCTTATCTTCTTGGATGATGGTGCGACGATCATCACCAAAGCCTTTCATATCGGACTCAATCTCTTTGATGATGCGCTTACGTAAATTGCTATCGTTTTGTAAGAGTCCTTCAAGATCATCGCGCTCGGTTTTCAGCTCCTTGAGCTCTTGCTCGATCTTAATGCCCTCTAAGCGAGCCAACTGACGCAAGCGGATGTCCAAAATGTCTTCTGCTTGACGCTCAGTGAGTTTGAAGGCGGTAATCAAATCCGCCTTAGGCTCATCGCTATTACGAATAATCTTGATGACCTTATCAATATTGAGAAGCACCGTTAAACGGCCTTCCAAAATATGCATACGGTCTTTGACTTTACCCAAACGGTACTCAGTACGCCGGGTAACGGTTTGCACCCGGAAACCAATCCACTCAGAAATAATATCTTTGAGGCCTTTTTGACGGGGTCGACCGTCAGTTCCAATCATCACCAAATTCATTGGAGCATTGGATTCTAAAGAGGTATGGGCTAACAAAAGATTGACGAACTCGTTGAGATCGATGTTCTTACTCTTAGGCTCAAACACTAAGCGCACTGCTGCATCTTTACTTGACTCGTCACGCACCCCATCTAATACCGCCAAGATCGTTGACTTCAGGTTGTTTTGATCAGTCGTGAGGGTTTTCTTGCCAATCTTGACTTTAGGGTTGGTAATCTCTTCAATCTCTTGCAAAACCTTTTGGGAAGAAGTTGAAGGCGGTAATTCATTTACTACCACTTGCCACTGACCGCGAGCCAACTCCTCTACAGACCAACGGGCTCGGACTTTTAGGCTCCCGCGACCACCCTCATAGATCTGGGCAATTTCGTTAGCCGGGGAAATAATTTGACCACCGCCAGGGAAATCAGGGCCAGGGATGATCTCCAGCAGTTCAGCGGTCGACATCTTGGGCGACTTCATTAAGGCAATGGCTGCGCTAGCGACTTCACGAAGGTTGTGCGAAGGTATTTCGGTTGCCATACCCACCGCAATGCCTGAAGCCCCATTCAGGAGCACAAAAGGTAAACGTGCGGGTAATAGTTTGGGCTCTTGAAAAGATCCATCATAGTTCGGGGCAAAATCCACCGTACCTTCATCAATCTCACTAAGCAATAAACCAGCAATCTTGGTTAAGCGCGCTTCGGTATAACGCATGGCAGCTGCGCCATCACCATCGCGAGAACCAAAGTTACCCTGACCATCGATTAAGGGATAGCGCAAGGAAAAGCTTTGTGCCAAACGGACCAGCGCGTCATATGCAGATTGATCACCATGTGGATGGAACTTACCCAATACATCACCTACCACCCGCGCACTCTTAACAGGTTTCGCATCAGCACGGAGACCCATCTCGCTCATCGAGAATAAGATCCGGCGTTGAACTGGCTTTTGTCCATCTGCGACATCCGGTAAAGCGCGGCCCTTCACAACGCTAATGGCGTAATCTAAGTAGGCGCGCTCGGCATAGACTGCTAGCGTGAGGCTGTCTTTATCATCCTCATTAAGCTCAACCTTGTTGGGATCATGTGGGGGTGGATTGCCACCTGACTGTAAGGACTTGGGTGAAGCTAGTTCAAGCTCAGTTATCTCAACCTCATCGATATTCGAAAAAAGATCCGCCTGCTCTACTGACTTAGCCGTTTTCCCTGGAACCGTTTTATGAATCGGTTTCTTAGTAGCCATTAGATATCTGCCTCAACTTCATTACCGCGCTCCTCTAACCAATCGCGCCGCGCGCCGGATTCGGATTTACCCATCAACATATCCATAGTTTTAATGGTTTCATCCTGAGTCCACTCACCGAGTGTTACAGGCAGCAAACGTCGAGTGTCGGGGTTTAAAGTGGTATCCCACAATTGCTCTGCACTCATTTCTCCCAAACCTTTAAAGCGGGAGATCTGCCATGCGCCCTCTCGAACGCCGTCCTTGCGTAATTTGTCTTCAATAGCCTGAAGCTCATTCGCATCGAGGGCATAGATTTTTTGAGCAGGCTTCTTGCCGCGGGCTGGAGCATCGACTCTAAATAAAGGTGGCCTTGAAATATAGACATGACCCAAATCAATCAGTTTGGGAAAGTGCTTATAGAACAAAGTGAGCAGCAATACCTGAATATGCGCTCCATCAACGTCCGCATCAGAAAGTATGCATACCTTGCCATAGCGTAGATTCGATAAATCGATCTCATCATTGGGGCCATGAGGATCAACGCCGATCGCTACCGCGATATCGTGTACTTCGTTATTCGCAAAAAGACGATCGCGCTCTGCCTCCCAAGTATTAAGCACCTTACCGCGTAGAGGCAAGATTGCCTGATATTCCTTATTGCGACCCATCTTCGCTGAACCACCTGCTGAATCTCCCTCGACTAGGAAAATTTCATTCATAGCGATATCTTGACTCTCGCAATCGGTTAACTTCCCCGGCAGCACAGCTACGCCAGAAGATTTCTTCTTTTCAACTTTTTGACCGGCACGTGTTCTAGCTTGTGCCTGTTTAATCACGAGATCAGCAAGCTTACGACCATAGTCGACATGCTGGTTTAACCAAAGCTCTAGAGCGGATTTGGAATAGGCCGAGACCAATCGAACGGCGTCGCGTGAATTGAGGCGCTCTTTAATTTGCCCCTGAAACTGGGGGTCTAGCACTTTGGCAGACAGAATAAAGGAAGCTCTCGCAAATACATCCTCAGGCATGAGCTTGACACCTTTAGGTTGTAGGGCATGCATTTCGATAAACCCTTTGACAGCATTAAAGAGGCCTTCGCGTAAACCACTCTCATGAGTTCCTCCTGCTGGAGTAGGAATCAGATTGACGTAGCTCTCACGCACGGGTGCGCCATCTTCAGTCCAAGCCACGACCCAAGCGGCGCCCTCACCTTCAGCAAAACCATCTTCATCACTGTTGCCGGTGGCATATTGCTCACCTTCAAATGGAGGAATGACCTCAGCACCATGACCTGCTTGGGCGATTGCTTCATTGAGATAGCCGCGTAACCCTTGAGCATATTGCCAAGTTTGACTGTCGCCCGTTTTTTCTTGAATGAGAGTGACTTTGACCCCAGGCAGCAATACAGCCTTAGATCTGAGTAAACGAATCAACTCCGGCATCGGAATTGCTGCACTATCAAAGTACTTTGCATCAGGCCAAGCCCGTACTCGCGTGCCGTGTGACTTATCGTCTTTGCTGGATGCTTTGGATTTGAGTTTCTCAATCACCTTGCCATCAGCAAAAGTCAAGGTAGAAACTTGCCCATCACGCCAAACTGTCACTTCCAATCGTTTTGAAAGTGCATTGGTAACCGAGACGCCAACCCCATGTAGACCGCCTGAGAAGGCGTAAGCGCCACCACTGCCCTTTTCAAACTTACCGCCAGCATGCAATTGAGTAAATACGATTTCTACAACGGGAAGTTTTTCGGTAGGATGCATTCCCACTGGAATCCCTCGACCATCATCTTCGACACTCACGCTGCCATCGGTGTGCATGGTCACAATGATGTGTTTGCCAAACCCGCCTAGCGCCTCATCCGATGCGTTATCCAAAACCTCTTGAATGATGTGCAAAGGATTATCGGTACGGGTGTACATACCGGGCCGTTGCCGGACAGGTTCAAGGCCTTTCAGGACCTGAATCGATGATTCGCTGTATTCGGAGGTTTTACGTGTAGCCATTCGCGCAAATTGTAGCCATGTCTGACTGACACCCTCCAATTTCAGTGATTAACCCTGTATTCATGCCAAAATTGGCTCATGGGTGCTTTAAGTCATATTCGTGTTTTAGATCTAAGCCGAGTGCTAGCGGGACCCTGGTGTACCCAAAATCTAGCCGACCTTGGTGCAGACGTGATCAAAGTAGAAAAGCCCGGTGTGGGAGACGATACCCGTCATTGGGGGCCACCCTTTGCAAAAGATGCTCAAGGCATCGATAGCAGTGAGACAGCTTATTTCATCGCTATTAATCGGAATAAACGCTCGATCACGGTTGATATCAGCACCCCGGAGGGGCAAGCCATTATTCGCAAGCTAGTCGAGAAGTCTGATGTTCTGATCGAAAACTACAAAGTCAGTCAGCTGGTGAAATACGGCCTTGACTATGCATCACTCCAAAAAATCAAACCCGATTTAATTTACTGTTCGATTACTGGCTTTGGTCAAACTGGCCCTTATGCCAATCGCCCAGGTTATGACATGATTGTTGAAGGGATGGGTGGCTTTATGAGTGTGACCGGGGAGGCCGAGAATGTGACAGGATCTTCACCTCAAAAAGCAGGCGTTCCGATTGCCGATATTCTGACTGGTATGTATGCCACGAACGCCATCTTGGCAGCCGTCATCCATCGCGATCGCACTGGCGAAGGCCAATCCATCGATATGGCTTTACTCGACACCCAAATTGCGATCATGGCCAATGCATCCAGCGCGTATTTATGCTCAGGAGAAATTCCGAAGCGTTTGGGAAATGCATCGGCAACCATCGTGCCCTATCAAACCTTCCCAACATCCGATAGCTGGATCATTGTTGCCGCGGGTAACAATAGTCAGTTCAAACATTTTGTCACCGTGGGTGGTCAAGCCCACTTAGCAGATGATCCCCGTTTTCATGACAACCCCGAACGGGTTAAGCATCGCGACCAGCTCATTCCCCTCCTAGAGGAAATGACACGCCAAAAGACCAAGGCGGAATGGATCGCACTACTTGAAGAAGCCAAAGTTCCCTGCGGCCCGATTAATAATTTCAAAGAAGTATTCGAAGACCCTCAGGTGAAAGCAAGAGGCATCGAGCTGACCGTGCCACATCCAGCAGTAGGTCAAATGAAATTAGTCGCTAGTCCGATGCATTTATCCAAGACTCCTGTCGATATCAGAATGCCTCCACCAATACTGGGACAACATACTCGAGAAATTTTGCAGGAACAATTGCAGCTGGATGCTGGCACAATTGAGGCGCTAAAACTGAAGGGTGTTGTTTAGCCAATCTCTTGCAGCAAAGGCTTGTATCTATTTAGGCTCTCGTGGTGTAATTTCGCTACCGATTCTTGATAGCCCGCTGTAGCACAATGGATAGTGCAACCGCCTCCTAAGCGGTAGATCCAGGTTCGACTCCTGGCGGAGGGACCATCACTTTTAGCAAAGTTATCCACAGCATCTGTGGATAAATACTGAAATGTTTTGCTAAGTCACCGATTTATATAGACCGAGCTGGCTTGCCTAATATTTGAGCAGAATATCTTGCTTGACATTCCGCATAGTTCACCCGCAATTTCTCTTACACTCTGCTGATGCAAAAAATAAACGACAGTACCTTAGCCGCCTTAGAGGAGATGTTGCAGAACTCCGCTCGCTCTGCACCGCTCGATTTTTTACCGGTCTTCTTCAAAGGTGCACAGGCAGAAAAGCAAGCGATTGGTCATCTCAATCCTGAGTTCCTGCCTTTTATTCAGTCCTCTCTGCAAGAAAAGCGTATTGCTAATATTGAACTGAATCATCACGGCCTGTTTATTGATAATGGCAGTCCATCTCTCATCTCTGCCAGCATGAGTGAGTTAGCCAATCGACTTCGCCAAGGTGGATTTATACCGGGCTGGCGTAATGAAGAGTTTTCTTGGATTGATCACAATGGTCACGCCTACTTTCGCTTAGAAAGAGCCGCTTTTCGGACTTTGGGTTTGCGGAGCACTGCCAGCCACATCAATGGTTTTACTAAAGAAGGAAACTTATGGCTTGGACGCCGCAGTGAGAGCAAAAGGACTGATCCAGGTCTCTTAGACAACTTGGCAGCTGGTGGTATCTCCGCTGATGAGACCCCTTGGGTTTGCGCTATGAGAGAGTTGTGGGAAGAAGCTGGCGTACCGCCACAATTGGCCAATGACATTGCACCCGCTGGTAAGGTTCATATGCGCCGCCCTATTTTAGGGGGTGGTTTTCATGATGAGCAGCTGTTTATCTACGACCTCGCACTACCAAGCCACTTTATTCCTACTAATCATGATGGTGAGGTGAGCGGCTTTATTGAGACCTCGCTAGCAGAGGCGGCGGCCAGAATTTTGGCTGATGAATTCACAACCGATGCCGCCTTTGTCACGGCGGACTTTATATTGCGGAGCAATAAAGGAAGTTTTCTCCCCTGAACACCATTTCATGGTTAAATTAGCACAAGGATGAAACAGGGGTGCCCTTCACATGAAGGCGCTGAGAAAGACCCTCTTACCCGAACCAGGTAATGCTGGCGTGGGGAGTTCCATCAGACCGGCACCCGGTTTCGTCCATCTAAATATGTCAGGAGATGGATATGAGTAGCAGCAACCCAAAAGTAAAACCCGAAATTCCAAGCCTAAAGAGTCTTGAGCGCGACTTTGGTCAAAAGTTTGCCTATCCAGCCTCAAGCAAAACCTATTTAACAGGATCGCGGCCCGATATTAAGGCGCCGGTTCGCATGATTGAACAGTTTCCCACTCGCGTTGGGGAGCAAATGGTATCCAACCCTCCTATTCCTGTCTATGACACCTCAGGCCCTTATAGCGATCCTGAGATTGTCATCAATTTAGAAAAAGGTTTGCCAGCATTACGTGAGACTTGGATTGCTGAGCGCAATGACACCGTACAACTCGCAGGGCCCTCTTCTGACTATGGCGTTGCTCGTTCAAAAGATGCTGGTACACAACATTTACGCTTTGCCCATATTCGCGCACCCCGGGTCGCAAAATGCGGTCAAAATGTGAGTCAAATGTATTACGCCCGCAAAGGGATTGTGACCCCAGAAATGGAATACGTTGCCCTGCGTGAGTCTATGGGTTTAGAGCAACTACGCAAAAATCCAGAGTACACCCAGCTATTAAAACAACATCCTGGTAAGAGTTACGGCGCTAATCTTCCCGAAAACATTACCGGGGAATTTGTCCGTCAAGAGATTGCTGCTGGTCGTGCGATTATTCCAGCCAACATCAATCACCCTGAATTAGAGCCGATGATTATTGGCCGCAATTTCCGCGTCAAGATCAATGGCAATTTGGGTAACTCTGCTGTGACCTCTTCCATCAACGAGGAAGTCGAGAAAATGGTTTGGTCAATCCGTTGGGGTGCTGACACCATCATGGATTTGTCGACTGGAAAACATATTCATGAAACCCGTGAATGGATTATTCGCAACTCTCCTGTACCGATTGGCACAGTGCCAATCTATCAAGCGCTAGATAAAACTGGTGGCATCGCCGAGGATCTCACTTGGGAAATGTTCCGCGATACATTGGTTGAACAAGCCGAACAAGGTGTCGACTATTTCACGATTCATGCTGGCGTATTACTGCGTTATGTCCCACTAACTGCCGACCGCATTACCGGCATTGTGTCGCGTGGTGGTTCGATCATGGCCAAGTGGTGCCTAGCCCACCATAAAGAGAACTTCCTCTACACCAAGTTCGATGAGATCTGCGAGATCATGAAAGCGTACGACGTTTCATTTAGTCTTGGTGATGGCTTGCGCCCAGGCTGTATCGCCGACTCTAATGATGCTGCTCAATTTGGTGAACTACATACTCTCGGTGAGCTCACTGCGAAAGCATGGCAGCACGATGTCCAAGTCATGATTGAAGGTCCTGGCCACGTTCCAATGCAGCGTATTGAAGAGAATATGACCGAAGAGTTGAAGCATTGTTTGGAGGCCCCCTTCTATACTCTGGGACCCTTGATTACCGATATTGCACCTGGCTATGATCACATCACTAGCGGTATTGGTGCAGCTCAAATCGGTTGGTACGGCACCGCAATGCTCTGCTATGTCACACCAAAAGAACACTTAGGCTTGCCAGACAAAGAGGATGTCCGCGAAGGCATTATTACTTATAAGATTGCCGCTCATGGCGCTGATCTTGCTAAAGGTTTGCCGGGCGCCCAGATTCGGGATAACGCCCTTTCGAAGGCCCGCTTTGAGTTCCGCTGGGAGGATCAATTTAATCTGGGTCTGGATCCAGAACGTGCGCGCGAGTATCACGATGCCACTTTGCCAGCCGAGGGAGCCAAAATTGCCCACTTCTGTTCGATGTGTGGACCTAAATTCTGCTCCATGAAGATCACCCAAGAAGTGCGTGACTATGCGGCAAACTTGAAAGCTGAAGGCATTGATCCGAATAAAGGGATGGAGGAGAAATCCATCGAGTTCCGCAAACGCGGTAGCGAGATCTATCAATAAGCGCATTTAAGCTGACGATGTCTTCATTCGGAAGTATGCGCTTTGGGATCATTGGTGCCGGCCTTATGGGCCGGCTCCTCGCCGTCGAGCTCGCCAGAACCGGTGCCCATGTTGATCTTTATGATCAAAGTGGTCCTGATGCGGCATTGTCAGCAGCTCGCGTAGCTGCAGCAATGTTGGCGCCGTTAGCAGAGTCAGCGATCACCGAGCACAATGTGGTGAGTATGGGTGTGCATAGTTTGACGCGCTGGCCAGAGTTACTTGCAAAGCTTGCTAGTCCGGTGTTCTTTCAGAAAAATGGCAGTCTCATTTTGTGGCATCGCCAAGATGCGCATGATGCAGAGCGCTTTATTAAGCATTTGCAGAAGAATCAGCGCAGTAACCCATTGCTGACCGAGCCAGAACTACTGGATTCTGCAAGGCTGATGGAGATTGAACCAAGTGTTACCGATCGATTTAGTCAAGGTCTCTATTTGCCCAATGAGGGTCAACTCGATAATCGGCAATTGTTAAATGCTTTAGTGGTAGAGCTTTCTACCTTGCCCGTCAATTTGCATTGGAATCACGCAATAGAGCCGCAGGCTCTAGAGCAAAGCGGTCGATACGATTGGGTAATCGATTGTCGCGGCCTAGGTGCTAAAGCGGATTGGCCAGAAATCCAAGGAAACTCCCTGCGTGGAGTGCGGGGGGAAGTGATTCGGCTTTACGCCCCAGAGGTTCAGCTTCTAAGGCCCACCCGTTTAATACATCCACGCTACCCCATCTATATTGCGCCAAAGGAGAATCACATTTATGTAGTTGGTGCTACGGAGATTGAGTCGGATGACCATTCAGAAATGAGTGTGCGCTCTGCGATGGAGCTACTCAGTGCGGTCTATACAGTGCATAGCGGTTTTGCTGAAGCTCGGATCTTGGAAATGGCCACCCAATGTCGACCAACCTTAAAAAATAATTTACCTGAAGTTCACATTGATAAAGGTAATAGTCTCACTAAGCATATGTCCATCAATGGACTCTATCGACATGGCTTCATGATTGCCCCAGCCATTTTGGATAGCGTGATTGAGCTACTAGAAAATGACACGAGTAAAACAGCGAATCAATTGGGATTCCAGGTCGTTCAATCATCAGCTGCAAAGGTAGCCGCATGCGCGTAATGATTAATCAAATTGAACATCAACTACCGCAAGGGGCAAAGCTTGAGAATGCTCTAGCAGCTATACAAGCTCAGGCACCATTTGCAGTAGCCATTAATTTGCAATTCATTCCCAAATCCCATTATGGTCAATGCACGCTTGCTGAAAATGATCAAATTGAAGTCATTTCACCGGTAACTGGCGGCTAGTTTTTATGAATACGAACACCCTTAACGAGCAACAAGCCTTGAGCAAAGATGATCTGGTGCTCTATGGAGAGCATTTCTCTAGTCGCCTATTGCTAGGAACATCGCGCTACCCTTCTCCACAAATCCTAGAGGAAGCTGTTCTCGCCTCCAAACCGGCGATGATTACCGTCAGCTTGCGTCGCCAAGGGGCTACAGGTCAAAGTGAAAATGCTTTTTGGGATCTTCTAAAGAAAATGTCAGTGCCTGTTTTGCCAAATACGGCTGGCTGTCATAGCCCTCAAGAGGTCATCACGACAGCACAGATGGCCAGAGAAGTATTTGAAACACACTGGATTAAGCTGGAGTTGATTGGTGATGATTACACCTTGCAACCAGATACTCTGCGCTTAGTGGATACGGCCAAGATCCTCATTAATGATGGTTTCAAGGTACTACCCTATTGCACTGAAGATCTGATTCTTTGTCAGCGTCTCGTCGATGTTGGCTGCCAAGCTGTCATGCCTTGGGCCGCCCCAATTGGAACGGGTCAAGGTCCGCTCAATCCATTTGCCATGAAGCTCCTGCGAGAGCGCCTACAAGTTCCGCTCTTAGTAGATGCTGGTCTTGGTCTGCCATCGCATGCCTGCGCTGTGATGGAATGGGGATTTGATGGCGTTCTCCTCAATACAGCTGTGGCACTGGCTGATCACCCCATCGCCATGGCTAAAGCATTTGCATTGGCGACTCAGGCTGGTCGTGCAGCGTATTTATCGGGAGCCATGCCTGCTCAAGAGTCTGCTCAAGCCAGTACCCCATTGGTGGGTACGCCCTTTTGGCATCAATCCTAAGTGGTTGATCGATTGAGATGAGTTTAGTTCGCGACCTCGCCGATCAAATTGTGGCTGCACATCGAGCCGATGATGTGAGCCTTCCGCAGCCTATCTATAGCCTCAACTCACCACCGCCTCGAATTGATAATGAGCATGCTGTTGATCACTATGAACTCGCTGCTACTGTAGCTGCAGTTTCTATGGGATTTATAGAGGCCGATGCCGCAGTCCTTGGTAAAGCTTGGTCAAGAATGGTTCAACACGATGGCAATTTTGATCCACTGAGATGGCCAAATCGCCCTGAGTACTTTGATTTATTGCCCTGGACCCGCATCATGAATCCCAAAGCCTTTCCAGAATGTCCTAAGCGCTTAGGGCTCTATGGAGTGATGCCAGATGCTGATTGGGTTAATCGCATGGTCGAAGCAGAATTACCAACCGTTCAACTCAGATTAAAGAGTGACGATGCAAATTACATTCGTTCAGAAATCAAAAGATCAATAGCGGCAGTTAAAGGTAGTAAGACTGTGCTCTTTATTAATGACTACTGGCAGGATGCCATTGAGTTAGGCGCTTATGGTGTGCATCTCGGTCAAGAAGACTTAGTCACCGCTGATCTTGATGCCATCAGAAATGCTGGCCTTCGTTTAGGCTTAAGCACCCATGGATATGCTGAGATGGTCTATGCAGATCGCTTCTGCCCCAGCTATATTGCCATGGGAGCGATATTCCCAACAACACTTAAACGCATGCCTACCGCACCTCAAGGCCTGGGGCGCTTATATAAATACGCTCAATTAATGCAAGCCTATTCATTAGTGGCGATTGGTGGCATCGATGAGGGCAGTATTCATGCTGTTGCTCAGAGTGGCGTTGGATCCGTAGCGGTGGTTAGAGCCATTACTGGATCGAATGATCCGCGGGCTGCCGTCAAGCGACTAAAGGAATTAATGCAGGCCTAGCAGTATTGAGAATCTATCGATCCTCTTGAGGCAATGATGTTGGGTAAAACTCAAACATTGGCCAAAGCGGTCCCGACCCTTCTCCGATCGATAGGTAACGCCCCGCCTCAAGCCCTGCTTCAACATAGGCAATAGCTTTTGCTACAGAATGAGCCAAATCATGCCCATCCGCTAGATAAGTTGCAATTGCGGCCGAAAGGGAGCAGCCTGTGCCATGCGTATTTTCTGTATCAATACGACGGTGCTTAAACTCTTTTGATTGAGTAATTTCTAGGCCGTCTTCAATACTGCGCCACATCAAAAAATCGGTGAGTTCATCATGCTTTGCATCCAAATGGCCGCCCTTAATCAAAACCGCCTGAGGACCTAAGGCTAATAATTCATCTGCGGCAGATTTGAAGTCATCAACTTGATAGATATCACGGCCCAGCAGTAAAGAGGCCTCTTCTAAGTTGGGTGTTACTAGGCTAGCCATCGGAAATAATTCACTGATCATCGCCTGCGCAGTATCGTCGCCACCCAAACTTGCCCCAGATGTTGCTCGCAACACAGGATCTAAAATGATTCTGGTAACACCATGTTTTCGCAAGGATTTGGCAACCAGCTGCACAATTTCTGGACTAGCCAACATTCCAATTTTGACTGAATCAGCGCCGATATCACTGAGGACTGCATCAATTTGAGCCTCGATAATCTGCAAATCAATATCCTGAATCGCAGTAACGCCCAATGTATTTTGGGCGGTGATTGCCGTAATCACTGACAAACCATAAGCGCCTAAGGAGGTAATGACCTTGAGGTCCGCCTGGATCCCAGCACCTCCCCCGCTATCGGAGCCAGCAATGGTCAGTACTTTGGGGATCTGGACGGAAGTCGGAAGCAGGGTCTTCATATTGCTATAATATTCGCTTATTCCTCGATAGCTCAGCGGTAGAGCAGCAGACTGTTAATCTGTTGGTCCGTGGTTCGATCCCACGTCGAGGAGCCAAGTTCTTGCAGAAAAGCCACCCTAGGGTGGCTTTTTCTTTTAGCACATTATGTTGGGTTATTTTTGAACGGTAGGTTGAGCTGGCGGGCTAGTCGCCTGCGGATTGTTGGATGCAGGAGCAGTTTGAGCTGGAGACGCATTACCTGCACCCGGAGTTAAATTGGTCACCTGGTCAACGCAATCATTGCTGTCATAAGTCACTTCATAGACCATTAAGTTGCCATCGGCAAGCGATTCAACTGGAGTAGTAACAACCTCACTAACACCTAAAGTAAAGACGTCCGCCGTTCCTTCGGCAAGTGCTCGCGCAGTTTTCGCACCTTCAGTGTAGCCTTGCGTGAATCTATAAATCTCATACTTCTTGCCGTCTTTAACGCCACTGGTTACAGGTACGCCAAATTCTGCGATTAAGGCATCTCGTGGTGTGCCTACTCTAAACAGAGAGACATCTTTTTTGGTTGGTTGATGTGCCGCCATATAGACAGAGCAACCACCTAATAAAAAAAATATGGAGGCGATAGCGCCGATTTTTATAAACTTCATTGAATACCTTATGTTTAACAGTGAGGGAACAACTTAGACTAATTTATTCCATAGCGTTTCATGACTTGGGCTACGTGCTCCCTGAGGTCGTAAAGGAGATTGGTATACGAACTGGGAATTTTTTCTTGTTTAATCAAAGCATCAATCTCAGCGCGCAAGCTTTCCAGTTCCTGCTGCGCTATCTCTCGCTTGCCACCTTGATCAAAGCGCTTCTCAATTTTGACTAACATCAAATAGAAGCGATTCACTCTACGGGTATAGAACCATTGGGTTAATGCTGGGTACGCTTGTGAAAATGGATAAATAATGGCCAAGAGAGGAACGAGCACCAAAAGCAACTTTCCAACAAAGCTGGCTGCCCAGTATGGCAAATGTTTTTGTAAAAATGGTTTGCCGCCCTTGGCGTAATAGTTTTGGGCATCAGAACTTAATGGAAAATCGACATCACGATCGGCCGGAAACTCATTCTCACCATGTAAAAAACTGGGTGGCTGATGAACATCATCCATGATCCCCATCATGAGATAAATTAATGCCGAATGTGTCTCTTTTTGGGCAACCACCGTAAAGGTAGTTGCTAGCAAGTTCATATTATTAGCTGGTTTATTGTGAATGAGATCAATCGTCCCCATCGGCAATGTAAGAACATGAAACTCTCGCATATTGCGTGAGATTCCCTCTGCATCAGGCCAATTAAGGACCTCTATACCTGGGCTATTAAAGAGCTTTTTAATTAAAGGGTCTTCGGCTGGGGCCGAGGTAAACATGGCATCAATCTCATTAGCATCAAGCGCTTTGAGCGCATCTTGGCGACCAAGATCCAAAAATTGGCTATTTTGCGCCGTGATCCCTACTGCTTTGAGGATTTGAGTTGCATTAGCGTGTATCCCCTGGGTAGGAAAGCCAATCGCAATGCGCTTTCCTTTTAGATCATTAATGTCCTGAATTTTTCCCAATTTGCTTTGGTAAAAAACCCAGACAGGGGCATAAACAATGCTACCTAGTGATTCAAGATTCGGATAGTTCGCACTATTAGCCGCACCACCTTCAATAAAACCAAATTCAATGTTTTTAGTATCGTGATTAACTAATGCAATATTTTCAAGGGTGCCGTTCGTTTCAATCACATTGACCTTAACCCCAGCCTTTTCAAACTCTTGGGCATATTTTTGGGCTGTCTCATAGAGAAAGGTTCCCTTTGGCCCTGCCGCAATATCGACAGTATTTGGGGGCAGCAAGAACAACTCCACCACTGCGACAGCGATAGCAATCAGAATGCCTAAACCGGCTATATAGAGGGCTGCTTGTTTTTTAGTCATAATGTCTCATTAAAGCATATGCACCAAGGGGAGATTATTACAAAATGAACAATCTAAAGACTCATAACACTATTGTTCATACTGGCTCTTTCGAAGATAAGTTAAAGAGTGAGTTCAAAAAAGGGGTCTCCCTATCGCTTTACTTTGGTATCTGGTTCTGTGCATTGGCATTTTTGGGAGCCACAACCCTAAGAGAATGGCCTATTCCATGGCGGATGTTTGGTTTTGCCCTGATTAAGGCTGGCTTATGCGCAAAATTTATGCTGATTGGTGAAGCAGCTTTCCCACTAAATCCCAATCGTCGACTAGGCATTGTCCCCTCGCTTTTGGCCCAATCTATTATTTATCTTGCCATTGTTTTATTGCTAAATTTCCTCGAATACGGTATTGATGGCGTCATTCATGGCCGAGACTTTGTGAGCTCTCTGGCGAGTTTTGGCAATGGAGACCCCCTGCATATCGTGGCTCTTTTAATTGTTTACTGGTTAATTGTTTGGCCCTATCTTTTATTTACAGGGATGAGTATTGTTTTAGGAAACACCCATACGATTGCCATCCTGTTTGGACCGCCCAAGAGTCCTCATTAAGCATGACGATCTTGATTTGAGGGGTCCTCTAACTTTCTCACTTCACGACGTAAGATTTTGCCTACGTTTGATTTAGGTAGCTCCTTTACGAACACAATCTTTCTGGGGCGCTTATAACTGGTCATCTGTTCTTTGCAATATTGCAAAACATCTGCACTAGTGAGTTCATGTTTGTCTTTCACAATAAAAGCTTTGACAATTTCCCCAAGCTTGCGATGCGCCACCCCAACTACAGCACATTCGTGAATACCGGGCATCAAGGCCAGCACTTCTTCAACCTCATTGGGAAAGACCTTGAAGCCACCAACCACAATCATGTCTTTGATACGATCAACAATAGTGATATAGCCCTCACTATCCATAAAGCCAATATCACCTGACTTAAAGTAACCGTCTGAGGTAAATGCGGTTAGATTTTCATCGGGCTGATTCCAGTATCCCGCCATGACTTGTGGCCCTTTAATGCAAATCTCTCCCACTTCGCCAAAAGGAAGTCTTTCACCGCCTTCTCCAAGAATGATCAGGTCTGTGCTTGGTAAAGGTAAACCAATATTTCCGGTAAATTGCTTAATCAATGGCGTATTGACACAGACTACTGGAGAGGTTTCAGATAGTCCATAGCCTTGCGCAATCGGATTACCTGTAATTTCCTGCCAATGATCCGCTGTCTTCTTTTGCATTGCCATTCCGCCACCAATCGTGACCAGTAGGTTGGACAAATTGAGTTTTTTAAATTCAGGGCGATGTACCAGTGCATGGAAAAGTGTATTGACGCCTGGGAAGATATTCACATCCGGATGCTTATCCAGTAATTTGATTAGGCCTGTGATGTCCCTCGGGTTAGAAACCAAGAGTAGTAAGCCACCCTTGCGTAAGCCCAATAAGGCACAGGCAGTGAGGGCAAAGATATGGTTTAAGGGTAAAGCACATAAAAATACGAGTTGTTTTTCTTGCTTACCCTGAAGTGCGGGCTCAATCCAAGCTTCTGTTTGCAAAACATTTGCAAGGATATTTCGGTGCAATAAAGTAGCGCCCTTGGATATGCCGGTAGTGCCGCCAGTGTATTGGAGAAAAGCAATCGCATTCGGATTAATCGAGGGTTTTCTAAAAGGATGCCGGTTCCCTAACTTGAGCGAATCCGTAAAACGCACATGCGGAAACGCCCACAGTGGAATCATCTTCTGAATATAGCGAGCAACAAAATTGACGATCCAACCTTTTGGACCCAATAAATCACCCAAACTACTGACGATGACCTGCTTTAAAGTAGTGTGTCCGGCTATTGGTTGATAGATATGAGCAAAGTTTTCAGAAAGAACGAGTACCGATGCTTGACTGTCATTCAGTTGATGCTCTAGCTCTCTGGGTGTATAGAGTGGGTTGATATTAACGACAGCAAAACCTGCTCGCAATACTCCTAGCATTGCAACCAGATATTGCGTTACGTTGGGAAACATAATGGCTACTCGTGAACCCTCAGGCAAGTTCAGTGATTGCAAATAGGATGCAAATTGAAGGGAAAGTCTGTCTAACTCGCCATAGCTAAAAGATTGGCCCATAGACTCAATCGCAGTGCGCTTTGAATACCGCGCAAAGGACTCATCCAATATGTCTACTAAAGAAGCATGAAGAGGAAGAATAATCTCCGTTGGAACCCCTGCTGGGTAATTCTTCAGCCAAGGCTTAGCCATATTCATATGAACAGAGAAGCTTAGAGAATAGACTTAGCAGTTTTGACTAACTTCATTGCACCCCAGCCAAGAGCCAAAACTTTACTAGCCAATTTCGGCTTAAAGTGAGCCAATACCGCAAACGCACTAGTCCACAAAATGGGACTGCTCTTGATAAACTGCACAGCCTCAAGGCCTTTATCAGCCCAAGAAAACGGTTTCTTGAGGACTGTGAAATGGGAGCTGATTTCCTGACGCTCTTTAGCGGCCTGAGCTTGCAGGACGCGCTGACGCGCTAGAAGAGTTTCAAGTGATTGACTCATCAAGAATTAGTCTGATTAATGATGATTAAGAGCGGAGCGATCTTTTTCTAGCTCGGCGATCGACGCAGCAAATAGTGCCGGCATCGTTTTGATGGCACGCATTATCATGAGTCCAAATACTAGACCAGCCAGCAAAAATCCACCGGTTAAGAAAGCTAAGGCAGCCATTCGGTTGGTCTCGGAGCTATAAACCACAATCCAGAGTGCCAGCATGACTAGGCCAAAGAACAAGCAAAATAAGCAAAACAGAATTAATACGAGCAGCTTAATGAACTGAGCCCGAGCAACAGAAACATCACTGGAAAGTAATTCAAGACGAGTTTGGGCAATCGAAGTTGCACTAGATAGTAAGCCCTTCAGAGAGCTTAATAGATGCTCTGTTGCCATGGATTTTTAACGACGACCGATTAAAAGGCCAATCAATAGGCCTGCACCTGCAGCGATACCAACTGCTTGCCAAGGTTTCTCGTGCACAAATACATCCGCTTCTTGGGCCGCTTCTTTTGCTTTTTCAGCAATCACATCCTGAGCCTCAGATAAGCTTTCTTTAGCGGTACTCAAAGTTTGTTGAGCCTTGGCTCGGACAGAGTGCATTGCTTCACCGCCATGCTCTGCACTGGCCTTGATTAAGGCCTCTGCATCTGAAATTAAGGCCTTGAAATCATCCACGAGCTTATGGGAAGCATGCTCAGCAGATAGCGGGGATTGATGATTCGTCATGGTTACTCCAATAAATGGTTATTGCCTATTCTAAGCAATTCTTGTGGCATCACCCATCATGCCACCTTTTCCCTTCCCCGCCACCTTAAGAACAGTATTTACGCTCTAAGGTGCTGATATCCCTTGTTTGGTCATCCACCATGCGATTCATGGCCTTTTGCGCTCTTTCTCTATTTTCTGGCGCTTGAAGATTGGTATTAATCAATCCACTCACGTCCTTGCGGATGGAGGTATTTCCATACTGAAGGCCTTTCAGCATGGCAACGGTTTCTGCCGAAAGCTTGCATTGCTGGCTCACTAACTCCGATGAATCTGGTGAGGAATTCGCAAAAGCAAATGCAAATATGGAGATCGACAGTATTCCTATGATCGTCTTTTTCATTTTATTTCCTTATTTTTTGACCACACGTTGGACAGCAACCTAAATCTTTTGCCTTGAGTTTCCTCAGGGCGGCATAAACACTGGATTCTGAAATCTCCATCTTCCTGGCTGCTTGGGCAGCTGTAAGACCTTTTCCAACCCACTCCACTGCTTGATATGTCTTTGGTATCGCTCTTTTCATATTGCTTTCTCCATAACGTTACTATACTACAGAAGTTGTGAAGTTGTGAACTTTATTTATAAAAATATATTCTGTTGTTTTGAGGCAATAAAAAAGCCCCTAAAAAGGGGCTTTATGCAATTGTGAGATCGTGAATTAAGGAGAAATTTCGGGCTCGGGGTGTTTTTGATCGTGGTGATCAGCGCCGAGGAAGAGGTACATAGAAGGAACCACAAAAAGTGTAAAGAGCGTTCCAATCGATAAGCCAGTGAAGATGACTAAACCCATCGACTTGCGCCCTGCAGCACCCGCTCCCGAAGCAATGACTAGAGGAAAAACTCCCAACACCATTGCAAAAGTAGTCATCAAAATGGGTCTGAGTCGCACTGTGGCAGCTTCAATGATTGCCTCTAACTTTGTTCTGCCAGCAATTTGCAACTCATTCGCAAATTCGACAATCAAAATACCGTGCTTACTAATCAAACCCATCAGAGTTACTAAGCCAACCTGGGTATAAATATTGAGCGTTGTGAAACCAAGATTGATGAAGATCAAGGCGCCAAATAAAGCCAACGGTACTGAAACCAAAATCACAATCGGATCCCTAAAGCTCTCAAACTGAGCTGCTAAGACCAAGAAAACGATCAGAATTGCGAAGAACATGGTTCCCAAGAAACCACCAGACTCATTGGCAAATTGACGGGATGGTCCTGCATAGTCAACTGAGTAACCATTGGGGGCGACTTCTTTTACCGTGTCAGCCAAAAACTTCAGGACCTCCCCTTCAGAAATAAACGGAGTACTGACCCCAGAAATTGTTGCTGAATTCAGTTGCTGAAAGTGATTAATGGACTCAGGCACCACCTGCTTTTGAATGGTTGCAAATGTTCTGACCTGTATCAAATCCCCCTTCGGTGTTCTGATGTAGTAATCCAAGATCTGGTCTGGATTCAAGCGATTGACCTGCTCTACTTGCGGAATGACGCGATACGAACGCCCTGCGATCGAGAAGTAATTCACGTAGCCACCACCCAAGGCTGCCGTTAAAGCACCGCCTACTTGCTGTTGGGTCATGCCGAGGGAAGAAACTTTATCCTTGTCGATCACCAGCATATCCTGAGGTTTGTCGATCTTTAAGTCTGTATCCACAAAGAAAAAATTACCACTTCTCCTGGCTTTATCAAGCACCGCTTGTGAGACTTCATTCAAAGCTTGGTAGGGTTCAGTTGTTTTAATGACAAACTGAACGGGCAAGCCCTGCGAGCCCGGTAAAGCCGGGAACTGGAAGGCCGCAATCCGAACACCGGCAATCGCGTTCCACTTGTTTTGGAGAATCTGCTGCAGAGTCATTGCGCTGCGGCTACGCTGTGAATAGTCTTTTAGATTGATACCGCCAAAGCCAGTACCTGGACTCGTAATTTGAAACGATGCGGCAAACTCAGGCTCCGTTTTAGCCATATCAAAAACTTGGTCTGCATAGAGCTGCATCTGCGCTACGGTGCTGTTGGGCGGACCAGTCAAATTCATCAAGACAATGCCTTGATCCTCTGTGGGAGCCAATTCTGCTTTGGAGGTCGAGTATAGGTAAGCTACGCCACCAAGTAGGATGACACCCATTACGATCACAACCTGCCAGGTTCTCAACAGACTCCGTAAGGCTGTTTCATAGGTGTGATGAACCTTCTCAAACACACGATCAATCTTTAAAGCAAATTCTGTCGTCTCTTGATCCGCTTTAAAGATACGTGAACACATCATGGGCGATAAGGTCAGCGCAATGAGTCCCGAGACGGCTACGGCACTCGCCAACGTAAATGCAAATTCAGTAAACAATGCGCCGGTCAAGCCACCCTGAAAGCCGATTGGGATATAAACCGCGATCAAGACCACGGTCATCGCTAGAATTGGGCTACCAAGTTCTCGTGCAGCAATAATCGCAGCATCAAAAGGTGATTTACCCTCTTTCATATGGCGGTCGACGTTTTCCACCACGATGATGGCATCATCAACCACCAGACCAATGGCGAGCACCAGCGCCAATAAAGTCAGTAAATTAATCGAGTAACCCAGCACCTGCATGAGGAAGAAGGTGCCGATTAGCGACAAGGGCATCGCAATCACTGGAATCGCAACAGCCCGATAGCTTCCTAAGAATAAATAGATCACCACAGTCACAATGATCAGTGCCTCAAACAGTGTTTTGACAACCTCACTAATCGAGCTCGTAATAAATTCAGTAGAGTCATAAACAATCTGACCGGTCATACCAACTGGTAATTGCTTTTGAATACCGGGCAACAGTTTGCGCACTCGGTCAACTACGTTCAATATATTTGCTTGCGGCGCTACTTGAATACCAATAAAAACAGATTGTTTGCCGCTAAAGGCAACGTTAGTGTTGTAATCCTCTGAACCTAAAGTGACAGTAGCAACTTCACCGAGGTGTACTAGATTAATACCATCACTCTTAATCACCAGCCTGCGAAATTCTTCAACTGTATGCAAATCAGTATTGGCCATCAAATCGACCGAGACCATATCACCCTTAGTGGTACCAACGGCCGAGAGATAGTTGTTTGCAGATAAGGCGTTATAGACATCGTCAGCAGCAACTCCAAGGCCCGCCATTTTTTCCCGATTAAGCCAAGCACGTAATGCAAACTTTCTGCCTCCGATTAACTCTGCGTTCTGAACCCCATCTACAGCATCAAACTTCGGTTTGACTTCACGTAGCAAATAGTCGGTGACGCTATTGCTCGGTATGTCCACGCTTGAAAAGCCCATATACATCGCATCGGTGGTTTGACTCATTTGGACTGTAAGCACAGGCTGCAATGCTTGGGGAGGAAGCTGATTTCTAACTGAACTAATTTGTGTCTGTATCTGCGTTAAAGCTGCATTCGAGTCGTAATTCAGCTTTAGATTTGCAGTGATAGTAGAAAGGCCGCTAACGCTGGTGGATGAGAGGTAATCAATACCCTGCACCTGTGCAATCGCCTGCTCCAAAGGTTGAGTAATAAACCCCGCCATGGTTTGTGCATCTGCACCGTAGTAATTCGTTGTGATAGTGACAACCGCATTTTCAGTTTTTGGGTATTGGCTCACTGGTAAAGAACCAATTGCCTTAAAACCAAACACCAAGACCAATGCACTAACCACCAGCGATAAGACTGGCTTATTGATAAAGAGATCAGTCCATTTCATCGTTTACTGCTCTTGTGGCTTAGGATCAGGCAGGTTGGTAGGTTGAACCGTGTTGTTGATATTCAGAGGGCTACCATTTTTCAGCTTAAGCTGCCCGCTGGTAACCACTGTCATACCCTCTTCAATGCCTTTCAAGATTGCTACTTGATCACCGCGAGTTTGTCCGGTAGTGACAAAGACCTGTTGGGCTTCATAAATCGTTTTGCCCTCTTTATCCTTCTTGCCAGAGTCTTTACTGATGAATACAGTTGCTCCATAGGGGTTATAGGTCACCGCAGTTTGTGGAACAGTGATGAGGTTAAGTTGGCTGCCCACTTCAATATTCACATTGGCAAACATTCCTGGGAGAATCTTCTTATCCGGATTATCAATCTGCGCTTCGACTTGAAGATTGCGGGTATTGGTATCCACCTTAGGGCTCACAGCCGTGATCTTGCCCACAAAGGTCGCATTCTTAAATGCATCCGTCGTCACATTAATCGACTGCCCTACCTGAATATTGGCTGCATCACTCTGAGGTAAGTTGAAATCAATAAAGATGGGATCTAAAGTCTGCAAGGTCATCAGCTTGTCACCAGGATTGATATATTGACCTGGGTTAATCGTGACGATGCCAACTCGACCGCTAAACGGTGCTCTAATATTTTTCTTTGCTACTAAGGCAATTTGCGCTTCCACTTGCGCCTGCTTGGACTTTGCATCGGCCTTAGAAGTATCGTACGTATTTTTACTAATGGCTTGAATCGCCAACTGTTGGCGATCCCGCTCATTAATCACTTTAGCCAATTCAGCCAGAGCTTTGAGCGAATTCAATTGGGCAACATCCGAAGCGTCATTCAGCTTCACCAGTAAATCACCCTCTTTGACATCCACTCCAGATTGAACGGGGACATTGACTACCAAGCCCCCGATTTCTGTACTCAAATCAACGCCCCGATAAGCACGAACACTGCCGACGCTGGTCAGTTTAGGTTGCCATATATCTGCTTTAGCGACCATGGTAGAAACTGACTGAGGAGGCATGCCCATGCCAGCGACATACTGCTTAATCATGAACGTCTTCAACTGATTGAAAGCAAAGATGAGTCCGAGTAGTAGGAACACCCCAATCAACATGATGACCATCCGTCTTTCCATCTCAGGTAATGCCATGAGTTTTGCGTAGGCACGGGTGTTCTTGAAACGTTCTTTAAAGCGCCCTATCAGACCTGCCAAGTAAGTCTTGATCTTCAAAAGGTGTTCTTGCATATGCCAAACTGCCCATTGCTGGATCGCCCAAGCTTGTACCTTTTTGGCAGCTTCAATCAGTCTGAGCTTTAATGTATCAAGGCGTGTCATTTTGATTTTCGTTTAGGATTGCTTTAGGTTGAAAGGCCGGCTCTGTCCGATTCCACCAACCACCGCCAAGTGCGGCGAATAAGGCAGCGGTATCTGCAAAGCGGTTAGCTTGTGCTTGAATCGACTTGATCTTTGCTTGCTGATATTGGGTCTGATAATAAAGGACCTGGAAATAACTGGTGGTACCCAGCTTGTACTGAATCTCCGATAACTTTAGCGTTTCATAGGCATAACGTTCAGCATTCGAGGCTGAGCGCAAGGCTCTAGCGCCAGTTTCCAAGGCCTTTAAAGCGTCTGCTACCTGCTGGAAGGCGCTGAGCACTGTAGCTTGGTATTGATAGACGGCTTGTTCATAGTTCGCCACAGCTCCTCTACGTTGCGCTAGCAACTGACCGCCCTGGAATAAGGGCTGAAAGACGCCCCCACCTACAGACCATAGGGCAGCGCCAGGCCCAAACAATGCGCCAGTAGTCAAAGCCTCAGTGCCCATTGCGCCGGTGATATTGAACTGCGGCAATAAGTTTGCTGTGGCTACACCAACCAAGGCATTGGTGGACTTGATATTCGCTTCAGCAGCCTTAACATCGGGGCGTTGACGCACCAGACTCGAGGGTAAAGAGAGAGGAATCTTCTCTGGCAGGTTCAGAGTACTTAAGTTAAATGCAGCAATATTGGCATTGCTAGGCTGTTCTCCAACATACACAGCCAACTGATTACGAATGATGGATAAATTCTTTTCGTAGTTAATTAAGTCAACCTCAGAGGTAGATACCAAGGTTTCTTGTGATGACACATCAATTTTTGATGCCGTACCGATGATTAATTGTTTTTCAGTAATCGCAGCCTGCTTCTTTTGTGCATCCAAAATATCTTGAGTTGCTTGAAGCTGGGCTTCTAAAGCCGCCTCTTTAACAGCAGAGGTCACAATATTCGAAGTGAGCGATAGGTATGCTCCCTCGAGTTGATATTGTTGATACTCAGCTAGCGCTCTGGCGCTTTCGACAGTGCGGCGCGCACCACCAAAGACATCCAATTTATAAGTCACGCCAACGTTGGCGTTGTACAAGTTATAAATACTCGTTGGTCCGCTCTGCCCATAGGCAGCTGGTGGGACTTGTTGTCTTGAGCCTGAACCATTTAGGCTAAATGCAGGAAAGTACTGTCCGCCAATCTGCGCATAGAGATTTTCTTGAGCAGAACGTAAGGCAGCATCTGCTGCGCCAAGCGTGGGATTTTGTTGTAAGGCTTTTTCAATCAGCGCCTCTAACTCGGGTGACTTGTATAAAGCCCACCATTGCGCAGGAATATCGGCATTCTCTTCGAGCACTTGCTCAGTGCCGCCAGGAACATCGGGTGCAGTAGCCAATGTCGTTGGAATGGGCTTTTCGGTATAGCGAGATACTTTTGGAGCTTCGGGCTCTTTAAAGTCTGGGCCTACTGCACAACCATAAAGACTGGCTAGCACAAGTAGCAAAAGACTTAAAAGCCGAAAAAATGAGAAAGAAACAGACATGGAGCTCATTATCAAGGAAAAAAGGGGGACCTTGTAGCTGACGATGCTCTGTAAGCCCGCAAAATGGGCTCAAAGCCTGATTTTCGATTGAAAAGTTGGCGGAGACGAGAGGATTCGAACCTCCGATCAGAGTTTTAGCCCCGATGCTCCCTTAGCAGGGGAGTGCCTTCGACCAGCTCGGCCACGTCTCCGTATTTCTTAAAGCTTACTTCTAAAGCGCCCACAGTTTAACGGATAACCGCTAAATACGGAACTTACTACTGATCTAGCTCAAATGCCTTGTGGAGTGCTCTAACGGCTAGCTCAAGGTATTTCTCATCTAATACGACAGAGATCTTGATCTCGCTGGTTGAGATCATCAATATATTGATGCCCTCTTCCGACAAGGTGCGGAACATTTTGCTGGCAACGCCCACATGGGAACGCATGCCAACCCCCACAACGGAGACTTTGGAAACTTTAGGGTCACCAGTAATCTCTTTAGCCTGAATGTGGGACTGCACTTTGTTTTTCAACAAATCCATGGCTTTTTGATAATCGGCACGAGGGACGGTGAAGGTGAAGTCAGTAATGCCGTCAACCGACTGATTCTGAATAATCACATCAACATCAATATTTGCATCGGCTACCGGACCAAGAATTTGATAAGCGATACCAGGACGATCCGGAACACCCAATACGGTGATCTTGGCTTCGTCGCGTGCAAAAGCAATACCGGAAATAACGGCGGCTTCCATAGTGCTGTCCTCTTCAAAAGTAATTAAGGTGCCTGACTTCATCTCTTGATCAAGCGGCATCAATGGGTCTGTCAAGGAAGACAGAACCCGGGTTTTCACTTTGTACTTGCCGGCAAACTCAACTGAACGAATCTGCAGTACTTTCGATCCCAGACTGGCCATCTCTAGCATCTCTTCAAACGTGATGCGATCAAGGCGTCGCGCATCCTCACACACCCGAGGGTCCGTGGTGTAAACGCCATCAACATCGGTGTAGATCAAGCACTCATCTGCTTTCAGGGCAGCGGCCATTGCAACCGCGGAGGTATCAGAACCACCGCGACCTAGGGTCGTGATATTGCCCTGTGGATCAACCCCCTGAAATCCTGTTACAACAACTGCTCTACCAGCGTTGAGATCTGCCAGGATTTTTTGATCATCAATGCCCATGATGCGGGCTTTTGTAAATGCGGAATCAGTATGAATGGTCACTTGCCAACCGGCATAACTAATGGCATCCACACCTTCCTTCAGCAAGGCCAAGGCGAGCAAGCCAGAGCTCACCTGCTCTCCGGTTGAGGCAATTTGGTCTAACTCTCTTGGATTAGCTTGAGGATTGATTTCTTTTGCTAAGCCCAATAGGCGATTGGTTTCTCCTGACATAGCGGAAGGCACAACCACGACTTGATGGCCCGCACGCATCCACTTGGCTACGCGTTTCGCCACATTCTGAATGCGCTCGACCGAGCCCATTGAGGTACCGCCATATTTGTGAACAATTAAAGCCATAAAACTCTATATAACCGTTTGTATAAAGGGTCTATTTTACTCGGTTTTGAGCTGTATTCGCTGGCTTCCACTCGGGCAAAACCCTTTTGCCGCTGGTCGACAGATGGGGGAAGCTGGTGCCAAGCCCCGCTACGGCAATCAGCTCCCCATGAATAAAGAGTAATGGGGCCTGACGTTGCCATGGTGGGACGTCATTTTCTTGAAAGAGATTTTTGAGCGTTTTGCGAGGGGTATTTGCCCTCAGTTGCAAGCGCTCTGCGCCCGACCGCGGCCTCTCCTCAATCCCTTCAGAAGCGATGGCCTGATTCACATACTCAAGGGACAAACCCAAGGCTTTGCTTCTCACTGGGAGCGGAGTAAAAACCCATTGACCCCAACTTTGATGTGAAGCAGTTTGAAGGACGCTTAGTTGATTGCGCCAAAGCACGATTTCGTGATCATCATGCAACCACTTCAGCTGAGCATGGGCTTCGACTTTTTTAAGATCATTCCACCAAGCCTGCAATCGTTCTTGAGATGGCATTGCCAAGTTTTGCTGCTTAAGCCAATAGCGCACAACATTATTTGCAGCTGCTAAGTCTTGCTTTTCTAATTGCAGTAAAGGTTTCAGTTTGAGATGGTCTTGATTCAGAATGGTTTTGCCATCTGTTTGAGCAAGACGATCGAGCAAGACTTGCGCATCACCGAGCAGCTGCGCACTGCGTGCCAGATTGCTGACTGCTTCTGGCTGAATTTTTCCGAGACGCGGAATAATCTCTTGACGAAGGGCATTGCGTCGATAGCGGGTATGGAGATTGCTGGGATCTTCAATCCATTTCAAACGATGTGTCTTTGCATAAACTTCTAGTGACTCCCTGCTCTCTCCGAGTAAAGGTCGCCAAATCGTAATAGGGCTATGACTTTCTGTCATCAGCCGCTCGCTAGGCATTGCCGATAAACCCGCTACACCGGCCCCACGCAATAGCTGTAGCAGAATGGTTTCCGCTTGATCATTTTGATGGTGAGCAAGCAGCAGATCTTGGATGTGATGTTCTACACATAAATCTGCAAGGGCTTCATAGCGTGCCGCTCTTGCTCTTGCTTCAATATTGCCATTCTGCCCGTCACCTAAATGCAATAGACGAAAGTCAAAGGTAATTGGATATTTTTTCTTTTGATATTGAGCGGTCAGTTTTTCACAAAACTCGAGCCACTGATCGGCAGGTTTTTGCAACCCATGATGAATATGAAATACCCAAATATGCTCGATCTTCTGCGACTGAAATACTTGAGCCTTGCAAACGGTGTCGAGCAAAACCACCGAATCGAGGCCGCCACTTAAAGCAACCGCGATACGCTTACCTGACTTATGGTTTTGGGGTAATTTCCTTGAACTTGCCATAACTCATTAAGCGTTCATGGCGGCGCTCTAGTAAAGCATCCACTTTCATGCCATCAAAGGTTTTTAAAGATTCCGTTAAGGCTTTGCGCATCTGGCTCATCATGCCATCGTAATCCCGATGCGCACCACCAATGGGCTCTGGAACAATCTTATCAATCAAACCAAGCGCTTTCAGTCTCTGGGCGGTCAAGCCAAGCTGCTCTGCAGCTTCAGGCGCTTTATCGGCCGTCTTCCACAAAATGGATGCACAACCCTCAGGAGAAATCACTGAGTAGGTCGAGTTTTGCAGCATCAGCACCAGATCACCCATCGCAATTGCTAAGGCGCCACCGGAGCCACCCTCACCAATGATGGTGCTGATGATCGGCACTTCGAGCTCGGCTTGTACATACAGATTGTGCCCAATCGCCTCTGATTGATTGCGCTCCTCAGCATCAATCCCAGGAAATGCCCCAGGGGTATCCACAAAGGTAAACACCGGTAAAGCAAATTTCTCGGCCAGACGCATGAGGCGCATTGCCTTGCGATATCCCTCTGGACGACTCATGCCAAAGTTTCGCAAAGCACGCTCTTTTGTGTCCCTACCCTTTTGGTGACCAATCACCATGCAAGCTTTGCCATCGAATCTAGCTAGACCACCAATGATGGATTGGTCGTCAGCAAAACTACGGTCGCCATGCAGTTCATGAAAATCGGTGAAGAGCGCTGCGACGTAGTCTAGGGTGTAAGGTCTTTGTGGATGACGAGCTACTTGCGATACCTGCCAAGGGGTGAGATTGGCGTAGACATCTTTAGTGAGTTGAAGACTTTTTTCAGAAAGGGTTTTGATCTCATCGGAGATGTCCACCGAGGATTCGTCTTGAACAAAACGCAGCTCCTCAATCTTGGACTCGAGTTCAGCAATCGACTGCTCAAAATCTAGAAAAGTGGTCTTCATAATGTGATTTTAGTATTCCACGGGGATGGGGTCGATACTTCGCCATAAATACCAGGTTGCCACGGTCCGCCATGGTGCCCAATTGGCCGCTACCTCTCTCGCCTCATGACGGCTCACAGGCTCGCCACTAAAGTAACTGAGGGAAATGGCCTTAATCAGACCAATGTCATCTAAGGGAAGAATATTGGGTCGCGTCAGATTAAAAATCAGGAACATTTCAGCAGTCCAGCGCCCAATTCCCCGAATTTCACTCAATTCCTTAATGACAGATTCGTCATCCATCTCTTGCCATTGATTAGCGTGCAATCGGCCAGAAATAAAATGCTCGGCTAAATCTTGTATATATTCAACCTTACGCCCAGATAATCCGGCAGCACGTAACTCTTCCACTGTAAGAGCCAAAATATTTTTAGGATTCACCTTCTTTTTTGAGGCAAGCACCACGCGATCCCATACAGCCTGCGCTGCTGATACCGAAATCTGTTGACCCACTATCGACCTCGCTAAGGTAACAAATGGATCGCCACGGGTCATTAAAAAACCACTGCCAAACTTCGGAATCAATTTGCGCATGATTCGATCGTTTTTCATTAACTCCGTACAGGCTTGTTCCCAATAGTGTGGCGCAACTGCTTCAAGCACGGTTTGATTCGCATTACTCACTATAGTCTGCGCCATTCAGTAATACCGCCAGGTTTATCTTCCAGAACTACGCCCTGCTCTAATAGCTGTTTGCGAATCTCATCCGCCTTAGCAAAATCCTTTGATTGCTTGGCATTTGTTCTGGCAGTAATTTGCGCTTCGATCTGCTCAGCCCCCAAGCCATTCTCAACATGGCGAGTGCCAGCTTGTAAAAATTGATTGGGGTCGCGCTGCAAAAAGTTCAGGCTTGCAGCCATGGATCTCAAGATGGCAGCGAGTCCTTCTTTTTCTTTGCCTTGGGAACGATTGATTTCGCTAGCCAGTTCAAATAGGACAGCAATCGCCTCAGGCGTATTGAAGTCATCATTCATGGCAGCAGTAAATTGCTTAACCCAAACTGAATCTGAATCGAGCGAGATTGGATTAGTAGGCGTATGAGCTAACGCAGTATAGAGGCGGACTAAGCCTGCATGGGCCTCATCCAATTGGGCGTCACTGTAATTAATTGGGCTGCGGTAATGGGCTCTTAACATGAAAAAACGGAGCACCTCGGGATCATAGGTCTTCAGAACATCGCGAATCAGGAAGAAGTTACCCAAAGACTTGGACATCTTCTCTTGATTGACTCGAATATGGCCGTTATGCATCCAATAGTGAACAAAAGCTTCATCACTGGGAGCGCGGTCTTGGCCATATAAAGCACCTTCACTTTGAGCAATCTCATTTTCATGATGAGGAAACTGTAAGTCTGATCCACCACCATGAATATCAAAATGCTCGCCAAGGAGATCACAGGACATGGCAGAGCATTCAATATGCCAACCAGGTCTACCCTCGCCCCAAGGAGATTGCCAACGCGTATCTGCTGGTTCCTCTGATTTAGCGCTTTTCCAGAGCACAAAATCCAATGGGTCACGTTTACTTCCACCAATCGCTACTCGCTCGCCAGCTTGTAACTCATCCAAACTTTTGCCGGACAATTTACCGTAGCCCGGAAACAAGCGAACTGCAAAGTTCACATCACCATCATCAGCCTGATATGCCAGTTGTTGCTCCATCAGGCGACCAATCATCCCCTGCATTTGCTGAATAAATTGAGTGGCACGGGGTTCTTGATCAGGATGCATTAATCCCAAGCTATCGGAATCCGCATGCATTGCTTGAATAAATCGATTGGTTAATGCGGCAATAGATTCTTTATTTTCAATTGCACGCTGGATAATCTTGTCATCGATATCGGTAATATTGCGCACATACAGTACCTCATAGCCGCTGGCCCGCAACCAGCGCACCACCATATCAAATACGATCATCACTCGCGCATGACCGATATGGCAAAAATCATAGACTGTCATGCCACAGACGTAAATCTTGACCTTGCCAGACTCAATCGGCTTAAAGACCTCTTTTGAGCGACTTAGGGTGTTATAAATTTGCAGCATAGGCAGATAAAAGGCAGGCAATTCACTCGAATTTGTTAGACTGATGAGTATATCGAATGAGCCCGCAGTTTTACCCCCTTCTACTTATGCAAAACGACCCCCCTTTGGTAAACATGTCGCTCTTGGCCCGCATCGGCCAGTCAATTGCGATTGCGCTCGCTTTTTTAGCCCTTGCAGGCTGCAGCACTCCAGGGCAGCAGAGGGCTGATGCTGAAATTCTGGCGGTGAATAAAGCGGAGGTGCAGCAAAGCAGCGCCTCACCTCAGCCCTATTTAGGGTCTTATGGCCCAAGCGACCCTCAAAGACTCAGTACCAATCCTGCCTATGAGCCTTTAATGCCCTCTTTGGCAGATTCAGTTGCAGTGCCCTACCTTTCTTTCTTGATTATTGAACCCGATCCTGTCAACCGCAATGGTGTGCCCTCCGATATTGAGAAGCTCGTCAAGGCCAGGCAGTTTCCAGCAGCCATTGATTTAATTAACGAGCGACTTAGCAAAACACCTAAAAATGTTCAGCTGCGTTATATCAAAGCCAGAATTCAAATTCAGATGCGAGACTTTGCTGCTGCCAAAAAAACCTTGATTGAAATTACCCAACAATTCCCAGAATTACCGGAGCCCTATAACAACCTAGCAGCCCTAGCTGCTAACCAAGGCCAATGGATTGAGGCGCGAGATTACTTAGAGTTAGCACTCAAGCTCAGACCCACTTATGCAATCGCCTCGGCCAACCTCGGTGAAGTCTATGTGCGTTTAGCAGCACAAGCTTATGAAAACGCCGCTCAATCGAATAGCAATCAGCGCTTTTATAGCAATCGCGCTAAGGCGCTGAATGAAATCCTGAAACAAAAACCCCAGAGTACATTGCCTCAAGCCAATATACCGGTACAAAATTTACAACCGACCAACCCTAAAGAAAGCACCTCAAGTAATGGCGAAAGTTCTTCTCAAAACCAATAAGGGTGATATCACCCTCAGTCTCGATGCGGTGAAGGCTCCTAAGACCGTGGCGAATTTTTTACAGTACGTCAAAGCCGGTCATTACGATGGAACCATTTTTCATCGCGTCATCAATAATTTCATGATCCAAGGTGGCGGCATGGGTGTGGGCATGAAAGAAAAATCCACTGGCGCCCCCATTGAAAATGAAGCCAATAACGGACTTAAAAACGAGCGCGGTACTGTTGCCATGGCTCGCACTAGCGACCCCCACTCTGCAACGGCTCAGTTCTTCATTAATGTCAATGACAACGATTTCTTAAACCACACGGCTCCTAATGCGCAAGGCTGGGGTTATGCTGTTTTTGGCAAAGTGACCGATGGTCTCGACGTCGTAGATACGATTCGCAAAGTCAAGACTGGCAATGCAGGCTTTCATCAAGACGTGCCTGCAGAAGATGTCATTATTGAAAAGGCAAGCGTTACTGAAGAATGAGCGTTCAATGTCGTAGCGCCCTGCTGATCTCCGATCTGCACTTAACGCCATCAATGCCTCTGACGGCTCAGCGTTTTTTTGACTTTTGTCTAAAAGAAGCTGGGTCTGTTGAGGCAGTTTTTATTATGGGCGATTTGTTTGAGTACTGGCTCGGAGATGACGCTAATGCGAGCTCCCCTTTTCAGCAAGAGGTACGTAACGCTCTAGCGAATCTATCAAGCAAGGTAAAACTCTTTTACCTGCATGGTAATAGGGATTTTTTACTGGGACCTGACTATCTTAAGAAAACCAGTATGACTGCATTAGCAGATCCCTCAGAGGTCCGCATTGCAGGTCTTGAATATATCTTGAGTCATGGCGATGTTTTATGTACTGCAGACTTGGGTTATCAAGCATTTCGTAAATGGACTCGCAAGCCTTGGGTACAAAAACTGTTTTTACAGCTCCCTTTGCAATGGCGCCGATCCATTGCAAACCAACTGCGTCGTAATAGCGCCCAAAAATATCAAAGAGCAAGTCGCTACACGCCAGCGAGCCGATTGATGCAGATGGATGTCACTACTCATGCTTGCGCTGCACTTGTAAAAAAGCACTCGATTAATCGATTGATTCATGGACATACCCATATGCCAAAGCATCACCAGGAACAACTGGGTGAGCTTCAATGGCAACGCTGGGTTTTATCTGATTGGGACCTCGACCATCCTGAAAGCGTTACCCCAAAAGCCAGCGCCTTACTAATCGATGAACACGGTGTGCGTTATTTAGACTTGGTGAAGTAAAGTCAGTTTGTTGTTTACTGAGAGCGTAACTTAGTACTTGGAATAGCGCGATAAAGTTTGTGCCATTTGAGCAAAGATGCGCGGGTTAGCACACATCACTTCACCACTCTCTAAATAGCCTTCTTCACCGCGGTAATTGCCGATTAAGCCGCCCGCCTCGGTTACTAGCAAGGCTCCAGCAGCCATATCCCAGGGCTTGAGATCGCTCTCAAAGAAACCATCGTAGCGACCCGCTGCAACATAAGCCAAATCCAGCGCAGCTGCACCAGGACGCCGTAAGCCAGCACATTGACGCGACATCTCAGCAAAGATTTTCAAATAGGTTTCGAGGTCTTGATCTTGTCGATACGGAAAGCCTGTGCCTAATAATGTATTTGCTAGTCGATCTTGCGTGGCTACGCGCAAGCGGCGCCGATCTAAATACGCACCAGCACCGCGAGTTGCGGTAAAGAGTTCATCACGGGTGGGGTCATACACAACCGCTTGTTGCGTAACGCCATTCACAGCCAATGCAATCGATACTGCATATTGCGGAAATCCATGAATGAAATTGGTTGTACCGTCCAGTGGGTCAATAATCCAAATATGATCTGAGCCACTATTTTGAGAGCCGGTCTCTTCTGCCAAGAATCCATGTGTAGGATAGGCTTCGCTGAGGGTTTCAATGATGGCTGCTTCTGCAGCTTTGTCCACTTCAGTCACAAAATCATTGTGCTGTTTACGATCCACTTGCAAGCGCTCTAAATTGAGAGAGGCTCGATTAATTACGGTACCGGCACGACGGGCAGCCTTAATGGCCACATTTAACATGGGATGCATAGTGTGTATGGACAAATTAAATAAGAACGGACCCGAAATAGTACGAACTTCAGCAAAAACTGAAGGACAATATCGAGCTAATAGCTTGATTCTAAACGATTGCTCATATTGCTAGCCAACTAAGTCCATGATTTCTCACAATACTGAACTGATTCGCTGGGTACTGGTGGAAACCAGCCACCCGGGTAATGTAGGCTCTGCAGCTCGGGCACTCAAAACCATGGCTTTTGACCAATTGCTCTTGGTCAAGCCTAAAAAGGCGCAGATTGCTCAAGATCCTGAGGCAATTGCACTTGCCAGTGGCGCTACAGATGTCTTGCAATCAAGTCAAGAACTTCAGTCCCTCGATACTGCTGTGCAAGGCTGCGCCCTGGTCTTGGGACTCACGAGTCGAGATCGAGAATTTGGTCCACCAGCTCTCCATTGGCAAGCAGCTAAAGACCTCATCACCGCGACTGTCCAAGCGGGCCAATCGGTGGCTTTGTTGTTTGGCCCCGAGCGGACCGGGCTTGATAACAGCCATTTAGCCTTATGCACTCACCGAGTCTGGTTGGATGCCAACCCTGCCTATCCTTCACTCAATTTAGCCCAAGCGGTGATGGTCTGCGCCTTTAGCCTCAAAGAAGCTTTCAGCAGGCTAGCAGACTCAGGAAATCCCCTATTTTCAGGCTCTCGTGAGGATTTGGCGGACTTTGCAGACCCCGCTGCCATTGCTGCGATGCTGGAGCACTGGCAGAAAGGTCTCATTGCCCTGGGCTATCTTGATCCCCAAAATCCCAAAAAACTGATGCCCCGCTTACAAGCCCTTTTTGCAAGGGCCAGACTCCACAAAGAGGAAATTGATCTGCTGCGTGGCATTGCAAAACAGATGCTCCTGAGGAAATAAGCTCAAACCATTAGAATCAAACTATGCTGAATACCCTTTTTGAGACTGTTGATTCCATCATTACGCGTGACCCTGCGGCCCGCAATCGCTTCGAGGTCATCACCTGCTACCCAGGTCTGCACGCTATTTTCTTATACCGTATCTATCATTTTTTCTGGGTCATTGAGCTCAAGTGGCTGGCTCGCTTTTTGTCTTTGCTTGCACGCATCATTACCGGCATTGAAATACATCCCGGCGCCAAAATTGGACGCCGTGTCTTTCTAGATCATGGCCTTGGGATTGTGATTGGTGAAACCACCGAAATTGGCGACGACTGCACGATCTATCAAGGCGTAACACTTGGCGGCACATCGCTTTCTAAAGGTGTAAAGCGTCACCCTACTTTAGGCAAAGGGGTTGTTATCAGTGCCGGCGCAAAAGTATTGGGTGGCTTTACGGTTGGTGACGGAGCACGCGTTGGTTCGAATGCCGTAGTCTTAAAAGAGATTCCTGCAGGAGCAACTGCAGTTGGTGTGCCTGCTCGCATTCTCCATCCGGATTTACCGCAAACTCATGACACGGAGAGCAAAGCCTATTTCTCAGCCTATGGGATCACACCCAATGTTGACGATCCGGTATCGATGGCGTTAAAAGGTTTAATTGACGCCAGTCTTGAGCAAGAAAGCAAAATTGCAGCCTTGGAAAAAGCCTTAGCTCAATTGAGCAATACTGCTGTTTCCTCTGAAAGCAATCAGACTCAGAGCGATACCAAGCGTGATCTTGGTGCCATCAAAGAATGGCTTAAAGAATAAATTAGTGCAGAGTGCGAGGATTGCTTCTGCCTGTGCCAGAGGCAATCGAAATGAAGTCATCAGTATCAGATTCATCACCGTCCTCTTCATTAGGCATACCAAAGGTAAAGCTTTCGGCACCGGCTGGATGACGATTCGCAATTTCTTCATCACTAGCCGCACGAACATCTTGTACTTGCACCCAGAAGCGAAGAGCCATGCCCGCCAAGGGATGATTGCCGTCCAAAACCACTTGGTTATCAGCAACGTCAGTAACGGTATAAATGAGTGACTCTTCGTCATCCTCATCTTCAGCCGCCAACAGATCAGCATCCTCTTCGCCATCCTCTTCAGGCACACCTTCGAACTGCATGCCGACCTCAAGAGGCTCCGGAAAACGGGTGCGTGGCTCAATCTTTAATAACTCGGGGTTGTACTCACCAAAGGCCTCAGTTGGCTCGAGTTGCACAGTGGTTTCAAAACCAATATTCTGGCCGTCCAAGAGCGCTTCAATTTTCGGAAAAGTCCCTTCGTAACCCCCATGCAGGTATACCATCGGAGAATCAGGTTCTTCAATGACATTATTTTGTGCGTCGGTTAATTTATAACGCAGCGATACAACGGTATTTTTTTCGATCTTCATGCGGACATTTCAGTGCTATTACAGTACTACTTTTGACATAGGAATCATTTTACTTGAGTAAGCCCTACGAACCACCCATCCCCCCAAAACTGCTACCGATTGATCAAAAATGGGCTCTACTGGGCAATAGAAGCCCTCAGGAGTTTATGAAGGAGTTCTGGCATAAAAAACCTTTGCTGGTTCGAGCTGCTATTCCGGCCTTTGGCCTAGCAGCCTTGGATAGCCCCATTTCTGCAGATACCCTCTTCAAACTCGCGCAATCGGAGGATTGTGAGGCCCGTTTAGTCCGCTCCAAGCCCTGGAGCCTTGATACGGGACCATTGGGCAAAAAAAATTTACCCCGCTTGGAAGATCGCAATTGGACCCTCTTACTGCAAGGTATGGAGGCAATGCATCCGGCTTGCGCCAAGGTGTTGTCATGGTTTCGGTTTATTCCCGATGCACGGCTAGATGATTTGATGATTAGCATCGCAGGCCCCGGTGGTGGTGTTGGCCCGCACTTTGATTCCTATGACGTCTTTCTCATTCAAATGTCTGGCAGAAGACGCTGGAAAATTTCACAGCAAACCGATTTAAGTCTGGAACCATCACTACCTTTGAAGATCTTGAAAAACTTCAAAGCGGAATCGGTTTGGGATTTAGAGCCTGGTGATATGCTTTACCTCCCCCCGCACATTGCGCATGAGGGAGTGGCACTTGACCCCGGCTGCCAAACTTGGTCAATCGGGTTTCGCTCCCCCAGCTACAAAGAGCTACTACAAGAAGGCTTGTGGCGTCTTGCTGAGTCTTTGGAAGATCTACCAGAATTAGAAAGCCGTTTCGCCGACCCCTCACAAACAGCAAGTCACGAGGCAGAACAATTACCAATCGAACTTATCAAACAGCTTGAGGCCAAACTCAGTGATCTCCAGCTCCAAGACATCCATACATTTCTACCAGGAATAACGGCCTACTTGAGCGAGCCTAAGCCACAAGCCATTTTTGTGGGCAGGGCTAATATCAGCCCGGCAGCATTTGCTAAAAAACTATCCAAGAATACTCTGCAGCCTCATCCACAAACTCGGATTTTGAGCCTCGGTAAATCTGTGTTTTGTAATGGGGAAAATATGACCCAAAATGAGCCTCAGGAAACTCGAGAGGCCTGGAAAAAACTGAGTAAATTCAAGGCTCTTCCCGCAGGCTTTCCGATTGGCAAAGAAGCTCAGACCAGCCTGCTGCAAGCCTATAGATCCGGCTGGCTAGAATTTACGAAGGAGCAATAAAGAGCTGGCTATAATAAATGCTGGAAAGTACTTAGGGATTTTCCCTGCGTATAGTCCATCACCAATTACCGGTAATTGATGTTTATCTTTTTAAGAGGAAATTACAAATGAAGAAGTCACTCGTATTCGCTGCTATGTTGGCAATCGCTTTAGCTGCTTGCGGCAAAAAAGAAGAACCAGCTCCTGCTCCAGCTCCTGCTGCTGCACCAGCTCCTGCTGATAATGCTGCCGCTCCTGCTGCTGCACCAGCTGCCGCTCCTGCTGCTGCTGACAAGAAGTAATTTCCTTCTTGAAGAAAAAGCCGCTTTCAAGCGGCTTTTTTTTACGTCTGCGTTACCTTGAATTCAAGCCAAGTTCAACGACTCAACTGATCTGTTAATAAAGTTAAGAGTTGAAATCCAGCTGGGGTATTTTCTGGCTTTCCATCAGCGTCCTGCACGTATACGCTACAACTTGCATCACCAGTTGATTTAACGATCACGCGATATTTTTTCGCCTTCAAAGCAGAATCATCCTTGCTACTAAACAAGTTAGAGAAGAAGCCTTTGGTTTCAGTGGTCTCTTTTTGATTCACATAACGCACGAAATAGATTCCATTTGAGCGATCACGGTCCTCAACAGTGAAGTTGGAGCGATCTAAAGCCAAGCCAACATCACGCCAGGCACGATCGAAACTATTGCCTAGGTCAATATGCGCAGCACTCCCCTCTTGAACTAAAGTTGCTTTTGGTGTTTTGACTACTGCAGGAGACGCAATTTGAGCCTTCGCCATTTCTTGGGTCATACCCAAACGTTCCATCAAACGCTGCAAAAATACTGCCTCCAGCTCTGGATCCGTTGGGCGTGTAGTCCAGATGGTGTAAAGGCAGTCACCTGAGCTATCAGAAACGCATTTTTCAATTGCGCCTTTTTGGGTGATGTAGACCTCGGTCTCGTCGGGTTTAACAACCTCCAGGCGAGTTTTGTAGCGATCGCGCTCACCAGTATCCGAAATCGAATCCAGAGCGCTATTTAAGGCTGAACGAATCCAATCCTGCTCTACCTTGGGCCGATTCTCAGCCCAATCGGTTTCCATAATCCCTGTTGAAGGGGAATCTGTGGTCAGCAAAAAGCCATTCTCTTGCCAAAAGTCCTTAATCTGAGGATATAACTCAGCGGCAGGTTTTTCGACCACCAGCCACCGACGCTCACCATCGCGAGCGATGCGCATGCCTGGAATGCCAGTCATGACGCTGGCTCGCAACTGAGCCGTCTTCTTGGTAGCGGCAACATACTCGGACATCGTTGCCGTGCCATCCTGAACAACATAACGCCGATCAGCTTGCGCGGTAATTAAATCAGGCGGATAAGACAAATTCGGCCCACGCACTTCGCCCGAGCTCTTCTTATAGTCAACTGTATCGCTGCTTGTCACGGTCTTGCAGCCGACTAAGGCAGAAAGCATCAGCAGCGCTGCAAGAAAAAACGAAATATTACGATTCAAAAATGGCATAGCGCTCTTCATAGTAAACCGACTTGTTTCAATGCAATCTTTAATGGCTCCCGCAAAGCAAGGCTCAACGGAGTCAAAGGTAAACGAATACCGGGGCCAATCTTGCCCATCTCGTATAAAGCCCACTTCACAGGGATGGGGTTAGCTTCGATGAACATCGCCTTGTGTAATGCGAGCAATTGGTATTGCAACTCACGAGCATGGGTAAGCTCGCCAGCCATAGCAGCCTTACATAATTTGTGCATTAAACGGGGTGCAACATTCGCTGTTACTGAAATATTGCCCTTACCACCCATCAGCATTAATAGGACGGCGCTTAAATCATCACCTGAATAAACAGCAAATTGTTCTTGTCCAGCGCGCTTCAAATCTGCAATCAAAGCCATGCCCCGCTCTAGATTCCCAGTCGCGTCTTTGATACCAATCATGCCAGGCACTTGCGCCAAGCGAACAACGGTCTCGCCCGCTAAGTCTGCAACAGTGCGGCCTGGCACGTTATACAAAATCACTGGCAAATCGACAGACTCTGCAATCTTTTTAAAGTGGGCATACATGCCATCTTGAGTTGGCTTGTTATAGTAAGGCACCACCTGAAGACTGGCATCTGCACCAACCTTCTTAGCATATTGCGTTAGTTCAATAGCCTCACTAGTCGAATTACCACCCGTACCCGCAATCACTGGAATTCGGCCAGCAATGTGCTCGACGCAAACCTGAATCAATTCACAATGCTCTTCAACTGAAACGGTTGGTGACTCACCACTAGTTCCTACAATCACAATGGCATCGGTACCTTCAGCCACATGCCAGTCGAGCAAGGAACGCAAGCCTGGGAAATCAAGACTGCCATCTTCCAGCATGGGTGTAACAATAGCGACCATGCTGCCAGCAATGGGCTTTTTATTGGATGAATTTGAAGTAGTGCTGCTCACTATGTAGATGTCGTATAGATAGGTGTTTAAGCTCGAAATTGTAACGGAATGTGCCCCTGCAAAGCGCCTTTTACGGCGCAAAGCCTCTGAATCATGGCAGGTTTGGGGTAGTCAATATAGAGATCCTCATAAGCCAGAACTTTCAGACCATTCTGAGCAGAAAATGAGAGCAATTCCCCTGTTTTTAAGAGGAAATCGGGGTTGGAAGGCTTCCCAAACTCGCCGTTGCCCTGGGCAAAGGTTTCATAGAGCAAAACCCCTCCATCGGTCAGCATTTTTGGCAATTCCGCTAAGTAAGGTCGATAAAGATAATTAGTCACCACAATGGCTGAAAAAACTTTACCCGTCAGGGGCCAAATCTCACCCTCCAGATCCATGCGTGCTACTTTAAGACTGGGGTACTTTTCTTGGCTGATGGCATCGATATTTTGATCGACCGCGAGAACGGCAAATCCCGCGTTCAATAAAAAATGGGTATGCCGACCGGCGCCACAAGCTAAATCCAAAACGACACCATTTTTTGGGATAGCAGAAACGAAGCGCCTAATCCAGGGTGACGCCTCTTCAAGAGCGGTATGACTATTGCTCAAGCTTAGTCGTACGCCAATCCCATGGCTTCGCGTACTTCGCGCATAGTTTCTTGAGCAACCTTACGCGCTTTATCGGAGCCATCCGCAATAATCGAGCGCAACAAACTGGGATCATCCAAGTATTTCTGGGCACGCTCAAACATTGGCTGTTGCTCAGCCAAGATCGCATCGATCACCGGCTGTTTACATTCTAAGCAGCCAATACCAGCAGTTTTGCAGCCCTTCTCAGCCCATGCTTTAGTGGCTTCATCGGAATACACGGTATGAAATTGCCAAACAGGGCAACGGGCAGGATCGCCCGGATCGGTTCTGCGAACCCGCGCAGGATCAGTTGGCATCGTACGCATGGAACGAATGATCTCTTCCGGTTTCTCGCGAATGCTAATGGTATTGCCATAAGACTTCGACATCTTTTGACCATCAAGACCCGGCATTTTTGAGGCAGCAGTTAATAGCGCTTGTGGCTCTGGAAGAATAATTTTGCGCGCACCCTCCAAAAATCCAAATAATCTCTCACGGTCAGCCATCGATAGGCTTTGTGAATCTTGCAGAAGGGCTTGGGCTTGCTCAAGCGCACTATCATCACCACGCTCTTGATAAGCAGTTCGAAGTTCTGCATACATTTTGGCGCGTTTGCTGCCCAGCTTTTTGACTGCCTCTAAGGCTTTTTCTTCAAAGCCTGCCTCACGGCCGTAAAGGTAGTTAAAGCGACGCGCTACTTCACGCGTCATCTCTACGTGCGGTACCTGATCCTCACCAACAGGAACAAATTGGGCACGGTAGATCAGAATATCGGCAGACTGTAATAAAGGGTAGCCCAAGAAGCCATAGGTCTGCAGATCTTTTTCCTTGAGCTTTTCAATTTGATCCTTGTAGGTGGGCACTCTCTCCAACCAGCCCAATGGGGTTCCCATTGCTAGTAATAAGAATAGCTCTGCATGTTCAGGCACCTTGCTTTGAATGAAGAGCGTCGCCTGATTTGGATCAACACCCGCAGCCAACCAATCAATTACCATATCCCAAACGGACTGCTCAATCACATCTGGGGTTTCATAGTGAGTAGTGAGGGCATGCCAATCTGCAACAAAAAAGAAGCAGGGATACTCTGCTTGCAAGCGGACCCAGTTTTTTAATACGCCGTGATAGTGGCCAAGGTGCAAATTGCCCGTAGGGCGCATGCCAGAGAGAACGCGTTCAGCAAACATGGTGATCTTTATTGATATCGTGAATGATTAGTGAAATACCGACCATACCGGTGTTAGATTACTCGGTAATAATGGTAAAGAGCCCAGATCCATATGGCTCTCACCTGGGTCATGAAAATCTGAACCCCGTGATGCCATGAAACCATATTTCTGGGCAATCTTGCCGTAGGTTTGATACTGGTCTGGAGTATGACTTCCGGTGATGACTTCGATCCCGACTCCGCCAAAATCTTTAAAGCGCTCATAGAGTTGATCCATTTGCATGGCTGTAAAGTCATAGCGGCCTGGGTGCGCTATCACTGCCACACCGCCCGCTTGCTTAATCCATGACACAGTATCTTCAAGGTTAGCCCATTGATGAGGCACAAAGCCTGGCTTACCCTCCACGAGATAATTCTGAAAAACAGTTTCGGTATTGCGACAGATGCCCTGCCCTACCAAAAACCGAGCGAAGTGCGTACGTGAAATCAAATCGTGATTACCTGCAAAATGCAAGGCACCTTCATATGCACCTGCAATGCCAACTTGGGATAAGGCATCTGCAATTTGCTGAGCGCGTTTGCCGCGACCATCACGGGTTTCGCGCAAGCCCTCTACCAAAACGGGATTTTTTGCATCGATACCAAGGCCAACAATATGAATGGTTTGCCCCATCCACGTAACCGAAATCTCAACCCCGCCAACATAGTCCATACCAATCGCCTGAGCCGCAGCGCGAGCCCGCTCTTGACCGCCTAACTCATCATGATCGGTTAAGGACCAGAGGCGCACACCATTAGCATAAGCGCGTTGAGCCAAATCTTCTGGGGTCAAAGTGCCATCTGAGATGACAGAGTGACAATGAAGATCAGCGTTAAGGTCAGATATGTGGGACATCAGTCTATTTTAGGTCAAGGCGCTCGAATGCACTCGTCGTGGCGCATCTAAATAGTCCCTAGACTGCATCTCAAGCAATCTAGAGACCGTTCTTGAGAATTCAGCGGTAATTTGACCCTCGGTATAAAGCTCTGCTGGAGGTACAGCTGCTGAAATAATTAGCTTATTTTTATTGTCATATAGAACGTCAACCAGCCAAATAAAACGACGGGCTTCATTCGTTAAACGCGGTGGCATATAAGGTACGCCAGAGAGAATCACGGTATGAAACTGCTTGGCAAGCTCTAAATAATCGTTTTGAGAACGCGGCCCACAGCAGAGCGTTTGAAAATCAAACCACACCACACCATCACCCATATGCAATGGCAGTAATTCACGGGATTCAATATAGAGAACCGGATTTGGATCTTCAGCTTGATTGCCGATCAAGGCATAAAACATGTTGAGAAGCTTCAGATCAGTTTGCGAATCAATGGGTGTCAAGTAGGCCTCAACTTGCTCCATTTGTACCCGGCGATAATCGTTACCTGCATCGACATTCAAAATATCCAATTTATCTTCTAGCAGACGAATGGCGGGCAGTAGACGATCACGGTGCAAGCCATCGGGATAGAGCTGATCGGGTCGGTAATTCGAAGTCATGACAAACTGAACGCGATCCTCAAATAACGCTTTTAGCAATCGATACAGAATCATGGCATCAGCAATATCGTTGATGTGAAACTCATCAAAACAGATCAAGCGATAGCGCTTAGAGATTCTTTTGGCTAACTCATCCAGTGGATCAGAGAGACCAGATAACTCATGCAATTCACGATGAACTTCTCGCATGAATTCATGAAAATGAATCCGAATCTTTTTTTCTAAAGGGGATGCCGCATAGAAGCAGTCCATCAAAAAGGATTTACCTCGACCAACGCCACCCCACAAGTAGATGCCGCGAGGTAAAGCAGGTCTAAACAGTTTCTTTTTGAGTTGATTACTACGAACCTGCTTATAGTCTACCCACTGATCCTCGCAGGCTTGCAAACGCTCGATTGCACGCAGCTGCGCGGGATCAGTGTGATACCCGCGCGCTTTTAACTCTTGCTGGTAATACTCGATCGCTTTCAATTACATATTTAAGGCGCGTTGATCTGCCGCAAGTGCCGCCTCACGAACCACCTCAGACAAGCTAGGGTGTGGATGGCATATCCGAGCAATATCTTCCGCTGCAGCCTTAAACTCCATGGCGACTGCCGCCTCAGCAATTAAATCCGATGCATTAGGGCCAATGATATGAACGCCCAAGATTTCATCAGTCTTGGCATCGGCCAACACTTTCACAAAACCATCAGAGCGCCCCATGCCTAATGCGCGACCATTGGCAGCAAATGGGAACTGACCTGCTTTATAGGCACGGCCCTCGTCTTTGAGTTGCTGTTCGTTCTTACCAACCCAAGCGATCTCAGGATCGGTATAAATGACCCATGGAATGCAGTTGTAATCAATATGGGGTTTTTGACCAGCTATGATCTCAGCAACCAAAACGCCCTCATCTTCGGCTTTATGAGCCAGCATTGGGCCGCGCACAACATCTCCAACCGCATATACGCCTGGCGCCGAAGTCGCACAAGTATGATCATCAATCGGAATGAAACCACGCTCATCAACCTTCAGGCCGATTTTATCTAGGCCCAACTGATCAGTATTAGGTACGCGTCCAACGGAAACAATTAAACGGTCACAATCCAGCTTTTGCGCTTTACCAGTGTTATCGGCATACTGAATCGATACACCCTTCTTATCAGCCTTCACTTCACCAATCTTCACGCCGGTCTGAATATTTAAACCTTGCTTCGCAAATAACTTCTGGGCTTCTTTGGCGATACCAGGGTCGCATGCGCCTAAGAAAGTTGGCATGGCTTCGAGGATGGTGACCTCAGCACCTAAGCGGCGCCAAACTGAGCCTAACTCAAGGCCAATCACGCCAGCACCAATCACGCCCAATTTCTTGGGAGCGACATCAAACTTGAGAGCGCCTTCGTTATCACAGATCAGTTTGTTATCAACAACGATGCCTGGCAAATGACGGGCTTTAGAACCCGTAGCAATGATCACATGCTTTGCAGTAAAAGTTTCTTGTTCCTTGCCATCAATTTTGACTTGATAGCCATCGGTGCTCTTGCCTTCAAATGAGGCATGGCCTTTTAACAAAGTAATCTTGTTCTTCTTGAACAGATACTGAATACCACCAGTCATCTTGGTCACGATCTCATCTTTACGAGAAATCATTTTCTTGGTATCCATACTGACAGAGCCAACCTGAATGCCGTGATCCGCCGCATGGAGCTCGATCTTCTCAAACTCTTCCGATGAAGCAAGCAATGCCTTGGAAGGAATACAGCCGACATTCAAACAAGTACCGCCTAAACGAGGCTCGCCCTTGGGGTCGTCATAGGCATTGGATTCAGCACAAGCAACATTAAAGCCCAACTGCGCCGCACGAATGGCTGCAATGTATCCACCAGGACCGCCACCAATGACGAGGACATCAAATGATTTACTCATAGAGTCCTCGCTTACAGATCAAGTAAAAGACGTGAAGGATCTTCTAAAGCTTCCTTCATGGCGACTAAGCCAAGTACTGCCTCGCGACCGTCAATAATGCGATGGTCATAAGAGAGCGCCAAGTAGTTAATTGGACGAATCACAATTTGGCCATCCTCAACAACAGCACGATCTTTCGTCGCATGAATCCCCAAAATCGCGGATTGAGGAGGATTAATGATTGGCGTTGAAAGCATTGAACCAAACACACCACCATTGGAGATCGAGAAAGTACCACCAGTAAGCTCTTCGATCGTCAATTTACCTTCGCGTGCTTTAGCACCAAACTCAGCGATCTTCTTCTCAATATCAGCCAGATTCATTTGATCGACATCACGCAAAATCGGCACAACCAAACCTCGTGGCGAGCTCACTGCGATACCAATATCAAAGTAACCGTGATACACAATATCATTGCCATCTACTGAAGCGTTCAATAAGGGGAACTTCTTCAAAGCATGTGTAGCGGCCTTCACGAAAAAGGACATGAAGCCCAATTTCACACCATGGGTCTTTTCAAAAATGTCCTTGTATTTATTGCGCATGGCAATCACCGGCGCCATATTGACTTCATTGAAGGTCGTCAAAATAGCGTTGTTGGCTTGGGACTCGAGTAAGCGCTCCGCAATACGGGCGCGCAAACGGGTCATGGGAACACGCTCTTCAGGACGATCACCCAAAGGAATCGACACTGCTGGCAAAGGGGCTACGCTAGATTTAGCGCCACCAGATACGGCATTAAGAACATCACCCTTAGTAATTCGGCCATCACGACCAGAGCCTGCCACTTGGGCTGCACTCACGTTGTTCTCAGCCATTAACTTGGCTGCAGAAGGTGCTGCCGCGGGAGCAGTAGATGCAGGGACGCTGGATGCGGCAGGCTTCGCAGCTGGTGCAGCAGCTTTTGCTGCCGCGGCTGGAGAAGCACTTGCTACTGCAGTGCTATCAATCTTGCCGATCAATTGCTCGGCAACGACTGTGCCACCATCGCCAACCAAAACTTCCGTCAGCACTCCAGCAGACGGAGCAGGAACTTCTAGTACGACCTTATCGGTTTCAATTTCGATCAAGATTTCATCTTGCGCGACTGCTTCGCCGACTTTCTTTTTCCATTGCAAAAGGGTTGCTTCGGCAACGGACTCAGAGAGTTGGGGGACTTTCACTTCAAATATGGCCATGATGATTCCTAGAAAATATGGGTTGAGATTATGTGGACGATTACTTCGTAATCACATAACCTTTAAGTTTGGCAAATGCTGCATTGATTAATGACTTCTGTTGTTCTTGGTGGAGATGTGCATAACCCACTGCAGGTGAAGCAGAGGCAGGACGTCCGGCATAAGCCAACTTCATACCCTCAGTCATATTCTCCAAAATATTGTGCTGAACAAAGAACCAGGCTCCTTGGTTTTGAGGCTCATCTTGACACCACACCACCTCTGCAAGATTGGGATACTTCTTCAATTCTGCTGTCAGCGCTTTATGTGGGAATGGATAGAGTTGCTCGAGGCGAATAATCGCCACATCACCAATTTTCTTGTCAGTACGCTCTTTAGCCAAGTCATAGTAAACCTTGCCTGAACACATTAAAAGACGCGTCACCTTCTGGGGATCAATACTCTCATCACGTTCGGAGAGAATTGTATGGAACTTGCCTTTTGTAAATTCAATCAGTGGTGAAGAGGCTTCTTTATTCCGCAAGAGCGACTTCGGTGTCATCAATATCAACGGTTTGCGGAACTGACGAATCATCTGACGACGCAAAACATGGAAAATCTGCGCTGCAGTCGTTGGCTGAATCACCTGCATATTGGTATCAGCACACAATTGCATAAAACGCTCAAGACGGGCAGATGAATGCTCAGGGCCTTGACCTTCATAACCATGGGGCAACATCATCACCAAGCCATTGGCACGACCCCACTTCACTTCACCTGAAGCGATAAATTGATCGATCACAACCTGAGCACCATTGGCAAAGTCGCCAAACTGCGCTTCCCAGATGGTTAGAGTATTGGGTTCTGCAGAAGCAAAGCCGTATTCAAATCCAAGCACAGCCTCTTCCGACAGAATGGAATCAATCACAATAAAGGGGGCTTGATCTTTGGTGACATGCTGTAGGGGAACATAAGTTCCGGTATCCCACTTCTCGCGGTTTTGGTTATGCAATACAGCGTGACGGTGCGTGAAGGTACCGCGACCACTATCTTCACCCGATAAGCGCACTGGATAACCGCTCGCTACCAATGAGGCAAAGGCCATGTGTTCGCCCATACCCCAGTCCACATTCACTTCGCCACGACCCATAGCAGCGCGGTCATTCAGCACCTTCTCCACCAAGGGATGTACTTTGAAATCATTTGGCATTGCAGAGATCTTCTCCGCCAAACGCTTCCACTCAGCCAGCGGAATGGCAGTATCAGCTTCGTCAGTCCATTTCTTATTTAGAAATGGTGACCAGTCCACGGCATATTTGCCAACAAAATTACTCAAGACTGGATCTGAGGTTTGCTTACCCTCATCCATCGCAGCACGATACTCTTTGACCATGAGGTCACCGGTACCCGCTGTAAGAACACCCTGCGCTTCTAACTTGTCTGCATACAACTTGCGGGTGCCAGGATGAGCGCCAATAATTTTGTACATCAAAGGCTGAGTCATCGCAGGCGAATCTTGCTCGTTATGACCCAGTTTGCGGAAGCAAACAATATCAATCGCTACATCTTTGTGGAACTGAGTGCGGAAGTCTAAAGCCAACTTGGTCGCTAGTACTACTGCTTCAGGATCATCGCCATTGACGTGCAATACCGGGGCATCGATCACTTTCATGATGTCGGTGCAATAGAGGCTTGAGCGCAAATCACGCGGATCAGAGGTGGTAAAGCCAATCTGGTTATTGATCACAATATGCACTGTGCCGCCCGTGGAATAACCACGTACTTCAGACATCGCGAGCGTCTCTTGCACTACGCCCTGACCGGCTACCGCAGCGTCACCATGCACCAATACAGGCAACACCTGCTTGCCTAGCATGTCGCCACGACGCTCCATACGGGCCCGCGCAGAACCCTCAACCACAGGATTGACGATTTCTAAATGGGAAGGATTGAATGCCAAAGACAAGTGGACGGGACCACTTGGTGTGGAGATGTCGCTGGAGAAACCTTGGTGATACTTCACATCGCCAGCAGGTAGATTTTCTGGGCCAGTATGCTCAAACTCAGCAAACAAATCTTTTGGCATCTTACCCAGTACGTTCACCAAGACATTCAAGCGGCCACGATGCGCCATACCAATCACAATCTCTTGCACGCCCTCTGCACCAGACTGACGAATCAATTGATCCATACATGGGATGAAGCTGTCTCCACCTTCTAGTGAAAACCGTTTTTGCCCGACATATTTTGCCGAGAGATAGCGCTCCAAACCTTCTGCAGCAGTTAAGCGGTCTAAGATTTGGCGCTTCTCATCCACATTAAATTGGGGAGCCGAACGAATGGATTCCAACTGCTCTTGCCACCACTTCTTGATCTTTTGGTCAGCGATGAACATGAACTCAACACCAATGGTGCCGCAGTAGGTTTCCCGCAAAGCCTGCAATAAATTACGCAAAGTCATTTCGGACTTGCCGAAGAAAGTATTGCTGGTATTGAAGACGATATCCATATCGCCATCGGTAAAGCCATAAAACGCTGGGTCTAATTCAGGAATATCTGGACGCTCAGAGCGTTTTAAAGGATCGAGGTCTGCCCAACGATTGCCCACATTGCGATAGGCGGCAATGAGCTGTTGAACTGCGACACGCTTGCGACCCATCTCGGAGTCGGCAGAATCGGAAACCGTTCTAATCGGGCCTTGTTTGGCGCGCTCGGCAAAAGAAGCCACGATAGGAGCATGAGCAATATCCTTCATGGATGAGCCATCAACGGCTGGCACTTGCTTCACGCTGTCGAAATAATTTCGCCAATGATCCTCGACTGAGCCAGGATCTAGCAAATAGGATTCATAGAGTTCTTCTACATAGGGGGCATTCCCCCCGAAGAGATACGAGTTATCTCTTTGGTCCTGCATCATGATGCTCACCTTTCATCGGGTTTCCCGAATAAAAACTGTGGTTATAACCTCTCGTTTTCTGGCTTCACCAGTCCACGAATTGATCTATGCAAATACGTTTACTACTGCGTTAATTTAACACGGATAACCCGTCAATTACTAAGGCTTTTCCCTATTTCTGGCTCGTGAATCAGAACTTTCCTACTCAGTATTCAGGAATGGATGACAGATTCAAATGAAATTGATTTTTATTCTTTAAATCTCCAATTCACACCTTAAATGAAGGAAATATGAAAGAAATCACACCAGGAATGGAATACCTCAGCACCCGTCAGAGCGCAAAAGTCCTCCAAGTCTCCCTAGGAACGGTCCAAAAAATGGTGGAATTAGGCGAGTTAATTGCCTGGAAGACCCGCGGAGGTCATCGTCGCATTCTGGCCAGTTCCTTGGAACAGCAATTGCAACGACGGAAACGGGCAATGCGACAAAAATCCACTCAAAAGTGCATTGCTATGGGGATTTTTAGGCGAACTGAGAACAGCTTGGAGCTTTTAGAAGCACTCCAGACCTGGCAACTCAAAGTTGAAATGGAAATTGCTATCGACAGCTTGGAGGGATTGATGAAATCCGTCTCGCTAGCACCCGATCTCATCTTTCTAGATGCGCTGATACCGCCGGTTGAACAAGTTCATTTAATTCACTATTTAAGTAAAAGCAAAGATACCCAACATACCCCGATCTTAGTCGATGAGGGATTTATCAAACTTCACCCTGGGGTTGTGAGCTTGGCAGAAGAAAATACCGGTGTTAGGGCAGCATTGCACCCTAAAGATACCCAAGATATCCAAAAAGAACTGGAGAGAGGGCTGATTGAGCAAAATCCCTTAATCATCCCCTATCCAGCGACAAATGGGGATCTGGATAATACTTTTACTAATAAATCGAGACTAGAAAACCTAGAAACGGTATTTATTGAAGCTTTAGCGAGAAAATGCCTTAGTTCTTAATTGGCTTTAATAAGCAAAAAGCCATCAACCTTGGGGGTGATGGCTTTTTAAAACATTGCACTAGAAATAAATAGTGCTAATAATTCAATAACTTAGATCAAAAAGCTAGAGCGATCTCTACCTTCGATCCACTTGGGGGCTTTGCCTCTACCAGTCCAGGTTTCACCGTTAGCAGGGTTGCGATACTTTGGGGCCACCTTGCCACCACTGCGGGTACCAGAACCTGCTTTACGACTGAATAGATCCGCTGCACTCAACTGATATTGATCAATAATCGCTTTTGCCTTGGCAATGCCATCTGCTTTTTCATGGGCAATCGCCTCTTTAATCTGTTTATCTAATTGCTCGCGCTGAGCTAATAACTCTTTATATGATGGCATATTTTTGGCTTGCTAGATAATGAATGAAAGCAAGATTATAAGCTAATTATCTGGATAATCAATTATTCGCTATTTAGCGATTAAAACTGTATAAATTATGTGGTTTTATATTACTAATATTTATTATTAATATTATAGATATTAATAAGTCAATTTAGGCCTTTAATCTCAAGTTTACTTAGCCCTGAGCATAAAACTGCCGCTACTTTTTGCTGTGATTTCTCCAGCAGCATTGATCACAACTGCCTCGCAATACTGAATGGATTTGCCGGACTTGAGTACCTTACCTTCCACCAATAACTTGCCGCGACTAGGGCGCAAGAAACTGGTGGTCATATCCACGGTGGTAGCGCCAAGAGGATGATTAAAGGTACTCCTAGCAGCGGCAGACATAGCGAAATCCAAAATAGCCATGATTACCCCACCCTGTGCGACCTGAAAACTATTGAGGTGCTCAGGCTTGAGATCTAAGCTAATGAGCGCCTTACCCTCTTTGGCATATTCTGGAACTACGCCTAAGTGAGCCAGAAATGGAATCTCCAAGCCAAAATAATCAACTGAAGGAATGGAGACTGGTGAGGGTTGTGTGGAGTTCATATCTATGGGTAAGGATCGGTCTTGAATAATGGTCGGGGCGAGAGGATTTGAACCTCCGACCACTTGCACCCCATGCAAGTACGCTACCAGGCTGCGCTACGCCCCGACGAAAGTCAAAATTGTATCAGTTCGGAAACGTCTTAAATGATGCTTATTTAGCCAGAATCTGCAAAACGGCCTGCAACTCTTCGCGAAGTTGTAGCTCGCCACGTGCCTCTTCAAGACGATTCCGGGCGCCACTGATCGTAAAACCTTCTTCGTACAAAAGTGCCCGAATTCTGCGAATCAAAACGACTTCATGGTGCTGGTAATAGCGCCGATTACCGCGGCGCTTTTGTGGGCTTAATTGGGTGAACTCTTGCTCCCAGTAGCGCAATACATGCGAGCGGACTCCACATAGATCAGCAACTTCACCAATGGTGAAATACCGCTTAGCAGGAATCGGGGGCAGCTGCGCGCTAGTTAGCGTTGCGCCGCTGGCGCTAGCATCAAACTCTGTTTTCTCGAGCATGTGACTCCACTACATCCTTGAGCTTTTGACTAGCGTGGAAGGTAACTACACGGCGAGCCGCAATCGGAATCATTTGACCAGTCTTTGGGTTGCGCCCTGGACGCGCAGACTTGTTGCGTAGCTGAAAGTTACCAAAACCCGAAATTTTGACTTCTACACCCGTTTCGAGTGACTGACCAATACGATCAAAAAAGGCGTCGATCATGTCTTTCGCTTCGCGCTTATTGAGACCTACCTGATCAAACAAGGCTTCAGAGAGCTCATTCTTCGTAACGGTGTCATTGCTATTTACGCTGTTCATTGCAAGAATCTTTCGCAATACTTTTATTAAATTTTCAGAATTAGTAATACTATACCTAGCGCAAGCGCGCGGCACATTTTTTTTCTAAGGCAACTAGTAAACCGCTCATTGCAGCCTCAATTTGTACATCCTGTAACGTGTCCTCAGGATTGAGCAATGTAACGCGGAATGCCAAACTCTTTTCATCTTCTGCCATTGATGCCGATCCTGCCTTGGGTCGGAACTCATCAAACAATTGAATTGAGCGAACAAATTGTTGCTTGCTAGCTTGCATTGCATCCAGCAGCGCCTGGGCTGGTATATTTTGCTTCACCACCACAGCCAAGTCACGTTGGACTGCAGGAAATTTACTGAGCTCTTCAGGCTGCGGAAGGCCAATATTACGTAAGGGCTCTAAGTCCAACTCGAATAATACTGGGGCCTGTGGCAACTCATAAGCCTGTTGCAAGCCAGGATGTAATTCGCCGATCCAACCCAGTATGACCGGACCCTCAGTAGTGTGCAGCATGACTTGCGCAGAACGTCCGGGGTGTAATGCAGGATGCTGAGCAGCTCCTGTAAGCAGGTGCAAGGGATCAAAAACCCGCTCGAGATCGCCCTTCACGTCGAAGAAATCCACTAAGCGATTTACATTAGCCCACTGTTCAGGAGCAAAACTGCCATAAGCTAGACCGCCGATGCGTTGCGGCTGATCAAATCCAGCCACTTTGCCGGACTGCTCAGTGACGCTTGCATCCCGCTTAAATACCCTGCCCGTTTCAAATAAACGCACTCTCAATGCACCACGGTTGAGATTGGCTTTGAGGTTGTTTAACAAGCCGCCCCATAAATTACTTCGCATCACCCCAAACTGACTTGCGATGGGGTTGAGGACTTTAATGAGAGCAGCATCGCTTACACCTGTTAAGCGCTTTTCACTTTCAGCATCAATAAAGCCAAAATTCACTGCCTCTTGATAGCCTTGCAGAGCAAAACGCTGACGCAATAAATGGACTGCCCGCCTTGCTTCAGGCTTAGCGCTCATTTTTAAGCTGGCTACTGGCGGATGGTCAGGGATGTTCTCAAAACCGTACATCCGCGCAACTTCTTCGATCAAGTCTTCTTCGATCTCAATATCAAAGCGATAGCTCGGTGGTGTCACAACATAGACATCGCCAGCCTCGAGCTTGTAATCAAAATGTAAGCTCTTAAATACCTCGCCCACAATTTGAGTTGTCAAAGGAATGCCGATGACCTTGGCAGCTCTCTCGAGACGCATCTTGACAGGCTTACGTTCTGGAGTGGCCAGGACTTGATCATGAATTGGTCCAGCTTGTCCGCCGCACACTTCAATAATCAAGCTAGATAGATATTCGAGGCAATCAACGGTAGCTTGTGGATCCACTCCACGCTCAAAACGGTGGGCAGCGTCGGTACTAAAGTTGAAGCGACGTGCACGACCCTGTATTGCGCCAGGCTGCCAGTAGGCTGCTTCTACAAAAATATTGATGGTGTCATCAGTCACGGCGCAATGATTGCCACCCATGATCCCAGCCAACCCAAGTGGGCCATTTTGATCGGCAACAATACCAATGGGCAGCGCTTTGGAGTTATTGACGTCAGTCAGTTGAACTGTCTGACCATTGAGGAGTTCTAATTGTTCGCCGGTTTTGGCCCAGCGCACGATGATATCCCCAGTAACTTTATCTAGATCAAACACATGGGTAGGTTGACCCATTTCAAGCATGACATAGTTAGAGAGATCTACCAAGGCAGAGATACTTCTTTGTCCTGCTCTAGCCAAGCGTTGCACGATCCAATCGGGTGTTTTAGCTTTTGCATTTACACCCTGAATGACGCGACCAGCAAAGCGACCACAGAGATCTGTGTTCTCAACGGTAACTTGACGTTGTTCTTGAATGGAAACGGGGACAGCTTTCCATTCCGGCTTTTTGAGCTCTGCTCCGGTAATCGCCGACACTTCTCTTGCCATGCCTATTAAAGACAAGCAGTCCGCTTTATTAGGAGTGAGCTTGATGACAAAAATCTGGTCGTCTAAATCCAGGTACTGTCGAATATCTTTACCCACTGGAGCATCAGACGGGAGCTCCAAAATACCCTCATGATCCTCGCCTAGGCCAAGCTCTCTTCCAGAACACAACATGCCCTGGCTTTCTACACCACGTAACTTGCCCACCTTAATCTGAAATGGCTTTCCCCCGGCTTCGGCAGGAGGTAATTGCGCTCCAACTAAGGCGCAAGGAATTTTGATTCCAGCTCTTGCATTGGGTGCACCACACACAATTTGTAATTCTTGGCCAGTACCGGCATTCACTTTGCAGACTCTTAAACGATCGGCATCGGGATGTTGTTCAGCAGACAGAATTTCGGCAACCACGATTTGTGTAAATGGCGGTGCTACTGAGTGTTGCTCCTCAACTTCGAGACCAGCCATCGTCATAGCGTGACCAAGGGCTGCGCTATCAAGCTCAGGATTGACGTACTGTCTTAGCCAGGATTCAGAAAATTGCATACTGTGTCCTGTTCTTAAGCGGGGAACTGTTCCAGAAAACGCAAATCGTTTTCAAAGAAGAGGCGTAGGTCATCGATGCCGTAACGCAACATCGTCAGACGCTCTAAACCAGATCCAAAAGCAAAGCCGGTATAGCGCTCTGGGTCAATACCCATATTACGCAATACCTTCGGATGCACTTGTCCTGCACCCGAAATCTCCAACCAGCGTCCGGCAAGCTTGCCGCTTCCAAAGGCCATGTCGATCTCTGCGGAAGGCTCAGTGAATGGGAAATAGGAAGGACGGAAACGCACTTGCAATGCATTGGTTTCAAAGAAGGTTCTCAAGAAATCGGTATAGACACCCTTGAGATCGGCAAAGGAAACGCTTTCGGCAATCCATAAACCTTCAACCTGATGAAACATTGGTGAATGGGTTGCATCACTATCAACGCGATACGTTCTGCCGGGAGCGATTACCTTAATCGGAGGCATCACATCAGCATTAGCATATTTTTTGACATGCTCACTTGCATAACGAACTTGAATTGGACTGGTATGGGTGCGCAATAACAAAGGCTTACCTTGCTCATCTTGCCCATCAATATAAAAGGTATCTTGCATGGAACGTGCAGGATGATTTTCAGGGCTATTGAGAGCGGTGAAATTAAACCAATCGGTTTCAATTTCAGGGCCATCAGCAACATCAAATCCAATCGAACGGAAGATCTCTTCTACCCTTTCCCAGGTTCGCATCACAGGATGCAAGCTACCAACAGCCTGACCGCGACCTGGTAAAGAAACATCAATCGACTCGGCAGCTAAACGTTGTTGCAAAACGCCATCAGCCAATGCTTGGCGTCGCGCCTGCAGGGCTTCCTCTACTTGAGTCTTGATTTGATTAATTTGGGCGCCGGCACTCTTGCGCTCTTCAGGCGACATTCCACCAAGCGCCTTGAGACGCTCAGTGAGAACACCTGATTTACCGAGATACCTGGCTTTCGCGTCCTCTAGAGCTGCCGCATCGGCAGCTCCGAGGAAATCACGTTTGGCATCCTCGACAATGTGGTCGAGAGAAACCATTGCGGCTGAATTCTTTTAGTAAAGAATTAAGCAGCAGCGCTGACTACGGATTTAATCCGAGTAACCAAAGCAGCAAAAGCCGCTTTGTCAGCAATGGCCATATCGGAAAGCACTTTACGATCGAGATCGATAGACGCTTTCTTCATACCATTCATGAATACGCTGTAGTTCATACCATGCTCACGCACAGCCGCATTGATACGAGCAATCCACAAAGCGCGGAATACCCGTTTCTTATTGCGACGGTCACGGTAAGCATATTGACCAGCACGCATAACCGCTTGCTTAGCAATACGGAATACGTTTTTACGACGACCACGATAGCCTGTTGCGGCATCAGTGATTTTTTTATGACGGGCTCTTGCGGTAACCCCACGTTTGACTCTTGGCATTGAATTCTCCTAATTTAGTCTGAGGTTAAGCGTAAGGAAGCATAGAGCGAATGGACTTAACGTCTGCTTTCGCAACTTCAGTAGAACCACGCAAATGACGCTTGCTCTTGGTGGTCTTCTTGGTGAGGATATGGCGTTTGAAAGCCTGTCCTCGTTTAATCGATCCGCCTGCGCGAACCGTGAAGCGCTTTTTAGCGCTACTCTTGCTCTTCATCTTGGGCATAAAGCACCCCTTCTTTTTTTGCGCAACATAGGTGGTAACCGACGGTTACTCTTCCTGTACCCAGAAGCACATTACTGCCTAAACCACAAGTTGCAATAACTTGTTACTTAGCTTTACGAATGGGAGCCAGCACCATCACCATCTGCCGACCCTCCATCTTTGGAAACTGTTCAACTTGACCAAACTCTGCTAGGTCTAACTTCAAACGTTCCAACATTCTGGCTCCGATTTCTTGATGGGCCATTTCACGACCCCGAAACCGCAGCGTAATCTTTGTCTTATCGCCATCTTCCAAAAAGCGGATTAGGTTACGTAGCTTCACACCATAGTCACCATCATCTGTGCCAGGACGGAATTTGACTTCCTTCACCTGAATCACTTTTTGCTTCAGCTTGGCTTCATGCTGTCGCTTGGCTTCCTGGTACTTGAATTTGCCAAAGTCCATGATCCGGACTACTGGGGGTTCAGCTGTCGGAGCAATTTCCACCAAATCGGTTTCTTTCTCTTCTGCTAAAGCCAGGGCTTCACTCAACTTAACTACACCGATGGCTTCACCATCGATTCCAATCAAACGCACTTCAGGAGCAGTTATTTCCCGGTTAATGCGCTGCAATTTTTCAGTAGCGATCTTCTAATTCCTCTAAAAAAACAATAAAAACCGTCTCACCCCTAGCTAGGCTCGGGTCCGACTTTCTGGGATATATCCTGCTGGAGTCGGGCAACGAAGGCATCAAGAGGCATTACACCTAAATCCACTCCGCCACGGGCACGAACGGCCACCGTATTACTTTCACGCTCTTTATCGCCAACAACTAGCAAAAATGGGAGCTTCTGTAATGCGTGCTCGCGTATTTTATACGTAATTTTCTCATTTCGCAAATCCGATTCGACTCTAAACCCTTGTTTTTTCAGAGATTGCTGCACTTCTTTAGCATAAGCAGCCGAATTTTCGGAAATATTGAGGACCACAGCCTGGGTCGGCGCAAGCCAAACTGGCATGTTTCCAGCGTGGTTTTCGATCAAAATCCCGATAAAACGCTCTAAAGAGCCCACAATGGCGCGATGCAACATGACTGGCGTCTTACGACTGTTGTCTTCTGCCACATATTCGGCCCCTAAACGGGCTGGCATCGAGAAATCGACCTGAATCGTGCCACATTGCCAGGTTCTGCCAATCGAGTCTTTGAGGTGATATTCAATCTTAGGGCCATAAAAAGCCCCCTCACCGGGTAATTCTTCCCATACTTGACCTGATGCTTTCAATGCACCGCGCAATGCTGCCTCAGCTTTATCCCAAATAGCATCATCACCCACCCGCTTGGCTGGACGCAATGCCAACTTGACGGCAACCTCAGTAAAGCCAAAATCCTGATACACATGACGCACTGCTCTATCAAAAGCAGCTACTTCTGACTGAATCTGATCTTCGGTACAGAAAATATGACCATCATCTTGGGTAAACCCGCGCACGCGCATCAAGCCATGCAATGCGCCCGATGGTTCATTGCGATGACATTGTCCAAACTCGCCGTATCGTAATGGCAACTCGCGATAGCTATGTAAGCCAGCATTAAAAATTTGGACATGACCAGGACAGTTCATCGGCTTTAATGCATAAGCCCGATTCTCTGACTCGGTGGTGAACATATTCTCTTTGTAGTTATCCCAGTGGCCTGATTTTTCCCAGAGACCACGATCCAAAATTTGAGGTGCTTTGACTTCTTGATAACCTTCTTGCTGATACACGCGACGCATGTATTGTTCGACCTCTTGCCAAATTGACCAACCCTTAGGGTGCCAAAAGATCAGACCTGGCGCCTCTTCTTGGAAATGGAATAAATCGAGCAACTTGCCTAAGCGACGATGATCACGCTTCTCAGCCTCTTCCAACATATGGAGATACTGGTCTTGGTCTTCTTTCTTGAGCCAAGCCGTACCGTAGATCCGCTGCAACATTTCATTCTTGCTATCACCACGCCAGTAAGCGCCGGCGAGCTTCATCAGCTTAAAGACCTTCAATTTGCCAGTCGATGGTACGTGGGGGCCACGACATAAATCAGTGAACTTCCCTTCGGTATAGAGTGAAACATCTTCACCCTGCGGAATGCTGCTAATAATTTCGGCTTTGTAATGCTCGCCCTGATCTTTAAAGAATTTCACTGCTTCATCACGAGGTAAAACTTGACGAACAACCGGCTCATCTTTTTTAGCCAATTCCGTCATCTTCTTCTCTAGTGCAACAAGATCCTCTGGCGTAAATGGACGGTGATAAGAAAAGTCATAGTAGAAACCGTTCTCGACGACGGGGCCAATCGTGACCTGTGCTTCTGGAAATAGTTCTTTAACAGCGTAAGCTAACAAATGGGCGGTCGAATGGCGCACGATCTCAAGGGCCTCGGGACTTTTATCCGTCACGATCGCCAGTTGAGCATCTTGATCAATGAGATGGCTTAAGTCCACCATCTTCCCGTCAACAATTCCGCCTAGTGCTGCTTTGGCGAGACCACTTCCAATACTCTGTGCGACATCAACCACGCGCACTGCGTTCTCAAACTCGCGCTTTGATCCATCAGGAAGAGTAACTACAACCATAACAACTCCGTAACATGTGCTTTATTACAAATGCTTACAGACCAAAAATAAAGCGCGGTCGCTTTTTGGCAACCGCGCTCTGGGTCTAAATTCGTTGGTAGGCTCGATTGGACTCGAACCAACGACCCCCACCATGTCAAGGTGGTGCTCTAACCAGCTGAGCTACGAGCCTAAATAAAACAAGAGTTTATCACCGGCGGCGTACCAGCGTCACTCCTTTGAGCTCTTCTAGGCTGTTTTGCACTAGGCGTAAGGTCTCTGAGTCTTTTACCTCAACGGTAAACAAGATCTGTGCAAGACCTTTTCGCACTGACTTGCGCAAGTCAATGACATGAATACCCTGTCTGGTCAGGACCTCAAATAGCTCACGCATCAGCTCTGGGCGGTCTAAAGCACTCACCGCCAAATCTGCTGGAAAAAGCCGTTTCTCATGATCTTTCCCTTCACCTGTAGCACCAGCATTCCAAGCGGTCTGAATCACGCGCTCAGGAGCACGCTCCAATAGTCCTCGAAAGGTTTTGCATGAACGACGATGAATTGACACCCCTCTGCCCTGCGTCACAAATCCAGCAATCGCATCCGGAGGAACAGGCCGACAGCAACGCGCCAACTGAGTGAGAAGAGAGTCGACACCCACTACTAATACATCGCTAGCATACCCCGATTTGCGAGTGCTTTGGCGCAGAATAATTTCAGCTTCGGGAGCCGCAGGTTTAACTTCCGCTTTATGAGCGTCTGTCTTCTCAGGCGCTTTTTCAGCTTGCTCATCATCCAAGGCATTGAACCAAGCCCTGACTCGAGTGCGAGCCCGTTGTGAACGAAGGTAGTGACGATCCGGGCTAATCCAATCACGTGATGGTCCACCATGTTTGACTGCAATGATTTCAATGGTCTGACCATTTTGTAGTGGAGTATCTAGCGGCACCATCGCGCCATCCACTCTTGCGCCTCGGCAACGATGGCCCAAATCCGTGTGCACAGCATAAGCAAAGTCAATAGGAGATGAACCCTTCTCTAATGAAATCACTTTCCCGAGAGGAGTAAGGACGTAAATATGATCGTCAATTTCATGGTGCTTGAGTTGCTCCCAAGCATCTTCTTTCCATGAAATCAGTTGTCTTGCCCAAGCAATTTGTCTTTCGTACTCAGCTGCAGCGCTATGCGTCCCCGTCTGCTGACCTGCTTGATAAGCGCCCTCTTTATAGCGCCAATGGGCTGCTAAACCATACTCAGCCTGTTGGTGCATCTCATGCGTACGAATCTGAATTTCAAAAGCAGTACCCTCATCGTCCATCACTACCGTGTGTAGAGACTGATAACCGTTGGGCTTAGGGCGTGCAATGTAGTCATCAAATTCTCTAGGCACGGGCTGCCAAATGTTGTGCACCAAGCCTAAGCTGGCGTAGCAGGATTTGACGTCCGGCACCAGAATCCGAAACGCCCGCACGTCATACAGATTGGCAAAGTCAAGTGACTTACCCTGCATCTTTTTCCAGATACTGTAGATGTGCTTAGGGCGTCCATAGACATCCGCCTCAATATGGGATGCACTCAGCTCATCCTGAAGTTGCTTGACGATTTGCGTAATGAAAACCTCTCGCTCATTCCGCTTAGCATCTAACATCTTGGCAATGTCTCGATAAGTATCACCAGAGGAAGCCCTGAAAGCCAGATCTTCCATCTCCCACTTCATTTGCCAAATACCCAGACGATTGGCGAGCGAAGCATCGATATTCAGAATCTCTTGAGCCCAAGCTGCAGGCATAGCGATCTTTTCTTGCGTGACCCAACGGAGAGTTTGCAAACGGGATGCGAGGTATAGCAATACTACTCGCAAGTCATCTCCGAAAGCGAGCAACATCTTGCGCAGCATCTCTTCCTGGCCGGAAATACTTAAGCCGCCATCTGCATTCAATAATTTAGCCTGGGCCTGACGTAGGCCACGATAGCCAATGATTAACTTCGCCGATTCCTCACCGATTAATTTAATCAGCGCCTCTTTGCCATGCGTCCGCCCAATATGGCTAGCAGCAGTTAAGGTGGCCTCGTCTAAATGTAAAGTTTGCAGGATCTGCAAAACACCAGCCGAATGTTGCTCGGTTGGTTCGCCATACCAAGCGTCTATGAATAATGGTTTTTTACTAGGGCTAGGGGCATTTGCCATTCGTACATTTAATCACGAACTGAAAAATTCTTTGGCAAGGGCAATCTGTTCGGGCTTGATAAAGGCTGGCGCATGGCCTACATGCGGTATCTCAATACTTCTCGCGTAAGGATTCACCTTGCACATCTTTGCCACCGTTGCAGCGGATAACAAGTCTGAGTCTCCGCCCCGCACAATTAGCATCGGAATATGAATTTGTTTGAAGGTATGCCACATCGCCATCTCACCCGCTTTAGCCATCATCGAGTTGACTGAGGTGAATGGCACAGCAATATTAGGGTCGTAATGTAAGCCCCAAACCCCATCTTTTTCTTCCAACTGAGGGCCGTTTAATATTTCCCACTCTTCGGGCGTGTGATCCCCAAAGGTTGCACAAATCCGATTCAGCGCTTCTAGAGCTTCTGCGCGACTCTGAAATGCAAAAGGCTTGCCGACATAAGAGCTTAAGCGCTCAATTGCAGCAGGCTCAATGAGCGGTCCTACATCGTTGATGATCATGCGACGAATCGGTGAATTAGGCAAGGCCGCGAAAACAATCCCAATCAGACCCCCCATCGAAGTTCCGATCCAATCGACTTGATTAACGCCTAAATGAGCCACCAAGGCCTTCATATCAGATACATATTGAGGCACTGAATACATAATGGGATTACTCAAGCGATCTGACTCGCCCCTACCAACCACATCAGGACAAACAACATAGTACTGACCACAAAGCGCCTTCGCTAAGCTTGCAAAGTCACTACCCCTGCGGCTCAGGCCATGGGCGCAAATCAAGACGCGCGGATTTTGAGGATCGCCCCAGGCGTGATAAGCCATGCGGTGCTTACCTTCGCCACTACGACAAACCAGATAATGGGTAACAGGATGCATCTCAGTTTCTTTCGGGCTTAATGCATCCACCATCGGAGCAGCTTTGGGCACTTCCTCAGGGTAATGATCGTGACTGTCTTCCTCAAGTAAAGATTGCGACTCTTCGGGTTGCAAGGTCACATGATCAATACCATGTTTCGAATACAACATATCATGAATTCGTGACATTGTTTGCGGCCACTCCTTCATCATGTCTACTTCAATATGGCCGATCAAAGCTGGGAAACTGGGTGTCATTTCCCAAATGTGTAAATCATGCACAGCAACCACACCAGGAACCGCTTTAAGATCACTACCCACTTGCAAGTAATCAATATGGGGTGGCACACCCTCCATTAGAAAGTGATAGGACTCATGCAAGATGGAGAAAGTGGATTTCAGAATTAATAAGGAGACCAAGATCGAGAGTAGCGAGTCAATCGGCATCCAGCCGGTGTACTGGATCACCAGGCCGGCAACCAAGGCAGCAACCGATCCTAATAAATCGCCCATCACATGCAATAGCGCTGCACGGGTATTCACGCTCTTTTGATCTTTAGAAAGCACCCAAGCAACTACAACATTCATCAGCAAGCCTAATGCTGCAACAATGGTGACGGTCATACCGTTCACGATATGCGGTGTGAAGAAACGGGTAATGGCTTCAAAGACGATCCATCCAACCAATGCCAGCATGGCAATGCCATTGACAAAAGCAGCAAGGGCCTCTGCCCTTCCAAAACCAAAGGAATGTTTAGGCGATGGTGGGCGACGCGCAATCATCTGCGCTAAAACAGCTAAGCCCAATGAAGCTGCATCCGTCACCATATGACCAGCATCCGAAATCAGGGCTAAAGAATTCGAGAGATAAGATGCAATCATCTCGACTACGGAAAAGCCGAGGGTCAGAATTAAAGCAACAATGAGTAGATTCTGATTAGAGACTTCTTTGGTATGAGAATGTTTTGCATCACCCTTTTTGTGGGCATGCAACTCATGTGCCTCTCCATCACTCAGATGGCTAGATGAGTGACTGTGCCCGTGATGATGTGAGCGATGATGGTGATGGTGAGAATGGGATCCTGACATAGGTGTCCCATTATTTCATCATCTAGTGTGACAGTCTAAAAACCGTTCGTGTTGACTGGGGCACCCGTTTTAGCGATGACCTCTTCTTTGGTTACACCAGGCGCTAATTCCACCAGGAATAAACCATCTGGAGTAATGTCTAAAACACACAAATCAGTAATGATGCGATTGATGACCTTGACACCGGTTAAGGGTAAGGTGCATTTAGGCAAAATCTTGATCTCTTCAGTACCATCTTTTTTCTTGGCAACGTGCTCCATCAGAACAACAACATGCTTTACACCGGCCACCAGGTCCATTGCACCACCCATGCCCTTGACCATCTTGCCTGGGATCATCCAGTTCGCTAAGTCACCATATTCACTGACTTGCATGGCACCCAAGATCGCAATATTGATCTTGCCACCGCGAATCATTCCGAAAGAATCAGCTGAAGAAAAAATAGATGAGCCCGGCAAAGTCGTAATGGTTTGCTTGCCTGCATTAATCAAATCCGCATCAATTTCTTGTTCGGTTGGGAATGGTCCAATTCCAAGCAGGCCATTTTCAGATTGAAGCCACACTTCCATATCCTTAGGCACATGATTCGCAACCAGGGTTGGCATACCAATACCCAAGTTGACATAGTAGCCATCTCGTAATTCTTGAGCAGCACGGGCTGCCATCTCATCTCTGTTCCAAGCCATTTCGATATTCCTTTGATCTACTGGTCTATTTAGGCCGCACGCAAAGTGCGCTGCTCAATACGTTTCTCGGGCAATCGATTAATCACTAAGCGATGCACATAAATCCCTGGCGTATGAATTTGATCGGGGTCAAGCTCGCCGTTCTCAACAATTTCTTCCACTTCGGCAACCGTGATCTTGCCTGCCATGGCAACTACTGGATTAAAGTTACGCGCGGTATAGCGATAGACCAAGTTACCAGAGCGATCTGCTTTCCAAGCTTTCACAATAGAGATATCAGAAACAATCGAGCGCTCCATGATGTAACGCTCGCCATCAAATACCTTTTCTTCCTTACCATCGGCAACCAAAGTACCGACACCCGTTTTTGTAAAGAAAGCGGGAATACCGCAACCACCTGCGCGAAGTTTTTCTGCCAAGGTGCCCTGCGGAGTAAATTCCAGCTCAAGTTCGCCAGCTAAGTATTGGCGCTCGAATTCTTTATTTTCACCAACATAGGATGCAACCATCTTCTTGACTTGGCGTGACTGTAAGAGAATGCCAAGACCAAATTCATCCACACCCGCATTATTCGAAATCGCCGTGAGGTTTTGCGCACCCAATTCCTTAATCGCCAAGATCAAAGCCTCTGGAATGCCACAAAGGCCAAAACCGCCTACAGCGATTTTTTGACCGTCCTTCAAAATGTCCCGCAAAGCGTCCGCTGCGGATGGGTAGGTTTTGTTCATTAGTTAAGTCCCAAGATTGCTAAAAATGGAGAAAAGCTCATCATAATGCCTCTCCGATCCTGATTGGCTCTGGCTCAAATTGACGGGCTTTCAGCCCAATACCCTGCTTAGAACTAAACTATGGTCTAGATCCCGGAGAGATGGAATGAATTCCCAGCAGTTGCTTGAACAATTTGGCCCTCGAGAATCGATGGACTATGACTTAGTCATCGTCGGCGGCGGTCCTGCTGGCTTATCTGCCGCAATTAAAGCCAAACAACTTGCCCAATCCTCAGGCAAAGATTTCAGTGTTTGCGTCCTCGAGAAAGGCTCTGAGATCGGAGCCCACATTCTGTCTGGCGCCGTTATGGACCCCAAAGCCCTAGGGGAGCTTTTCCCAGACTGGCAAGCGCTGGGTGCACCTTTAGAAACACTAGTTAGCCAAGATCAATTTCTATTTCTGACAGAAGATCGCTCGTATTCTGTTCCAGAATGGGTTTTACCTGAATGTTTTCAGAACAAAGGCAATTACATTGTGAGCTTAGCCAATGTCACGCGTTGGCTAGGTCAGCAAGCAGAAGCGCTTGGTGTTGAAATCTTTCCAGGATTTCCTGCGGCAGACATTTTGTATGACGCACAAGGCGCCGTCTGTGGAGTCGTCACAGGCGCCATGGGCCTGGATAAAGCAGGCAATCCCACTGAACAATTTCAACTGGGAATGGAATTGCGTGCAAAGTACACTCTCTTCGCCGAAGGCTCTCGCGGCCATCTGGGCAAGCAACTCATCAGCCGTTTTGCGCTTGATCACGATTGTGACCCCCAAACCTATGCCATTGGTATTAAAGAACTCTGGGAAGTGGATCCAGCTCAGAGTAAACCTGGCCTCGTTGTTCATACTGCAGGTTGGCCTTTAGAGTCCGATACTTATGGCGGCTCTTTTTTATATCACCTAGGCAATAATTTGGTTGCAGTCGGTCTGGTAGTGGGCCTCGCATACAAAAATCCTTACCTCTCTCCCTTTGAAGAATTCCAACGCTACAAATTGCATCCCAACATTCGGGAAACCTTTGTCGGCGGTAAACGCTTGGCTTATGGCGCACGCTCTCTGACCGCTGGCGGACTCAATAGTTTGCCTAAGACTATTTTCCCCGGTGGTGCATTGATTGGTTGCGATGCTGGCTTTCTGAATGCCTCTCGCATCAAGGGCAGTCACGCCGCAATTAAAACCGGCATGCTAGCTGCAGAAGCTGCAGTGGCCGCCCTATCTGACAATCGCTCGCATGATGTCTTGGCTGCTTATCCGACGGCCTTTCAAAATAGCTGGCTTTATACCGAACTGAAGCAGGCTCGCAACTTCAAACCTTGGATGTCTAAAGGACTTTACCTGGGGACTCTCATGGTGGGTCTAGAGCAAAAAATCTTTGGCGGGAATGTACCTTGGACGATTCACAATCAATACGCTGATCATGAATGCTTAGAGCCTGCGAGCCAACATCAAGAGATTCAATACCCTAAGCCTGATGGCAAGATTAGCTTCGATCGCCTGTCCTCCGTATTTCTATCGAACACGAATCATGCTGAAAATCAACCAGCGCATTTACAGCTACAAGATGCAGCCATTCCAGTCAATCTGAATCTCAAGACTTATGCTGGACCAGAGCAGCGCTACTGCCCTGCTGGCGTTTATGAGTACCTGGAGAAAGACGGGCAGCCCTGCTTACAAATTAATGCCCAAAACTGTGTCCATTGCAAAACCTGCGATATTAAAGACCCGAGTCAAAATATCATCTGGGTCACCCCTGAAGGCGGTGGCGGCCCCAACTACACTTCAATGTGATGTGATGGGCTGTTGATCCAGAGTTTGTGGTCTGAGTTTCTGTATCGCCATACCGGCTAAGCCGCAAGCAAAAGCGGCCATTACGAATACATCGCGGGGTTGCGCTAAGTCCCAAATCCAACCAGAGCACAGTCCCCCGAGGGTACCGCCCAGACCGTATGACACTGTTGCCATCAAGGCCTGACCTCTCGCCTGCAATGGTCCTGTAAACCAACGCTGTAACAACTTGGTTGCCGCACTATGGTGAGCTGCAAAAGTTCCAGCATGCATCACTTGCGCAAGAATCAAAACCCATGTCAAAGGGAAAAAGGCAATCAAAATAAATCGCAATACCCCGACCCCAAATGAGGCTTGCAAAACAATCTCGGGTTGCAAGCGGCTAAGGACCTTACTCTGAAAGTAAAAGAAGATCACTTCAGCAGATACACCAAGCGCCCAAAAAAGGCCGATCTGAAATTTGTTATAGCCAAGCTTGCTGAGATAGAGAGAATAGAAGACGTAGAGCGCTGCATGCGCAAAGATCATGAAAAATCCGGAGAGCAGAAACCAGCGCACATCGGGATTCAGTAATACGGACAGCAATTCTCCCTTCACCATCTTATGACGCTGCACCTTGGGCTCGTGCAAACGAAAGGTGACGATAGCCAAAAGTAGAAGAACCACCGCACCAACGATGGGATAGAGCGCAATACTCTTGCGTTGAAACAGCTCACCTGCAAACAGCACCATCGCAATAAATCCCAAAGATCCCCACAAGCGCAATCTTCCATAACGCTTATCAAAAGAATTGTCTTTAAATAAGGCATGCACTGTCGCTGACTCTCCCAGTGGCATCAAGCTACTGAGAATGGTGTGCAGAATAAACATCCAAACAAAAAAGGCAATGTAGCTGTGAAGATAAAAAATAGCCAAGAAAGCAAGACTTGCTAAGCAAGCGCAAAACCGAATAATGCCAATCCGGTTAGAGAGATAGTCGGACAACCAGCCCCAAGAAAAGGGGCCAATGATGCGGGTGATTTGCAACATCGACATCAAAACCGAGATTTGAATGACGTTAAAGCCTTGGTCAACAAAGAACAAACTCGCGTATGGGGAAACTAAACCAACGTAAGCGAAATATAAAAAGAAAAAGGACCCGAAGGCCCAACGCACTGAAGGTGTCATAGTCTTGTGCGAGACCTACTTTGCGCCAGGTCTGGCTGCGGCTACGGCGGGAACCGATACTTTGACATCACCACACTGTGCGCGATGACGAAGAGCGTGATCCATTAGAACCAGCGCTAACATAGCCTCGGCAATCGGTGTTGCCCGAATACCAACGCAAGGATCGTGACGTCCCTTAGTTTGTACAGTCATGGGTTTGCCTTCTAAGTCCACTGATTGCTTCGGGCTCAGAATGCTTGAAGTAGGCTTGATTGCAATTGAGACTCTGAGATCTTGGCCGGTGCTGATACCACCCAGAGTGCCGCCGGAGTGATTGCTGGCAAAACCATCGGGATGCATTTCATCGCCATGCTCACTACCCTTTTGCACTACCGACTGAAAGCCAGATCCAATTTCAACGCCTTTGACAGCATTAATTCCCATCATCACATGGGCAATGTCCGCATCCAATTTATCAAACAGAGGTTCACCTAAACCCATGGGTACATTTCGTGCGCGCACTTCAATCCGTGCGCCACAAGAGTCCCCCGCCTTACGCAAGGCATCCATATAGGCTTCAAGCTCAGGAATAATCTTGGCATTCGGAGCAAAGAAAGGATTGCTCTCAATCTGCTGCTCATCCTCAAATGGAATGGTGAGCTCGCCCAATTGGCTCATATAAGCAAAGATCTCAGTGCCATACTGTTGACGCAACCATTTCTTAGCAATGGCTGCAGCAGCAACCACTGGCGCTGTCAGGCGCGCAGAAGATCTGCCGCCACCACGCGGATCACGCAAGCCATACTTATAGTGGTACGCATAATCTGCATGGCCTGGTCTAAAGGTTTGCAAAATATCGCCGTAGTCTTGGCTGCGTTGATCGGTATTGCGAATCAATAAAGCAATTGGAGTACCCGTAGTCTTACCTTCAAAGACTCCCGACAGAATTTCAACCTTGTCCTCTTCTTTGCGCTGGGTAACGTGGCGAGAGGTGCCTGGCTTGCGCCGATCGAGATCAGTCTGTAAGTCTGCTTCTGAGAGGGCCATCCCTGGAGGACAGCCATCGACCACCGCACCAATTGCTGGGCCGTGTGACTCACCAAAGGTGGTTACGGTAAAGAGAAGACCTAGAGTATTTCCTGACATAGCAACATTATGGCATCTGTCAGAGAGAGTGTTTAGTTTGTAGCTTTCGTCGTGTCTTCTGGCCAATCCCGAATATAGGCCTTGAGCATGGAGTTTTCAAAATCCTGCGCTTCAACTACCGCATGGGCTACGTCATAGAAAGAAATCACGCCCATCAGCATTTTTTGATCAATGACGGGAAGGTAACGGGCATGCTCAACCAACATCATGCGACGAACTTCATCCATTTCAGTTTCCATATTGCAAGTCAGGGGTTTTGAGTTCATTACTGAACGCACCTCGAGACCACCCAAACTGCCGTGGTGTTTTGCGAGTGCCTGCATCACCTCACGAAAAGTCAAAATACCAGCCAATTGATCGCCTTCCATCACAATCAAGGAGCCAATATCGTGATCACTCATGGTCAGTACAGCTGAACCTAGGGCTGTGTTGGGTGGCACAGTGAATAATGTCCCGCCTTTTACTCGCAAAATATCCCGAACCTTCATACCCATCTCCGTTATTTTTGTTCTCTTATGGGATTCAATATAGTCTGAAGCCACTCTCAAATCAAGGGCAGAGAACGCGGGATCAGTAGCGAATAACCCTAACTAAACCCGCTTTGATAGGGGGAAGATTAGCGACAATCACAGCGCCAGCCAAAGTGATCCACCACGTGAGATAAATCCAAATTAGCGCCAAGGGCAGAATCGCAAAGGCGCCGTAAACCGTTCTATAAAAACGGGCATTAGTCAAAAACAAACCAAAGCCAAATTTCATCAACTCAAAAAAGAATGCGGCAATCAAGGCGCCTGCAATCGCATCGCGCCAAGCCACAGTGGTGTAAGGTAAATATTTATAGGCCACCGTAAATACGGCTACTGCCAATAAGATGGGAGAGATCGTCGCAAAGGTGGCGAAGCCCATGCTCAGGGTATCGATCCAGCCCTCAGCTGCACCTAAGAGCAGACTGCTGAGATAAATTCCAAAGCCCAGCAAAAAAGGGCCAATCAATGTTGCCCCTGAGTAAATCAGGATTTGATTCAACAATGGCCGGCGCCCTGAGAGCTGAAAGATCCGATTAAAAGCCTGCTCTACCCCTGCGATTGCCATCACACTGGTGACGATTAAGCCCAAGGTACTCACCAAGGTCAAACCTTTTGCTTGGCGAGAAAACTGATCTAAGTAAATAAAGACCTGCTGGTTCAAACCACCAGGCATATAGGTATCCAATAGCCAGGACTGAAAAGCCACTTTCATTCTGACAACCTTGGGCAAGGTCCCCAGCAAAAGGGATGCCACCGTAAACATCGGCACTAAAGCCAAGGTAGTGGTGAAAGCCAAATTACCAGCGGCTTGCGATAAATTTTGATGGCGATTACGCTCCCAGATCTCTTTAGCTAGAGCGAGCCATAATTGAGGATTCCGAAACAGGTGCATCGCCTTATCATAAGAGAATATGAGCCAACACGATATTTTAGTTTTGTACTACTCCCGCCACGGCGCGACCCGAGAGCTTGCCCGCCTGATCGCTGAAGGTATTGAGAGCGTGCCCGGCGCAAATGCACGCCTAAGGACAGTCCCTACAGTCTCCGCTGTATGCGAAGCTACTGAAGCAAGCGTCCCCAATGAAGGCGCACCCTATGTGGAATATTCTGATTTACAAGAATGCGTTGGCTTGGCTTTGGGTTCCCCCACCCGCTTTGGCAATATGGCTGCCCCCATGAAATACTTTTGGGACGGCAGTTCTTCACAATGGATGAATGGCGCCCTGATCGGCAAACCAGCCTGCGTCTTTACGAGCACTGGTAGCTTGCATGGCGGTCAAGAGAGCACCCTCTTAACCATGATGATTCCCCTACTGCATCACGGCATGGTGATCATGGGTCTTCCTTATAGCGAGCCTGATCTCATGAGCACCCCCAATGGTGGTGGCCCGTACGGTGTCAGTCATTTAGCCCATGCCGATGGCCGCGCTCCAATCAGCCCAGAAGAGCAACGTCTTGCCAAAGCACAAGGCAAACGCTTGGCTGAATTCGCCCTCAAGCTTGGCAAGAGCTAATACCCAATCCCATGTTTAAATTGCCCGCCAATAAAAACCCCTATCAAATCCTGGCCTTAGCAGCCTTCATCGATTTGTTCATTTTGTGTGTCTGTTGGGAGTGGTTTCTCTCCCCATTGCGCCCAGAAGGTTCATGGCTCATCCTCAAGGCTTTACCTTTGCTGCTGCCCATGCGCGGCATCTGGAAGGGCAATGTTTACACCATGCAATGGGCTTCCATGCTGATCCTGCTTTATATCACCGAAGGTCTCGTCCGTATTAGCGAATCGGGCTGGAATTTCTACCTAGCAATCCTAGAAACCCTCCTTGCGACCATCGCCTTTATATGCCTTTTGATGTACTTGAGGCCGATTAAAGCCGAGGCCAAAGCCAAAAATAAGGCTCAATCTGAGGTCTAAATCCCCTTTTTTGACCATTAGAAGCCCTATTAAAGGAAAAACTGCCCTATTTTGAGGATTTTTTTGTAATTCGTGTCATCTTTGCCCATTTAAGGGGCGTTGTATAGGGCATGGAGGTGACATATATGTCAACAAGACTCAAACGTTGGGCCCGCGCAATTCAACAAATTGATTTAGCTAAGAGAAGCGATCCTGAGACCGCCATTGGCTATCTCGATAGTAAATACCGTGATATCGCTTGGCGCTACATCCGAATTCTGGGCTTCGAGCACACCATTAGCTTTATGGCCAGTAATAATTTCCATCCTGAATAAGCTTTTCCAGGATCCCATCAAACCCTAGAGCTTCTGGTCTAGGGTTTTTTGCTTTATGGATGTCATAAAAGCTTGAAAGCCTATGCAATAAATCGTAGGATTAGCCTAAACCCCGCCCTGCTGTTGTGAGCGCACCCCATTAACAAGGAACATCATGACCAAAAAATCGATTAAGAAGCTCACCAAGAAACTTCATAAATTAGAAGTTGCAAAAGAAAAAGTCGTCAAGAAGCTCAATAAAGCTTCTGTCAAACCCGCTAAAAAAGTAGCGGCTAAGAAGGCTGTCAAGAAAGTGGCAGCCAAAAAAGTAGCCGCTAAGAAAGCGCCTGCTAAAAAGACTGCAGCAAAAAAAACGCCTACCAAGAAAACAGTAGCTAAAAAGGTAGTGAGAAAAGTGGCTGCTAAGAAGAAGACTGTTGCTAAGAAAGCCGCTCCAGTAACTCCTGCAACCACCCCAACTAGCAACACATAGTTTCTTGAAAAAAGCTGCTGCTTTAGCAATCAAGCCACTCAAGATTAGCAAAAAGGAATTAACGTACGAGGCGGAGCTCCGGCTTTTGCAGATTGAGTTAGTCAAACTGCAAAAGCGGATCATCGCTAAAGGTGATCGACTGTTGGTCATCATGGAAGGCAGAGATACAGCCGGAAAAGATGGCACGATCAAGTGCATCACGCAAAACTTAAGTCCGCGCGATACCCATGTCGTCGCTCTTGGTAAGCCGAGTGACCGCGAAGAAGGCGAATGGTATTTCCAACGCTATGTCGCAGAGTTACCTAGCGCAGGCGAATTCGTAATCTTCAATCGGAGTTGGTACAACCGCGCTGGTGTTGAGAAGGTAATGGGATTTTGTACTGATGCCCAGTACAAAGAGTTCATGGCGTCAGTCAATGACTTTGAAAGCCTGTTGGTGACCTCCGGAATCCAGATTTTTAAATACTATCTCGATATTGATAAGGCAGAGCAAGCGCATCGTTTAGCTGATCGCGCCAAGGATCCCCTGAAGCAATGGAAGATCAGCCCTATCGATCAGCAGGCTCAGAAGAAATGGCACGCTTATAGCGTTGCTCGTGATCTCATGCTTGAGAAAACAACCAGTCCTGATGCGCCTTGGACTGTAGTCAATGCCAACGATAAAAAACTCACCCACCTCAATCTCATTCGAGATTTGCTTTCCAGAGTTGACTACCCTGGCAAAAATAAAAAATTACTGATGACTGATCCTCAAATTATCATGCCCTGCCTAGCAACGGCAATCAAGCTCCCTAAACTGGCCCCATAGGCCATTGTAGAAACCGAACAAACCCTTCAATTGACTGACATTGAATGGTGTTATAAACATTAAATATACCCACTGGAGATTTTATGAACCGTCGCAATCTACTCTCACTCTGCTATTTCATTCCGGCGCTTCTTTTAATTGGGGCCTGTAGCAATACTTCGAAATATTTAACGGAGCCAATGCCTGAGTCTGGCTTCTTACCGAATTACAAATTGTTGCAAGCAGTTACAGATACTCCACAAGATATTCGGATGTGGCGCTATCGTGATGCCAATATTGATCCAAACAAATATACCGGCGTTATTTTGGAGCCGATTTACTTAAATCAAACCCAAACACAACAAGTTTCTGCTGAAACCCTCGCGCAAGTAAAGGCGACATTACAAGCCTCGATGGTCAATGCAATTAATGGCAAAAGCAATATCTCGATTGTTCAGAAGCCAGGTCCTGGTGTTGCCCGCGTTGCAGTCGGCATTACTGGTGCAGAGATGTCAGCCAATAGTTTGCAGCCTTGGAACTTCACGCCGATTGGTCTGGCAGTCAATGGCGCAGCCTATGCTGCAGGTATGAATGCCAAGACCCCTGCCTTAGTCATCGAGAACAAAATTACGGATAGCCAAACTAATCAGCTGCTCGGCGAAGGCTTGATTACGATTCAAGGCGAATCTTTCAGAACAGGTTCTGGCTCAGTAGAGGCGTTTACCGAGATGGCTAAAAAAGCAGTTCGTCAGGCTCTACAGTTATCCGCCAAACAGTAAACAAGGTAATTCATGAAAACGCTATTGCATTGTGCTGCTGTGCTAGGTTTTGCTCTTGCGGGCTCGGGAGGTCAAATCACCGCCCAGGCTCAAACGCAAATGAGTGCTGAAGACAAGGAGATCATCGCTAAATTTAAGGCTGCCGATAAGAATCATGATGGCAAGCTCACTTTGGCAGAAGCTCAGGCTGGCATGCCAAGGGTTGCAGCACACTTCAGCTATATCGATAGTCAAGGTCGCGGTTACGTGACTCTTGACCAGATCCTAGCCCTAGCCAACAACTAAAGCCCCTGCAATACCCTCTTACGGATTAGGACAAGGCATCAAGGCACCGGTCTTTTGATGCAAGACACCCTTGCACTCAGGATTAGCTGTAATGCTTGGTGAACTTGGTGCGGTGGCTTTGGCTGGAGACCCAGAATTACTCACGCTGACTTGTGGCGGGTTATTCACCGTGTTTTGTGGCGTATTGAGGGGCCCCGTAGCACTCATACCGCTTGCTGGAGCTTGGGTTACAGCACTGGAAGGCTGAACATTTTTCTGACTTGTCACGGCGGGCTGTGGCTTTGGTGGAGTCGGGCAAGGCATCAGGGTACCCGTCTTGGCATTCATGACCGGCGGGCATTGTGGGTCGGCCTCTAGTCTTGCTTGTAGCTTATCCATGCTCGTGCAGGCGCTTATACCCAGTACAGATGAGATCGTTAGAGCCAAAGCGAGCAGTTTTGTCATAGTGAACCTATTTTACGCAAAGACAACTAAGCACATCTGGAATTCAATCGATCTCATCCGAGAGGGATTGCTCCATTCTTTTAGATGTGGTTTTGGCCTCTTGCTTTGATAAGCCTCCAGCCTGAATGCGATAGCTACAGTCCTTGGCATGATTTTCTAGTAGTCCAAATATCTCAGTCGTCGGAATCTTGCAAAAGGCACATTGATAAGCATGTAGATGCCCCTCGATCTTCTCTTGAGGGTAGTCAATGTAAAAAGGTTTCATCGTTTTATTCCTCTCTTTTGATTCTGAACTGGAATCATTCTGTCGCTTTTGCACATCAATAGCAATCTTTTTTAGTGAATTGATAGACAGGTCATCTGGGCTTGATCACACTGCGCACAACTTATGGATAAACGGAGCGAAATAATTCATCACCACATTAATTAGATTGCTCTGCTAGTCCTTAGGCCACAAACCTAAAGTGAGGAGGTAATGATGAAGATCCACCATTACGTTGCTGAAGCTGATGATTATTTTGATGAGTATGCCGATTCGCTGAAATACCAGTTACTGAAAGACCGTTTGATTTGGCAGCATCAAACTCGCAAAGAGATTCATCTGGAATATCAGATGTTTGATGATGATTGCGACTTTGATTGAGCTAAAACGGGATATTTGTAGCCTGTATTAGCCTCGTGCTTGGGGATTTTTGTATCCCTACAAAAATATGTCATGATCATGAACTTGATCAGTTGACCTATTGCGCAGCCCATGAATACCCAAGATTACGCCTTTGTTAGAGGCAAATTACTCGATAAAGAAGAAATTGCTTTTCTCGATGTGCGTGAGGAAGACCCTCATGCACAAGAACATCCCCTATTTGCGGCTAACTTTCCACTCTCCCGCATCGAAATCGATGCCTATACCAAACTCCCTCGGAGAGATGTTCCGATTGTGACCCTAGATGACGGTGAAGGTGATGCGCAATTAGCGGCTAATCGATTGATGGCTTTAGGCTATTCCGATGTGTCCGTCTTTTTTGGTGGCGTCAAAGAATGGAAACGCTCTGGCGGCGAAGTGTTTCGTGATGTCAATGTTCCCAGTAAATCCTTTGGTGAGCTCGTCGAGTCCAAAGTCCACACCCCTTCCCTATCCGCTCAAGAGGTAAAGCGGCTGATTGATTCAAAGGCAGATGTAGTGGTCGTTGACGTCCGTCGCTTTGATGAATACCAAACCATGAGTATTCCAACGGGTATGAGCGTACCGGGTGCCGAACTGGTGCTGCGACTTCCAGAAATTGCACCAGACCCCAAGACTAAAGTGATTGTCAATTGCGCCGGACGAACCCGCAGCATTATTGGGACTCAGTCTCTCATTAATGCAGGCATTCCAAATCCAGTGCATGCCTTGCGTAATGGCACGATTGGCTGGAAATTAGCTGATCAAGCTTTAGACCACGGTCAATCCCGCAAGTTTTCTGATGTTAGCCCCGCTACAGCCCAAGCCGCTCTCCATAAATCCAGAAAAGTGGCTGATCGAGTACAGGTCAAACGCGCTAGTAAAGCAGATCTAAAGGAGTGGCAACAACAATCCGTTCGCACTACGTATTTCTTCGATACCCGCACTCCCGAAGAATATGCAGCAGGCCATCTCCCAGGATTTCGTTCTGTACCTGGGGGTCAACTTGTTCAAGAAACCGAGATGTACGCGCCAGTTCGAGGCGCCCGTATTGTTCTGGTGGATCCCAGTGGAGTGCGTGCCAATATGCCAGCCTCATGGCTTGCTCAAATGGCTTGGGATGTTTATGTGCTTGACGATATTCAGATCAGTGATCTGACTGAGACAGGTACGCCAGCTTTAGCCCTCCCTCCTCTTCCCAAAACCCAAGAGGTCGATGCTCGCACACTACAACAATGGCTCAGTGAGTCCAATACGGTTGTAGTGGATTTCAGCACTCATAAAAATTATTGCCAAAAGCATATTCCGGGTAGCTGGTTTGCACTGCGTTCTTTACAGAAAGAGGCTCTCACCAAATTACCCAAAGCAGAACGCTATGTTTTGACAAGTAGCCCAGCTGAGTTGGCCAGCTTCACCGTCCCTGAATTTACCGCCCTGACACAAACTCCTGTTTATGTCTTGATTGGTGGCAATAGCGCTTGGCTTGAGTCTGGCTATGCAATGGAATCAGATCGACTGAATTTAGCCTCACCCACCATTGATCGCTATCAACGCCCCTATGAGGGAACCAATGCGACTGCAGCCAGTATGCAAGCCTATCTTGATTGGGAATTCGGACTTGTCGAACAGCTAGGGAGAGATGGGACCCATCATTTTTGGGTGATGGATCCCCATTAGGCCTTATTTCTGACCTAGCCCCAAACTCTCTGCCATCACTTTAAAGACTTTGGTGTTATCCATAAAGCCTTTGAACTTATCTGCATTCGGGCCAGTAGCATTTAGCACCGCATCATCTGCCGTATGCACCCCAGTCTCTTGGTTGACTGGTAGATTGCCTCCCACATGAATCGCATCTTCTTGTTGCTGGAGATATTTAGGATTTGCTACATAAGCACCATCAGGTGATTTGATCGCAGGTACGAAGGTGCCGTCCAATTTAGGGTGCATGGTTTCGTAATGGTCAGGATAGTTGCCATAAAAAAATGCAAGGCGCTTGGAGACATCGATCTGATTGGGATAGCCCTCGACATTGGCTTTTGGGTAATTGGGGTAACCCGCCTCGGCATATGTTCCAACCTTCTCTCTGAGTGGTCCTGGCTTAGCGTCGTTGACTACCCCGCTAATCGAGCCACTGTGTGTATGGTCAGGAGTCACAATAATTAAGGTATCGGGATGGGTTTTGGCAAAGTCCTTTGCAATCTGCACGGCATTACTGAGCATGATGGTGTCAAACGCTGCACGCTCCCAATCCAATGGATGGTTGAACTTATCAATCAATGCAGCCTCAACCATCAAGAAGAAGCCATTCTGGTTTTTGGAAAGCACATCTAATGCCGCTTGAGTCATTTGGGTTAAATCAGGCTGGTTGGGATACTCCATCACGGTATTCTTTTTCAGGAAGAATCGGTCTAGAGATCCATCCATATTGTCTGGATGAAAGACGCCAAAAAGTTTTTTGGTTGCGGGATTTTGTGCCTCGCTCATTAACTCTTGTTTGGTAAACGCCAATTCATAGCCCTTGGATTTAAACTGATCCACAAGATTATTCTCATCTTTACGCTTTGATCCCTTAGATGACTGGGGATAAAAGTAAGCTGAGCCGCCACCAAGAATGACCTCAGCACCGCTAGCCAATAGCTGGTCGGCAATGTATTGCTTATCTGCGCGTCGGCGGGTATGTGATACCACTGCGCCTGGGGTTGCATCCTCTAACTCAGCATCCGACACAATACCGACCGACATTTTGGTCTTACGTTTAATAATTTCAGCAATGGTCTCAACCTTGGGATGAGAGAAATTGTCGCTTGCTCTAGAGACATATAGGCCCATAGCATTGACTGCTGTTTTATGACCAGTCATATAGGCGCTCATCGAGTTGGCTGAGTCTGTAATTAATGAGTCAGAGCCCGATGTACCAATCAACGCAGTATTAGGCATATCGTCAAATGACAATACGTTTTGATATTTACCCTGGGTAATTCCTTTGGAAAGAACCCGAGCAGCAGTTCGATTGGCAATCGTCATACCATCGCCAATAAAGAGAATCACGTTCTTCACCTTGCGTGGGCCACTGGCATACACGTCCCAAGTGACTTTAGCGACTTCGTCACCTGCTTTAGCATCAATCACAAATTGACCTGCCTGCTTCAGCTGAACATCACGATAAATAATCGAGCTGCCCTTCCCGTTTTCGTTGGCAATAAATTCGGGGGCGACAGAAACCACACTCTTTAATGGAGCGCCATTCACAGTTAGAACAATAGCATCCTGTGCGACAACCGTATTGAACTCGACCTTGATATCAAACTTGGAGCCCAACAAAATTGCGGCATCGTTAATGGGATAAATCGTAGCCGCATCAATTGCAAAGGATTGGAAAAGTACCAATGCAGAAACAGCAAACTTCAATACAGATGAAATCTTCATAGGATGGATTCGACTTAAAATGAGAATAGAAATTGATCTAACTTTCAGCTATTAATATGACTGAAAGATGACAGCAGGATATTGGTGGCCTGCATAAGCGGGTTCAACCCAAAGGCCTAGATCTTAGATAGGATTAAGCTCTAATCTTAGACTCAGTCATCACTATCAACTCAGCCTCAGGGAGCTTGGAGCCAACCACATCCCTCATCAGATACACAATCACTTCGCAGGCAAAAGCTCTAAGCCTCTCTCGAGTGGAGAGATTCAATCCACGAGATAGAGAAATCAAAATATCGTTAGGATTAATGTTGCGTAATTTAGGGTGATCCATCTTACACATCTCCATCATGTGGACTAAGGCCTCGCCCGCATTGGCATTCTTGCTGAAATGAGCGTTATAGGCTTGGCTCATGTTTTGAATGAGATTGGCTTCAATGTTGGCGGCCATAAACTATCCTAAAGAGAATTACCGATTTAATTCAATTACGTTCATTTTATCTAAAAGTTGAGTAAAACCTAGAATCGGGGTTTTGGCCTGCCCATGTGGATTCGAACCACAGACCTACGCCTTAGAAGCTTAAAAAATGAGCAAAATCAATAGCTTAGACAATGGTTTAAGCCTTACAAGATCAGGTGTTCGATCGGCACCGAGATCCGTGGAATCATGTGGAACTGACCGTGTGGTGTGTGGCATCCGCAGGTGTGGAGTCGGTCGAACCGACACTAAATAGTGTCGCGTTACGTGACAGTTGAGAAGATCTAAATATCATCCTCATCAGTGACTGGAATCTTAACTTTACAGGTATGGCACTTCATATATTGCTGCTCAGCCTGATCTAATCCTAGTTGATAAAGTCCTCTTGAATCTTTGACATTATTCATAAAGCACTCTGGGCAAGGGATGGGGATGGCCACTAAAGAGCCTGGGTCATCACTACATTCCCACTGATCTACAAATTCAGTAACTTTCTCCATTGGAAAGCCTTTAACCTGACAGTATCGAATCAGATCATCAAGAATTGGGGGTAATGCCATATATGAGACCTTTATAAGTAATCTATGAGTTCAAGATGGTTTAGCGATACTCTCAATCACCTCCACTTTTTGTCGTAAAGTTTTCTTACGTTTTTAATAATGTAACTATTGAGGCCCTGGCCGTTTTTTGCCAACAATTTCATTTGAGCAATATTTGCGCTACCAGCCTTTACGCTTGAATACTGATACAGCCAGCCATCATCAAATAATATGGTGATCGAACCATCCGCAAGCTCAAATGCATCAATACTTGAGTTACAACTCAGATTTTTATACTTTTCCATAGTCCACCCATTGAAATTTGATTTATTAACTATAAGGAATAAATCCTTACTTTGCAGGCTCTTTTACCTAAAATCTGAAAATATTTTTATTGATCCAATATCCCTTAAAAAAGTTCAATACAGGTAGCCTAGAATGCATTAATACCGTTATCACTACAATTCATAAGGAAAGTAAGCATGTTTAATGACATCCTGGAGAAACTCGAAAAACTAGATCTCAAACTTACTCGAGGTTATGAAAATAATCAGGAAGCCACACGCTTACTGATTGCAGAGGCTGAATATTATTTAAATTATGAATATGGGATGATTCCCCCTTGGGAAGCAAAAGAGTTGGAAGCAGCTAAAAACTTTGCAGACTGCAATTGGCTCAAGGCAGCAACTCAAGCAATTGCAATAGCCTTGGTTGTGTCTGAGTATGATGATGAAGAGTACTGGGGTGGCTATACCTACACAAACAAGGATGCCGCTAGAACTGCGCGACGGATTTAATCCAACTCAACTTAACTGAGTTAGGGCTTTCTGCCCTGCCTTAATCTTTTGCCTAGCCCGCTCAGCCTTGACAGCCGTTTGATCACGCTTTACACGATCCTTCATTGATTTAAGCCTAGCTTGTTCTGGGCTTAGTGGCTTTTGCGGAGCAATTTCATCGAATCTCATAGTTAACCAATCTGTAGAGGTTGATGTGGAACATTACCGCTCCCGAAGATTGCCTTGAAGAGTGCATATGCTTGGGCTTGATTCTGTGCATAGAGAATGGTTTCTACCCACATCCCCGCCGCATTGACTGTTGCCTTATATCTTTTCATACAAGTATTTAGCGTCCAGCGTCTAGTAGCTGGACGCTTATGTTGCTATCGCTTAAATCCACTTCGCAAGCTAGCACTTGCAGTTTCTATTTGAGAATCCAATTCACCAGCCTCAACAGCTGACTTAATAGACTCTAAAGCCTTTACTAGTTCCGGGCCACTTGCTACCTCAACGCTCGGCTTACCCTTTGCCAATTCAATTGTCCAGCTTCCATATTTCACAGATACACAGACTTTCCCCTGTTCTGATTGGAACCACCAAGGCTTTAATCGCTTTGGCATTTCTACCTGCTTACGCAACCCCGTCTCTTTGTCTTTAATAGTTTTGAACTTAGTCACAACAAAGGGCGTTCCATCCATCTGACTTTTGGCTAATTGGATCTGCTCCCACAGCTTGCTAGAAAGCTTATTCCTACGAATTACGATTGCAGGCATATGGGTTGGTTTTTTAACTGCTACTAACTTTAAGTTACTTAATGCGCTCATTGTTTTCTCCTATGTAGTTAATGGGCATAAGTAGTGTGTTTTCAATTAAGCATTTTGGTCGACCTCTTTTTGGTTATTAGTGGAAATCGGCTCATTTCGGATAGAAAAAATATGGTTTTTCTGTGGCAGTCATAAATATTTTTGCGAGTTGCTTGGTTACAAAGTAGATGTCGCATAAAGAAAAAGAAGTTGCAAAGTTGAGTTTGAGTAGTTGCTAGTGAGTTACTCGTAGTGGCAAATGAGTAACTACGACTAGGCAACACGACTTCGTAACTCCTCTTTTGAGATCTGCGACTTTTACTGCAACTGATCTCTTCTGATCTCTCTTGTAACCAACCAAGCGACCAGCAACGAGAACTCAAGGAGAAAATAAATGAGAGAAATCGCAATCAGAGGTTTTATTAACGAGAAGTACAACACCCCATTTGGCAAAGGATTATTTCGCAGAGCAATCTACAACGGCTCTGTGGAATTACTCAACCCCAATCAAAAGTACCTGGTGGACTTTTATGAATACGAGCAATTTCAACATAGCGCCAAAACGGATGATCAAATCAGAACACTTAAGAAATTAGATGCCTGCGGTATTGGCAGAACACCAGACTTGGTGATGTCGTGGATTGTGCATTACGAGCCTTTAACCAAATCTAAAGAACTGGTCGATGGATATTGCATCTACCTACAAACAACGGGTGAAGTGCATATTGAGATTGATGATGTTCTAAATGGAACAAAAGATGAATGGGACTTAAAGGCCCATCACTGCAAGGCTATAGGTGCCAATAAGCCTGTATTTGTTGCTACCAATGTGGATTTAAACACCAAGCATTAATTATGCAAAAGCCCTACAAGCGCTGATCTTCGAGCATCACAGCGTCTAGCTGCTGGACGCCAGTCAAATAGCGTGTAGGGCTGATTTGAGCTGCTGCCCAAATTCGTCGTCTAAAGACGACAAAAGACATAAATATTTAAAGCAAAGCAAGGTTAAGAAAATCACACTTTTCTTAACCCTAATTGCTAAGTCATTGATTCTTGGAAGATCTTTATTAAAAAGCTTTCGGTCGCTTTATTTGCAATAAGAAAACACACTTATATGAGCTTTTTTATTTATGAAAGGTAATAACAAATGGCTCAAGCAAAAACCCTAACCCAAGCAGAACTAGATCAAGTACTGCGGTTTGCCAGTACCAAGAAATACCCCGAGCGCAATCGCGCCATCATCCTCACCAGTTTTTTAACTGGAATGCGTGTCGCCGAAATCGCCTCACTAAAGATGGGTGATGTAGTTAACGAGGATGGCACCATCAAAAATGAAGTAAAGCTATCGGCAGCGCAAACCAAAGGCGGGCATCCCCGTACTGTCTTTATCTCTACCAAGCTCAAAGCTGAACTAGAGGCTTATTTACGCACTAGACACATCAAAGACCCAACAATTCACTTCTTCCATACGGGCAATAAGCTCAAATTTACGCCCAATGGCTTGTGCGTCTGGTTCTTTTCACTTTACAAAGGTGCTGGTATCAGTGGTGCCAGCAGCCATTCGGGAAGACGCTCGATGATCACTTCACTCGCGCAAAAAGGAATCGGTGTGAGAGTCTTAGCTGAGATTGCAGGTCATCGTTCGATTGCAGTAACGCAAAAGTATATTGATGCCAACCCTGAAATGTGTCGCAATGCGATGGAATTAATTTGATCTATGGCTAAGAATTAAATCACTATATTTTCTTAATTACAAAAATGTAGTGATTTTTCTGAAAAATTAAAATCGCCTGCAAAGCCTTTATTTATATGGCTTAGATTTTTCGTATTTTTGTGTCAAGGAAATAAAACAACGCTCAAATTTGCGCGAAAAATACGAAAAAAAATATACTGACTCCATCAACAAAGCAAAACCAAGGCACTTTCGCCATTACCGCTAAGTTGATTTTTAAGGAGCTTTAAAAATGGAAAACGCAATTGCAGTGAATAACCAATCCGCTAATAATGTAGTAAGTACTGCGGCAACTGAAGTAGCAATACCTTCTATCGATATTCGTGGCATGAATGCGAATGTGCTGACAGAAGATACTTCCACCTTTGATGAGGTATTTGAAGTAGAGGGTGAAGAAAAACCTGCTCAAGCACCGCAACCTACCCAAGCTGAGCAGGAAAAGGCGGTGCGAGTGCAAGCGATTTTGGATAAAGTGAAGTTGGAAAAATCCAAAGCAAACACTGGATTAGTGCAATATGAGCGCAAGCTCAGCTTAGAGGCTGCCACATCAGATACAACGGCAATCATCCCAAAAGAGCGCAAGGAATATGTTGTTGCCTTTAAAGCTGGAGTTGAAAAAACTGCTCGTAGTACTTTGGAAATGTGCCGCGTTGTCTACGAGGCAGAGCAATCGCTAGATAAGTTTCAATTTAAAACCTTTTGCGAAGAAGTCGGACTTAAGGACTACAGCAGTACGGTTCGAAAATTCTCTGCAATTGGTCGGGTCTATCCACGCTTTATTCAATATGTGGATCAATTGCCGGCAAGCTGGACCAACATCTACTTGATTACCCAAATTCCAGCAGATGCATTTGAGGAATGTCTATCAAAAGGTTATGCGTTAAATAAGCTAACAGGCGCAAAACTGGATGAACTGGTCAAAAGCACCAAGGACATCAACAAGATTGAAGACCCCTTAAGTTTTGATAGCAAAAACTCTGGCTATGTGTTTGCCAAGCTCTTGTTTACCAAAAAACCCGATGACACTGATTGGCGTGCCATGGAAAAAGCGTTGGCGGAGATCTCTGCTCGCTTGCCAATCAAGTTTGTGATCAACAAGGAGGCTGCGGAGTTTGTTAAAGCTCGTCGCGATCAACGCTACGAGCAGATCAAACAAAAGAGCAAAGGCATTGATCTCAAACCTGATCTTTGGGACTTAGGCGCCGAGGCCAATGCCGCTTATAAAGTGGCAGAGCGTACAGTCAATCCAGCTCAAGGCACCGTAATTACTGTTTAAGACGACCGCTACCACTGCAGGGGTAGCCGTTATTTTGTAGTTTGTTCCATTTGGAACAGTTTTAAGCCAACTTCTCAGCATTCATCATAGGAGTGAGCTTTGAGTAATGTTTTTCAATCATTAAAGTCGAAGTACCCATTTGCCTGGCTAAGGTATGTATGTCAATACCTTCAGCTAGAGCAAAGGTTGCATAAGTATGGCGTAGGCTATACAGGGTTCTGTTTTTACCAGTAGCATCCTTTAATAAATTTGATTCAATCATTAGCCGCTCAAAGACATCATCTAGACTATGCGGAGCATCCCCTTCTGGAAATACAAATACTTTCTTATCCAATTTGGCCTCAATCACAGCCTCTAGGTTCTTATAAGGTAGCTTTTGCCAAGCAATCAACCGCTCTAAAGCCTCAATCACAAAATGCCTTGCTATTAGGTATCTAGGCCCCGTTTTGCCTGATACCCAAATTCTTAGGTAACGCTGCTCACCAATCCAATGCCACTGCAGGGCCTTCCAGCGAATTGGCATACTCTCCGTTCCTTGTCTAATGCCTGTTCCTAACAAGAACTCCACATACACACGGCACAACCTTCTCATATGGTTACTGCGTTGATTGCGGCCAAAACGCTCCCAGTCCCGCATGTATTCCTGTAAGTAATTGACCTCCTGTTGACCAAAGGCTGGTCTAATTTCTGCCCTATCGGCAGAGACCTCTAATAATGGAATGGTTCGATGTCGATTGATTAAGCCTTGATCTCTGGCTCGTTCAATTACTCGCTTATAAAGCCCAGCATGACGTCTTTGAGTATAGGTCTTGGGATTCTTGCCCATCCGAGATATGCGCCACGCCACATAGTCATCGACTAGCTCTTGGGTAATGTCATTAATCTGGTAGTTACCAAAGAATGGGATCAAGTACTTGGTATAGATGTGAATGTAGTCAACATGGGTGCGTTTATTGGGATTGGCATGGACTACTCGATCAGCTGCAGCCAGCTCTTGGTTAGCCAATTGCCGAAAGGTCCGAGTCTTAATGGCTAAATCACTGGCCAGCTTGACCTTGACGGTTTCGTAGATAGCAATGGCTTGGGTAGTGGCTTCGGCTAACTGGTCAGATCCAGTGCTAGCGGAATGCCAAGCGCCTGTAGCAAGCTTAAAGCGGCATTGCCACTGGTGACTATGAGGTCTCTTATAGAGAGTCAGATCTCCATCAAGGAGTTTGATGGAATCTTCATTAAGAGTAGTGGTGGCAAATAAAAACGATAGATTATTCATAACAAGCGTCCTTTTAAGTGACGCTTGTAGCTTAGTTTCAGATTTGCGTTTGGGCGACCTGAATTATTTACTGTCGGTTCGACCGACACCACAGCGTCAGGGCTGCGATAGACTGTTGCTGATCACAAAGCTGCCATCACCCTACTTGCTAATGGCAGACTCAAATCGACCCAAAGCAGACTCTCACAGTCAACAAAAAACCCGCTTGCTGCAACTTGCGGGTTCTTGATTTAGTTAGATTAGTTTTTCTTACAAACCAATCGTGTAAGTAAGCATGGTTGTTATGCCGTTACTAGTATTAAGTGATTGCTTATTGTAATAAGCACTTAGGCTAACTCGTTGATTTTTCTCTATCCAATAATCCGCATTGGCACTGACAAAAGGTCTTGTCTTTTGAATGCTGGGCGCAGTCAAGCTAAAGGCGCCTAAGTAATAAATGGATCCGCTGTAGTTGCTGATATTGCTACTGAGATCTTGCTCTACTCCTGCACTGGCACCTACGCTTACTGTTGGAGTGACATAACCCATCACCTTAGCTCCTGCATACGCAGTCGTGGCGGATTGGGTCACAGAGTTATACGTAATCGGAAAAGTGGCTCCCGCAGTTTCGGTGTAGCCGTTGCGAACAACTGAAGTCGCTCTCATACCTACTAATGGTGAAGCAATCCAACTATCTGCAACAGCAAAACCATAAGCCGTCTCTAATTGACCGCCTTGGGTAGTCATGGTAGAAGTTCCCTGACCCGCTTCGGTATTGGCTAAAGTAGTGCGAGTGACATTAACGCCATTGCTGCTGTAGGCGGCTGAGGCTTTGACTTGCACTCCTAAGTTATTACCACTAGGAGCGTAGACTGCAAAAAGTCCTGCTAAAGGTTGAGAGTTTTTGACGGTGTAGTTATTTGGAGTGGCATTACTAATGCCTTGGTCTAAGAACACGCCAGCCCTAAAGCTAGGATCAAAGCGATAGCCTATTTGAATATTGCCCGCTGTTTGACTTGTTGTTGGGCTACTCACATTGGTATACCGACCACCCACTCCAACGCACACATTATTAGCGCCATACACTGTGCAATCACTATTGAGATTTACAGCTAAAGCGGTATTTTGAGCGTTTAGTAACGAGTTCAGTTGATAGCTATTGGTGACTAATGCGCTGTAAGTATTGGGTACATCAACCATCACACCGCCACCACCACTATCAGTAACACCGCCACCACCACTATCAGTAACTCTGTAGACAAAAGCATGGGTTGTGCTATCGCCCGTAATATCGCTATACCCCACAATCACTTTGCCATCAGCAGAGACGCCATTGGCGGAACTATAGGTTCCCCCTAAAGTGCCTAGGTCAGACATCGTAGTGCCAGTGTATTTAAAGGCATGTTCTGCGCTATCGCCCGTAATTTGGCTAGATCCCACAATCACTGAGCCATCAGCAGAGACGCCATTGGCGGAACTATTGGTTCCCCCTAAAGTGCCTAGGTCAGACATGGTACCGCCAGAGTATTTAAAGGCATGGGATGCGTTATTGCCCGTAATATAGCTATACCCCACAATCACTTTGCCATCAGCAGAGACGCCATTGGCGGAACTATTGGTTCCCCCTAAAGTGCCTAGGTCAGACATGGACTGCGCCACGACTCCACCCGATAGGGTGATAGCGAGAGCAGCGAAAAGGCTTAGGCGAGTTTTGTGAAGCTGTAATGGTGGGGTTTTCATTGTGTAAATTTGGTTGTGTTGATTGAACATAATACGCATAATCCACATCAATTTTTTTATACTTACTTCGTGTCAACTACGCTCTAAAGTAGTGCCTATTTCAATAAATAGTGCGGGGGGGGTAAAAGTGGATCTTTATACTCAAAATAGCTGTTTTTTGAGCAAAATGAATTGAGTCGTGATCGTCTCCTATTGGCCGTTCTCTGCCACCCAATCTGCCCTATTTCCGATTTTTCAATGTCCGCATAACCCCTGATAAAAGCCACCCAACTGTCACGCAACAAGACACCTCTGTGTCCTGTCTAACCGACACCACAGGCTCAGCACCTAAATTTCATTAAAGTCGCCGAGTCGCTAATAGTCACACAGGATCCTCCACGCTAGACTCAAGGGCACCCTCACGCTAGCAAAGCTTGACCATGATTGAGTCAATAGACCACAATCGACCAGCCTGAAATAGTATTAAATGGGGCAAATTGGCCTGCCCAGCACGATTCGAACGTGCGACCTACGCCTTAGAAGGGCGTTGCTCTATCCAGCTGAGCTATAGGCAGATTGCTGGTATTAGTTTAGGACTAAATAGAGAAAGTGGTCGGAGTACAAGGATTCGAACCTTGGACCCCCTGCTCCCAAAGCAGGTGCGCTACCAGGCTGCGCTACACTCCGACGGAATCGATATTTTACACGGATATCGATAGTGCAGGCAATTTCCTGAGTTTCAGTAAACCTCTGGGACGTACATCTCAGGCGGGACGGGGCCGCGCAGGTAGTCTGGGTTGTGTACTCGCTCAGGCAAATGAATCTCTGGATGCGGAATTTCGGTATAAGAAATCTGTGAAAGCAAGTGATTGATGCAATTCAGACGCGCTTTTTTCTTATCATTTGCGGCAACCACCCACCATGGTGCTTCAGGAATATGGGTTCTCTCCAACATGGTTTCCTTCGCCTTGGTATAGGCTTCCCACAAACGACGTGACTCCAAGTCCATAGGACTTAACTTCCACTGCTTGAGTGGATCATGAATGCGCATCATGAAGCGGTTGTACTGCTCTTCATCGGAGATTGAGAACCAGTACTTGATCAAAATGGTTCCGGAGTTGATGATCATGCGCTCCAAATCAGGCACCGTTCTTAAGAATTCTTCGTACTCTGCATCTGTACAAAATCCCATTACATGTTCAACACCAGCGCGGTTGTACCAGCTGCGATCGAAGAGGACGATTTCTCCGCCGGCTGGCAGTTGAGAAATGTAGCGCTGGAAATACCACTGGGTTTTCTCACGCTCATTCGGTGCTGGTAATGCAACAACTCGGCAAACGCGCGGGTTGAGTCTTTGGGTAATGCGCTTAATTGCACCGCCCTTACCTGCTGAATCACGCCCCTCAAACAGTATTGCGACCTTCAGCTTATTGGCGACGACATAGTCTTGTAACTTCACCAGCTCGCCCTGAAGACGAAACAGTTCTTTGAAATAGGTTTGTCTTGGAATAGAAGAAGTCGTGCCAGAGTCGGCGGAGAGACGCTCATCGTCCATCTCCATCTCTAGTTCTTCATCCATGCTGTCAAGAATCTCTTCTTGCGCACGTTGATACCACTCAGCCATCTCTTGATGTTTAGCGCTCATTTTTTGCCCTTTGTCCTCTGTGTTTTTATCTGAGGAAAGTGTCAATATTGTTACATACCGCATTTGTATTGCTTATATAGCGGCAGAGATCAGCTGATAGCTGTGCTGGCAGAGGAGCTTTCGATCCAGCACTTGACCTGCCTCGGCTTTTAAGGGTGGCAAGAAATGCAGCGTCACACCCAGATCAGGGCTTTTGAGGATCAAGGCCATCGATTCAACTAGGCCCATATCACCAATAAAGGCAGTTGCCAAACTCCGCTCGCCCGTCTTACGCGAATGGTAAGAAATCGCCAATGACCAAACTGGAGTGTCGGAGATTGCAGCAGGCTCAAACAGATTGGGCTTGAAGGGCAAAACGCTCTCGCCACTAGATGAGGTTCCCTCTGGGAAGATGCAGACCGATTCTGTTTTGAGAACATCAGCCATTTGATCTACGACCTGACGGGCATGCCTAGCGCTATCGCGGCGAATAAACACAGTGCCCAGTTGTTTTGCCATCCAACCGAAGATGGGCCATGAGGCTACTTCAGACTTAGCCACAAAACGCACTGGCTTAAATGCATTAATGACATGGATATCGATCCAAGAGATGTGATTCGAGACCAATAAGTAAGGAGTGCTTGGCAGGAGCTCACCCCCCTCCACCGTCAGATGCAGACCAAATATTTTCAGCAGCCTTTTGCACCATCGGCGGATGTGATGGTCTTTTTGCTGTCGATTCAGAAAAGGAAATAAGATCGAGAGTGTCAGCACTCCCCGAATGGTGTGAAGAACAATCAGCAACCACAATCCCAAGCGCAGGATGTATGGGGTTTGCTTTGTTTGTGTTGTGTAGTTCATGACAGGTATCAATATAAAGCAAGTCACAAAAGTGACATGAAACTGTCACGATCGTTTCATGAAGGGAGGGCTTAATACAACCTCATGATGCATTACCGCGCTATCTGGATTTCAGACGTGCACCTCGGAACAACAGGGTGTCAAGCTAACTACCTCCTCGATTTCTTAAAGCATAACGAAGCAGACCAGTTTTATCTGGTTGGTGACATTATCGACGGTTGGCGCCTTAAGAAATCCTTCTACTGGCCACAAGCCCACAATGACGTAGTTCAAAAACTACTGCGTAAAGCTCGTAAGGGAGCTGAGGTAATCTATGTGCCCGGCAATCATGACGAAAGCGCACGCCAGTTCTTTGGCCTGTCTTTTGGTGATGTCAAAGTCGTTGAGGAAGTGATCCACACTACCCTCGATGGTCGAAAGCTCTGGGTCACCCATGGGGATTTATTCGATGGCGTGATGCAGTACGCCAAATGGCTCGCTTATGTCGGCGATACCCTCTACTCCTTCATTTTGTACGTCAATCGCTATTTCAATATGATTCGGGTCAAGATGGGTCTGCAGTATTGGTCCCTCTCCCAATATTTGAAGCACCAAGTCAAGAATGCAGTCAGCTATATCGCTGACTTCGAACACATCATGGCGCGCGAAGCCCGCTTACGCGGTTGTGATGGTGTCGTGTGTGGCCATATTCATAAAGCAGAGATTCGGGAAATCGATGGCCTGCTGTATTGCAACGATGGCGATTGGGTCGAAAGCCTCACTGCCTTAGTTGAGACACATGAAGGTGAACTCAAGATTGTGCACTGGCCCTTTATTAAAGGCGAGCCGGTAGACAGCTTTGCAGAAACCGACAATGAACCCGCTTTGGGTCAACTGATTCCCAACTTTGCTAAAGAGGCAACACTATGAAAATCATGATCATCACCGATGCATGGGATCCGCAGGTCAATGGTGTTGTGAGAACCCTAAAGCAAACGCGGGCAGAACTGATTGGCATGGGTCACGAAGTCGAAATGATCACCCCCAATGATTTCAAGACTATTCCTTGCCCTACTTACCCCGATATTTCTTTATCTTTATTCCCGGGCAAGACTGTTGCCAGAAAGATTAAAGAATTTGCCCCCGATGCAATGCATATCGCCACTGAAGGCCCCTTAGGTTTATCTGCGCGCGCTTATGCCGTCAAGAACAAGTTGCCCCTCTCTACTGCGTATCACACCCGCTTTCCAGAGTACGTTAAAGCCCGTACCGGTATTCCATTGGCTTTGACCTACGCCTTCTTGCGTTGGTTCCATAAGCCTTCCATGGCAGTGATGGCCCCAACTGTGGTGGTTAAGCAGGATTTAGAAAAGTATGGCTTTCAGAATGTGGTGCTTTGGTCCAGAGGGGTTGATCTGGATATCTTCAAGATGCAAGAGTCTAAGCGGCTCAATTCTGCTCACCCAATCTTTCTGTATGTTGGTCGCGTAGCAGTAGAAAAGAACATCAACGCCTTTTTAGAAATTGATTTGCCTGGCTCCAAATGGGTAGTTGGTGATGGTCCGGCCATGGAAGGGATCAAACACAAGTATCCCGAAGTCAATTATTTGGGTGTTCTCAATCAACATGAGTTAGCCGAAGTCTATGCAGCAGCGGATGTATTTGTTTTCCCTAGTAAAACCGATACCTTTGGTTTGGTCTTGCTGGAGGCAATGGCTTGCGGTACTCCCGTCGCTGCCTACCCAGTGACCGGTCCAATTGATGTCTTGGGTGACTCTCCGGCTGGCGCGATGAACGAGGATTTGCGCGAAGCTTGCATGCAAGCTCTGACGATCCCCCGTGAAGTTGCCCGAGCCCATGCTGAGAAATTCTCCTGGCGCGCTGCCTCTGAGCAATTTGCACGCCACCTTAAGCCGGTGCCCTCTACCGAAGTGCATGTGACCGCGCTTGCCTGAGTGATTCACCTAGCAATTAGTCCAGCACTGTCACACTCTATTTAGGGGATTGCTTTGAGTAGCTATCACATCGACCAAAACCCCCACAAAGGCAATAAGGGGCTGACCAGAGCATGGCATGCCGCCAAGAATTCATGGTGCGGGGTGGTCTATGCCTTTAAAGAAGAAAGTGCATTTAGGCAGGAATTAACACTGCTGATTATTTGCACCCCGATTGCCCTCTTTCTGAACGTCAGCATTCTGGAAAAAGTAGCTCTGATCTGCTCGATCATCATGGTCTTGGTTGTGGAGCTCCTCAATTCCAGCGTGGAAGCAGCGATTGATCGAATCTCCTTTGAACACCACGATTTATCCAAAAGAGCCAAAGATTTTGGCTCAGCAGCTGTCATGCTGGCCCTATTAGTGGCTGTTTTGATCTGGTTAGGGGTCTGCGCGCCCCTTGTCTCAAAACTGTAATAAAACCGTAATACGATCCTATTTACTAAACGATCAAGGTCTACCCTTATGTCCGACATTCCAAATCCACTAGCGGCCTTTGATATCTTCAATTCCAGATTCGAAGATATGCCTAAGAAATTCAGTAAGTTACGCCCTCTAAAGAAGCTATTTTCTAAGAAGATTGCCAAGAAGCTCTTTGGTAAGAAATTTGCCCTCAAGCCCCGCGCCTTGACCCCAGCGACTCAAGATCACGTTGCAGCTAAGCCAGTGAGCAAGCCGAAGCGCCCTGCTTTTCAGATTACTTGGGCTACGACACCCAATGAGGTGAAAGAAGCGCAGAGATTGCGTTATAAGGTGTTTGCTGAGGAAATGGGTGCGAACCTAGCCCAAAACAGCGAAGGTCTTGATGTGGATGAATTCGATGCCTATTGCGACCATTTGTTGATACGTGACCAAGAGACTTTAAAGGTAGTAGGTACCTATCGTGTTCTGCCACCCCATAAGGCCCAGGAAATTGGTCGCCTCTACTCTGATTCTGAGTTTGATCTGTCCCGTTTAAATCACTTACGTCCAAAGATGGTTGAATTGGGACGCTCTTGCGTGCACGCTGACTATCGTTCTGGCGCCGTCATTATGTCCCTGTGGAGTGGTTTGGCGCAGTACATGCAAAAGCATCAATATGAAATCATGCTGGGTTGCGCCAGTATCCCAATGGCAGATGGCGGTCACTTTGCAGCGAGTCTTTATAACTCCCTCTCAGAAGAGCAAATGGCCCCTACCGAGAACCATGCCTTCCCTCGCCTACCGTTGCCATTAGACAAACTCAACGGCGGCTTGGATGTTGAGCCTCCACCATTGATTAAAGGCTATCTGAAGTTGGGCGCCAAGATTTGTAGCGCTCCAGCCTGGGATCCTGATTTCAATACTGCTGACCTCTTGACGATGTTGCGCCTGTCTGAAATCAATCCGCGTTACGCGAAACACTTTCTGAATATCTAATCCAGCTTGACCTGCTTTACTTGAGGTCAAGCTGATATGTGCGGCCGATACGCTCCCATTCGGCCGCTTCTTTTAGTAAGCTAAATTCAGTCAGGGGATGCGCACCTGCCCATTCCCGAGATAAGCTCACTAAATAAGAGCCGTCATTTTCAGAGACTTTTACTTTAGGAAGATTGGCATCACTTCTGCCACGGCAGAGAACTTGGGCTAAGCGCAGACAAAACAGCATGCGCCAATCCTGAAAACTCGCATTGCTAGCAAGCTTACCCAATTTACCGGCGTGGCCAATGAGCAAAGCCGCAAGACGCGCCTGATCATTTTTGGAGAAACCAGGCATATCAGCGTTACCAGCGATATATGCAGAATGCTTGTGATAGCCGTTATGCGAGATGGATAGACCGATCTCATGTAAATTGGCAGCCCACTGTAAGAGAGCAATATTTTCTGCACGACTTTCTAGTTCTGGCTTGGGTAATTGGTCTAAAAATTCAGCCGCTAAATTACCGACTCGGGTGGCCTGCTCACGATCAACGGTATAGCGTTGCATAAACTGCTCTACCGTGACATAGCGCATATCAGAGTGTTGTGAACGGCCCAATAGATCGTATAAGACTCCTACCCTTAGGGCAGCATCAGTCACTTCCATTGTCTCAATGCCGAGCTCATCAAAGACTGCCAGCATGATTGCCAAGCCGCCAGGCCAAACCCCGCGGCGCTCATCTTTAAGACCGCCAAGCTGTATGTCATTTACATGCTCATATTTCAGGAGATGTTTTTTCATGGCACGCAAACCTTCACGCGTAATCAAGCCGCTGCCAGCATTGACTCGACCCATAGTTAGAGCATCGCCCTGCCCATTGAAATTATTTTCTGCAATGATGTCAGCCAGAGCCCGTGCAGTACCTGAAGACCCAATCACTTGCTTCCAGCCACTCTTCAAATAGTTTCCAGAAATGACTTGGAGTTCGCGACGAGCTGCGAGCTCAGCTTCTTTGAAAGCATGAGCATCAATATTTCCTCTGGGGAAAAAACGCATGCTATGCGATACGCAGCCAATATATAAACTCTCCATCAGTTTAGGTTCATACCCTTTACCAATAATGAGTTCGGTTGAGCCGCCGCCGATATCGACTACTAAGCGGTTGCCTTGGACTGCAGAAACCTCGTGTGCGGCACCAATGTAGATCAAGCGCGCCTCTTCAACGCCTGCGATCACCTCAATCGGAAAACCTAGAGCTTCTTGCGCGTCACTGACAAAGTTTTGGGCATTTTTAGCCACCCGCAAGGTATTGGTTGCGACTGCCCTGACTTTACTGGGGTCAAAGCCACGAATCCGCTCGCCAAAGCGACGGATTGCAGAGAGGCCCCGCTGATAGGCATCATTCCCTAATAATTTATTTTCGGTCAGACCCGCTGCCAATCGAACCGACTCCCGCAGGGTGTCGATAGGTCGTAACTGGGTACCCGAAGGCGTATGAACAACTTGGGCTACCAGCATCCGAAAACTATTTGAGCCTAGGTCAACCGCCGCAACAAGATCGTTTGCGCCGGGGATAAGCTCGACTGGGTTAGCTGCCAAAGAGATTCCTTAAAGAAAAAACCAGATGAATGTGACTATTTTATGTAAAAAAATGACACATTCATGAAACTACCGCCAAGTCTACTGCATCAGGACTAGGCTGCGAGGTTTTTCTCGGAACTACTGCAGTCAGTATTGCCAAAGCTGCAGAAGATGCAACAATCCCCCGATTTGGGCTTAAGGATGGTGCTACAAGCTTTACAGCGGTAAAGGTGCATTGATCCATCGGGGATCTCGACAGGCTCTTGAACCAAACAGCTAGGGCAAGTAATAACAGATACAGTTGGGGCAATTAAGGTATTCACGTAGCCATTTTGACCAGCAAATATTGCAGGAATAAGACATCTGATTTACTTCGACTTAGCACCCTGTGCTTTGGGCTGAGCTACTGGTAGGCGCCCTGCTTTAACCGCTTTGCAAAAGAGCTCATAGTCTGCTTGGTTTTGTTTTGCATAAGCCTTAGCAAATCGATACAAAGCTTCATCAAGTTTCTTGGACTGGCCGCAGTAGCCTGAGATGACTGCTGAGTCTCCTGAGCGCGCATGCCCTAATGCTAAAGCCCAACCAAACAGACGAGCGTAATCCGGAAAATTCTTTAGCGACACTCCATCAGGACCAAAGACAATACCGCCCTTCATATCCCGTAACTGTCGTAGATAGAAACCTTGCCTACTGCCAATTTCATATTCAAGGTCTCCGTAGTTCAGAAAGATGTCTGGTGCACCCTGCAACAAGCGCTGGCCAGATACAACCCGTCGACCCATATTTTTATACACAGATTGGCCAAGGTATGGCGTTAGCACTGAATGCTGTGCTTCTTTGTATTGCAAAAACAAAGGATCGTTTGGTGAATCACCTTCAAAATAAATCACCATACAGTTTGTGCCCACACTACCGACTCCAACCACCTTGCGTGCAAAGTCTTTTAATGAGTAACGCTCGAATAGCACTTTCTTATCGGCCAATAAGGTACTGGAGTAATTCATTAAAGCGTTATTCACCAAATCCATCACTGGACGCCCCTTAAACAGCGGAGAAAAGTGCTGAATCAAGGGTGGCTGATTGATGATCTTGCGATCTTTACCCACCAAGGTGGTTAATTTTTGTAGCACCTGAATCTTGGTTTGTCCTTTGGTCTGCTTCAAAAAAGCATCTAAGGTTTTTTGATGAGACTTGCTAAAGTGTTTGCGAATATCCTCTTCACCGATAAATTGCTGAGCAATTTGAATATAGGGCATCTGGGCATATTCAGCCATCCGCTTTTGATACTCAGAAGTAATTCTTTGAACCAGTAACTTGCTGGTTTTTTCATCACCGCCGAGTGTTTCACAAGCAATCACAGCGCTAGCAACTAGGCGCTTCATGTCGTACTCCCAACTTCCAGGCAGTGTTTCATCAAAGTCATTGATGCCGAAAACCAGCCGATGCTCGGTGGTCGCAAACAAGCCAAAGTTAGAGACATGCATATCACCGCAGAGTTGCACGGTCACATTCGTGGTGGGCTGGTTTGCCAAGTCCTGCGCCATGATGGCTGCACCACCTCGAAAAAAGGCAAATGGTGACTGCAACATGCGCTCATATCGAATCGGAATCAACTCTTTAATACGACTTTTGGCTTGCCTCTCAAGAATGATGATGGGATCAAGACGATGCTGCAAAGGCGTATAAATGCCCTGTTGCTCAAAGCTCACTTTTTTGCGGAGCGCCTTACCATCAGAGATGCGTTTTTTAATCGATGGTCGGGGATTTTTGAATGACTCAATCGAATTGAGAATGGCTATCTTAGTTTGGGGGATATGCTCACTAGCCTTCTTTGCAACTGACATGCGGACTCCGATAGATGGATTTTTTCCATCATACCGCTTATTAACAGCCCCAGAATGGTCTTATTGAAATTGCTGATGAATACGATGCAAGTGATCTTTGATCTCAAGGTGGTCGAGCTTATCGACCGGCAGATTGATTAAATGCTCGATGCGGTTACGCAGACCCATTTCCACCTTTCTAAAGGCTTGAAGCTGAGCTTCATAGCCCTCGACTGTTGACGGATCGGGAAATCCCCAATGGGCTGTGGAAGGATGGCCGGGCCAATAGGGGCACTCTTCACCTGCGGCCTCATCACACACTGTAATGATGAAATCCATATGGGGAGCTCCTTCTCTGCCGAACTCATCCCAACTTTTGCTGCGCAGTAAATTTAGGGGATAGCCCATATCCTTTACCAACTGTAGTGCAATCGGATTAACCGTACCCATCGGTTTTGAGCCGGCAGAATATCCGATAAATTGCCCATGACTCAGAGTCGTTGTGAGGGCCTCACCCAAAATAGAGCGTGAGGAATTGCCGGTGCATAAAAATAGGACGTTGTAAGATTTCATGAGTTGTGAGAATTAAATGATTTCGTCAATTTTCAAAGCATAACGACTATCGACCAAAAAAGAAACGAGTCTGTCTTTCAGCAATTGGGAGCGCGCTTGCAACATTTGTTCTTTTACATCTAGGCCAGAGGCGCGCAAAAGGGCATCCCTCTTTTCTGGATCCTGACCCATGATGGTGTCGCTCACATTGTTCATTCCGCCCCCTCAATTTATAGATTTGTGACATCGTACAAAGGGGATATTTCAGAATGGTGAAGCTTTGATGACAAACTTGCTGACGACATTTAATTGCAAGCCAACTGCCCTAGGGCGTCCTTCTTCTGGTAAAAATTGCTCGCCATTGCTTCAAAGCGACTGCGGATATTGTTCTTAATAAAGTATTGCGCCACAAAGGCTGGTACCAGGGTATCAATGGCAAACTCGCTCTGATACAGCACTCTTACCCCATTATTTTCAGGCTGAATTTTCCAGGTTCCCCGGTAGTAATCGACATCCCCTGAAACTTGACGAAAAGTCAGCAAATTAGTGGGAGTCTCTTCGTACTCCACAATGGAGTGGAGATTAATCGGAAATAGCAGGATTCTCTCTTTGACATCCCGCTCAACTTGAACTTTATTACCGTCTCGGCTAATAACCACCGACTTCTTAATGCCCGGAATCTTGGCAGCGCTTTCGTAATCGGTCAGCATCGTATAGGTTTGGCATTCGGTAGCGGGCATCAGGAAGCTGGCTGAAACCTGAAAAGCATCTCCTGCCCTTTTTACTGCGACTTTAAGGTCAAAATCGGGGTTGGCAGTCTCAGCAGAAGCCATTTGCGGGGAGGCAAACGCACTCCACAGACTCAAGCATATGAGCAATATATACAGCAAGCGTTTCATTCGGCTACTTTACGATTCGTACAGATTAAAAAAATGCCCAGATTTCTCTGGGCAAAATTGCATAGGAACAAGCATGTGTCAAGCAGCTGTCTGCCCAACCATTTCAATGTAAATGGCTTGCGTGACAGCTACATGACAAGCCAGACAAATACTGCAAAATCCCTGAGATTGCATTATGGTAATGCTATATCTTAAATAGGATTATTGAATGCCCCGTCTAGCCAATCTCATCCCTCTATCCCTGCTTTTTATAGCCTTTACTGCGTATGGTGAATCGATTCGCTTTGTCGCCCTGGGCGATATGCCCTATTCCTTGCCGAAAGACTTTGTCCGTTATGAGCGCCTGATTAAAGCAATTAACGCCGATAAACCGACGTTCAGTATTTTTGTGGGAGATACCAAGTCGGGCGAAACACCTTGCACAGATGAGTATATGGAGAAGACCACAGGCTACTTTAACTCCTTCGATGCTCCGCTGATCTATAGCATTGGTGATAACGAGTGGACCGATTGCCATCGCACTTTAGCAGGTAGCTATGATCCCATCGAGCGACTGGATCGCATTCGGAAAACTCAGTTCGTGGATCAACACAGTTTTGGCAAGCGTCGTATGACACTCACTCGGCAATCGGATGTCATGCCCCAGTTTGCAAAATTTGTAGAGAACTCACTGTGGGTGAAGGGGAAATTTGTATTTGTGAGTCTGCACATTCCGGGCTCAAATAATAATTACGAGAGAACGCCAGCATCAACCCAAGAGTATCTTGAACGCAATACTGCCAATTTGGCTTGGATTGAATATGCTTTTCAGCTGGCGCAAAAGAAAAGTGCCGCAGGCATTGTGTTTGCATTCCAAGCGGATATGTTTTACTCGCCACCAGGCGTCGTGAACAACCAAAATAGCGGCTTTGTAGACACCTTGAGTCAATTCAGATCTTTGGCAGAGAAAACCACCCTCCCTATTCTGCTCATACATGGTGATAGCCATCGTCTGAGAATCGACCAACCGCTATTGGATAGCAGCAGACGAGTTCTAGAAAATGTATATCGCCTGGAAGTCATGGGGGCAGATGAAGTGCAAGCTGTCGAAGTGACTGTCGACGATAGCAAGTCAAGCCCCTTTAGCTTCAGACCACTCTTAGTTCCAGAAAATCTGAACCCGCAATAGCTGGTGGCCTAGCTACCGAGTTGATGGTGTAAAAACCTATTAGCGTAATGGATGCGGGCCTCATACCAAGCTTGCCAGTACTTCAAGATCATTTTTTTCATCACAATCTCCTGCTGGGTTGAACTGATTCAGAGTTTGACTCACTAGCGTGACATCGGCATGGCGCTTTGATGACTGCTTTGTCTTAATGCTTAAAGCCCTCTGATAACTTAGGCTAAACTCAAATAGAGTTGTATTTAATCTACACCTTGGAAAAGGCAGAAAATGGCACATTGGGATTTTTCATGGGATTTTGCCCTGCGCTTAGGCTTGGCCTTAGTGGTTGGGAGCATTCTTGGACTCAACCGTTGGCTTCACCACAAATCTGCCGGCATGAGAACACACGCATTAGTGTCGGTTGGTGCCGCAACTGCACTGATGCTGAATAGTCAAATCCCGAATTACGATGCCCAGGCTGTGAGCCATGTATTGCAAGGTTTAATTACTGGTTTAGGATTTCTGGGAGCGGGTGTCATCATCCAAGAAGGCACTTCGCAAAAGATTCATGGTCTAACCACTGCAGCTAGCATTTGGTCTTGCGCCTTGATTGGCGCAGCCTTTGGTGCTGGTGAGTTTGCAGTTGGCTTTCTATCCCTTGGCGCTATATTGCTAGCCCTCATCTTAGGCGGCCCCTGTGAACGCTTGGCACGCAAGTTAACGGGTAGCAAACTCGGCTCTGAAATTCCACCAGAGCAATAGGGTTCATGATCCCAAAACCCCTATTTTGAGGCTTTCTAGACCAAAAATAGAGTTTTTGTCATATTAGTTTGGTAGGATCTGCTCATCCTTAATCATGACAGCTTTTGCTTATCCAATTTATGAGCCAATATAAGTACGAAGATGCCGTAAGACAGTTGCAAGAATCTGGGGCTATCAGCCTCGTTGATTTTAAGCAACTCTCCTACGAGGACTTGGTTGAATTACTAGAAGAAATTAAAGTCTGGTGTCTTTACGCCAATGGCAAGCCAGAAAAGCTTGCAAAAGAATCCAAGAAAAAGAAGAAAAAGAAGAAAGACTAAGCCTGAGATTAGGCCTCAATAGCTGAGAATAAGTCAGACTCAGTATTGGCTATCCGCTCCTTAGGGAAGCGCAAAGTAAACGTACTGCCCTTGCCTGGCGTACTCTCAATTAATAGCTGTGCCTGATGTCGATTAGCAATGTGCTTCACAATCGCCAAGCCCAACCCAGTGCCGCCAGTATCCCGTGAGCGACTACGATCCACACGATAGAAACGCTCGGTTAATCTGGGCAAATGCTCTGAAGCAATTCCGGGTCCAGTATCGGTTACCGAAAACTCTCCCTGTCCCTGCTCATTCAATCCCCACCGCGCACTAATCGAACCACCATGCGGCGTGTAACGGATCGCATTAGAAACGAGATTGCTAAATGCAGAGAGCAGCTCGCGCTCATCACCAAAAAGATTCTGGCTGGTTTTTTGTTCAAAGCTAAAACTATGACTACCCTGCGACAGTGCTTCCGCATCGTTTTTAATGAGTGCCATCAAGGTATTAAGCTGCACCACCTGGGTCGATGCAGGAGCGGCATTTGCCTCTAGATTGGCCAAGGTTAAGAGATCCTCTACCAAACTCTTCATGCGTTGCGCCTGCAACATCATCAAATCAAAATAATGATCTTGCTGCGGCTTATCAAGATCAATCGATTGCACAGTCTCTAAAAACCCCATCAATACCGTAATGGGCGTTCTCATCTCATGAGATACATTGGCCACGAAATCACGCCGCATCGCATCTGCTTTTTGCAAATCAGTGACATCTTGTATCAGTAATAGGTGGCGTTTCTCGCCATAAGGAAAGGCCTGAATTAATAAACTTAAATTACTATCCGGCCCCATTCTTTCGATAATGATCGATTCCTCAAACTGCCGCTTACCCAGATATTGAATAAACTCAGGTCTCCTCAGCAGAAAGTTAATCCGTTGACGGGCATCGCGCCGAAAATGAATACCGAAGAATGTCTCTGCTAAAGAGTTGCACCATTCAATTTGATCTTCATCATCGAGCATCACAATGCCATTGGGAGATGCCTGAAAGGCCTCAATAAAGCGATTGTGTTGCTGATCAATTGCTTGAGCGCGCGATTTTAGACCCTGAACCAGACGCTGTAACCTGAAAAAGACATCCTCCCAAAAGCCGGTGGGAAGTGGCATATTTTCAATGTTATCCGCAGCTAGGTATTTACCGAGGCGGCTCAGATTGATATAGGAATAAATCAGGGGAATGGAGAGGACGGCGATTGCTGCTGCGATGCCAAAGTATGCCCCCCAATGAATTAAGGCAAGATAAGCGGCAACAATCGCCACAACCAATAGGAGGCTAAATCGGGATAAGGCAGTTAACATGCTGCCATCTTATTGCATCCCGTAAAAAAGCCCTAAAAAGGACTTCATGGGGGTCAGAAACCGGTTTTAAGTTTCGGTTGGGGTCTTAGTAATACGATAGCCACTACCCCGTACCGTCTCAATAAAGCGGTCGCAGTCCAAAGGGGCTAAAGCAGCCCTTAAGCGCTTGATATGGACGTCTACGGTACGCTCTTCGATGTAGACCTCACTGCCCCAGACCTTATCCAGTAGGTTCGCACGAGAATGCACGCGCTCTGGATTAGCCATAAAGAACTGTAGCAATCGATATTCAGTTGGTCCAAGCGGAATAGGCTTGGACTCTTCATTTGGCCTGAGTGCTAAGACCCGATGGGAAATCGGATCCAGTTTCAAGGGGCCTACACTCAATGGCCCAGTATCTTGAACTGGAGACTGGCGACGCAATAATGCCTTCACGCGAGCAACCAGCTCTTTGGGCGAAAAAGGTTTGGTCACGTAGTCATCTGCACCTGAGTCAAGACCCAAGACCTTGTCGGCCTCTTCACTCTTAGCAGTAAGCATCAAAATGGGTAAAGAACGGGTCCGCTCGTTTGCACGCAACTCCTTTGCAAATTGCACGCCAGATTTACCAGGCAACATCCAATCCAACACGATCAAGCTAGGTAGATTCTCACGCATGGCATTCATGGCGAGATCGGTTTGCATTGCTTTTTCTACTTCATAACCAGCATGTGACAAGTTCACCGCAATCAACTCTGCGATAGAAGGCTCATCCTCAACAATTAGTATGCGGTGAGTCATCAAAGGCTCCGTGTAGTCGCTTGTTTACTCTTTGGTGGCCGCTCGCAATAAATCTGCATGCGGGATATGGCGAACATCATCACCCTTGACGATATAAATTACAAACTCCGCAATGTTCTTAGCATGATCGCCAATCCGCTCAATCGCCTTGGCAATCGTCAGCATATCCAGCCCTGTTGTAATCGTATGGGGATCTTCCATCATATAAGTAATAAGCTTGCGCACAAAGCCTCTGAACTCTTCATCAATTTGACGATCTTCTTCCACTACTTCAGCAGCCGCAATCGTATCGAGGCGCGCGAACGCATCCAAGCTTCGACGCAATAGCGAGATTGCCATTTGACCTGACAGACGAATTTCTGAAACATTAATGTTGTGGCTTGCGCCAGCCTCAATTAATCGTTTGGTACGCTTAGCTACGCGCTCTGCTTCATCACCAGCACGCTCTAGATTGGTAATCGCTTTAGACACTGCCATCACTAGACGCAAGTCGCGGGCAATCGGCTGACGACGGGCAATGAGTTCGGTACAAGCTGAGTCAATCTGAATCTCTAAATCATTGACGAGCTTTTCATTCTCGATCACGACATTACAGGTTTCGAGATCCATCTGAGTAAAAGCACGCATCGCAGTAGCGATTTGGGACTCAACTAAGCCGCCCATTTCGAGGAGGCGACTAGACAAGGAATTTAAATCGGCGTCAAACTGTGACGATAGGTGTTTATCTGGCATATTCATCTCCAATTAACCGAAGCGGCCGGTAATATAGTCTTCTGTTTCTTTGCGCTTAGGTTTAATAAACAACTCATCGGTCTTACCAAACTCAATTAAGCTGCCAAGATACATATAGGCAGTGTAATCCGATACACGCGCTGCCTGCTGCATATTGTGGGTCACAATGGCAATGGTGTAATCGTTTTTCAGCTCAGAAATCAATTCTTCGATCTTGCCGGTAGAAATTGGGTCCAAAGCGGAGGTAGGCTCATCTAAGAGAATGACGGAAGGCTTCACCGCAACACCACGAGCAATACACAGACGCTGTTGCTGACCACCAGAGAGGGACAAACCGCTTTGATTCAGCTTGTCTTTGGCTTCGGTCCACAAGGCCGCCTTATTCAAAGCCCACTCGACGCGCTCATCCATTTCGGAGCGATTGAGGTTTTCATAGAGACGCACACCAAAGGCAATGTTCTCGTAGATGGACATTGGAAATGGGGTAGGTTTTTGGAAAACCATACCAATGCGGGAACGCAATAGATTCAAATCCTGACCAGGATTCAGAATGTTGTTGCCGTAGAAATTAATCTCACCCTCAGCACGTTGACCTGGATAAAGGTCATACATGCGATTCATGGTGCGCAGTAAAGTCGACTTGCCGCAACCAGAAGGTCCAATGAAGGCAGTCACTTTGCCTTCTTCGATATTCATATTGATATCTTTTAGGCCCTTGAAAGAACCGTAATAAAAATTGAGATTCCGGATTTCTAGGGCATTGACTGCTTCACTAGATTGCGAATTATTTTCTGTATTCATATTCACTTTACTCCCTAAGCCTTCACTATCAATCTGATTTAAGTTGAACATTGTTTTCATATCACTCATCCTTGCGCTTTCTCACGGAATACCACACGGGCAAGGATGTTCAAGCCCAACACTGCAAACGTAATGAGTAAAGAGCCGCCCCACGCTAGGTCAACCCAGTTGTCATAAGGGCTCATCGCAAACTGGAAAATCACCACTGGCAAGTTCGCCATCGGCGCATTCATATTGGTAGAGAAAAACTGATTGTTCAATGCAGTAAACAACAATGGCGCTGTTTCACCGCTGACACGGGCCAGAGCCAACAAGATACCAGTCATGATGCCGCTCTTGGCAGCGCGTAGGGTGACGTAAAAGGCCACCTTCCATTTTGGCGTTCCCAAGGCATAGGCGGCTTCACGCAAACTGCCTGGAACCAAACGCAACATATTCTCGGTAGTACGAACTACTACTGGAACCGCAATTAAAGCCAACGCAATCGTTCCCGCCCAACCAGAGAAGTGCTTTACTTGCGCCACAAATAAAGCATAGACGAACAAGCCAATCACAATCGATGGAGCCGACAACATAATATCGGTCACAAAACGGGTTACCGCTGCAATCTTGCTGCGATCACCGTATTCAGAAAGATACAAACCAGCAAGCACGCCCACGGGAGTACTAATCAATGTACAAGACACGATCAACATCAAGCTACCAACGATGGCGTTTGCCAAGCCCCCACCCTCTGAGCCCGGTGCAGGCGTACTCATCGTGAACATGTTGAGATTAACCGCAGCAAAACCTTTAATAAATAGGGTTGCCAAAATCCAAATCAAGAAAATCATGCCCAAAGTCATGGCAAGCATAGACAAAGTAAGACCGATTTTGTTGGTCCGCTGCCGACGAGCAAAAACGGCTTGATTAATATTGGCGATTTGACTCATGATTTGACTCCTTTAGCTTTTTCCATACTGAGCAACATCCACTTAGCTAAAGCCAATACCACGAAGGTAATAAAGAACAGCGCCAAACCTAAGGCAAACAGTGATGAGAAATGCAATCCTGCATCCGCCTCACCAAATTGGTTAGCCAAGGTCGAAGCAATTGAGCTGCCGGGAGCAAATAAAGATGGCGAGATGCGGCTCGCATTACCAATCACGAAGGTAACGGCCATGGTTTCACCCAGGGCTCTACCCAAGCCGAGCATGACACCGCCAACGACACCCGCTTGGGTGTATGGCAAAACAATTCGGGTAACTACTTCCCAGCGCGTACAGCCGATACCATAAGCTGACTCTTTTAAGACTGGGGGGACGATTTCAAATACGTCGCGCATCACGGATGCAATAAATGGCAGGATCATCATGGCCAGAATGAGGCCAGCACACAACATACCAATGCCGTTGGTCGGGCCTGAGAAAAGAATCCCTAAGAGCGGGATCTTTCCGAGCGTGGCCTGAAGTACAGGCTCAACATAGTCGCCAAAGATAGGAGCGAATACGAATAAACCAAACATACCGTAAATAATCGATGGCACAGCGGCCAAGAGCTCTACAGCAGTACCTAAGGGACGCTTCAAAAAATCTGGGCACATCTCTGTCAAAAACACAGCGATGCCAAAACTGAGGGGTACAGCAATTGCCAAAGCAATAATCGATGAAACGAGTGTTCCATAGATCGAAATTAAACCGCCAAACTGATCGTTAACAATATCCCACTCGTCGTCCAAGAAAAATCCAGGGCCGAATGTCTTTAAAGCTGGCCATGCATTGATCAAAAGAGATCCGATGATTCCAGCCAAAACAAATAACACCAACATCGAGAAGAATTGGGTGATGGCATGAAAGAGAAAATCTTGGATACGCTGCCTACGGGCGATCTGAACCGCTTTAGCGCTTGGTAGACCTAGTGTGGAGGATGTCGATTGCATATTGACTTTATATGTATTGCGTGAAGATAAAAATGGCCCCAAATTACTTTGGGGCCGAATTTATTCTATTAAGAATTACTTAACATCAACCTGTGACCAAACACTCTTACGAATGAAGTTGGTTGTTGCTTCAGGCATTGGAACGTAATCGAGTTCAGAAGCCATCTTGCCGCCATCTTTGAAACCAAAATCAAAGAACTTGATCACTTCAGCAGCATTTGCTTTGTTATCAGGCTTTTTGTAAATGACAACGAAAGTTGCGCCAGTAATTGGCCATGAAGCAGCACCAGGAGCGTTGGTAATGAATGTTTCCATACCTGGGAACTTAGACCAATCAGTACCAGCAGAAGCAGCAGCAAATGCAGCAGCGGTAGGCAATACGAACTTCTCGTCCGCATTCTTCATCTGGGTGTAGCTCATGTTGTTTTTCTTAGCGTAAGCAAACTCAACATAACCGATTGAATTCTTGATACGGCTTACGTTAGCTGCAACACCTTCGTTACCTTTACCGCTTACTGTGGAAGCAGCTGGCCATTTAACAGCAGAGCCAAAACCTACAGCATCTTTAAAGCTCTTGTTAACTTTAGAGAGGTAATTTGTAAAGATTGCAGTGGTACCTGAACCATCGGCACGGGTTACAACAGTGATTTCACCAGCAGGAATCTGAACGCCTGGGTTCAACAAAGCGATACGCTTGTCATTCCAGTTAGTCAAAGTGCCCTGGAAAATATCAGAGAGAACGTCGCTAGACAATTTCAATTGACCTGGCTTGATGCCGTCAATGTTGACTACAGGTACTACACCACCAATGATGGCTGGGAACTGAACCATGCCACCAGCTTGGAGTTCTTCAAAGCTCATTGGGGCATCAGTTGCACCAAAATCGACGGTCTTCGCTTTAATTTGCTTGATACCACCGCCAGAACCGATCGATTGATAGTTCAAGCTGTTACCAGTTTTAGCTTTGTAAGCCTCAGCCCATTTGGAGAGTACTGGGTAGATAAAAGAAGAGCCAGCACCGGTCATTTCGGTAGCCATTGCAGCAGAAGATACTGATAATGCTACGGCTCCAGCAACTAAAGCCTGCTTAAAAGAGAGTTTCATTTGAGGACGTCCTTGTAGAGAAATCGAGAGATAACAACACATGGACGATACGATTTACGTATGACGCTTTTATGACATTAGGTCATCAAAAAGGCCTAAATCTGGGATTTTGGGCCTCAGAATGCAGTTTTAGACATTGGGGACTAAATCAGCAATGCTTTTTGCGCTCTTGAGAGCGATAGCCTGATCCTGAGCCTCAACCATGACTCTTAATACAGGTTCGGTACCAGATGGACGAATCAGCACCCTACCGGTACTCAGAAGATTAGCCTCAACTTGAGCAATTTGAGCCTTGAGCTTTTCATCGGCCTTCCAGTCATAACCAGGCTTCATTTTGATATTGAGCAAAACCTGGGGATAAATCTCGACTGAATCCAAGAGTTGTACCAGGGTTTTCTTTTGCTGACTCATTGCAGCCAAAACCTGTAGGGCGGCAATAATGCCATCGCCGGTCGTGTGCTGATCGAGGCAAAGCAAATGCCCAGACCCCTCGCCGCCTAGCTTCCAAGAGTTTTGCTTGAGCAACTCTAGTACATAACGATCACCTACTGCGGCACGCTCAAATTGAATGCCCAATCCCTTAATCGCATTTTCTACGGCTAAATTGGTCATTAAGGTACCCACCACGCCACCCAGTGGTGCTCCGCGATCGAGTCGATCCTTGGCCAGTACATACAACAATTCATCGCCATTAAACAAGCGACCGGTTTGATCCACCATCTGCAAACGGTCCGCATCACCATCTAAGGCAATCCCGAGGTCCGCGCCCACCTCTTTCACCTTGGCTATTAAAGCGCTCGGTGCCGTTGCACCACACTGATCATTAATATTGCGCCCATTGGGCTCTACGCCAATCGCAATCACTTCAGCGCCAAGCTCCCGAAAGACATTGGGGGCAATCTGGTAAGCCGCGCCATTAGCACAATCAAGCACCAACTTCATGCCACGCAAGTTCAGCTCATCTGGAAAAGTCGATTTACAAAATTCAATATAGCGTCCAGCTGGGGCACTCAAACGAGATACCTTGCCTAAATGTTCGGAACTCAGGCAGCCCAATGGTTTTTCCAGCTCAGCCTCAATCGCGAGCTCAAAGTCATCCGAGAGCTTATCGCCCTGTGCGGAGAAAAACTTCACTCCATTATCTTGATACAAATTATGCGAGGCGGAGATCACGACTCCGGCAGATAAACGTAAAGCCTTAGTGAGATAAGCAACACCTGGAGTTGGCATGGGACCACATAAAAGAACATCGACACCAGCAGAGACAAAGCCAGCCTCTAATGCGGACTCCAACAAATAACCAGAGACGCGAGTATCTTTACCAATCAATACCGTACAGCGTTCACCAGGCTTAGCTTGCCGAGTAAGCACAAGGCCAGCAGCATATCCAAGGCGAATCATGAAATCCGGAAGAATCGGAAAATTACCTACTTCTCCACGAATCCCATCAGTACCAAAGTATTGTTTTTTCATATGAAGGAATTATAAGACCGCTTCCCAGAGCTTAAGCGCATCGATGGTCTCGGGTACGTCATGCACTCTCACGATACGTGCACCCCGATCCGCTGCCATGACCACAGCAGCAATACTGCTGGCCAAGCGATCATCCGACTCGCGCCCAGTAAGTTTACCTAGCATCGATTTACGAGAGATTCCTGCGAGCACAGGAAAACCCAATTGTGAAAAATGTTCGAACTGCGAGAGCATTATTAAGTTATGCTCCAAACTTTTACCAAAACCAAAACCGGGATCAAGAGCAATCCGATTCGCTACAACCCCGTTAGCAATTAAAAGATTAGCGCGCTCTATCAGAAATGAACTGACCTGCGCAATGACATCATCGTAATGTGGATCAAACTGCATCGTCTGAGGATCGCGCTGCATGTGCATCAGCACAATGCCACATTGGGGATGATTCGCAACCACCTCAACAGCTCCCTCTTGGCGTAGCCCCCAAATATCATTAACGCAATCAACGCCAGCGTTAAGTGCTGCCTGCATCGTTGCAGATTTATAGGTATCAATCGAGAGTGCCACACCGCAATCGCTCAATAACTCAATCACTGGCATCACGCGATCAAGCTCTTCTTGAAGTGGAACCGGTTCTGCACCAGGCCTAGTAGACTCACCACCAATGTCGATGATGTCCACTCCACTCTTAATCATCTGCTCAGCATGAATCAAGGCAGCTTTAGCTGATTGGAACTGACCACCATCCGAAAAAGAATCCGGCGTCGTGTTCAGGATACCCATGACTAATGGGCGTTTACGAGGCTCAAAAAGAAAACGCCCGCAACGCCATGTTGCGGGCTGAACTACTGACTCAGAATTACGCAGTTGCTGGTGCACTTCCCGACGCTGGTCCGTTACCAAATGCAGTAGAAGATGCACTCTCCACTACTGGTGCAGTGGTCCCCGCTGAATTACCAAAAACCGTTGTTGGAGGTGGTGGCTTTGGTGTGCGTGGTGGACGACCTTCCATGATGTCCGTAATCTGATCTGCATCCAAGGTTTCCCATTCAAGCAGGGCAGCGACCATCGCCTCAACCTTGTCACGATTCTGCTCCAGAATCGAACGAGCCAGAGCGTATTGACTATCAATCAAGGCTCTGATTTCTGCATCGACTTTTTGCTGAGTGAGTTCAGAAACTGTTTTGGAACTGGTGCGACCAAAAATACTTTCAGACTCAGTGTCAACGTAAACCATGGTCCCTAAGCTATCACTCATACCAAAACGGGTCACCATGTCGCGGGCCATTTTGGTAGCACGCTCAAAGTCATTGGATGCGCCTGTACTCATGGAGTGCAAGAAGATTTCTTCTGCAGCTCGACCACCAAACAAAATGGCCAACTCTTCCAACATCCGATCTTTATACAGATTGACGCGATCAAACTCAGGCAATTGCCAAGTAACACCCAATGCCATACCGCGCGGCATGATGGTCACTTTATGAACGGGGTCTGCTTTAGGCAATACCTTGGCGACCACAGCGTGACCGGACTCGTGATATGCCGTATTACGACGCTCTTCTTCACGCATGACTGCAGACTTGCGCTCAGGACCCATGTAGATCTTGTCCTTAGCATCTTCAAAGTCTTTCATATCCACTGCGCGTTTATTGCGACGCGCTGCAAATAGAGCCGCCTCATTAACAAGGTTAGCGAGATCTGCACCAGAGAACCCAGGGGTGCCGCGCGCTAATACGGCAGCATTGACATCTGGATCAATCGGAACCTTGCGCATATGCACTTGCAGAATTTGCTCACGACCCCGAATGTCAGGTAAGCCAACATGCACTTGACGGTCAAAACGACCTGGGCGCAATAAGGCACGATCCAGAACATCGGAACGGTTAGTCGCTGCAACCACGATTACGCCGCTGTTGCTTTCAAAGCCATCCATCTCCACCAACATTTGGTTCAGGGTTTGTTCACGCTCATCATTACCACCACCCATACCAGCGCCACGGTGACGACCTACGGCATCAATCTCATCGATAAAGATGATGCAAGGGGAATTTTTCTTGGCGTTCTCAAACATGTCGCGCACGCGGGATGCGCCCACACCCACAAACATCTCAACAAAGTCTGAGCCTGAGATGGAGAAGAAAGGAACCTTTGCTTCACCAGCAATAGCACGGGCTAATAAGGTTTTACCTGTTCCAGGAGGCCCCACCAGCAATACACCATGCGGAATACGGCCGCCCAACTTCTGAAATTTTTGCGGATCTTTTAAGAAGTCCACCAACTCAAAGACTTCTTCTTTAGCTTCATCGCACCCTGCCACATCAGCAAAGGTAACCGTATTACTGTTTTGATCAATCAGGCGGGCTTTGGATTTACCGAAGGAGAATGCACCGCCTTTACCACCGCCCTGCATCTGGCGCATCATGAAAAACCAAAAGCCAATAATCAGTAGTGTTGGACCAAGGTAGTACAAAGCGGAAACGAACATATTGGGTTCATCGTCAGCTTTACCCGTAACCTGAACGCCGTATTTCATCAAGTCGCCCACCATCCAAATATCGCCTGGAGAAATAATGGAATATTTCGCGCCATCGTTTGGTGTGACTTGTAATGTTCGACCCTGCACGTCAACGCGCTTGATCTTTCCCGCCTTGGAATCTTCCATAAACTGCGAGTAAGTCACTTGCGGCTGATCTTTGGGCTTATCAAATTGCTTGAACACTGTAAATAGGACGAGGCCCACAACGAGCCAGATACCCACTTTTTGGAACATATTGCTATTCAAAACGAGGCCTTTGCCGGATTAATCCGGGAGTAATTGCATTGCTGATACCTAAGTATTTGATTCTACTACCAGGCTTTTTCAAGGGCTTGGAGTGGGTTTATTTAATAAACCCATGTAAATCGGGGGGTTATTGCCCTATTTAGGAGTCTTTAGTGTGCGTCCAAGGAGAAAGGTTTCGGAGGAGCGATCCCGGGAAGCCTTAGGCTTACGGGAGGCTACCGTTTTGAAAACCTTTTTAAAGGTCTCCACAATCTGGCTATAGCCACTGCCATGGAAGCACTTGATTAATAAAGCCCCATCAGGCTTAAGGTGATTTACCGCAAACTCCAAAGCAATTTCAGCCAAGAAAGCCATCCGGGCTGAGTCTGCCACGCCAACACCAGATAGGTTCGGCGCCATATCTGAAAGAACCAAGTCCACTCTGCCATGATCGGCGGCGGGCAACAATGCCTCTAAGGCTTTTAGCCCCTCATCCTCCCGAAAGTCCCCCTGAATAAAGCTCACATCGGCAATATCTTCCATTGGCAATAAATCAATCGCAATGATGGTGCCATCGGGCTTGCCAGATTCAATCGCGGGATTGCTCTTGCCAAGCTCAGTCAGGCGATTACGAGCGTACTGAGACCAACTACCTGGCGCACTGCCAAGGTCAACAATGGTCATGCCAGCCTTGATGAGGTGATCTTGTTCGTCAATTTCAGAGAGCTTGTAAACCGCACGTGCGCGATAACCCTCTTTTTGAGCCATCTTCACATAGGGATCAGTTAGATGATCTTGTAACCAACTTTTATTAAATTTATTTTTTGCCACAGCTTGTCCACTTTCAGAGGGCTATTTTCCTTGTTTATAGGTCACAAGGCAAAGAATCTGTACAAAATCGGCTCAAATAGCCTCATCTAAGCTGAATTCAAGGCTGCATGCTCTATCATCCACACCATGACTGCTCTTACTCTCACCCCCGCCCAACGCAAAGCCCTCAAGGCTGAAGCCCATAGTCTTAGCCCTGTCGTGATGATTGGCAATACCGGCTTAAGTCCTGCCGTCGTTAAAGAAGCCAAATTAGCCATTGCTAGTCATGGCTTGATCAAAGTGCGCGTCTTAGGCGACGATCGTGAAGCACGCATCGCGATGTATGAAACACTTTGCGATCAATTGGATGCGGCTCCAGTTCAACACATCGGCAAACTATTCGTGCTCTGGAAGCCCAAACAAGAAATCGATGAACACCTTTTGCATTTAGGTCGTTCTAGCAAGCAAACTAAAAAGACTTTGCAAGCACCTCGCAAATCTACCGCCGGTAAACGTACGAGCACTTCTGAAAGATCTGACCGTCGCTCAAGCGCCAGTAAATCTCCTTTCGCACGTGCGGCTGTTGTCAAGACAGCGAGTAAAACACCCAAGAAGCGAGTCTTACGTTCAGAAGCTGCTGAATCCAAAATTGGCTGGTCATCGCCCGGCTATCGCAAAGCAGCTGCAGCACCTGCCCCTATCAAGAAACGTAAAGTCAGAATGAGTAGCACCAAGAAAAAACTCTTAGGCTAAACGCTGAATACCGTTATTTGGCGGCATCCCAGACAAGCTTGATACCCAAGAGGCTTTGAATCAGATAAACGATGCTGGAAACACCATGGAGGCGACCAAACATGGTTGCCGCAGGTGATTGCATGACAGGCATCCCTTCAAGCAAGGTCTGATCTCTTAAAGCACTCATCCAAGGTAATAGGACAACACTACCAATCAGGCTGCACATTAGCATTGCCAATAAAAGCCAACGCATGGATTGGTACTGTAATTGCCCCTGCTTCACGAAGCGGTTCGCCATGACCAAGAGCACCAAGCACACTACAAAGCTCAAGTAGGCTTCAATTCTGAAAATATCGCCAGCAATCATGCCGGCCACCTGATGGTCAGTCAGAATGGTGAACAATGCTGGGGCAACGAGATAGCCAGCCGCCAACATGCTGCCAACCCAGAGGCCAGCGACGACAGTAAAAAATCTTGGCGCTTTAGATGCGGACACTGATGACAGGTAGGCTTAGATATAACGAATCGCTAAGATTTCAACTTCCCGATTTCCACCAGGAGCTTGCACTGCAACCACATCACCCTCTTCTTTGCTAATAAGTGCACGTGCGATTGGTGAGCTAATCGAAATCAGGTTACTGGCGATATCTGCTTCATCGTCGCCCACAATTTGATAGGTAAATTGAGTGCCGTCTTCTAAATCTTCAAGATCAACTGTTGCACCAAAGACTACTCGACCGTTGACATCTAATGAGGCGGGATCGATCACTTGGGCGGCGGACAATTTGCTTTCCAATTCCTGAATGCGTCCCTCAATGAAGCCTTGCTTTTCTTTGGCCGCATCATATTCAGCATTCTCAGAGAGGTCGCCTTGTGCACGCGCCTCAGAGATTGCATTGATGACTGCAGGACGCTCAACATGCTTGAGGCGATGCAACTCCTCTTTCAGAAGTTCTGCACCACGCTTAGTAATGGGAATTGTGCTCATACCGCTAACCTAAATAAGAATCGAATACCTTGCGCAAATCGCGCAAGGCCTGATTTTAGATTAATTCAGCAGTAGATGTAAATTCTGTAAGGCGTACACCTCAAGCGACTCATTTCCGCCATGCTGAGATGCCAGCAAGCCATCCATCACCGCACGCGCTGCACTAATCGTGGTGTAGTAGGTAATCCCTTGCGCCTGAGCACTAGTCCGAATCGAACGTGAATCCGCAATAGCAGCACGGGTTTCATCTACCGTAGTGAATACAAGGGAGATTTCACCGTTCTTAATCAAATCCACAATATGCGGACGGCCATCTTTTACTTTATTCACCACTCGAACAGGCAATCCAGCCGCTTCAATTGCCGCTGCAGTGCCTTTGGTAGCAACCATTGGGAAGCCCAGTTGATGTAATAACTTAGCGACTTCAACTGCCTTCGCCTTGTCACTATCTTTAACAGTCAGAGCAACCGTTCCAGTCTTGGGTAATTTTGTTCCAGCACCCAGTTGAGATTTAAAGAGCGCCTCACCAAAGGTTTTACCTACACCCATGACCTCGCCGGTGGAGCGCATCTCTGGTCCTAAGATTGGATCAATTCCTGGGAATTTGTTGAATGGGAAAACCGCTTCCTTGACAGAGAAGTAAGGCGGTTTCACTTCAGCCTCAATACCCTGCTGGTCAAGTGATTGCCCCACCATACAACGGGCAGCAATCTTAGCGAGCTGCAAGCCCGTAGCTTTGGAGACAAAAGGAACGGTCCGTGAGGCGCGAGGATTGACCTCAAGCACGTAAATCACATCCTGACCATTGACATTCTGAATCGCAAACTGGACATTCATGAGACCAACAACATTAAGGCCTTTTGCCATCGCAGCAGTTTGACGCTTGATCTCGCTGACGGTTTCCTCGGAGAGAGAATACGGTGGCAAGGAACATGCAGAGTCACCAGAGTGAACTCCAGCTTGCTCAATATGCTCCATCACTCCGCCGATAAATACCCGCTTACCGTCGCTGATGCAATCCACATCACATTCAATCGCATCATTCAAGAAGCGATCGAAAAGCACAGGAGAATCATTAGATACTTTGACAGCTTCACGCATATAGCGTTCGAGATCTCTGCCATCGTGCACGATTTCCATGGCACGACCACCCAAGACATAAGAGGGACGAACTACTAATGGATAGCCAATTTCTTCAGCAAGCTTGAGCGCCTCATCTTCAGCGCGCGCAGTCCGGTTGGGTGGCTGACGTAAGCCCAAATCTTGCAGGAGCTTTTGGAAACGCTCACGATCTTCAGCCGCATCAATCATGTCAGGCGAAGTACCAATAATCGGCACGCCATTCTTCTCCAGATCCAATGCCAACTTCAATGGGGTTTGACCGCCATACTGAACGATCACCCCTTTAGGCTTTTCTTTAGCCACGATCTCTAAAACATCCTCCAGCGTCAATGGCTCAAAGTAGAGTCGATCTGAGGTGTCGTAGTCGGTAGAAACGGTTTCTGGATTGCAGTTGACCATGATGGTTTCAAAACCATCATCACGCATCGCTAATGCAGCATGGACGCAGCAGTAGTCAAACTCAATACCCTGACCGATGCGATTGGGTCCACCACCGAGCACCATGATCTTGTCGCGATTCGTAGGATTGGACTCGCACTCGCCATGCTCAGCTTCATAGGTCGAATACATATAAGCCGTATTGGTAGCAAATTCTGCTGCGCAAGTATCTACCCGCTTATAAACCGGCGTGACTTTAAGACGATGACGTGCGGAGCGGACGGATGACGCGTCGACGCCGAGTAATTTGGCAAGCCTACGGTCCGAGAACCCTTTCTGTTTCACAAAGCGCAGTTCCGCTGCTGACAGGCTATCAATCTTGCGCTGCTTGAGCTCAACCTCTATGGTAATGAGCTCTTCAATTTGCTCTAAGAACCAAGGGTCCACTTTAGTTTCGGCATAGATCTCATCTAAGCCCATACCCATCCGGAAAGCATCCGCGAGATACCAAATGCGATCTGGGCCAGGTTCACCAATCTCTTGAATGATGTCGTCTAAATCAGTAGACACTTCATCTAAACCATCTACCCCTACCTCAAGACCACGCAGAGCCTTTTGAAAGGACTCTTGGAAAGTACGGCCAATCGCCATGACTTCACCAACGGATTTCATTTGAGTGGTTAAGCGTGAATCTGCTTGGGGGAACTTCTCAAAAGCAAAGCGCGGAATCTTAGTCACGACATAGTCAATTGATGGCTCAAAGGAGGCTGGTGTTGCACCCCCAGTGATGTCATTCTTCAACTCATCGAGGGTATAACCCACCGCCAACTTAGCAGCAATCTTAGCGATCGGGAAACCGGTTGCTTTGGAAGCCAATGCCGATGAACGCGAGACCCGTGGGTTCATCTCAATCACAATCATCCGACCATCAACCGGGTTGATCGAGAACTGCACATTCGAACCGCCTGTATCGACACCAATCTCGCGCAGGACCGCAATCGATGCATTACGCATGATTTGATATTCTTTATCGGTCAATGTTTGAGCAGGCGCAACCGTAATCGAGTCGCCCGTGTGGACGCCCATCGGGTCTAAGTTTTCGATCGAGCAAACGATGATGCAGTTGTCAGCGCGGTCACGCACCACTTCCATCTCAAATTCTTTCCAACCCAAGAGCGACTCTTCAATCAGTAATTCATGGGTCGGCGAGAGATCTAAACCGCGTTTGCAGATTTCTTCAAACTCTTCGCGGTTGTACGCAATACCACCGCCTGATCCACCCATGGTGAATGATGGACGGATCACTACCGGGAAACCGGCGCTACCAGTTTCTTGTTGAATGCGTTGCTGCACTTCATGTGCTTCATCTAGTGAATGGGCAATCCCAGACTTGGCAGAACCTAGACCAATTTTGGTCATCGCCTCTTTGAACTTTTGACGATCTTCTGCCTTATCAATTGCCTCGGGTGAAGCGCCAATCAATTCACAGCCGTATTTTTCTAATACACCGTGGCGATGTAAATCCAGTGCACAGTTCAATGCGGTTTGACCACCCATCGTTGGGAGAATCGCATCTGGCTTCTCGGTAGCGATGATGCGCTCTACCACTTCCCAAGTAATCGGCTCGATATAGGTTACATCCGCCATCTCGGGGTCGGTCATGATGGTCGCAGGGTTGCTATTGACCAAAATCACTTTGTAACCCTCATCGCGCAATGCTTTACAAGCCTGTGCTCCAGAGTAATCAAACTCACAAGCTTGCCCAATCACAATCGGGCCAGCACCAATAATCAAAATGCTCTTAATGTCGCTACGCTTAGGCATTATTTGCCCCCCTTGCTATTACTACTTTGGGTAGCATTCATAAGCTCCACAAAACGATCAAATAAATAGGCAATGTCATGCGGTCCTGGTGATGCTTCTGGGTGCCCCTGGAAGCACAGTGCAGGCTTATCTTTCCAAGCCAGACCCTGTAGTGAACCGTCAAACAATGAAATGTGAGTGACGCGCACGGTATCAGGCAAGGTATTGGGGTCCACTGCAAAGCCATGGTTCTGAGAAGTAATGGCAACGCGCCCGCTGTCTAAATCTTTGACAGGATGGTTGGCACCATGATGACCAAATTTCATTTTCAATGTTTTAGCGCCGGCAGCTAAACCCATTATCTGGTGGCCTAAGCAAATACCGAAGGTAGGCACACCCCTCTCAATGATTTCTTTGGCAGCCGCAATTGCATAATCGCATGGGCCAGGATCGCCAGGACCATTGGAGAAGAACACACCATCGGGATTCATAGCCAATACCTCTGCAGCACTAGTTTGCGCAGGAACTACGGTGAGCTCACAACCGCGCTCGGCAAGCATGCGCAAGATATTGGACTTCACTCCGAAGTCATAGGCCACTACTTTTTTGAGGGCCTTGCTCTGATCTAAGTTGCGATAGGCTGGTTTACCGTTGGGGCCATGAAGCTCCCACTCGGCCTCACGCCACGGATATGCCTGTTTAGTAGTTACGACTTTTGCTAGGTCTAAGCCAGACATGCCAGGGAAAGATTGTGCCAACTGCAAGGCCTTTTTACCTAGGGCCTCAATATCGTCGCCCAACTTGCCAGCCACAATGGCGCCAGATTGAGCGCCCTTATCACGCAAGATGCGGGTGAGCATACGAGTATCAACGCCGGAGATACCCTGTACTTTGGATTTGGTCAGATAGTCCTCGAGACTGCCTTCAGAACGGAAGTTCGAGACACGTCTGGATAAGTCTTTAACGACTAGACCAGCGGCATGAATTTGGGTTGACTCCGCATCTTGAGCATTGACTCCGACATTACCAATATGCGGATAAGTCAGCGTGACAATTTGACGCGAATAACTGGGGTCAGTAATGATTTCTTGATAGCCAGTGAGTGCAGTATTGAAGACTACCTCCCCAACGGTTTCGCCGGGAGCGCCAATACTATGGCCTGGAAATAAAGTGCCATCGGCTAGAGCCAACACGGCGGGAGGAAAAGAAGGAAGCAAGGGTGACAAACCATCTCCAGTCCCTGCTCCATCCGACGCTCAACACCCCACAAAAGACTACCCCGAGGCTGTTTTTGCGGGAGGTGAGTGTCTTTAAGCGCTAGGGTAATTATTGAGTTTCGAACCCTGTAATGATACCAGCTCGGCCACCCTAAAAGCAGAACTGGACTTCGCTCCCCTAGCTACTAGGCTGGCAGGCGCTTAACTTAAGACTTCATGGGATTTTGCTCAATAATTTGCTTGATTTGCGCCAAGACAGTTTGGTCTTCCATCGTGCTGATATCTCCAGGATCACGGCCCTCAGCAACGGCTTGTAGTGCGCGTCGGACTATCTTTCCTGAACGGGTTTTAGGTAAAGCCGTGACGATATAGACCCTGGCTGGACGCGCAATTGCTCCCAATTGCTGATCTACCGTCTTCATCAACTCCGCTTCGAGCGTCGCTACATGAGCAGCATCTTTTGGGATCGCAAAACCAATCGCAACTTGGCCTTTTAGCTTGTCTTCAACACCTACGACTGCCACCTCGGAAATATTTGGATGGCTAGAGAGCGACTCTTCAATCTCACGAGTGCCTAGCCGATGCCCTGCCACATTGATCACGTCATCGGTTCGACCCAAGATAAAGAAATAACCGTCTTTATCTTTGATGCCCCAGTCAAAGGTGGAATAAATTGTCTTACCCGGAATCGTTTCCCAATAGGTACTCACAAAGCGTTTGTCATCACCCCAAACCGTTTGCATGCAACCTGGAGGCAAAGGCCCTTCAATCGCAATCACCCCTTTTTGGTCTGGACCGAGCTCTGCAGAGCTCGCATCATCGAGCAACTTCAGGTTATAGCCAAATGAAGGGACGCCTGGTGAACCAAACTTGTGGGGCATGACTTCGACACCGCGCTGAATTGCCAGCATGGGCCAACCTGTTTCGGTTTGCCAGTAGTTATCCACAATCGGCTTCTGAATTGCATCATGAATCCAGCTCGCGGTTGGCTCATCCAAAGGCTCGCCTGCCAAAAACAGTGCACGCAAACTCGAGAGATCATATTTACTCAAGAATGCAGGGTCTTGCTTCTTCAGCACCCTCACTGCGGTTGGCGCAGAGAACATCACTGAAACTTTGTATTTCTCCACCAACTGCCACCAGATGCCAGCATCAGGACGCAATGGTGTGCCCTCATACAAGATGGTAGCCATGCCATGAATTAGTGGCGCATAAATAATGTAGCTATGCCCTACTACCCAACCAATATCTGAAGTACAGAACATGGTCTCACCGGGCTTGCCACAAAAGATATGGTTCATGGTGGAAGCTAAAGCGACGGTATAACCGCCGGTATCGCGTTGCACGCCTTTCGGTTTACCAGTAGTGCCCGAGGTATACAAAATGTATGAAGGGTGAGTCGAGTCAACCCACTCAACCGGCACGATATCGTTCAAATGGTTTTGACGCTCTGTCGCGTAATCTAAGTCGCGCCCTGTAACGGGGGTGAAATCAACCAAGCCTCGATTCACTATCAAGACTTTTTCAGGTTTGGCGGTTGCTAAGGCAATCGCCTCATCTAGTAATGGCTTGTATGGCACCGCTTTACCACCGCGCATTCCTGCCTCAGCCGTGATGATCATTTTGGGTTTAGCGTCATCAATTCGAGAAGCTAAGCTATGTGAGGCAAAGCCACCAAAGACCACCGAGTGAATTGCACCGATACGAACACAAGCCAGCATTGCAAAGCAAGCTTCGGCAATCATTGGCATGTAAATTAATACACGATCGCCCTTCTTCACACCATTGGCTTTCAGAATCGCGGCGAGCCGATTGACCTCTTCATACAACTCTTGGTAGGTATAGGTTTTTTCGATATTTGTTTCAGTAGACACTGCGACCAAAGCGGTTTGGTCGGCTCGATCTTTTAAGTGACGATCTACGGCGTTGTAGCAAAGATTGGTTAAGCCACCTTCAAACCATTTTGCAAATGGTGGATTAGCGTAATTGAGAACGGACTGAAATGGCTTTTCCCAATGAACTAATTTGGCCTGCTCTCCCCAGAAACCATCTGGATCTTGAATCGAGCGTTCATGATGCGCTTTGTAGGACATGTTTAACCTGACAGTAAAAAAATTCCTGACACTCAGACCAACCAGAGGGTTCTCTTAGTTGCTAGAGGTCTTAATGGGATCTTTTTTCGCAGATTTTGCAAGTCCTGTCGATGCGGATTTATGCTGAGTTGCGGCGTTATTGGAGGAGGAATTACCCTTAGAGGCCGACTTAGACTCTTTGGTTTTACCCGAACCCTTCCCTGCTGCACCTTTCTTGGTCTTTTTAGGGGGTGGTGGCTTCTCCAAGCTCAGGCTAGCGGTCTCAGCTAATGCAACTGAAATATCACCAGGCCGTCGGCTGGTTTTTGGAATGATGACAGTAGACCCCGCCTTAATTCTCATCCCCTTGGGAATGCCATTGATCTCCCGCAAGGTAGCCAAATCCACGCCCAAACTTTGCGCAGTAGCCTCAGCACTTTGGGTTTGCGCCACCTTCACAGCCGTCCATGTGGAGAGGGGCTTGTTGTATTTTTTGAGGTTCTCTTGATAGACCTCTGCATGTCCGAATGGTAAGAGTATTTGCTGATTGGCTGCGCTGAGAATCACGGGCTTATTAAAAGAAGGATTGAGCGTCTTAAATTCATCAACAGACATTTCAGCCAACTTGGCAGCAAGCGCGACATCAATATCGTTATTGACATCAACCGCAATAAAGTAAGGATGATTCTCCAAGTCCGGCAAGGTCACTCCAAATGCAGCAGGATCTAAAACCAGGGCACGGTAAGCCATCAACTTGGGCACGTATGCTCTGGTCTCCAGCGGCATACTTAAACTCCAATAGTCTGTTGGTAAGCCAGCAGCCAGATTTCTTTTTTGAGCCTTGAGAATATTGCCCGCCCCCCAGTTATACGCTGCTAGAGCCAGCTCCCAACTTCCAAATTGAGTATGCAGACGATTTAAGTAATCAAGCGCTGCATCGGTTGATTGCAAAACATCGCGTCGTTCGTCACGGAAGACATTCTGAGTTAACTGAAAATCTTTTCCAGTCTTGGGCATAAATTGCCAGATTCCCATAGCCTTAGCGCCTGACTTGGCTTGTGGATTAAAGGCGCTTTCTACAAATGGGAGTAAGGCCAGTTCAGTCGGCATATTGCGCGCATTCACTTCCTGAACGATATAAAACAAATATGGTGACGAACGCTTCATCGAGCGCTGAACATAATCTGGCCGGCTCGCCAACCAAACCGTTTGATCAACAATGAGTGGTGAATCCACTGGCTCCATTTGGAAGCCATCTCGAATCCGAAGCCAGAGATTATCTGAAGGCGCACCCAAGTCGCTGACGTTTTGTTTATTTAAATTGACGCGCGTTGCGCGGGATAGCTTGGCACTTCCTTTGGTTGGGGTATCGGAGGACCAATCACCCGTCGCGCAACCTGTCAGCACAGCAACCATCACGATCGCCGCATAAGGCCAACGGATCAAAACCGATCCTTCCAAGCCCGAATCACTGCTAATACATGGGCAGGACTGGGCAAACTTGTCTCACCAGAAATCGCCATCGCTGAAGCAACTACCTCAGCCTGGTTACAGCGCATGAAGGGATTGACTTGTAATTCATGGCCAATGGTTGTTGGCAAGGTAGGCAAGCCTTTCGCTCGCAAGGCTTTTGCTCTCTCAGCCCAATCGATCAAGTTGGTATTGTTTGGCTCTACAGCCAAAGCAAAACGGATGTTCGATAAGGTGTACTCATGGGTACAAAACACGAGTGTGTTTTTGGGCAAGGCCGCAAACTTGGCAAGCGACTCACTCATCTGGGTAGGAGTGCCTTCAAACAATCTGCCACAACCCGATGCAAACAAGGTATCACCACAAAACAGCATGGGCTCAAGTACATTGGCCTGCATGTTCGCAAAGTAGGCAATGTGGCTCAAGGTATGTCCTGGCACTTCAAAGACCTTGAGACTTAAGCGTGGATGGGCAATCTCTACCTTATCCCCTTCTAAAAGTCCTTCGGTTCTGCCTGAGATATCAATACTCGCTGGACCATAAACCGGAATTGGATGCGGCTTCATGGCGTCAATTAATTGCAATACACCGCCAGTATGATCAGCATGATGATGGGTAATGAGAATGCCTGTTAAGTGCAATTGCTTTTCAGCCAGGTAATCTAAAACGGGCGCTGCATCACCTGGATCTACTACGAGAGCAGAATGACCATCATGGATACACCAAATATAGTTATCCTCGAAAGCGGGGATGGGCCAAACCTGTAATAAAGTATTCTTGTCCATAGACTCATGATACCAACCCCGATCCCCCCTTCCCAAGCCCCCGCACCACCATGGAGTTCATGGGAAAAATGGCTGGAGTCACCCCCCGGAAAGTATGTCCTGAGCTGGGAGCAGCGCTGCTTTGATCAAATCGTGGCCGACGTTTTTGGTTTTCATGCTGTCCAAATTGGGTTACCGCAGATCAACTCCCTAGCAGAAAATCGCATGCCATTGCATGCTTTATTGATTGGTCGGCATGACACTCAAGAAAACCTGCCTTCAGCGCAATGGCACATCATTGAAGGTGAAAATCATGAACTCCCTTTTGCCAGCGAGAGCATTGATTTATTAATTCTTCCGCATGTTCTGGAATTCGCTGCAGACCCCCATCAAGTTCTGCGTGAAGTGGAGCGTGTTCTTCGCCCTGAGGGTCGTCTGATTATTTCTGGATTTAATCCGGCCAGTATTTGGGGAGTTAGGCAGTATCTCAGTCGCTTAATTGGCAACCCTTACCTTCCTCGAGACGGACAGTTCATTGGGCTGATGCGGATTAAAGACTGGCTGCAATTACTCAATTTCTCATTAGACCGCGGTCACTTTGGCTGCTATAAATGGCCACTCCAGAGTATAAGCGGGATGGCGCGCATGGATTTCTTGGAGTTAATGGGTAACCGATGGTGGCCTATTTTTGGGGCAGTGTTCTTAATCTCGGCGATCAAAAGACAGGCTGGCATGCGTTTGATTGGTCGAATCCCCAGCAAAATTCTGCCAGCAATCCAGCAATTGAGTCCGGCTGCAGAGCGAAATCAGCTAAAGTCCAAATAAACCTCATCAGCTAACCATGTCAGACACTAAACACGCTCACCACATCGTCATTTATACCGACGGAGCCTGCAAAGGCAATCCCGGCCCCGGAGGCTGGGGAGCAGTGCTGCGCTCGGGCGGTCATGAAAAACACTTACATGGCGGCGCAGAGCACACTACCAATAATCGCATGGAAATTAGCGCTGTCATTCATGCTCTCAAAGCCCTGAAGCAGGCTAGCTCGGTAGAGCTCTGGACAGACTCCCAATACGTCCAAAAAGGAGTAACCGAATGGCTAGAGGGATGGAAAAAGCGAGGCTGGAAAACGGCTAGTAAAGAGCCTGTTAAAAACGCTGACCTGTGGCAAGAATTGGATGAATTGCTCCCTAAACATCAAATCTCGTGGCATTGGGTCCGGGGACACAACGGCGACCCCAGCAATGAACTGGCTGATCAGCTCGCGAATCGTGGGGTCGAAGAGTACCTGCCCTAGCTACCCCCTAGCTTGGAAGCCTTTATTAAGGGGTTTATGAGAGAATGGTCGGATTCTGAGAACTACTTAAACTGCCTTCGAGACCGTGTCCAAAATTCAACTATTCGTTAGCAAACTTCCCCCCAAGATTCAGCCCATTGCCCAAAAATGCATTGAGCAGTTGCAAAGACTTCAATCTCAGGTCGAGGAAAAACTGCGCCCCTACTGGGAAAAGTACTCCCCTCAAATCAAGCAACTGGATTACGCTCAAAGCAAGGCTTTTGTGCTCAAGTACAAATGGCGAATCATTGGAATTTTGTTTGTGCTTTATGCCGGCTCGAAGATCGTCAATTATTTCTTCCCCGCTACTGACAAAGTCGGCGGACCAGTCACTGTCACGACGGTCCTAGTGGAGCCCAAAGACGTTCCCTTAGTCATTGAAGCCACCGGCACGATTGTTTCAAACAATATCGTTGATATTCGCCCCATGATCACCAATACGGTTGCGAAAATTTTGGTCAAAGATGGTCAAGAAGTGAAAGCGGGTGACTTGCTGTTTCAATTGGATGATCGCAATGACAAAGCCAACTACGACAAACTCAAAGCACTGGCAGATGACGCTCAAAGCCAGTATTTGCGTGCCAAGGAACTGGTTGCCAAAAACTTTATTTCGAAAGCGGGCTTAGAAACCTCCAATGCGAATGCCAAGTCCGCCCTTGCGGCTGCTAAAGCTGCCGAAGTGCAACTGTCTTTTGATTACATCCGCTCACCGATTGATGGTCGCGCGGGCATTGTGAATGTCTTCCCTGGCTCCTTGGTACAAGCAGGTAATGTGGTTTCCACCGCCACTAATTCAACTGCTACCTCTAGCGTTGGCTCCATGGTCACTATTACCCAACTGAACCCCATCAATGTGCAGTTCATCATTCCGGAAAAAGATATTCCGACCGTTTTAGAAAATCAGCTTGATGGCGACGCGCTTACTGTAAAAGTCACTGTTGGTGATGCTAGCAAACGAGTCTACGCAGGTAAGGTCTTAGTGATTGATAATCAAGTAGACCCCTCCATTGGCGCTGTCCGAGTGAAAGCACAGATTCCCAATGACGAGATGACTTTGCTACCCGGTCAATTTGCGCGTGTCTTCTTAGAAGCCAGCACCCTGAAAGGGGCTCTGCAAGTCCCTTCTCAAGCAGTGATTTTGAGTCCTAATGGCAAACGGGTATACATAGTCGATAAAGACGATAAAGCAGTTGCGAAGGCCGTTAAGGTTCTTTATGAATATCAAGGTCAAGCGGTAATCGATGGCATTTCAGCTGGTGATCGGGTTGTCGTTGAAGGCAAACAAAATCTCCGGCCAGGGAGCAAGATTAAAGAATCCAAGCTTGTTCTCCAACCAGTAAACCCTAGCTAAGTAAAAATCACATGACGCTATCCGAATTATGTATTCGGCGTCCCGTAATGACGGTGCTGCTTTCAGTATCGACCGTCATTGCAGGTGCCGTTGCCTATCTCCATATTCCTGTTGCTGCGCTTCCCAGCTTTAACTCTCCCGTTATCTCGGTTAGCGCCTCACTCCCTGGTGCTTCACCAGAAAACATGGCAGCCTCAGTAGCCCTTCCTCTTGAAAAAGAGTTCTCAACAATTGATGGCATTACGGTAATTAGCTCAAGCAACTTTCTGGGCACAACCAGCATCACTCTCGAATTTAATAACGATCGAGATATCGACAAAGCCGCAGTAGACGTTCAAGCTGCGCTCTTGCGTGCTCAAAAGCGTCTGCCGATTGAGATGACATCTCCACCGTCTTATCGAAAAATTAATCCTGCTGATACACCAGTTCTAGTAGTGCGGATGAGCTCACCCTCCATGAATCTCTCTGACCTCAACGACTACGCAGAGAATTTACTGTCACCCAATCTTTCTACTATCAGCGGTGTTGCACAGGTCATTGTTTATGGCGCCAAACGTTATGCCGTTCGCATCCGCGTCCATCCAGATGCGTTAGCTAACCGTAACCTGACGATGGATGACGTGGCTACTGCTGTGAATAAAGCCAATACCAATAGCCCGGTTGGCGTTCTAGACGGCCCTCGTCAGTCCATCACCATTTATGCCAACCCACAACTGGTCAAGCCTGAAGAATTTGGCAACCTTGTCATTAGTCAAAAAAATGGTTTGCCAATTTATCTGCGTGATATTGCAGAAGTCAGCCAGAGCTATGAGGATGTCAAGACCTGGGCAACCTCTGGTGGCGAACGCTCAATCGCGATTGCTGTATTACGTCAGCCAAATGCCAATACGGTCGATGTCGTCAATTCGATTAAAGCCCTGCTGCCTCAATTGCAAAAGCAGATGCCCACTTCAATCAAATTAAGTCTTTTAAACGACCGTTCACTGTCGATCTTGGATTCGATTCATGACGTCAATATCACCCTAGCATTGACTGTACTCCTAGTAGTGCTGGTGATTTTCCTGTTTCTAAAACATATCTCAGCGACCATCATCCCAACAGTTAGCATGCCGATCTCTTTGATAGGCGCCTTCTTCCTGCTCTACTTTATGGGTTACAGCCTGGATAACATTTCGCTCTTAGGTATTACGCTAGCAGTAGGCTTGGTGGTCGATGATGCGATTGTGGTACTTGAAAATATCATGCGTTATGTCGAAGAAGGCATGGATCCACTCAAGGCATCTCTGAAAGGCAGTAAAGAGGTGGGCTTCACCATCATCTCGATCTCGATTTCATTGGTTGCCATTTTTATCCCCCTCTTCTTCATGGCGGGTCCCATTGGCTTGCTCTTTAGAGAATTTGCAGTAATCGTAACCTTGTCGATTTTGGTATCGGCCGTTGCTTCCCTGACGATCGTCCCCCTGATGTGTAGCCGCTTCCTACCAAAACCGGGTGAACACCCTAAAGAGTTTGAAATTAATAAAAAGTTTGATCGTATTTTTGACTGGATGCTGAAGACCTATATCCACTATCTAGATATGGCTCTTCGCAATCGCAAGAAGGTCCTATGGGGCGCAATTTCCACTTTTGTGATTACGATCGTATTGTTTATCCAAACACCTAAGGGCTTCTTCCCTGAAGAGGATATTGGGCAAATCTCTGCCACTACCGAGGCCTCAGAGGACATCTCCTTTACCGCAATGCTGGCACTCCAGGATCAGGCCGCTGCAATTGTGAATTCCGATCCCAATGTAGATAGCTCCATCTCTGTGATTGGCGGTGGCGCTAGCTCTGGCACAAATACAGGCCGTATGTTTATTATTCTTAAACCAAAGGGTGATCGACAAAAAATGGCGCAGGTCTTAGAGGGCTTACGCGCCAAATTCAAAGAGTTGCCTGGCCTTCAGGTCTATATGCGCCCAACTCAAAACCTTCAGCTGGGAGGTAAAAGCAGTAAGAGTCGCTATCAATTTACCTTGCAAAGCGTTGGCTTTGAAGGTGTTAATGACTGGGCTGAGAAGCTCATGCAAAAAATGAAAGCGGACCCCCTATTCCGTGATGTGACCAGCGACTCGCAACTGAAGGGCTTGGATATTCAGATTGAGATCAATCGAGAAAAGGCCGCTAATGCTGGTGTGACGATTGCTGATATTCGAACTGCGCTCTACTCTTCATTTGGCGAGCGTCAAGTTTCGACTATCTATACACCCGTCAATACCTACTACGCCATCTTGGAAACAGCAGCTGAAGACCGTCAATACGAAACCGATTTGAATAAAGTCTATGTGCGCGGTCGCGCTACCGACAAACTGGTACCACTATCGAGTGTTGCTAGCTTCGTGCGTAAGGTTGGACCCACAGCGGTTAACCATCAAGGCCAGATCCCTGCGGTCACACTCTCCTTTAACCTGGCGCCAGATGTTTTCTTGGGCGATGCCACTAAAAAGATTGAGTCTTACTGCCGCGAAATTGGTTTACCCCCTTCTATCATCACCAGCTACGGCGGCGATGCTGCAGTATTTAAGAGCAATCAATCGGGTCAAATTATTTTGATTCTGGCTGCCTTGGGTGTGATTTACATCATCCTTGGTGTTCTATACGAGAGTTACATTCATCCCTTAACCATTTTGGCAGGATTACCCTCGGCAGCGATTGGTGCCATCCTAGCGCTGCGTCTCTTTGGCTTTGAGCTCACCGTGATCGCATCGATTGGCATCTTGCTCTTGATTGGTATTGTGAAGAAGAATGCGATTTTGATGATCGACTTTGCTCTGCAGGCACAACGGGGTCAAGGCATGACTCCAGAAAAAGCGATTCGCGAAGCCTGTATCTTGCGTTTCCGCCCCATCATGATGACCACCTTCGCTGCCTTGATGGGTGCCCTACCGATCGCTCTGGGTCTGGGTGCAGGTGCTGAACTTAGACAACCGCTGGGCATTACGGTTGCAGGTGGCTTGATCTTCTCTCAATTTGTGACCTTGATTATTACGCCCGTGATCTATCTCTACTTAGATAAATATGCAGGCAACGGGCCCATGGAAATTCCGGAATCTGTCTTAGAGGGAACCTAATATGCGTCAAGTTATTCTCGATACTGAAACAACGGGATTAAACCCCGCTACCGGTGATCGCATTATTGAAATCGGCTGCGTTGAAATGATTGGTCGACGTTTAACAGATCGCACCTTTCATTACTACATTAATCCAGAGCGCGATATTGATGCAGGTGCTTTTGCAGTCCATGGTCTTTCAAGAGAGTTTCTCTCTGACAAGCCAGTCTTTGGCAATATCGTTGACCAATTGATTGAGTTTGTTGATGGCGCCGAGATCGTCATTCACAACGCTGCATTCGACTTGGGCTTTTTGGATAATGAATTTGCCCTCCTCAAAAGACCAGCATTTAGATCTTTAGCTGCCAAGATCACCGATACCCTGCTCGATGCGCGGCAAATGTTTCCGGGTAAACGCAACTCGCTTGATGCTCTGTGTGAACGCTTTTCTATCAGCAATGAGCACCGCACTCTGCACGGCGCTTTATTGGATGCGCAATTACTTGCCGAGGTTTATCTAGCAATGACCCGGGGTCAAGAGGATCTGACGATTGATCTGATTGACTACACAGTCAATAACGATGATGCAGGCCTACCCAAGGCCTTACCTACCAATCTCAAACTCATGACTGCCAGTGCAGATGAATGCAAGCAGCATGAGCAAATTTTGGCAGACATCGCCAAGGCTAGCAAAAAAGATCCCGTCTGGAGCGCTTAAATCGCTGCAGCGATTGCTTTACCTAAATCATCGGTCTTAGCAGTGCCACCCAAGTCTGGGGTCAGAGGTGAGTTCTTGGGTCCACCAGCAAGCACCTTCTCAATTGCAGTAAAGATTGCTTTACCAGCCTCAGGGTATCCGAGATGATCCAACATCATAGAGCCACTCCAAATTTGCCCAATCGGGTTAGCAATCATCTTGCCGTAGATATCGGGTGCTGAACCATGCACAGGCTCAAACAAAGATGGGAATTTCCCTTCGGGATTAATGCTGCCCGATGGCGCAACGGCAATCGTGCCGGTGCAAGCAGGACCCAAATCAGACAAGATATCGCCGAAGAGATTGCTGGCAACGACAACATCAAAACGGTCAGGGTTCATAACAAACTGTGCCGTCAAAATATCGATGTGGTACTTGTCGGTTTTAACATCAGCAAATTGTTTTGCCATGGCTTCAACCCGCTCATCCCAATACGGCATGGTGATGGCAATGCCATTGGATTTGGTAGCTGAAGTTAAATGCTTTTTTGGACGACTCTGCGCCAAATCATATGCGTACTTCAAAATACGATCTACACCGTAACGGGTAAATACAGATTCTTGCACTACAAATTCACGATCGGTATCGGGGAACATCTTGCCACCGACGCTCGAATACTCACCTTCCGTGTTCTCGCGTACGACGAAGAAATCGATATCACCAGGCTTGCGATTTGCCAAAGGACATGGCACGCCAGGCAAAAGACGCACAGGACGCAAGTTCACGTATTGATCAAAACCTCTGCGAAACTGGATCAAACTTCCCCACAACGATACGTGGTCAGGAATGATATTTGGCATGCCAACTGCACCAAAGAAAATCGCATCGTATTGCATTAAGGTTTCAAACCAATTGTCAGGCATCATCTTGCCGTGCTTTTGGTAATAGTCACAGCTAGCAAAATCAAAATGATCAAATTGCATGCCAATGCCGAATTTCTGGTTAGCCACCTCTAAGGCACGAACGCCTTCTGGCATCACTTCTTTACCAATACCGTCACCGGCAATCACAGCGATTTTAGGATTCTTGAAGATCTTTTTTGCGTTCATCAGTTTTGTCTATTAGTTAGTTATGTTGATTTATTTTACTAGCGATAAAGTTTAGCTAATCGCCCGGCGAATATCATCACCGCTGGTCTTGCTACCCCGCTCTACGCTCTCAGTATCGTGCTCGCTTGTATTTTCAATGGTTTCTGGCACGGCCTCTTGCATCCGAATATTATCCTTTGGGCAGATCGGCGCACCATAGCTAGCCCAGCGCTTGAGTAAAGTGACTTCATAGCCACACTGGCTGCACTTTGCCTTACTGCGACTGGCGTTGCTTGGACGAGGGGGCGGGAACACAATCGCCTGATGAGGATAAGGGCCTAATTCTTGACTAATCATGGAGAGCTTGACCATCAACTCCTCAGTCGCATGCGCCATTCGAGCAGGACCCTCAAGCCCTACAGTTTGAGCAATGCCTTTGAAGTCCTCACCATGACCACTAAAACAGTCATCGACTGCGTGGCATAACTCATGTACCAAGGTATCCAACAATTGCACTGGATCATCTAATTTAGGAGAGATGAAAATCTCATTGACGCCACCACCCGATCGCTCGCGAGGCCAGCACTGGCCCAAGGTCGTGCGAGGACTACTCGAGGCCGGAAAACCACAAGAGACTCTCACGGGTGGAATTGCATAACCCGCTTTAGAAAATACCGGCTCTAAATGCCTTACTGCATCTTGGAGCCAAGATTCGCGCACAGCATGCTGCTTTACTTCTGATGTCATGTTTAGCGCTGCCCTACTTTAACGCCACCAAAGATAGCTTGGGCTTCGCGTGGCAAGCAACGCCAATAACGCTCATTCGCAGGAACCGTAGCGCCCAGGGCGGCGGCAGCTTCCCAAGCCCAACGTGGCTTGTAGAGAAATGCTCTAGCCAAAGCAATCAGATCTGCATCACCATCTTGCAGAATTTCTTCAGCTTGATGTGGATCAGTAATTAAACCAACCGCCATCGTTGGCAGGCCGGATTTCTCTTTAACAATCTTTGAAAACGGTATTTGATACTTGGGTCCAATCGCAATCTTTTGCAATGGAGAAATTCCTCCGGAAGAGATGTGAACGTAGTCGCAACCAATCGCTTTGAGTTGCACCGCAAATTCTGCAGTCTCTTCTGGTGTCCAACCACCCTCGACCCAATCATGCGCAGAGATCCGAATGCCTAATACACCTGAGTAGGCAGCTCTGACTGCTTTGAATAGCTCCAAAGGAAAACGAATGCGATTCTCAAACGAGCCGCCGTATTCATCTTTACGCTGATTGGAGATAGGCGATAAAAATTGGTGGAGCAAGTAGCCATGTGCGCCATGCAATTCAATACCTTCAACACCAATACGAGCGGCTCTTTCTGCTGCCGTTACAAATGCGGCAATCATCTTGTTGAGCTCATGTTTAGTAAGCTCATGGGGCAAACGCTCCCCCTCAAGCTGGGGAATGGCTGATGGCGCTTCGGTTTCCCAGCCGCCCTGATCTACTGCCAAGAGTTGGCCACCATCCCATGGTGTTGCACTAGAGGCTTTGCGGCCAGCGTGTGCTAGCTGAATAAATACGGGAGTAGCAGGAGCCAACTTACGGGCTCGACTTAGTTTGTCTTTTAGAGCTGCTTCGGTGCGGTCATCCCACAAACCTAAACAGGCTGGTGTAATTCGCCCCTCTGGAGTGACTCCAGTAGCCTCAATAATGAATAGACCTGCGCCGCTATTTAAGAGGTTGCCCCAATGCATTAAATGCCAGTCTGTTGCCTCACCATTCACTGCAGAGTACTGGCACATGGGTGCAACGACGATGCGATTGGCGAGGCTTACAGGGCCTTTTGGTGAGGGTAAGGAATAACTAGAAAAAAGCAGGCTCATAGGTACCTTTAAGGGCAAAAATGCGGTTATCAGACTAAAAACAGCGAAAGCGATAGAATACCTAAAACAAGAATAGGAGACCCTCTTTCGTGGCCCTCACGATCCTGGAAACCTTCTTTTTGCCGACAAACCCTAGGATCAAAAAATACACATTATGAAGAATGCACCCCAAGCCTTTGAATCTAAAGAAGATGTTGGACACTTCCTTGGTGGCACAGTAGTAAGCCCTAAAGATAGTCGCTTTGCCGACGTCTACAACCCCTCTACCGGCTCAGTAGCCCGTCGGGTTGCCTTGGCCAGCCGCAAGGACGTAGATCAGGCCGTAGCGGTTGCAGAGACCGCATTTCAGACCTGGAGCCAGACCTCGCCATTGCGCCGGGCTCGCATCATGTTTAAGTATCTCGAGCTCCTCAATGCTCACCGCGATGAGTTGGCTGCCATGATTACTGCCGAGCATGGGAAAGTATTTACCGATGCCCAAGGTGAGGTGACCCGCGGTATTGAAATCGTAGAATTTGCTACAGGTATTCCTGAGCTGCTCAAGGGTGATTACACCGAACAAGTTTCGACTGGTATTGATAACTGGGTGATGCGCCAACCTTTGGGTGTTGTAGCCGGCATTACGCCTTTTAACTTCCCCGTCATGGTTCCCATGTGGATGTTCCCAGTCGCGATCGCCTGTGGCAACACCTTTATCCTCAAGCCCAGCCCAACCGACCCTTCCCCTGCCTTATTGATGGCTAAGCTTCTCAAAGAAGCAGGTTTGCCTGATGGGGTATTTAATGTGGTGCAAGGCGACAAAGAAGCCGTTGATGCTTTGATTGAGAACCCAGACGTTAAGGCAGTCAGCTTCGTCGGTTCAACCCCGATTGCTAATTACATTTATGAGCGCTGTGCACATTTTGGCAAACGCTCACAAGCATTGGGTGGCGCCAAGAATCACATGGTGATCATGCCGGATGCCGACATGGACAAAGCAATTGACGCCCTCATTGGTGCGGCCTATGGTTCTGCTGGTGAACGCTGCATGGCGATCTCGGTAGCAGTCTTGGTTGGCACTGCTGCTGACAAGATCATGCCTAAGCTGATTGAGCGTACCAAAACCCTGAAGGTTAAGAATGGTATCGAGCTGGACGCTGAAATGGGTCCAATCGTTACTAAAGCAGCGCTCGACAGAATTACTGGCTACATCGAGAGTGGCGTTGCCTCTGGCGCTAAATTATTGGTGGACGGTCGCGGTCTCAAAGTCCCAGGCCATGAGAATGGCTTCTTCATTGGTGGCACTTTATTTGATAACGTGACGCCCGATATGAAGATTTATCTCGAGGAGATCTTTGGGCCAGTTCTCTCATGCTTACGCGTAGCGAACTTTACCGATGCCTTGAACTTAGTCAACTCCTGCGAATACGGTAACGGCGTAGCCTGCTTCACCAGTGACGGCAATATCGCGCGTGAGTTTGCCCGCCGCGTTCAAGTGGGCATGGTAGGCATCAATGTACCTATTCCTGTGCCGATGGCATGGCATGGCTTTGGTGGTTGGAAAAAATCCCTCTTTGGGGATATGCATGCCTACGGTAAAGAAGGTGTTCGCTTCTATACCAAGCAAAAGAGCGTGATGCAGCGCTGGCCTGAAAGTATCGACAAAGGTGCAGAGTTTGTGATGCCGACTTCCAAATAAGTCGGTCAATACGGTAGTAATCAAAATAGCGATCTTCGGATCGCTATTTTTTTATCCTCAATAAGAGTGCATCCGATCTATTGCAAGGTATCTTTGAATGCAGGTAACAATGGCATCGCCATTACCTCGATACCCTCATCTCGCAAAGCTTCGGCTTCATCCAAGGTGGTTTGACCACGGATGCTCCGCTCAGGTGATTCTTTATAGTGAATTTTTCTCGCTTCTTCTGCAAATGCAGAGCCTACATCCTCAGAGCGCCCCATCAGCTCACGCATACCTTTCAGAAAAGCAGCTTGAACTTGAGCTTCCAGTTGAGAGTGGTCGCTACCAGCTAAAGCAACGACATCACCACTAGGGCTAGCTTGCTGAATTGAAGTCTGAGCCGTATTGGCTAACTCCATGCTCTGGCTTGAGCTTGATTTTGCAATGTGTGGAGCGGATGGCATCCGAGTAATCTCGGTGCTATCGCACAGAGGGCACGCCAAGATACCTTTTGCTTGTTGGGAGAGACAATCTTCTTCAGATGCAAACCAACCCTCGAAGCGATGATCTAAGGGGCAGGATAAATTGTAGACTTTCATAAAACCTAAATGGGGGCAAATATGCCAAATTCAATAGCCCCTATTTTATCGGGTTTATGCAGGGCTAGCTAAGAACCCAGGGCGCTGGGTTTAACGAGATTGCGGCGATAGCGATCTAACCAATAAATCGCAATAGTGGTTTTGACGTCGGTAATGACACCCTGCTCTACCCAGGCCAAGATTTCATCCAAAGGCGCGGCGAAGACATCCAGAAACTCTTCTTCATCTAAGCGGCTCTTACCAGCTTGCAAGCCTTCCGCTAAATAGATATCGATAAACTCAGTGGAATAGGAAATCACGGGATGAATTCGGCGGATATAGCTCCACCTACTTGCCGAGTAACCTGTTTCTTCTTCAAGCTCTCTTTGCGCACAAACTAAAGGATCTTCATTGGGATCCAATTTACCCGCAGGAATTTCCATGCAGACTTTGGCTATTGGGTAACGATACTGGCGCTCCAGAAGAATTCGGCCATCATCGAGTATTGCCAAAATGGCAACCGCACCAGGATGTGTCAAATACTCGCGGACCGCTTCTTGGCCATCGGGCAAGCTAACCCGATCGCGCTTCATATTTAAGAAAATGCCGCCGTAGATATCTTCTCCCGAGATTCTTTCCTCACGAAGATGCTGATCCCCTGGGGGTAAGTCGTGAAGGGATTTTTCGGCCATGGCTGGACCTTAGGGAGCTTAAGAGCCCAGCAAGGTACGACGCATTGCGTCGAGGCAAGTCGCCATCAGGCCACCAGGGAAAATTCCCAAGACCAGCACCAGAATGCAATTGAGACTCAAGAGTCCTTTAGCAAAGGTGGATCCCGATATGGTGGTCTCATGCAAGGGCTCATCAAAGTACATGACCTTCACCACTCGCAAGTAGTAGAAAGCACCGATCAAAGAAGCAATCACCGCGATGATTGCGATGAAAGTATGTTGAGCATCTACCAAAGCCTCAAGGACCGACAGCTTTGCGGCAAAGCCGACTGTTGGCGGAATACCGGCCAAGGAGAACATCATGACCAAACCAATAAAGGCAAACCAAGGGTGCTTCTTGTTGAGACCTTTTAAGCCATCTAAGGTTTCGCAGTCGTAACCCTTACGTGACAGTAGCATTAATAAACCGAAGCTACCTAGCGTAGTTAAGACATAGGTAATAACATAGTATGTCGATGCACTAAATGCGTGGTCATCAAATACAGAAAGCATACCGAGCATCACAAAGCCCATTTGCGCAATAGCTGAGTAGGCTAACATCCGCTTCACATTGGTTTGGGCAATCGCCGTAACGTTACCAACCACCAGCGACAGAATAGATAAGAGCACTAGCATAGGCTGCCAGTCACCCAAAAGTGGCAACAAGGTATTCACTAGCAAGCGGAATAACAATCCAAAAGCAGCAATCTTCGGCGCAGCGGCAATCATTAAGGTCACCGCAGTTGGCGCACCTTGATACACATCCGGCACCCACATGTGGAATGGCACTACACCCAACTTAAAGGCCAAGCCAGCAACAATAAATACCAAGCCAAATGCCATCACCAAATGATTTACACGGGGATCAGCCACTGTTCTGAAGATCTCAATCAGATCGAGTGAGCCAGTTACTCCATAGAGCATCGACATGCCGTAGAGCAAGAAACCGGAGGCCAAGGCCCCCAAAATGAAATACTTAATGGCAGCTTCAACACTCTTCTCACTGTTATGACGCATCGCTACCAAGGCATAGGTAGGGAGAGCCATCAACTCAAGACCCAGGTAAAGGGTCAGTAGATTTGAACCAGAAACTAAAACCAATTGACCTAACAAAGCCAATAAGCTCAAAACAATAAAGTCAGGCCGGAATAGACCGCGATCCATCAGGTATTGCTTAGAGTAGATCAAGCTGACGAGTACAGCTCCGCAAGAGCAGGCTTTTAAGAGATTAGAGAATGGGTCAGACTGAAATAAGCCATTCATCGCCACAAGTGACACATCGCCAATGCGGCTAGCAAAGGCAATGACTAAGTAAGCCAGCAAAATAATCGTGAAGAAATAAACAAATCCAACCCCGCGTGGGGTGTGGAAGATATCTTGCTCTACTCCAGCCTGGGCGGGCTGACGCTCTCGAACATAAACACTGGCAACGAGAAGAGCACAGGTCACTACGAGTAGTACGAGTTCAGGCAGGATGGCGAAAAGGTCAAAGGCTTGCATGTGCTTTTACTCAGATTTTGCTAACAGCAACATGCTGCAGCAGATTAATCACAGCGGGATGAATGATGTCGGTAAACGGCTTGGGATAGACGCCCATACCCAGTACACAGATTGTTAATACAGCCATCATGAAATATTCACGGCCGTTGAGATCTTTAAGATCCTCAACGTGCTTGTTGTGGATTGCGCCGAAGAACACCCGCTTAACCATCCAAAGAGAATACGCTGCACCCAGAATCAAAGCGGTGGCTGCCAAAATACCAATCAAGAAGTCGTAATCGACCGCCGCCAGAATCACCATGAACTCACCCACGAAACCAGAAGTCGCTGGCAAGCCGCAATTGGCCATTGCCATCAACACAGCGAATGCAGTAAAGGCTGGCATCTTGTGCACTACGCCGCCGTAATCCGCGATCTGACGGGTATGCATGCGGTCATACAAGACACCAATGGAGAGGAACATTGCGCCGGATACGAAACCGTGCGAGATCATTTGAACAATACCGCCCTCTACGCCCAGGGGGCTGAAGAGGAAAAAGCCCAGAGTAACAAAGCCCATGTGTGCCACTGATGAATACGCCACCAGTTTTTTCATATCCTTTTGAACCAGGGCCACGGTACCAACATAGATCACTGCCACCAAAGACAGGAAGATCACAAAGGGGCCAAGATACTGACTGGCATCTGGGGCAATGGGTAATGAGAAACGTAAGAAGCCATAAGCACCCAGCTTCAACATGATGGCCGCCAAGACTACGGAACCGCCGGTAGGAGCCTCAACGTGTACATCAGGCAACCAGGTATGCAATGGCCACATTGGCACTTTCACAGCAAAAGCCATGAAGAAGGCAAAGAAAATCAAAACTTGCTCAACAATATCCAATGGCGCTTTTTGCCAAGTCAAAATATCAAAGGTGTTGGTTGCGTTGTACAGGTACAGCATCGCGATCAAGGTCAATAAAGAGCCCAGCAAGGTGTACAGGAAGAACTTGAACGCGGCGTAGATTCGGTTTTGACCACCCCACACACCAATAATGATGTACATCGGAATCAGGGTGGCTTCAAAGAACACATAGAAAAGTAAAGCATCCAGTGCAGCAAAAACCCCGATCATTAATCCAGAGAGGATCAGGAATGATGCCATGTACTGCGAGACCTTCTTATCAATCACTTCCCAAGCAGCAATCACCACAAAGATATTAATGAAAGCAGTCAGAACAATGAACCAAACGGAAATGCCATCAACTCCTAAGTGGTAGTTAATGTCATAACGGGGAATCCAAGAAACATTCTCAACAAACTGCATGCCTGCATTGGCAATATCAAATTGCAAAATTAGCGGCAGAGTTGCAATAAAACCAATGATGGACCCGATCAAGGCAAGCCAACGCACACCAGCGCTGGGATGCTCAGACCCATAGAACAAAATAATGAGTCCAAAGAAAATCGGGATCCAGATGGCGAATGAGAGAATCATGATGGCTACTTAAGTAACAAAGGCCTAGCGAACAAAAGGCAGGTAAGCGTACAAAACCCAAGCGAGCAATACCGCTAAGCCTGCAATCATTGCAAAGGCGTAGTGATAGAGATAACCGGATTGCAAATGGCGAATCACACCGGCAAAGCGCCCAACAGCATGCGCACTGCCATTAACCAAGAAACCATCGATGATCTTTTGATCACCGCGGTGCCATAAGATACCGCCGATCCACAACAAGCCTTTAGCAAAGAAGGCTTGGTTGAAAGCATCGAGGTAGTACTTATTGTCGAGCAGCAACTTGATGGGGGCTAAGGCCTGAGCAAACTTCTCAGGAAGTTTGGTTGCCCATAAATAGCCAATCGCAGCAGAAAGCACTCCAAGCACAACCAATAAGAGCACTGGAGAAGTAAAGGCATGCAAAGCCATGGCAATGGGGCCATGGAACTCTTCAGCCAATTCCATCATCGCTGGGTGCTTGCTGATATCGACAAAAATAGAGTCGCCGAAGAAAGTACCAAACAACATCGGTTCAATGGTGTAGAAGCCAATAATGACTGAAGGGATGGCCAACAAAATCAAGGGCAGTGTCACAACCAGAGGGGACTCATGGGGTATCTCGCCGGGGGCAAGACCATGGTGAGCATGGTCATCGCCCTCTTCTGCGTGATGGTGATCGTGCGCATGTGAATCGTGATGGCCCCAACGCGCCTTGCCATGGAATACATAGAAGTAGAGGCGGAAAGAATATAGAGCAGTAACAAACACACTCGCCATCACCGCGAAGTAAGCAAAACCTGATCCAGGAATGTGGCTCGCCGCTACCGCCTCAATGATGGAATCTTTTGAATAGAAGCCAGAGAAGAATGGAGTACCAATCAATGCCAGATTACCCAAGAGCATCATTAAGCAAGTGATTGGCATGTACTTCCAAAGCCCGCCCATCTTGCGCATATCTTGCTCATGGTGCATGCCCAAAATCACGCTACCCGCTGCAAGGAACAACAGTGCTTTAAAGAAAGCGTGAGTCATCAAATGAAAGATGGCTACTGGATAAGCGGAAACACCCAATGCGACGGTCATATAGCCCAGCTGGGACAATGTGGAATACGCTACTACCCGCTTGATATCGTTCTGGACAATACCCAGAAAGCCCATGAATAGTGCTGTAATCGAACCAATAACCAAGATGAAGCTCAAAGCGGTATCAGACAGCTCAAAGAGGGGCGACATCCGTGCCACCATGAAGATGCCCGCAGTAACCATAGTTGCCGCATGAATCAAAGCAGAAATTGGAGTTGGGCCTTCCATAGAGTCTGGCAGCCAAACATGCAATGGAAACTGGGCTGATTTACCCATCGCACCAATAAACAAGCAAATACAAGCAACTGTCACTAAGTTCCAGCCTGTACCAGGTAAAGTTTGTGCAGCTAAAGCGCTATTTTGCGCAAAGATGACGTCATACTGCATCGATCCTGTGCTGGCCAATAACAAACCAATGCCAAGAATGAAACCAAAGTCACCAACGCGGTTGACCAAAAAGGCCTTCATATTGGCAAACACGGCAGACTGGCGCTCAAAATAGAAGCCGATCAAGAGATAAGACACTACGCCCACCGCTTCCCAACCAAAGAAGAGTTGCAAGAGGTTATTACTCATGACCAGCATCAGCATGGCAAAGGTAAACAAGGAAATGTAAGAGAAGAAACGGTTATAGCCCTCTTCTCCAGCCATGTAGCCAATGGTGTAAATGTGAACCATCAAAGAGACGAAGGTGACCACACACATCATGGTGGCAGTTAATGGATCGATTAAGAAACCAATATCGAGATTGAGCTCACCCAATTGCATCCAGTGGTAAACGGTGCCATTGAAGTAGAAACCATCCATCACCTGCACTAAGACAAAGCAAGATAAAACAAAGGCAATCATCACACCCAAGATGGTGACAAACTGACAGGCCCCGTGACCAATACGATCACCGCCCAATTTAGTACCGAAGAATCCAGCGATGACAGAACCAATCAGCGGAGCTAATGGCACGGCACAGAGAACGGGAAGAGTTAAAGTGAATTGCATGACTAGCCTTTAAGGTGGTCTAAGTCTTCAGCATTGATCGTATCCACCTTACGGAAGAGCACGACCAAGATTGCCAAACCAATCGCTGCTTCAGCAGCGGCCACGGTCAGAATGAAAAATACAAATACTTGACCTGCCATATCACCCAAGTAATGGGAGAAGGCAACAAAGTTCAGATTGACTGAGAGCAGCATGAGTTCGATCGCCATCAATAGCACAATCACGTTCTTGCGATTGAGGAAAATACCAATCACGCTTGTTGCAAATAAAATTGCGCTCAGTACAAGGTAGTGGGCCAGGGTTACAGTCATTTCTTTTCTCCCCGTGCATCTTGCTTGGCAGCCATATCCGTATTCATTTTGACGATCCGCATCCGGTCTGCAGCTTTGACATTAATTTGCTCAGCCACGTTTTGGGGTTTCGCATCCTTACGATTCCGCAGGGTCAATGCAACGGCAGCAATGATGGCAACCAACAAAATGATGCCGGCGACTTCAAAGGCATAGACATAATCAACGAAGATCAACATACCCAGTGCCTTGGTATTGCTCATGGTGGATTCTTCTAACATGGGCTGCACGGGAGAGCTAGTACCAATGAAGCTCCGAATCAAGACAATTGATAGTTCGAGCACAATCACTGCGCCCATCAAGAAGGCGACTGGAAGGTATTTCTTAAAGTCACGGCGCAGATGCTCTAGATCAAGGTCAAGCATCATCACCACGAATAGGAAGAGCACCATCACCGCGCCAACGTAAACCAAGATCAGGGCCAAACTGAGGAACTCGGCTTTGAGCAGCATCCACAAGCCTGAAGCACAAAAGAAGGCTAACACTAGGAACAAAGCCGCATGAACTGGGTTGCGAGCTGTAATGACTCGCAATGCAGAAATGACCAATAAGCCAGCAAAGGCGTAGAAGAAAACTGAAAAGATGGTGGAGGGATCGAATGTCATGGTCTTATAGCTCGATTCGATTAACGATAAGGTGCATCAACTGCACGGTTAGCTGCAATGTCTTTTTCATACTTATCGCCGACTGCTAGCAACATGTCTTTTGTGAAATACAGGTCGCCCCGCTTGTCACCAAAGTATTCAAATATATTGGTCTCGACAATCGCATCTACTGGACAAGCTTCTTCGCAAAAACCGCAGAAGATACATTTAGTCAGATCAATGTCGTAACGGCTCGTGCGACGCGTACCGTCATCACGCTCAGCAGTTTCAATCGTAATAGCATAGGCAGGACAGACTGCTTCACACAGTTTGCAACCAATGCAGCGCTCTTCCCCGTTCTCATAGCGACGCAAAGCGTGCAAGCCACGGAAGCGAGGAGACTGAGGCGTTTTCTCTTCTGGATACTGAATCGTAATCTTGGGCTTAAACAGATAGCGGCCAGTAATCGACATCCCGGTCAAAATATCTTTGAGCATCAAGCTATTGAGAAATTGGTTGATTTTCTTAATCATTGTCTTTACCTATTTCCAAATATTCCATGGGGATACAACCCAAGCACCAATTACCATGACCCAGAATACAGAGATGGGAATAAAAATCTTCCAACCCAAGCGCATGATCTGGTCATAGCGATAGCGCGGCAAAGTGGCACGCAACCAAATGACACAAGACAAAAGGAAGAAGGTCTTAGCAAACAACCAGAAGAAGCCGGGAATATCGCGCAAGATTGGTAAATCCACAATCGGCAACCAGCCGCCTAAGAACATTGTCGATGCCAAGGCAGCGATCAATATCATATTGGCGTATTCAGCTAAGAAGAACATCGCAAAGGCCATACCCGAGTATTCAACCATGTGGCCCGCAACAATTTCTGACTCCCCTTCAACCACGTCGAATGGGTGACGATTAGTCTCAGCCACGCCGGAAATGAAGTAGATCACAAACATTGGTAATAAAGGCAACCAGTTCCAGGAGAGGAAGTTCAAGCCTTTACTTGCGAAATAACCATGCATCTGGGATTCCACAATCGCACTCAGATTTAAAGAGCCTGAAGTTAACAAGACTGTTACCAAGGCAAAACCCATCGCAATCTCATAGGAGATCATCTGGGCTGATGCACGCATCGCGCCAAGGAATGGATATTTTGAATTGGATGACCAACCAGCCAAGATGACGCCATAGACTCCAATGGAAGAAATCGCCATCACATAGAGCAAACCGGCATTAACGTCGGTCAATACCATTTTGGCCTGGAAAGGAATCACAGCCCAAGCAGCAAAAGCCGGCATGATCACCATCACAGGGGCAATGATGTAGAGCACCTTACTTGCTTGCGCAGGAGAAATAATCTCCTTCATCAAGAGCTTAAGTGCATCAGCTATCGGTTGCAGTAAACCCAAGGGACCTACACGATTAGGTCCAAGACGGATATGCATCCAACCAATCAGCTTTCTTTCCCATAAGGTTAGATAAGCCACTGCACCAAACATTGGCAGAACAATAATCACAATCCGTACTAAAGCCCAAACTAATGGCCATAGCGATCCCAATAGGGCTTCGCCTTGGGTATTAATCAGATTTAAGAAATCAGTCATCTCTTAGACCTTGCTCAAAGTAATTGGGCCGAACATGGCGCCTAACTTAGCGCTAGCTTCTGTACCAGCAGAGATGCGCACTGCCCCTGCTGCTAAATTTGCTTCTAGCGTAACAGGCAGTTGTGTCGACAAATTCCCTTGGGTAATGGAAACGACATCACCCTCTTTAAGACTTAGCTCATTCATCGCAGCCTGGTTTAAGCCAATTTGATTGCCACGCTTGGCATCAGCAGTTCTTTGCAAGGCTGGGGCACGACGAACAATGGGATCCACCGAATAGATATTGACATCCGATACGCGCTCAAAGCCGTTTGTGGGAGCAGCATTGCTATTGGATACAGCAGGTGTTGCAGTGAACTGATTGTTGAGTTTGCCAACAAAGCTCTCACCCAAGGCATCGCCCAACACTTCTTCAGGCATATTGAATAAGAAACCATCTAGACCAAGCAAGCCACCAAGCACACGAAGGACCTTCCATGCAGGACGCGAATCACCCAAAGGTTTGACTGCTGGCTGAATGGTTTGTGCGCTGCCTTCTGCATTGATGAAGGTGGCAACGGTTTCGGTAAAGGCGCTAATAGGCAGGATGACATCCGCAGCCTCTAACAAGTCAGGGCTAGTGAATGGTGTCAATGCAATCACCGTATTGGCTTTGGCTAAAGCAGACTTCGCTTGTTCAGGATTAGGTAAATCACGAGTAGGCTCAAGGTTCATGAGAATCACGGCGCGACGCTCACCAGACAATACTGAGTTCACGCCTGCGCCATTGGCATTAACCAAACCTGCGCCGACTGCATTACCACCCACTGGTAAGAAACCAAAAGTAGCGCCAGTTTGCTCAGCAATAAATTGTGCCAAAACATGCAAATCACTTGCATGAGGATGAGCGATAGCAGCAGATCCCAGGAATACTGCACCAGCCTGACCGGAAAGGAGGCTGTCAGCGATTGCTTGAGCCGCTGGGGAAACACTGCCAGCAACTCCGGCTGGAGCTGAGGTGGATTTTGCTTTTGCAACTGCCATAGCAACTTCACCAAGACTATTAACCCAAGCGCTAGGCTTAACATTCAGACTCTTTGGTGCATCAATCAACCAATCATCGCCACCCGCATCGATCCGATGCAGAGCAAGGCCACGTTTAGCAGCTGCGCGCAAACGCACTGCCATCAATGGCAAGTCTTTACGTAAATAACTGCCAATCACGAGCGCGCGATCTAACTGATCAAGCTTGGCGATCGGCATACCGAGCCATGGTGCCTCAGCAGCGCCGTCAATATTGGATTGCAATAAACGGGTTTCAATTTGATCTGAACCCAGTCCACGCACAATCTTTTGCAAGAGATGGAGTTCTTCTGTGCTCGAAATCGGATGGGCCAATGCAGCAATCGCTTGTGGGCCATTCTCTGCCGCAATCGTTTTGAGTGAGCGGGAAACGTAATCTAAGGCAGACTCCCAATCTGTCTCCAGCCACTGACCCCCCTGCTTCACCATTGGCGAAGTCACGCGCTCTGCACTGTTAATACCCTCATAGGAGAAACGATCGCGGTCGCTAATCCAGCATTCATTGATTGCTTCGTTCTCCAAAGCAACGACCCGCATCACTTTATTCGCTTTGGTTTGAATCGTTGTGTTGCTACCCAAACTATCGTGTGGGCTCACAGAACGTTTGCGAGCCAATTCCCAGGTACGAGCAGCATAGCGAAATGGCTTACTGGTCAATGCGCCAACTGGGCAAATATCAATCATATTGCCGGACAGCTCGGAATCTACAGTCTGACCAACAAAGGTGGTGATTTCAGAATGCTCGCCACGGTTAATCATGCCTAACTCCATCACGCCAGCAATCTCTTGACCAAAGCGAACGCAACGGGTGCAATGAATACAGCGGGACATTTCTTCCATTGAAATCAATGGACCGACATTCTTATGAAACACCACGCGTTTTTCTTCTTCGTAACGCGAGTTTGACTTACCGTAGCCTACTGCCAAATCTTGCAACTGGCACTCACCACCTTGATCGCAAATTGGGCAATCCAGGGGGTGATTAATCAGCAAGAACTCCATGACAGAGCGCTGCGCCTCTACTGCTTTAGCAGAGTGAGTGAAGACCTTCATGCCCTGAGTTACCGGTGTGGCGCAAGCGGGTAATGGCTTTGGTGCCTTTTCTACTTCAACCAGGCACATGCGGCAGTTAGCAGCAATCGAGAGCTTCTTGTGATAACAGAAATGCGGAACGTAGGTGCCCAACTTATTCGCGGCATGCATCACCATCGAACCCTGAGGAACCTCAACTGTCTTACCGTCTAATTCGATTTCTACCATGCTCACTTTAAGAAGTCCCGTACTCAATATCTTTTATAAAGGCCGCGCAGATTCTAAGCAGTGCTTATGTTCTACGTGATATGCAAATTCATCCATGTAATGCTTCAACATACCTTTCACAGGCATCGCCGCTGCATCTCCCAATGCACAAATCGTCCGACCTTGAATATTGGCCGCGACATCATTGAGCAAATCCAAATCTTCTGGACGACCTTCACCGTGTTCGATGCGATTCACGATGCGCCATAACCAACCGGTACCTTCACGACATGGGGTGCACTGACCACAAGACTCTTCGTGATAGAAGTAAGAGAGGCGCAGTAAAGCGCGCACCATGCAGCGGGTGTCATTCATCACAATCACAGCGCCTGAACCTAACATTGAGCCGGCTTTTGCAATGCTGTCGTAATCCATTGTGAGATCCATCATCTGCGCACCAGGAATCACTGGGGCAGATGATCCACCCGGAATGACCGCCTTAATCGCCCTGCCATCGCGCATCCCACCAGCCAACTTCAAGAGCTCAGCAAATGGCGTGCCCATGGGGACTTCATAATTTCCGGGATAGGTAACGTCACCAGACACAGAGTAAATTTTTGTACCACCATTATTGGGCTTGCCCATATCCAAATACGCTTGACCGCCAATCGCCATAATGAATGGCACAGCGGCAAACGTTTCCGTATTGTTAATGGTGGTGGGTTTGCCATACAAACCATAGCTTGCTGGGAAAGGTGGCTTATAACGCGGCTGACCTTTTTTACCTTCGAGCGACTCGAGCAAAGCAGTCTCTTCACCACAAATGTAAGCACCCCAACCTGGCGCAGCATGCAGTTGGAAGTTAAAGTCACTGCCCATGATCTTGTCGCCAAGATAGCCAGCGGCACGGGCTTGCTCAAGCGCCTCTTCAAAGCGAGTGTAGTCTTGCCAAATTTCCCCGTGGATGTAGTTGTAACCCACCGAGATCCCCATGGTGTAAGCACCAATGATCATGCCTTCAATCAAGGCATGGGGGTTGTAACGCATGATGTCGCGGTCTTTAAATGTTCCTGGCTCACCCTCATCAGAGTTGCAAACCAAATACTTCTGACCTGGGAACTGGCGGGGCATAAAGCTCCACTTCAACCCTGTTGGGAAGCCTGCACCACCTCGACCCCGAAGGGAGGAAAGCTTTAGCTCGGCGATGATGGAGTCCGGTGTGACTTTATCCGCCAAGATACGACGTAACTGTTGATAGCCGCCACGGCTCTCGTAATCCTTCAGACCCCAATTATTGCCATTGAGACCCGCCAAAATCAGGGGCTTAATGTGACGATCGTGCAAACTGGTCATGCTGACTTCCCTTCTGCACGTAGCTCGGCTAAGAGAGCATCAATCTTTTCATTGCTCATAAAACTACACATCCGCTTGTTGTTCACGAGCATGACTGGGGAATCGCCACAAGCACCCATGCACTCGCCCTCTTTCAGGGTAAAAGTGCCACAAGGTGTGGTCTCGTTATAACCAATGCCGAGTGTTTCTTTTAAGTGAGTTGCTGCAGTTTCACCGTGAGTGAGTTGGCATGGTAAGTTAGTGCAAATCACCAACTTGTATTTGCCGACTGGCTTGGTGTCATACATATTGTAGAAAGTCGCAACCTCTTCTACTGCAATGCGAGGCATGCTCAAGATAGATGCAATTGTTTCAATCACATCAGAAGAAACCCAACCGATTTCAGTTTGAGCTGCAATCAGAGCAGCCATGACGGCAGATTGCTTTTGCTCTGGAGGATATTTGGCGACATTACGCTCAATGTCGGCCATAGTTTGAGGGGATAGTTGAAGAATAGTCATAAGTCAGTGGCACGCTGTTATCAGCGGTCAATCTCTCCGAACACAATATCTTGGGTACCAATAATGGTGACGGCATCAGCAAGCATATGACCGCGAGACATCTCATCCATGGCTGCCAAATGCACAAAACCAGGAGCACGAATCTTCATACGGTAAGGCTTGTTTGCACCATCGGAAATTAAGTAGATACCGAACTCCCCCTTAGGATGCTCAACTGCGGAGTAAGCCTCGCCATCCGGTACGTGAATACCTTCGGTAAAGAGTTTGAAGTGATGAATTAATTCTTCCATATTGGTCTTCATGTCCACACGCTTCGGTGGAGAGACTTTATGGTTATCACTCATTACTGGACCGGGATTGGCTTTTAACCAAGCGATACATTGTTTGATGATGCGATTGGATTGATACATCTCTTCCATGCGCACTAAATAACGATCGTACGAGTCGCCATTCACGCCCACTGGAATATCAAAATCAAGGCGGTCATAGACTTCATAAGGCTGCTTCTTACGCAAATCCCACTCGATGCCAGAACCGCGGAGCATTGGGCCAGTAAAGCCCAGCTGTAATGCACGCTCTGGAGATACAACACCAATGCCTACTAGGCGCTGTTTCCAGATTCGGTTATCCGTTAAGAGATTGCAGTACTCATCGACATTGGCATCAAAGCCATTCGAGAACTCTTCAATGAAATCTAATAAAGAACCACTGCGATCTTCGTTTAATCGCTTAATTGCAGAAGCACTACGCACTTTAGAGGCAGAGTACTTAGCCATCTGCTCAGGCAGATCACGATAGACTCCACCTGGACGATAGTAAGCTGCGTGCATACGGGCACCAGAGACAGCCTCATACATATCAAAGATGGCTTCACGATCTCGGAAGGCATACAAAAAGACGGCCATCGCACCCACGTCTAGCCCGTGACAACCAATCCACAAGAGGTGATTGAGTAAGCGGGTCAGCTCATCAAACATCACCCGAATGTATTGAGCGCGCACTGGCACTTCAACACCTAAGAGTTTCTCGATCGCCATCACATAGGCATGCTCATTGACCATCATCGATACATAGTCCAAACGATCCATATAAGGAACGTTCTGAATCCAAGTACGAGTCTCGGCGAGTTTTTCAGTAGCGCGATGCAATAAACCGATATGGGGGTCAGCACGCTGAATGACTTCGCCATCCAGCTCGAGCACTAAACGTAAAACGCCGTGCGCAGCGGGATGCTGAGGACCAAAGTTGAGGGTGTAGTTCTTAATTTGTGCCATGACTTAAACCGGGCCTCCGTACTGCTCTTCACGCACAATGCGCGGAGTAATCTCACGCGCTTCAATGGTGACAGGTTGATAGACCACACGCTTGAGCTCTGGGTCATAGCGCATTTCCACATTACCGGTAATTGGGAAATCTTTGCGGAATGGGTGGCCAATGAAGCCATAGTCAGTCAGAATGCGACGCAGATCTTCATGACCGTCAAACAAGATCCCATACAGATCAAATGCTTCACGTTCAAACCAATTGGCGCTGGCCCATACAGGTGTAAGTGAAGCAAGTACTGGGTACGAATCATCTGCCGCAAATACCCGCACTCTTAAGCGCCAGTTATGCGCGATCGATAAGAGGTGTGTAACAACCGCAAAGCGCTGGCCTGACCAAGCTCCATCACGGAATTCTTGGTAATCAACGCCACACAAATCAATGAGCTGCTCAAAAGCCAAGGCAGGATCATTACGCAGTAAGAGTGCCGCCTCAGCATACGTATCCGCATTCAGCACTACGGTCACCTCACCCAAAGCAATTTCAATGGATTGGGCACGCCCACCAAGAACGGGTTCAAGATTGGCAGCAAGTTGATTTAAGCGATCTGACATCTTAAGCTTTCCGTGCAATCGTGCTGGTGCGCGCAATCTTCGATTGCAGCTGAATGATGCCGTAGATCAATGCTTCAGCGGTTGGTGGACAGCCCGGTACATAAATATCGACTGGCACAATGCGATCGCAACCGCGCACTACTGAATAGGAGTTGTGATAGTAGCCACCACCATTGGCACAAGAGCCCATGGAGATCACCCAACGAGGCTCGGGCATTTGGTCATAGACCTTACGTAAAGCGGGAGCCATCTTATTGCACAGCGTTCCAGCAACGATCATCAAGTCTGATTGACGTGGTGAAGGACGGAATACGACTCCGAAGCGATCTAAGTCATAACGGGAAGCACCTGCGTGCATCATCTCTACAGCGCAACAGGCCAGACCAAAAGTCATTGGCCAAAGCGAACCATTACGAGTCCAGTTGATTAACTGGTCTGCAGTGGTAGTAACAAATCCTTCTTTGAGAACGCCTTCTAGTGCCATATTGATTACTCCCAGTCGAGAGCGCCCTTCTTCCAGATATATACAAATCCCACAATGAATTCCAATAAGAAGGTCACCATGGAGGCATAACCAAACCACCCAATATCCCGCAGAGCAACGCCCCAAGGGAACAAAAAGGCAGTTTCTAGGTCAAATAAGATAAATAGGATTGCGATGAGGTAATAGCGCACATCGAACTTCATACGCGCATCTTCAAAAGCTTCGAAACCGCACTCGTAAGGAGACAGTTTTTCAGCGTCCGGCTTTGAAGGAGCCAAAATTTTTCCGAGGAACATGGGGACTAAACCCACCCCAATACCTACAAGGATGAACAGCAGAACAGGAAAGTAATTAGCGAGATTCAAAGTAATCCTGAGTTGTTTCTGAGTCGATTAGCCAGTAAAACCTATAAGAGTTACAAATTATCAATTATTCCTAAAACAAAGACATTTTTACTGCTTTTTTGGTGCCGACGGCGAGACTCGAACTCGCACAGCCTAAGCCACTACCCCCTCAAGATAGCGTGTCTACCAATTTCACCACGTCGGCATCTTGTAAAACTTGTCAATTCTACTGCATTGCACCCATTATCTGCTGAGCACAAAGCACTCAAATGGGCCCAAAAACACCCTTTTGAGATTACTTTGGTACTGCAGGTTTGCTAGGATCTTGCGCTGGCGCGACCGGAGTCGCTGGAGCTACCTGAGCAGGCGCGACGGTGCCAGATAAAACGCTTTGGGGCGCCGCCTTGTGACTACCAATCCAGGTAATACCCAGAGTACAAATGAAGAAGACTGCGGCAAATACAGCAGTTGTGTGGGATAGGAAATTAGCAGAGCCACTAGCGCCAAATAGGCTGCCAGAAGCACCTGATCCAAACGCAGCACCCATATCGGCGCCCTTACCCTGCTGGAGTAGCACCAATAAGATGACACCCAAAGCAGAAACTACCTGCAATACCACCAATAAAGTCTTTAGCCATTCCATGACTTATCTCCAAATAAAAATTTATGCCTGACAAATAGCCAGGAATTGCTGGGGATCCAATGAAGCACCCCCAATTAAGCCGCCATCAATATCCGGCATCGCAAAAAGTTCAACCGCATTATCCGGCTTGACACTGCCCCCGTACAAAATGCCAACATGAGATGCAACGTCTTCATCAAACTCAGCCAACTGAAATCGAATCGCACGATGCATATCTTGGGCAATTTGAGCACTCGCCACTTTGCCAGTGCCAATTGCCCAAACAGGCTCGTAAGCAATCAAGCAATCCGCTAACCGGTCTTGCAAAACCGCTACCAGCTTGGCAACTTGGGCACGGACGACCTCAACCTCTCTGCCTGAATTGCGTTCATCGGCAGTCTCACCGACACAAATAACAGGGGTCATACCATGATCTAAGGCTTGTAGCGCCTTCTCTGCAATCACGGCATCACTTTCACCGTGCATCTGACGACGCTCAGAATGGCCTACGATCACATAAGCACAGCCAAATTCTTTGAGCATGGCCGCACCAACTTCACCAGTAAATGCACCAGCCTCATGACGCGATACATCTTGTGCACCCAGACTCAGAAAGGCTCCAGAGCAATCCTGAATCAAATCAGCGCATTGAGCCAAATAGGGAAACGGTGGACATACGACATACTTGCGACCTGCAGGCATCCCCTTTTCCATGCCACGGCAAACCAATTGCACCCAATCTTGATTACTCTTCAGACTGCCGTTTAATTTCCAATTGGCGATAACGATCAATGGACGCATATCTTTAGCTCATTAAACCGTTAACACAATCTTGCCGACATGCTCCGAAGACTCCATCAAGCGATGGGCATCAGCCGCCTCTTCCAATGAAAAGGTTTTATAAATCACTGGCTTGAGTTTGCCTGCATTTAACAGTGGCCAAATGCGCTCATGTAATTGATGGGTAATTTGCTTCTTAAATGACACTGGGCGAGGACGCAATGTAGAACCCGTAATGGTGAGACGACGACGCAAAATCTGCCCCGTGTTCACTTCCGCTTTCGAGCCACCCATAATGGCAATAATCACAATCCGACCATCATCAGCCAAACATTCCAGCTCACGCTGCACATAAGTGCCGGTCACCATATCGAGGACAACATTAACGCCTTTGCCGTCCGTCGCTTTTTTGATCTCTTCAACAAAGTCTTGGGTTTTGTAATTGATCGCTAAGTCAGCACCCAACTGCAAGCATGCAGCGCACTTCTCATCTGAGCCCGCAGTTACAAACACCTTATGACCGAGTGCCTTCGCAATCAAAATGGCAGTCACACCAATACCACTAGAGCCACCCTGCACTAGCAAAGTTTCACCTTCAGAAAGTTCACCGCGCATGAAAACATTGCTCCATACGGTATAAAACGTTTCAGGCAAAGCGGCTGCTTCTAAATCAGTAAATCCTATGGGATAAGGCAAGCACTGCGCAATTGGGGCGGTACATAACTCGGCATAACCACCACCTTGTACCAAGGCACAAACCTTATCGCCGACTTTCAATCCAAGTGCGTTATCGGCATGCGCTAAGTCACCGCCAATAATTTCACCCGCAACTTCAAGTCCAGGAATATCGGATGCACCTGCAGGCACTGGGTAATGGCCCTTACGCTGCAATACATCCGGACGATTAATGCCAGCAGCAAGAACCCGAATTAAGACCTCACCCGAGCCCGCAGCGGGAGCTGCAGGATCTGGGCGAGCGGCTGACACCAGCATTTCTGGTGCGCCAAACTCTTTGATTTCCATTACGCGCATGACAAACCCCGAATGAAAAAAGACTTATTTAGACTCTTCCGAGATTGGAGCGGCTTCTGCACCTTCAGCAGCAGTGCTACCAGCTAAGGGCTCGATCGTACCGCCCTCATCTGCCATGGCCGCTTTGAGTGAGAGACGTAAACGACCACGCTCATCTGCAGCCAACAGTTTCACGCGAACCACCTGGCCTTCTTGTAAATAGTCTTTCACTTCTTTTACACGCTCGGTAGAGATCTCAGAGATGTGGAGCAAGCCATCTTTACCAGGAAGAATATTGACCAAGGCGCCAAACTCGAGCAACTTCACTACTGGGCCTTCATAGATCTTACCTACTTCAGCTTCAGCCGTAATGCCTTCGATGCGGGCTTTTGCTTCAGCCATGCCTTCAGCACTGGTAGAGGCGATCGTTACAGTACCGTCATCTTTAATGTCGATGCTGCAGCCAGTCTCTTTGGTCAATGCCTGAATGGTTGCGCCACCCTTGCCGATGACTTCACGAATCTTATCTGGATGAATCTTGAAGCTAACCATCCGTGGTGCGTGTGCTGATAATTCAGTGCGAACTGAACCCATCGCTTCTTGCATCTTGCTCAAAATATGCAAACGGCCCTCTTGGGCTTGCGCCAACGCAACTTGCATGATCTCTTTGGTAATGCCTTGTACTTTGATATCCATCTGCAAAGCAGTAATGCCGTTAGCGGTACCCGCTACTTTAAAGTCCATATCGCCTAAGTGATCTTCGTCACCGAGAATGTCGGTCAAGACTGCAAAACGATTACCGTCAAGGATCAAGCCCATTGCTACGCCAGCAACGTGCGCCTTCACTGGAACACCAGCATCCATCATGGCCAAACAACCGCCACAAACAGAAGCCATGGAGGAAGAACCATTGGACTCAGTAATTTCTGAAACCACACGAATACTGTATGCAAAGTCTTCTGGACTTGGCAATACTGGAATCAATGCGCGCTTCGCTAAACGGCCGTGACCGATTTCGCGACGCTTGGGACTGCCAACGCGACCGGTTTCACCAGTAGCAAATGGAGGCATGTTGTAGTGGAACATAAAGCGATCACGGTACTCACCTTCGAGCGCATCAATGATCTGCTCATCACGCGCCGTACCTAATGTTGCAACAACGAGCGCTTGGGTTTCACCACGGGTAAACAATGCTGAACCGTGAGTGCGTGGCAATACGCCATTCCGAATTTCGATTGGGCGAACAGTGCGAGTGTCGCGACCATCGATACGTGGCTCACCATTCAAAATCTGGCTGCGCACAATCTTGGCTTCGATTTCGAACATGATGTTACCAACCGCAACCTCGTCCACTTCACCATCTTGCGCCAACTTCGCCAATACTTCTTTGGTAGTGGCTTTAAGCTTCTCAGAACGAGCGCTCTTTTGACGAATCTGATATGCCTCGCGCAACGGACCTTCAGCCAAGGCAGTGATCTTTGCGATCAAGGGCTCATCTTTAGGTGCAGGCTGCCAATCCCACTCAGGTTTGCCAGCTTCGCGCACTAAATCGTTAATTGCATTGATGGCAGTTTGCATTTGCTCATGGCCAAACACTACCGCGCCCAACATGATCTCTTCAGACAATTGATTGGCTTCTGATTCCACCATCAAAACTGCAGCTTGAGTACCGGCAACGATCAAATCGAGTTCGCTCGTGGTTTGCTCAGTACGAGTTGGGTTCAATAAATATTGACCATTGGTGTAACCCACGCGAGCTGCGCCAACTGGACCGCTGAAAGGAATGCCAGATACCGCCAAGGCTGCAGAAGCAGCGATCAAAGCGGGAATATCCGATGGCACTTCAGGATTAATCGAGAGTACGTGAATAACAACTTGTACTTCGTTGTAGAAGCCCTCTGGGAATAATGGACGAATCGGACGATCGATCAAGCGGGAGATCAACGTCTCACCTTCTGAAGGACGGCCTTCGCGACGGAAGAAACCACCAGGGATCTTGCCTGCTGCGTAAGTCTTCTCTAAGTAATCTACCGTGAGTGGGAAAAAGTCTTGGCCTGGCTTAGCGGTCTTAGAAGCAACCACAGTACCCATCACCACCGTGTCATCTACGTTAACGATCACGGCACCACCAGCTTGGCGAGCAATCTCACCAGTCTCCATAGTGACTTGATGGTTGCCCCATTGAAAACTCTTTACTGCTTTTTTAAACATCGTCATTCTGATCTTCTCCAAATTGTTCACGCCATACTCACATGAGCATGACGCTTGTCGCGGGATAAAGCAGTGTCACGACAACACTGGAGCGTTTGCAGATTACAAGGGATGCCATTCCAGGGAGACTCTAAATACGGTACTCAGAAACTCATTGGAATGACACGATCCCCTACACAAATAATCTTGAAGCGCTCAAAAACATGCCATCTGCTTAAGACCGAATCTAGAAAGAAACAATCCCAAGGAAGATGGCATAGCAATACTAATAAGAATTACTTACGGAGACCTAATTTCTCAATCAATGCGCGATAGCGTCCCAAATCTTTGCCCTTGAGGTAATCCAAAAGGCGACGGCGACGTGAAACCATCTTCAACAAGCCACGACGGCTATGATGGTCTTTAGCGTTAGCCTTGAAATGGGGAGTTAATTCATTGATGCGGGCTGTGAGCAAAGAAACTTGCACTTCAGGACTACCCGTATCGTTTGCGCTGCGCGCATTGTCTTTGACGATTTCCGCCGTCTTGATATCAGCAACTGCCATTTTTCATACTCCTTACTTGCGATCACCTGAGCTTTCACCCATCTGGTGTCGTGCGATTAAAAAACAAAAAAGCTTTAAAAATCAAAGCCATCGAATTGTAGCAGAGCCTAGAGCTCTAAAACTAGCGCCATGATGAAAAGAAAGATTGGTATTCTGATGTCATTAAACCCAATAAATAATAAATATTTCAATTTAATCAAGGACTTATAAATGATCCCTCTGCGCACACTCCTTCAGAAACTGGTTTTGGTAGGGTTTTTGGGCCTTTTAATGACTAACACCCCTGCTTTTGCCCAGTTTTCCTCTATTTTGGGCAGCGATAAGACCGTAGCCCAGCAACGAGATGAGATTCTGAAGAAGAACCAAGAGATCCTGAATCGGCTCTACAAAACTGAGCCGAGCGCCAAGAGCGCCATTGAGAGTGCGGTTGCCTATGCGACTTTTAGTAACTTTGGCATGAAGATCCTCATTGCTGGCGGTGGCTCTGGCAGTGGCGTTGTTATCAGCAAAAACGGGGCCAAGCCCATTTATATGAAGATGGCTGAAGTCCAAGCGGGGGTTGGCCTAGGAGTGAAATCTTTCCAAAACATCTTTGTGTTTCAAACTCAAGCGGCTTTAAATAACTTCATTAATTCAGGTTGGACTTTCGGGGGACAAACCACGGTAGCCGCTAAGTACGATCAAGATGGCGCCGCTTATGCTGGTGCAGTAGTAGCTGCTCCAGGCTTGCTAATGTATCAATTGACTGATTCAGGCCTTGCCGCTGAAATCACCGGCAAGGGCACCAAGTATTACAAAGACTCTAACCTGAATTAAGGCGTCATCTGAGCATTGAGTTTGGCCTGACTTGGATCGTGCAATTTATTCAAAGCGGATAAGTAGGCCTTGGCTGAAGCTGCGATGATGTCAGGGTCAGTGCCCACGCCATTGACGATCCGTCCACCTTTGGACAAGCGCACTGTGACCTCGCCCTGTGACTGTGTCCCGGAGGTAATAGCATTGACGGAGTAGAGCAACTGCTCTGCTCCACTCTGCGCTTTTGCTTCTATGGCATTCAGGCTCGCATCAACTGGTCCATTGCCTTCCGCTTCAGAGCTTACTTCTTGATCGCCCATTCGGAAAGTAATGGTTGATTTAGGCCGAGCACCTGTTTCAGAATGCTGACTCAAAGAAATGAATTGGTAGTGTTCTGCTTTATCTGCTGCAGCAGAGTCAGACATGATGGCAATAATGTCTTCATCAAAAATATCTACCTTCTGATCAGCCAAAGCTTTGAAGCGCACAAAAGCTTCATTCATTGCTTCTTCGGACTCAACCGTAATACCCAAATCTTGCAAGCGTTGCTTAAAGGCATTACGCCCAGACAACTTACCCAAAACAATCTTGTTTGCAGACCAACCCACATCTTCTGCACGCATGATTTCATAGGTCTCGCGGGCTTTTAAGATTCCATCCTGATGAATGCCTGAGGCATGCGCAAAGGCGTTCGCACCCACTACGGCTTTATTAGGCTGCACCACAAAGCCAGTAATTTGTGAAACCAATTTAGAGGCAGGCACAATTTGCGTCGCATCGATACCGCAAGTCAAATCAAAGTAATCCTTGCGGGTACGCAATGACATCACGACTTCTTCTAAAGCCGTGTTGCCGGCACGCTCACCCAAACCATTAATGGTGCACTCGACCTGACGTGCCCCGCCGATCTTCACACCAGCCAAAGAGTTGGCAACAGCCATCCCTAAATCATTATGGCAATGCACAGACCAAATCGCTTTGTCAGAGTTCGGGACTTTAGTGCGCAAGGTGTGAATAAAGTTGCCATACAACTCAGGAATTGCGTAGCCTACGGTATCAGGAATATTAATGGTGGTAGCGCCTTCATTAATCACGGCCTCCACTACCCTTGCCAAGAAATCTATCTCGGAGCGATAACCATCCTCAGCAGAGAACTCCACATCGCTTGCTAAGTTTCTGGCAAAACGAATCGAGCGTTTGGCTTGCTCTAATACTTCTTCAGGTGATAAACGCAACTTGACTGCCATATGCAAAGGACTGGTAGCGATAAAGGCGTGAATTCGTTTGGCCTTGGCTTGCTTCAAAGCATCTGATGCACGGGTGATATCTTTTTCATTAGCGCGAGCGAGTGAGCAGACAATCGAATCTTTCACAGCAGCTGCAACAGCAGCAATCGCTGCGAAGTCGCCCTCTGAGCTGGCAGCAAAACCGGCCTCGATGACATCGACCTTGAGTCGCTCTAATTGACGGGCAATCCGCACCTTTTCATCTTTGGTCATGGAGGCGCCAGGCGATTGCTCGCCATCACGCAAGGTGGTGTCAAAAATGATTACTTTGTCATTCATCGCTACTCTCCGGTTCAAAACTACGCTCTTAAAAATAAAAAACCCCAGCAAATTGCTGGGGCTGGTATGTCGTGGTTAATGAATGTTTAGTGTCTCATCAACTCAGGCCTTACCCGCCCCAAGCTTTAGGCTTAGTGCTAGAAGGAGACCAGTTAAAAGTGAGAAATTCATCAACATGGAATTACTATAACCCAAAATTTGGGGATTAGCCAAATCGTTTGGGATTCATCATTTCCCAAGCCCAGATCACATAACCTGAGATGGAGTAAATGACGAAGAAGCCAAATAGGGTCAGCGGTGGGTTTGTGGAGATCAAAACAAATCCCAAAATCATCAAAACCATCACACCAAAGGGCACTCGATAGCGCACGTCCAAGGCCTTCCCGCTATAAAACTTGGCATTAGAAACCATGGTTAAGCCGGCATAAACCGTAATTAAAAAAGTAACCCAAGGAATTGCGTAATCCTGGACTGGGATCTTATTGTCATCAGCCAACCAAATGAAACCGGCTAAGAGCGATCCAGCAGCTGGGCTTGGCAAACCCTGAAAGAAACGCTTATCTACTACATGAGTGTTGACGTTAAACCGAGCCAGACGCAAGGCGGCACCAGCACAGTATGTAAAGGCAGCCAACCAGCCCCACTTACCCAAGTCTTTTAAAACCCATTCATACGCCACTAAAGCAGGCGCCACACCAAACGAGACCATGTCCGCCAAAGAATCGTATTGCTCGCCAAAGGCGCTTTGGGTATTGGTCATGCGAGCGATTCGACCATCCATCCCATCTAATACTAAGGAAGCAAAAATCGCAATTGCCGCAATACCAAATTCATGATTCATCGCATTCACAATCGCAAAGAAACCACTGAATAAAGCTGCAGTAGTAAATGCGTTTGGCAATAAATAAATCCCTTTATTACGTGGGCGCCGGTGCTCTGGATGCACCTCTTCAACTTCGTAATCGAGGGGATCACCAAGCTCTGCTGCTAAGCGGTCTTCGGGATGCCTAAAATGGGAACGCGAAGTGCGACTGCGCTCGATTCGGCCACGACGTCTAAAGGTAGGCATTCTCAAGTCTTTAATCTAAGCCTGGTAAGCGAGCCAAGGCAGTATTGGTAGCAAAAACCCGATCACCTACGCTCACCATCGGTACCGCTGTTAAAGGCAGATACACATCGACCCGCGAGCCAAAGCGAATAAAGCCGTAGCGCTCACCCGCCTTCAGGCGATCACCCACGTGTACATAACAAAGTATGCGACGTGCAATTAATCCAGCCACTTGAACCAAAGTCACCGTCTGCCCATTGGCATCAATCACCATGGCATTGCGTTCATTCTCTAAGGAAGCCTTATCAAGATCCGCATTCACGAACTTACCAGGGAAATATTGAATCTCCTTCACAAGACCGTGAACGGCGCTGCGGTTCGAGTGCACATTAAACACATTCATGAAGACGCTAATCTTCAAGGCCTCGCGTTTAGCGTAAGGATCTTGAGTGACTTCAACCACCACGATACGACCATCGGCAGGAGAAAGCACAAGATCACGCCCAAGGGGAGCGATCCGTTGTGGATCACGAAAGAACTGTAGAACAAAGAAAAACAAAATCCAGAGGGGCCAAGACCAAGTAAAGCCACCTAGAGAGTGGACTAATAATGTCACGACTCCCAAGACTGCCAAATAGGGCCAACCTTCTTTAGCAATCAGGGGGTGTGGATACATCATCTTTAAATAGTCTCTTTAGTGATCTGGTGACTTAGTTCTTGGATTGGTCAACTAATTTGTTCTTGGCAATCCAAGGCATCATGGCACGCAGTTTAGCGCCCACAATTTCAATATCGTGCTCGGCATTCAAACGACGACGAGAAATCAAAGTAGGTGCGCCCGCTTTATTTTCCAAGATGAAGCTCTTAGCGTACTCACCGGTCTGAATATCTTTCAAACACTGACGCATGGCGTTCTTGGTATCTTCGGTCACAACCCGAGGACCAGTGACATACTCGCCATACTCTGCGTTATTAGAGATGGAGTAGTTCATATTGGCAATACCGCCTTCATAGATCAAATCCACGATCAACTTAAGTTCATGCAAGCACTCAAAGTAAGCCATTTCAGGAGCGTAACCCGCCTCTACTAAAGTCTCAAAGCCTGCTTTGATCAACTCAACAGCACCACCACACAGAACAGCCTGCTCACCAAACAAATCCGTTTCAGTTTCTTCGCGGAAATTGGTTTCAATGATGCCGGCGCGACCACCGCCATTGGCAGCTGCATATGACAAAGCGATATCGCGAGCAGAACCTGATTTATCTTGGTACACGGCGATCAAATGGGGTACACCACCGCCCTGAGCATAAGTTCCGCGCACAGTATGGCCAGGTGCCTTAGGAGCAATCATGATCACATCCAAATCAGCGCGGGGTTGTACTTGACCGTAATGCACGTTGAAGCCGTGGGCAAATGCCAAAGCAGCACCCTGCTTGATGTTGGCATGCACTTCTTTGTTGTACACATCGGCAATTTGCTCATCTGGCAACAGCATCATGACGATATCTGCATCTTTAACCGCTTCAGCCACTTCTTTAACAGTTAAACCAGCATTTGCTGCCTTTTTCCAAGAGGCACCGTCTTTACGTAAGCCCACTGTAACTTTGACGCCAGAATCATTCAGGTTCAATGCGTGTGCATGACCTTGTGAACCATAACCAATGATGGTGACGTTCTTGCCTTTAATCAGGGACAAATCAGCGTCTTTATCGTAAAAAACTTTCATGCTATTTCCTTGTGTGAAAAATATGGACTACTTTGTAATGAATCAGTTAAAAAAATTAGACCTTCAAAATTCGTTCGCCACGACCGATACCAGAACCGCCCGAGCGAACAGTTTCCAGAATCGATGCACGATCAATCGAATCAATAAATGCATCAAGTTTCATGCCATCACCCGTAAGCTCAATCGTGTAACTCTTATCGGTGACATCAATAATGCGGCCACGGAAGATGTCAGTTGTCCGCTTGAGCTCTTCACGCTCCTTACCAACTGCGCGCACTTTGATCATCATCAGCTCACGCTCGATATGAGGACCTTCGGTCAAATCAAAGACCTTTACCACTTCAACTAAGCGGTTCAGATGCTTTGTGATTTGCTCGATGATGTCTTCAGAACCAACTGTCACAATCGTCATACGCGACAAAGAAGAATCCTCGGTTGGCGCAACACTCAGTGTCTCAATGTTGTAGCCCCGTGCCGAGAATAAGCCAACCACACGCGATAAAGCGCCTGGTTCGTTCTCTAATAAAACCGAAATAATGTGTCGCATTAGAGATCCTCGCTACCCAAGAGCATCTCACTAATGCCCTTACCGGCCTGCACCATAGGCCAAACGTTTTCTTCCGGATCGGTCTGGAAATCCATAAATACGGTGCGGTCCTTCAAACGAATGGCTTCCTTGAGTGCGCCCTCAACATCAGACTTCTTCTCAATGCGCATGCCAACGTGACCAAAGGCTTCAGCCAATTTCACGAAGTCTGGTAAAGAATCCATATATGAACTGGAGTAGCGCTTGTTATAGGTCAGCTCTTGCCATTGACGAACCATACCCAAGTAGCGGTTGTTCAAAGACACAATCTTCACCGGCGTGTTGTATTGCTTACAGGTGGACAGCTCCTGAATACACATCTGAATCGAACCCTCACCAGTCACCGTGAAAACGTCTTTATCTGGGAAGGCTTTCTTGATGCCCATAGCGTATGGCAAGCCAACGCCCATGGTGCCAAGACCCCCTGAGTTAATCCAGCGGCGGGGTTTATCAAACTTGTAGAACTGGGCAGCCCACATTTGATGCTGACCAACGTCAGAGCAAATAAAGGCGTCGCCACCAGTAAGCTCCCAGAGCTTCTGGATCACATACTGTGGCTTCACAATTTGGGACTGCTCGTCATACTTCAAGCAATCTTTTTTGCGCCATTCATTAATCTGCGCCCACCACGCTGCCAGCTTGGCATCATTCTTGAGCGGCCCTGCTGCTTTAAGCTGCGCAGTCATCTCTTGCAACACTTCTTTGAGGTTGCCAACAATGGGCACATCCACCTTCACCCGTTTTGAAATCACAGACGGGTCGATATCAATATGGATGATCTTGCGGGGATGGCTTGCGAAGTGTTCGGTATTACCGATCACACGATCGTCAAAGCGCGCACCAATCGCAATCAACACATCGCTGTGCTGCATTGCCATGTTGGCCTCGTAAGTACCGTGCATACCCAGCATGCCTAAAAACTGTGGGCTGGTTCCAGGAAAACCGCCCAAGCCCATCAAGGTATTGGTGACGGGATAACCTAGGAGGTCAGCGAATTCTTTTAACTCTGGCGCAGCATCGGCCAAGATGATGCCGCCACCGGTATAGATATAGGGACGCTCAGCCTCTTGCAATAAAGCAACGGCTTTGCGGATCTGTCCGCTGTGGCCCTTCACTACCGGGTTATACGAACGCATCTCTAGGGTTTCGGGGTAAACAAAAGGTCCCTTGGTTGCTGAGATATCTTTGGGAATATCGACCAAGACTGGGCCAGGTCTTCCAGTGCGTGCAATATGAAAAGCCTTCTTTAACACCAGAGGCAAATCTTTAATGTCTTTGACCAAGAAGTTGTGCTTTACGATTGGACGCGTAATACCAACGGTATCTGCTTCTTGGAAAGCATCTTCACCAATCGCATAAGTGGGGACGTTACCGCTAATGATCACCATCGGGATCGAGTCGGTATACGCGGTCGCAATTCCGGTAACAGCATTCGTTACGCCAGGACCGGATGTGACTAAAGCAACGCCAACCTTGCCGGTTGCGCGTGCATAGCCATCAGCCGCATGCACTGCTGCTTGCTCATGGCGAACCAGGATATGTTCAAACTTATCCTGTTTAAAAATTTCGTCGTAGATAAAAAGCACTGCTCCACCGGGATATCCCCAGACAAATTCAACGCCTTCTGCGTGCAAAGCATGCACAAGCATTTCGGCACCGATCATTTCTGGTGGAGGGGTTTTGGAGCTGGCTGAGTCTGGATTAGCTGTTTTAGCTAAAAATTCTGCGCTGCTTGTATTCATTTTCTTTCGTCCTTTGCAATTTTCGGCAAAAAATTGTTTGGTCTGTTCTGTCCCTGGCTTATGACCGGGGTTCGAACGGCGCTGCTACCAAAGAAAGCCACTTCTTGAATGATTTTCTCGGCAGTAAGCCCTCTATTCTATAGCAATCCCCTAAAATGACTCAATCCTTACCGACTCAGGTCTAAATCTTTGCATGGCATCAGCCCAAGAACTATCTGATTTTCTGAGCAGTGTTGAGCAGCGCGCTTTTAAACAAGCGGTCTACGCTGTGCGAGACGACGATGCTGCGCTGGACATTGTTCAAGATGCGATGATCAAATTGGCTGAAAAATACGGCGATCGGCCAGCCGCCGAACTCCCCCTGGTCTTTACTCGTATCCTCCAAAACCGGATTCATGACTGGTTTAGAAGGCAAAAGGTCAGAAATGCTTGGGTGACCCTATTTTCTAGTATGGGTAAAAAATCCGAGGAAAACGATGATTTTGACCCTTTAGAGCAACTTTCTGCCCCAGATGACAGCCAAATTCATCAGGATGGGTCTCAACGGCTGGAACAAAGTCAGCTTTTACAGGCCCTGGAGTCAGAAATATCTAAATTACCCGTCCGTCAACGAGAAGCCTTCCTCATGCGTTATTGGGATGAGCTCAGCATTTCTGATACCGCAAAAGCAATGAATTGTAGTGAAGGTAGTGTAAAAACACATTGTTCAAGAGCAACTCAGTCTTTGGCTAAAGCATTGAAATTAAAAGGAATTACCCTGTGAACCACAGCAAAATTGACAATTTGACCCCACTAGAAGCCGATCGCTTTGGTCAGGCCAGCGCTGCTCTTTTGCGTCAGGGAACCCAAAACTTACCTGCAAACATTAAAGACCGTCTTTATGCAGCACGCATGAAGGCGCTGTCACTGAGCAGAGCTAAAGTGCATGCTCGCTCTAACGTATTAGCCACTAATGCTGGTAACTGGTCATCACACTCGAGCACGCTCTGGGATGGCTTCAGATGGGCTGCACCCGTCGCCTTTTTGGTTCTGGGTCTTTATGGTATTGCTCAGTGGCAGCAAGATTCACGAATTAATGACATTGCCCAAGTCGATGCGGCCTTATTAACGGACGATGTTCCACCTGATGCCTATGCAGATAGCGGCTTTTTGAGCTTCTTAAAGAATGGCCCCCTATCAGACTCGGACTCTGATAGCGTAGATCCTTCGACTCACTAAGCCCATACTGGCTAAGCCAGCTTAATTCTGCGTATGCCCCACTCCCTCAAAAACCATCTTGCCAGTAGCCTAGTCCTGCTGGCTCTATGCTTTCTGGGGCCCGTTGGCTTAAGCAGCGCACAAGCCCAAAGCGCTGGAGCTGCCGGTGGTGCTCATGCAAAAGCAACTGGCGTTCCCGAGAAAACACCAGATGGCACTTGGGAAAACTTAAAACCGAGTCAACAATCAATGCTGGCCCCGCTAGAGGAAGACTGGGATTACCTCAACCCTGAAAGTCGCAAACGCTGGATTCAGGTTTCCAATCTTTACCCAAAGATGAGTGAATCAGAGCAACAGCGCCTGCAATCTAGGATGAAGAGTTGGTCAAATTTATCGCAAAAAGATCGTCGTACTGCCCGCGAGAACTACCTTGCCAGCCTGAAGTTTCCTGCAGACAAAAAAGCAGAGGCCTGGAGTGCCTATCAAAAACTGAGTGAGGAACAAAAAAAGAAATTAGCCAAGCTCGAAGAGGGGAAAAAGAAACCCAATGCCGTGAGCTCTCCAACCCTGACACAACATCCGGTAACTCAAAAGTCCGACATTGTCATCAAAGCTCCGCACAATCCGGCTAGCACGAGCACCGCCCCCGCTGAATCTAACAGCGAAAGCTCCTCAAACTCAAATCCCTATTGAGCTATTTGCATGACCCCTTCTGAGTTGAATGCATTACCTGCACCCCAGTTTTGGCGCAGAGTGTTTTGCAGCCTTTATGAACAGCTCGTTTTATTGGGCGTTGTGGCTTTGACTTTTTTATTGCCGAACCTAGCCCTAGGCATTTTGTTCGGAATTTCTTTGCCGAGCTGGCTGACTTTTTTATATCTGTATCTCGTGCTTGGGTTTTACTTTGTTTGGTACTGGACCAAGACGGGACAAACTTTAGCGATGCAAACCTGGCGCATCAGACTGATTGCTCTCAATGGAATGGCGCCGACCCGCATTCAAGCAATACGGCGTTACATTTATGGATCACTATGGCTTGCGCCTTGTATTGGTATCCAATACTGCTTTGATTTACATCGCTGGCAAATTATTGAGATGCTATTTTTTGTGGCGCTCTTTTTGTGGCCACTCAGCATCTTCTTGGATCGAGTAAGTCCATTACAGCGTCAAGGACTTCCCGATCGGTTGGCAGGTACGCGTCAAGTCGTTCTACCAACAAATCGGGTCACACTGATCTGACTTACTGCCCCAAAGGCTTTGGCAATTTCGCAGCGTACTTATTCAGCTCTACTTCGTATAGCTTCAAGATCTGCGCCAAGGCTTCTTGCTGACCCTGAACAAGTGCTTCTGGGGTGTTATTCGTCAAAGCAACTCGCTTGGTATAGCGATTATTTCCAATCACCGGCTTTTCATTACCTGCTGTTGTTACGGTGAGGAAGAACTCGACTGTTACAACAGCCTCTGGTCGAACTCGGTAGTCACCATAAAACTCTTCTACGCTAGCCTGCAAGGTATAAAAAGGAAAGAAGCTGGTGTTCTGCCCCACTGTCATTGCAAACATATTGGCCTGGTTCATCCACTGACGAGTAGCATTGGAGACCATCTCATTTGGTAATGTGGCATAGACGTTATAGAAGTCTTTCTCATAACGGTTATCACCCAAGCGATAGACCAGAGATTTACCATCAAATGGTGGCGTTACTGAAACTGTGCCCATCCGTAACCAAATATCCGTACGAGCTTGATAAGTAGGGCCCGTTCTCACAGGGGCCACTAACCAGCTATTGGTCTCGATGGGTGGGCGATTTGGTAAAGAGCAGGCCAATAATGTGCAGGCCGATGCAGCACAGAGGATGAACTTCAACGTATTGGCACTCATGATGTGATTGAATCTCATTTTTGACCTCCCGCAGCGCTACCGCTTTGTGTTCCATTCATGGGCAGAATAATTTTTGGTGGAGGCTCCCCCCAAATAAGGGTGGCAGGCGAGCGACTGGCAATCCGCGACAACTCATTGAGTTGTTCGGTCGTTTGACGAATATTTTCCATGGAGATTTCTGTATTGCCTTGAACACTCGTGAGAGTCTGACGCAAAGAGACCATTGAGCCAATCAGCTCTCTGGTTAAGACTTCTAGCTCACCTTTATCTGTCACCTTAGCAATCCGTTCCAGGACGACATTGAGTTCTTGCACCGACTTCACAACACCCTGATTTCCTTTGCCATCGCCAGCCATCAGCACGTTGAGGTTGGTCAATAAGGCGTTAAATTTTTGCTGGGTTTCTTGTATGTCGGCTTTGCTCAATGAATCCACAATCTTCTGTAGCCCAGAAAGAATTTCATCAGCCTGACTTGGCAATGAAGGGATCTCAAAATACTCCGGTTTCCATGGAAATTTTAGCGGTGGATACATTTCTGCAGAAGAGTGCGATGCAAAGTCAAACTCAACATAGTTCACACCCGTAATCCCCATCGACTTCACGCGAGTACGAAGACGATCCTGTACAAAGGTATTCAGACTTTCTTGATCGATCTTATCGCCAAAGATTTGCATCCGGATCACCACATATTCTTTGCGCTCCGTAATCGGAGTTTCTTTCTCATACATATCGCCAGATAAGCCGACTAAAGTAACTTGTCCAATCTTGACCCCCCGAAAACGAACGGGAGCACCAACATCCAAGCCAGTGACAGACTGTTTGACGTAGGTTTCCACCATGAAGGAGGGTTTGAACAAGCGCCCGCCGCCAAAGATCAGAATAATGGCAATCAAAACAGCGATGGCACTGAGTACAAACGCACCTAAGCGAAAATAATTGGGATTGGCATTGTTAGTCATGCGACTTCCTTACTCATAATGCGGTTAAAGAATTGATGGACGCGAGGGTCGGGGCTGGAATCTCGTAATACCTTGGGATCACCCTCGGCAATAATACTTTTGGTCTTTTTATCTAGCATGATGACTTTATCGGCAATGGCGTAGATGCTCGCCAACTCATGAGAAACAATCACAAAGGTAAAACCGAGATTTTTAGATAAATCCAAGATGGTACTGTCCAGATCTGCTGAGGTAATTGGATCAAGACCTGCAGAAGGCTCATCCAAGAACAGAATCTTCGGATCCAATGCCATCGCACGCGCAATGGCAGCGCGCTTTTGCATACCACCACTAATCTCGTTTGGCATATAGCTTTCATAGGGCAGCAAACCAACTAAATCGAGCTTACAACGTGCCAAGAGCTTCATTTGGTCTTGCGTCAACTGGGTGTACTCTTCCATAAAGAGTGTCACGTTATCCAAGAGATTCATTGAGCCAAATAAAGCGCCTTGCTGGTACATCATGCCAAAGCTCGTCATAATTTTTTGTCGCTCGGCACCGACTGCAGTCGTAATGTTCTGCCCTTCAATCAAGACATCACCAGCCAAGGGTTGATGTAGGCCGTTGAGATTGGTTAATAGGCTCGATTTTCCACAACCCGAGCCGCCGAGAATCACAAAGATTTCGCCAGCGTTCACGGAGAAATTGAGGTTCTGGAGCAAAATATTTGAGCCATAACCTACGGTCAGGTTCTGCACATCAATGGCTGGTGTGTTTGTCATCAGAAGCCCGTCTTATAAGAAATGAAGGCAAAGATGCCATCCACCAACACGATTAACACAATACTGCTCACGACTGCCCGCGTTGCAGAGATACCCACCGCTGCAGCGCCAGTGCCCGTTTGCATGCCGCGCAGACAGCCGACCGCTGAAACGACCACACCAAACAGCGTCGCCTTAATCAAGCCAGAGAAGATATCTTCTATACCAACTACCTGCAGCATGCCGTTATAGAAATTCACCATGGGTACGCCATAAATAACGAGGGTGAGCGCTGAAGAAAAGACGCTCACAAGATCAGCAAATAAAGTCAGAATTGGTGTTACCAAAATACCCGCCAACACCCGGGGTACGATCAAGAAACGGACTGGGCTTAGACCGCCGGTCACTAGAGCATCCACTTCATTGTTCACCGTCATCGTGCCGATCTCGGCAGCAAACGCAGCAGAGGAACGGCCAGCCAATAAGATCGCGGTGATCAATGGTCCGAGTTCGCGGAAAATGCCGAGAGAAACTAAGGGCCCCACAAAAGAGATGGCGCCAAACTGTTGCATACCAATGGCGGATTGAAAGGACAAAATCACGCCAATCAGAAAGGCCACTAAACCTACAATCGGCAAGGCCGCAATACCAGCTTGAACAGCGGCATTCACAAAATCGCCCCAACGGACTTTAGCGGGATTGCATACCGACCACACTAAGTCTGATGCGAGGTGTCCAGTAAAAGAAATTAAGCCTACTGAATCATCCAAAAGATTTTGGGTCGCCATTCCGGTGCTGACTACAAAACTTCTTTTTGGCTTTACAGCTGCAGGGGGGAACAAATTACCAATCGGCTCAAATTCTTTGAGGAGCGGTTGATAGCGCGCATCCAGTCCAATGATCTCAAATTGACCACTGGCATTTTTTTGCGCCTGCTCAAGATCGATCAAAAAAGCAAATCCGGAGCCATCCAATGAAGTGACTTGGCTGGCATCAAATGAGAGTGCAGGATTTTTAGCCTTGGTCTGTGCTAACCAGAGATCCTGCTTTTGGCGAATGTCTGTCCAAGTGTGCGCCAAGGTGTAGACATTGACCTGCCCTTTCAGGGCCACTTTGGCATGCAGGGGGTCGAGTAAAGTCCATTCAGCTACTGGTGAATCGAGGTTTTGTTCTAATGGGCCGGGAATGGTCTGAGAAACGCTCATGGCCTAACTATAAGGGATCTCGATGACTCCCATAAGGAAAAGGGCCCAGTTTTTACACTAGGCCCTTGATATTTTGGTGCGGCTGGCAGGAATTGAACCCACGACCCCTTGGTTCGTAGCCAAGTACTCTATCCAGCTGAGCTACAGCCGCAACAGCCATAATTATGCCATGGAAGAGAAGAACTACATCACACCCACTGGTCACGAACGGATCAAAACTGAGCTTTTGCAGCTTTTAGACGTCGAACGTCCCGAGATTGTGAAGGTAGTCCATTGGGCAGCCTCCAACGGAGATCGCTCTGAAAATGGCGACTACATCTATGGAAAAAAACGTTTACGGGAAATTGATCGCCGAATTCGCTTCCTGAATCAACGACTAGAATTCGCCGTGGTGGTAGATAACGCTGCCCGCAAATCGGGAGAAGCTGATGCAGAGCAGATCTTCTTTGGCGCCACTGTGAGCTATGCTGCACTCGAAGGAAAAGATGCTGGGAAAGAAACCCGCATCACGATTGTCGGAGTAGATGAAGTCGATTTAGATAGAGGCAATGTGAGCTGGGTCTCACCGATTGCAAAAGCACTGATCAAAGCCAGATTGGGTGACTGCGTCAAGATTCAGACACCTACTGGTCTGACTGAGATTGAAATCTTAGATGTGCAGTATCTTTGACACTGCCTATTTATTCTGAGCGTGTCCGTATTACGCGCATGACATCGTGATTAGAGCGCAAGTTGCGCATCACCTTAGATAGGTGCAAACGGTCAGATACTTGAATCGTAAAGCGGATCACTACAGAATCTTCTTTATAACGATCGTCCATCGAGACATTCAAAATATTGGAATCGGCTGAGGTAATGCTACTGGCCACTCGAGCGAGTACGCCCTTGCCTTGGTGAGTATCGACCGCCAGATCGACTTCGAATTCGCGATGAATATCCTTACCCCACTCCACCTCAACCCATTTATCGCCATCTTTCGAGAGCATACGCAAGGCATGGGGGCAATCATTAGTATGAATGCGCAGACCCTCGCCTTTACCGAGGTAGCCAATAATGTTGTCACCGGGGATGGGATGACAACAGCTCTGGAAGCTAATGGAATTGCCTTCGCGGCCATCCACAATGATGGCTTGACGCTGATGAGAATAGGAAGGCTCAATCTGGGTAGCAGCCCAATCGGCAGCATCTAAACGCATTTGCTCGCCCACACCCTCCTCATCGAGCAGAATCTTCAAACGAATCGCAAGCTCTTGGGGTGAGCGTCGTCCGAGTGCGATATTGACGCAGGCCTCTTCGCGAGTTTTATCACCCGTCCAATGGAGTAATTTTTCCCAAACCTCGGCAGTCAATAAAGCAGCATCCACTCCTTGCTGGCGTAAGGCGCTCATCAAAAGCCGCTCGCCCAATTGCAGGGATTCAGAATAATGTTTGGTTTTTAAGGAATGACGAATGGCTGCGCGTGCTTTACCCGTGCGGACAAAGGCTAGCCAGCCAGGGTTAGGTTGTGAGCTAGCGGAAGTCACCACCTCAATAATATCGCCGTTCTTAAGCTCACTGCGCAGCGGTAATTGCAGACCGTTAATCTTGACTGCGACACAGGTATTACCAAGATCGCTATGAATCGAGTAAGCAAAGTCAAGCGCAGTGGCACCACGCGGTAAGGCACGGATATGCCCCTTAGGCGTAAAGACATATACCGCATCGGGGAACAAATCAATCTTGACATGCTCCAGGAACTCTTGCGGGTCGCCACTGCTATCCTGAATATCAATCAGCGATTGCAACCATTGGTGGGCTCGGTTCTGCACCTCACTCATATCAGGTGCGCCATCTTTATAGGCCCAGTGGGCTGCGACGCCAGCCTCGGCTACCGCATGCATATCACTCGTACGAATCTGAAACTCTACAGGAACACCTGAGGGTCCAATCAGGGTCGTATGCAAGGATTGATAGCCATTGAGTTTTGGGATGGCAATGTAATCTTTGAACTTCCCTGGCATGGGCTTAAAGAGTGCATGCAAAATACCGAGAGCGCGGTAACACTCGTCGATGGAGCTGACAGTGACGCGGAATGCATAGACATCCAGCACTTGAGAAAAATTCACATGCTTTGCGCGCATTTTGGAATAAATACTGAACAGGGTTTTCTCGCGCCCCTGTAAGTCGACTACTAAATCGGATTTGGCAAACGCCATACGCGTGGATTGCAGAATTTTTTCCACCATCTCTTTGCGATTACCACGCGCCCGTTTAACGGCCTTCTCAATAACTCGGAAACGCATCGGCATTGAGTAGCGGAAACTGAGATCTTGTAATTCACGATAGATGAGGTTGAGGCCCAGGCGATGGGCAATCGGCGCATAAATTTCAATTGTCTCGGCAGCAACTCGGCGGCGCTTTTCCATCGGCACTGCATCCAAGGTCCGCATATTGTGAGTGCGGTCCGCTAGCTTGACCAAAATGACCCGCACGTCCCTAGCCATCGCCATGAACATTTTGCGAAAGCTCTCTGCTTGCGCTTCTGCATGACTTTGGAACTCGAGTTTGTCGAGCTTAGTTAAGCCTTCAACGAGTTCCGCAACCTTCGCCCCAAAACGCTCAACCAATTCCGCTTTGGTTGAACCGGTATCCTCAATGACATCGTGCATTAACGCAGCCATGATCGAGGCTGCGTCTAATTTCCACGAGGCACATAACTCAGCAACAGCAACTGGATGGGTAATATAGGGTTCACCGCTATGACGGTATTGACCTAAGTGGGCTGCATCAGAATACTGAAATGCCTTTTTGATTTGGCTAATCTCATCAGGCTTGAGATAGGTCAACTTATTGAGAAGGCTCTCAATGGAAACAACTTGGTGCTTGAGTGGCAGAGCAGGCGCAGAAGTCGGGCCAAATAAATGGCGACTCGATTGCGCCAACAGAGTCGCAATAATCGATTTCTTACCTGCCTGTGCTTCTAATGAATTTTGGGGATCAAGCAATTCTGCTTGCCCAGAAACTACGCCGGAGGATTCCGAGGCGCTTGAGGCCCTGCTTTTAAGACTGAGAGGGAGCTCCACACCGGAACTCCTAATTTATAGAGGTACTTTGGTCAACATGTCACGGTCGGTTACACCAGCGGCAACTTCGCGTAATGCAACTACGGTTGCTTTATCTCTGGACTCAACGCGTGGGGAGTGACCTTGAACCAATTGGCGAGCACGATAGGTGGCAGCCAGAACCAGTTCAAAACGGTTAGGAATGGTTTTAAGACAATCTTCTACAGTAATACGGGCCATGCTGAACTCACTTCGTTTTTAGCTTCAATACCGATAGGATAACTGATTACACCCCAAGGCGCCTTAAAAGCACGGGGTTGCGCGCCATCACAGGGCCTGAGCGTAAGCGACTCGCTGCCAGAATATGGCGTAAATCGGCCAAGGCTTGCTCAAAGGCATCATTGATCACAATGAAATTGGCTTCATGGGCGTGCTGGAGCTCGATATGGGCGGCAGCCAAGCGTCTTTCAATGGTCGCCTCATCATCCTGCCCTCTTTTACGCAAACGCTCCTCAAGGGCTTCGATGGAGGGGGGAAAAATAAAGATCCACTGCACTGCTGGAATTAACTTGCGTATTTGCTGCGCACCTTGCCAATCAATTTCCAAGATCACATCACTACCGGCTTGCATTTGGTTTTCAATCCAAGTTTTGGAAGTGCCGTAGAAATGGCCATGAACTTCAGCCCATTCCAGAAACTGCGCCTGATCCCGCTCCTGCTTAAATACTTCAGGAGTCACAAAGCGGTAATCCCTGCCATCCACTTCACCAGGTCGGGGTGAGCGCGTAGTGGTCGATAGCGAGAGGGTTAAGCCGGGCTCACTCTGCAATAGCGCATTGACCAAAGAGGATTTACCGGCGCCCGAAGGAGCCACAATCATGAGCATGCTGCCTTGGTAAGCGTTATTTAAGGTCATCACTTAATTGTATGCAAAGGTTTTGCTTATTCTAAATTCTGGACTTGCTCGCGCATTTGCTCTATCAAGAGCTTCAGCTCAAGCGCTGCTTGGGTGCACTCTTCAGCTACCGATTTGGAGCTCAGGGTATTGGCTTCCCGATTAAGTTCTTGCATCAAGAAATCCAAACGTTTACCAACGGGTCCCTTGCCTGCTAATGCTGCATCGACTGCTTGTAGATGGGTTTTCAAACGCGCAAACTCTTCGGCCACATCAATCCGAACGGCGTACAAGACGACCTCCTGCCGAATCCGCTCCATCAGCTCTACGCCACTTTTAGCTTGGGCTTGAGCAGCCAAGGCTTCTGATAAGCGCTCTGTGAGCTTTGCTTGATACTGGGCTACATAGCCTGGAATCAGGGGCTCAATTTTGGCAACAATCTCGCGCATCTTTTGGGTGATATTCAGGAGCACCTGAACTAGGGCTTGACCCTCAGCAGCTCGACTCTCCATGAGGGCAGTTAATGCAGCCCTGCCAGCTTCAGTGGTTGCGGCTAACCAGCCATCTTCATCCCCGCGTGGCTCAGATAGCACCCCTGACCAGCGCAAGACTTCAGCAACGCTCATCGGTTCGGCTTGCGGAAAGCCAGCTTGGACTTTTTCTTGGAGACTGTATAAGGCATCTAGGGCAGCTTGATTGATGGCACCTAAGGCATGGGGGTTTGATTTACTCGCAGTTGTCCCATTCGAGTTAATGCGCCATGCTGCCCTAAATTCGACCTTACCCCGACCCAGGCTTTGGGTCACCATTTCTCTGAGGGCTGGCTCGGCAGCCCTGCATTCGTCTGGCAAACGAAATCCGAGGTCTAAAAAACGGCTATTGACCGCCCGACACTCCATTTGCAGATCAGCAACTACCCCTGCGCCCAAGGAAACTTGGCGAGAAGCGCTGCCATAACCGGTCATGCTCGATATCATATGAACATTGTAGATTGATCCACCCCTCAGGACTAAAGAATATGAATACCAAAAACCAGACCCCTATCAGCCGCCCCAGCGGTCGCGCGCCTAAGCAATTGCGTGAGGTATCCATTACTCGCTCATTTACCAAGCATGCTGAGGGATCAGTCCTCATTGCTTTTGGGGATACCAAAGTCCTTTGTACTGCTAGCGTCTTAGAGCGAGTGCCCCCACATAAAAAAGGGTCTGGTGAGGGTTGGGTTACCGCTGAATACGGCATGCTGCCCCGCTCCACCCATACCCGCAGCGATCGAGAGGCTGCTAGAGGTAAGCAAACGGGGCGTACTCAAGAAATTCAGCGTTTGATTGGGCGTGCCATGCGCAGCGTTTTCAATCTCGAAATTTTGGGCGAGCGCACGATTCATTTAGATTGCGATGTTTTGCAAGCCGATGGCGGCACACGCACCGCAGCGATTACTGGCGCCTATGTTGCAGCCCGTGATGCTGTCAACCATCTTTTAAGAGCTGACATCCTCAAGCAAGACCCCATCATTGATAGCGTGGCAGCAATTTCGGTTGGCATCTATCAAGGTCAACCAGTACTAGATCTTGATTACCCAGAAGACTCTTCCTGCGATACCGATATGAATGTGGTGATGACTGGTAAAGGCGGCATGATTGAGATTCAGGGGACTGCCGAAGGAGCGGCTTTCTCACGCGCCGAACTGATTGAGCTATTGGATTTAGCCGAGCAAGGTATTCAGGAATTAAGCAAACTGCAATCCCAAGCCCTCAAGTAATTTATTCGTAATGCATAAACTGGTTCTTGCCTCAAATAATCCCGGAAAGCTCAAAGAGTTTTCAGAATTATTGGCGCCCTTCAAGTTTGAAGTAATCCCACAGGGGCAATTGGATATTCCAGCTGCAGAAGAACCCTTTCATACCTTTCTGGAAAATGCCCTAGCCAAAGCCCGTAATGCGAGTCAACTCAGTGGGCTACCTGCTTTAGCAGATGACTCCGGTATTTGTGTGAATGCATTGCATGGCGCTCCAGGAGTGCATTCTGCGCGTTATGCAGGTGAGCATGCTAACGATGCAGACAATAACCAAAAATTGCTAGCAGCTCTTGCCAATCAAACTGATCGCAGTGCTTATTACATCTGCGCTCTCGTACTGCTGCAAAGTGCCGATGATTCAAACCCCATCACAGTAGAGGCCCGTTGGGATGGTGAGTTCATCGACATTCCCAGAGGGGAGCACGGTTTTGGCTATGACCCCTACTTTTATATTCCTGAGTTAGGCAAAACCGCGGCAGAGCTCTCACCCAATGAGAAGAATGCATTTAGTCATCGCGGTCAAGCATTACGAACCCTCATCACTGAGTTAATCAAGCTGGATCAGCGTGTCTAGCTCAATCCTATTGCGCCCGCAGTTCACAGCGCTCCCTCCCCTGGCTTTGTATATTCACTTTCCTTGGTGCGAGCGAAAGTGTCCTTACTGCGACTTTAATTCTCATCAGATTAAAGCAGGGAAAACCGGCTTCGATGAAGCCCGTTACATCAAAGCCCTTATTGCAGATTTAGAAACTGAACTTCCACGCATTTGGGGTAGACAAGTTCACAGCATCTTTATCGGTGGCGGGACGCCCAGTCTACTTTCTGGATCAGGCATGCAAGAGCTGCTCTCGGATGTGCGCGCCCGCATCAAGCTTGAGCCCGATGCAGAAATTACGATGGAAGCCAATCCAGGCTCAGTCGAAACAGAAAAGTTTGCCGCCTTTGCGCAAGCGGGTATCAATCGGGTTTCTTTAGGCATCCAGAGCTTTGGTGATGAGCAGCTCAAAGCTTTGGGCCGGATTCATAGTGGGAAAGAAGCTAAGGCTGCAATTGAAATTGCCTTACAGCACTTTAAGTCTGTCAATCTGGATTTGATGTATGGCTTACCAAAGCAAACGCTCGAGCAAGCCCATGAAGATATCGCAACTGCACTTTCATTTAATACTCCACATTTATCGCTGTATAACCTCACACTGGAACCCAATACCTACTTCGCTAGCTTTCCACCGCAGCTCCCAAGTGAAGAAATCATTGACGCCATCTTCGAGCAAAATGTTGCCTTACTGACAAAGGCGGGGTATCAACGCTACGAAGTGTCAGCGTACGCCAAGCAGGGTCAAGAATGCAAACACAACCTCAACTACTGGCGCTTTGGTGATTACATTGGGATTGGTGCTGGGGCGCATGGAAAAATCTCCTTCCCAGATAAGGTCACACGTCAATTAAGAGAAAAGCATCCCGAGCAATATATGAAAACAATGGAGACCCAAGGTCATGCATTGATTGAAGCGCGGGAGATTGCTGCAGAGGACCTGCCTTTTGAATTCATGCTCAATGTATTGCGTTTAAGTGAAGGCGTGCAAACCATCACCTTCAGTGAGCGCACCGGCCTACCGCTCAGTATCATTTCTAGAGAGCTCAGCCAGGCAAGTAATCAGGGCTTACTCGATCCCAACCCCGCACTCCTCAAAGCCAGCGAACAAGGGTATCGCTACTTAAATAACTTACAAGAAATCTTTTTGGCTTAGAAGCTTTTGGTGATCTGGGGGCTCAGCGGAACACTTCCGCCCCCCTCTAATTCTTCAGCCTCTTTTTCTCCAGCAGACTGGGCGCCCGAAGGTGCCTGCATTTTCTGATTCATACGCCCATTGCGAGTAGGGCCGGTTTCAGTGCCATCCAACTCAGGCACTGAAATCTTTGGTGATAAAGGTTGAGAGTTAAATTGTTTTAATTCCTCAGGCGATAAAGCAGGCATTACGGTATTTTGAGCGATGCTTGGTAAGGCCATAATTATCAGACCAGCAAATAAAGACAATTTTGCAAGCTGCTGAGTCAATCGATTCATGTGATCCTAAAGACGCTATTGAAGATGATGCAGATGTTGGCGGAAGAGGTGAGATTCGAACTCACGGAGGACTTTCATCCTCGCCAGTTTTCAAGACTGGTGCATTCAACCGCTCTGCCACTCTTCCTACGCAGTGAAGTGGCAAATTATAAAGAACTTTTACCCAATCTTGCCTAAATCTGCGTATTTTCAGACATTTAGGGCTTTGGTCACCCCGTATTGATAAAATCGATTTATGCCCCTTAAAGACGCTTCAAATACCATCCATACTGCCGTTGATGTCATTTTAGATACTGCTTATCAGGGCATTGATGATCAGGCATGGGTAGGCCTATTTGCACAATCTCGTAAAGCTGGTTTAGAGCAATTTATCGCCGATCTCTTTGCTGGCAAGCATGTCAATGCTAGCGAAGATCGCGCCGCTCTGCACTCCGCCCTACGTAATGTATCAAAAACTCCTGTTCTATTGGATGGGCAAGATGTCATGCCCGCAGTCAATGATGTCTGGCGTCGTATTGATAGTCTCTGCAATCAATGGGTTGGTGTTACCGATGTGATTCATATTGGTATTGGTGGCTCCGACTTCGGACCCCGCTTGGCAATTGAGGCCCTCTCTCACGTGCCGGGACTTCAAAGCCGCGGCATGCGTATGCATTTCTTATCGAATATCGATACTGCAGAATTGGCTCGTATTTTGCAACGTGCCCAACCAAATAGCACCCGGGTCATTATTGTTTCGAAGTCCTTCACGACTCTGGAAACTACTATGAATGCCAAAGCAGTGGTTGCATGGCTCAAAGATAGCAATTGCACTAGCGGACAAATTGCACACTCCTTGTATGCAGTTACCGCTAACGTTGCTGCCGCTAAAGCTTTCGGGGTTGAGGAAGACAATATCTACCCATTTTGGGATTGGGTGGGTGGTCGCTATTCCGTTTGGTCTGCAGTAGGCTTACCAATTGCCTTGCAATACGGATTTAAGACCTTTCAAGATTTCTTATCTGGCGCACATGCAATGGATTTGCATTTTAAGAATACGCCACTAGAAGAAAACCTCCCTGTCATCATGGCGCTCGCACTATTGCATCAGCAAGAGAAGCACGATATCAAAGCCTTTGCTGCGATTCCGTATGCCGATGCGCTAGATTGGTTTCCGAAGTGGCTACAACAATTGGATATGGAAAGTAATGGCAAGAGCGTTGGGCGTGATGGTAAGCCAGTCAAGTTTTCATCGCCAGTGGTATTCGGTAGTTCGGGCAGCAATGCGCAGCACTCCTACTTTCAACTCTTTCACCAGGGCACGGAAACCATTCCAATTGACTTCATTGCGGTTCGCAAACCCATGAGTGATCGTCCTGAGGCGGTGGCGCATCACCGCATCCTGCTCTCCAATTGTTTAGCACAAGCGCAAGCCTTGGCACACGGCAAGGATGCTCAAAATCCAAATGATGTGTATCCAGGCAAGCGTCCGAGTAATCTCCTAATACTTCCAGAACTTAATGCCTTCTATCTTGGTGCGCTACTTGCTCTATATGAAAATCGCACCGTCACTCTAGGCGCTCTTTGGAATATCAACAGTTTTGACCAGCCTGGGGTTGAGTTTGGCAAGGTCTTAGCTAAGCCGATAGAGCAAGCGCTAGCTAGTGGTTCAAATACATTAACCGCAGGCGATAGTATTGACGCTGTGACTGCGACACGGATTAATTTTCTAAATTCTTAAGCCTTGAGGGTCAAATACCCAATTGCATTGACTTTCGAATTGACTTTATTTACGCTATTGTTTAAACTTGTATAAACATTATTTTAGGAGTAAATATGGCTCCAGCTCTCAAAGTTGAGCAAACTGTTCAAGAGTGGGGTAACGGCCTAGGCGTTAGGATTACCTCCCCAGTAGCTAAGGCTGCTCATTTGTCCCAAGGTGTTCCAATTTCCGTAGAGGTAGTCAAGAACGGAGTGCTGCTGCGTATTGTTGGCAAACCTAAACTCAATCTTAATCAAAAGCTCAAAGCATTTGACCCTGAGCAACATGGTGGTGAAGTAATGACCTCAAAACCAATTGGGAAAGAAATCATTTGATGGTAGAAAAATTAAAAGCCTGGGTGCCTGAACGTAGAGAAATGATTTGGATCAACTTTAATCCCCAATCAGGCAAGGAAATGAAAGATGAACACCCAATGCTTGTTATTTCACCAAAAGCATTTAATGAAAAAACTGGCATTGTTATTGGCCTGCCAATGACGCATGCAAAATCCAATGAAACCAATCCGTTTGCCATTAAGTATTCTGTTGGCCGTAGCGAGCCAGTCTATATTTTGACTCACCAACCTAAATCCTTTGATTGGCGTCAACGCTCTGCAAGACCCCACCCTTTGAAAGCTTTGCCTCCCGCCCTTTTTCATGAGGCTTGCGAAGGACTCAATTCGATCATTGAGATCTCTCACTAATATCACTAGGAATACAAGTGCAACTCTCCCCTTCTATTTTTAAAGCCTATGACATTCGCGGCATCATTGATGAGACGCTAGATCCATCGATTGCCAAACTCATTGGTCAGGCACTTGGTACTGAGATGCGCGAGCTGGGCGAGACTGAAGTCGTGATTGGTCGTGATGGCCGCTTATCTGGCCCTAGCTTAATTAGCGCCTTAACCGAAGGCCTGCTTTCGACCGGCATGAATGTGATTGATCTTGGAATGGTGGCCACCCCAATGGTCTACTTTGCCGCTAACCAGACGCTCAATGGCAAGAAACCCAAGTCTGGGGTGATGATTACGGGTAGCCATAACCCACCGAATTACAACGGCTTCAAGATGGTACTTGGTGGTGCGGCGATTTATGGCGAGCAGATTCAGAAACTGCGTAAGCGAATTGAAGATAAACAGTTTGTAGCTGGCCAAGGGACTCGCAGTGAATTTGATATTTTCCCAATGTACTTAGAGCGTATTACCAGCGATGTCAAACTCACTCGCCCCATGAAGATTGCTGTTGACTGCGGTAATGGGGTTGGTGGTGCGTTCGCTGGCAAACTATTTCGCACTTTGGGCTGCGAAGTCCAAGAACTCTTTTGTGAGGTTGATGGCAAGTTTCCCAATCACCATCCTGACCCTGCACATATTGAGAACCTGCAAGACCTTATCCAGAACTTACAGACTACAGATAATGAAATCGGTCTAGCCTTTGATGGCGATGCCGATCGTTTAGGGGTGGTCACTAAAGATGGTCAAGTGATTTTCCCTGACCGTCAGATGATGCTCTTTGCAAAGGATGTTCTTAGCCGCAATGCAGGCGCTCAGATTATTTATGATGTGAAATGCACGCGTAATCTAGGCAAGTGGGTCAAGCAGCATGGTGGTGAGCCCCTAATGTGGAAAACGGGTCACTCCTTAGTGAAAGCCAAGCTCAAGGAAACTGGCGCCCCACTCGCTGGTGAGATGAGCGGTCATATTTTCTTCAAAGACCGTTGGTTTGGATTTGATGATGGTCTTTACACTGGCGCGCGTCTTCTGGAGATTCTGTCTAAGGAACAAGATCCGAACAAAACCTTGAATGATCTTCCCAACGCGATTTGTACCCCTGAATTACAACTCGCTTGCGCTGAGGGTGAACCATTTGAATTACTCGAAGTGATTAAGGCCAATGCCAAGTTCCCCACCTCAGAAACAATCAATACCATTGACGGTGTCAGAGTTGAATACCCAGATGGCTTTGGTTTAGCAAGGCCATCAAACACTACTCCAGTCGTGGTGATGCGTTTTGAGGCAGATACTGAGGAAGCAATTGCCCGCATTCAGGCGGAGTTTAAGGCAGTACTACTGGCTGCCAAGCCTGATGCCAAGTTGCCGTTTTAAGGACTCTTAAAATACCCCTATCATTTATGCGCATATTGATTGTGTATTAATTATGCATATAATTGAGCCATGATGACCTTAGACTCTACCCAAACCCAGGGCCGCACAACTAAAAAAGCGACCAATCTCACTCTGAATATTGAAGTTTTGGCTGAAGCCAAGAAGCTCGGCATCAATATTTCTAAGGCTTGCGATGCATTCTTGGAGTCTCTAGTGAAACAAGAAAAAGAGCGCCGCTGGAACGCAGAGAATATCGAGTTTATTAATGAATACAATCAAATCACTGAATCCGAGGGTCTGCCACTTGAGAAGTGGAGAACTTTCTAATGGCAAGATTTAGCATTTACGAAAACTCTGAAGATCCCACTAAAACAACGCCATTCGTTCTAGATGTTCAAACTGACTTACTTAGCGGCCTCAATACTCGAGTAGTGATTCCTCTTCGAAAAGGCGGAGTCTATAAAAATATAAGGTCTACTCAGGATCTAATGCCTAGCTTCTTTATTAAAGGCAAGGAATTCACATTGGATACCCCGCGAATGGCTGCCGTACCAACGAAATTTCTTAAAAAAGAAGTTGGCACCCTAAAGGATCAGCAGCACATCGTAATCAATGCTATTGATCGTTTATTTCATGGCTTTTAGGAATTGTTAGTGCATTAAGGGCGTATTGGCCTTTGGAGCATCTGTTTCGGAGTTTGAATAAGGTTTTATTTAGAAGTAGCATATCAATTTTATGAATTAATGCTTGCGATACATGAGGGTCAAAAGTGAGAGCATTTTAATCATTTTGGCTACTTTCTACTGAATTTATGGGTCAGGTTAAGATTGCTGCATGCCCAATGTGATTGACACCCCAATTTCCTTTGATTACCCCCAGCAGGATGCCTCTGGAGCAACCTGTATTGCTCAAGCTTGGGCAAAGACCCCTCCCCAACTAGAGGGTGTCCAAAAAGCGACTGTGATTGAAAAGATTAAGCAACTTTTGGTGGAAAAAGATGCTGCTTTGGTAGCTCACTATTACGTTGATGGCGATATTCAAGATCTGGCGCTAGCCACCGGTGGTTATGTAGCCGATTCCTTAGAGATGGCCCGCTTTGGTAAGAACCATTCTGCCAAGAATTTGATTGTGGCAGGCGTACGCTTTATGGGTGAGACTGCAAAAATTCTCAGCCCTGAGAAACGTATCTTCATGCCCGACCTAGAGGCCACTTGCTCTCTCGACTTGGGCTGCCCCGCTGATGAGTTTGCTGCTTTTCGAGCCAAACATCCTGATCGAGTAGTCGTGGTCTATGCCAATACCAGTGCTGCAGTCAAAGCCCAAGCCGATTGGATGGTCACCAGTTCTTGCGCCTTAGCAATCGTGCACCAACTCAAGTTGGAAGGTAAGAAGATTCTGTGGGCACCGGATCGCCATTTGGGCAGATACATTCAAGAGCAAACTGATGCAGATATGTTGCTATGGAATGGCGCCTGCATCGTCCATGATGAGTTCCGAGCAGAAGAGTTGGCAACCCTAAAAGCCAAACATCCTAATGCCATGGTTCTGGTTCATCCTGAGTCACCTCAGGCTGTCGTGGACTTAGCGGATGTCGTAGGCTCAACTTCTGCCATGATTAAAGCGGTTGTTGAAGGAAGCGCCTCTGAATACATTGTGGCTACGGATAATGGGATCTTACATCGCATGCGTCAACTGGCGCCCCATAAGAAACTGATTGAAGCCCCAACTGCGGGTAATAGCGCCACTTGTAAGAGTTGTGCTCACTGCCCTTGGATGGCCATGAATGGTCTTCAGGGGATTCTGAATTGCTTAGAGAACTATTCTGGTGAGATTCTGGTTCCAGAGCCTACTCGCTCAGAGGCCCTAGCCTGTATTGAACGCATGCTCGCCTTTACTCAGAACCATCCTGATCTACTTGCTAAAGCCCAGCATGGCTTTGTCAAAAACATTGGCGCAGCTTAATCAGCATGTTTGATCACAACGAAACCTTAGAACAAGCACGTCAACGCAATATTGCCGATGCATTGATGGAAGACATTGGTGTTTGTGACTGGACGGCCAAACTCGTTCCCCATAAAAAGGTGCATGCACAGTTGCTCGTTCGTGAGCAGGCGGTGCTGTGTGGGGTCGATTGGTTTGAAGGTGCACTCAAGAGATTAGATCCTGCAGCAAAGATCACTTGGCATTATCTTGAAGGCGACGAAATGGCGCCCGATACTTTGGTGTGCGATATCGAAGCAGATGCTCAAGCCTTGCTGTCTGCTGAACGCCCCTGCATTAATTTCTTACAAACTTTGTCAGCTACTGCTACCCTCACCCGTGAATACGTCAATGCGATTGCGGGTGTTAGCCCCAACCCAAATGGCTGCGCAGTGCTGGATACCCGTAAGACCATCCCCGGTCTACGTCAGGCCCAGAAATACGCAGTTCGGGTTGGCGGCGGTCAAAATCAACGACTGGCTTTATGGCATGGCATTTTGATCAAAGAAAATCATATCGCTGCGGCAGGTAGCATCACTGCGGCCCTTCAGGCTGCTACCGCTCTGAATGCGGATGTGGATATCCAGATTGAGGTAGAGAACTTGGCTGAGCTCGATGAAGCGCTTGCCGCTGGAGCCAAAAGTATTCTGCTAGATAACTTCAACCCGATTCAGATGAAATTGGCCGTCTCGATTAATCATGGCCGCGCATTACTAGAGGCCTCAGGCGGCATTGATTTAGAACAGATTCGGGAAATTGCTGCTACTGGTGTAGACCGCATCTCTTTAGGAAAGCTAACGAAAGATATTGCTGCGGTCGATTTCTCGATGAGAATTCTCTAGGTTTTTTCAGTAAGCTCCTATCTAAATTACAGACATTCCTGACAGATTTAATGTATCCTATAGGCTACATTAATGCATGCTCGAAATAAGGAAAACGGAAGAATTTAAAGCCTGACTAGACTCCCTTCATGATTTGATGGGAAGAGCAAAAATTCAAGCCAGAATTAAACGTTTAGTCGAAGGAAACCCAGGAAATACAAAATCCGTTGGCGGTAAAGTTTTTGAGATGAAGATTGATTTTGGGCCTGGCTACAGGATTTATTACACAAAATATGAGGATGTGATGTATCTATTACTGATCGGAGGCAATAAAAGAACTCAGAGTAAAGATATTCAGATTGCAAAATATTTAGCCAAAAACATACAGGCAATGAGATGAAAAAGACAATTATTAGTCCTTATGATGTAGTGGAGCACTTACGTACCCCAAAGGAAATGGCGCTTTATCTACAAGCATGTATTGAAGAATCCGATGGGGATGCGGCGTTTATAGCAAAAGCACTTGGTGATATAGCGCGCGCAAAAGGAATGGCTCAGGTAGCCAAGGAATCCGGGCTCTCAAGAGAAAGTCTTTATAAAGCTTTGTCTGGCGATCGAATACCGGGGTTTGATACTGTATTAAAGGTGCTGGCAGCTCTTGGTCTGAGCCTCCATACAAAACCCACTAGTAAAGCTCGTGCTTAACTTTACTTAATCTACTCAGAGTCATTGGATACGAAACCGCCCAAGTACCTTGGCTACATCTATTCACTCAGTTCTGATTTACGGTCTGCACTCAAGCTTTGGTAGATCATTTCCTTTTGAATTGCATCCCGAATAAATTGAATATTATTTCTGAGGGTATAGCAGTCAGCCGTAGCAATCTTGCTAGCCTTTGACTGTAAAGCCTTCAACTCAATCTCATTGAGCTTCTCTAAATACTCTTGGCGTTTAAGGGGATCAAACTCGCTGAGGGTTTGATGCTCGAAAGCATCCAACTCTTTGTACATTCCACCAATTTGCTTGCGTGCCAAATTGAGTCGATAGTTTGGAATCGTACGAATGACAGGATAAGCAAAAGCTGCAAATGGCAATAACAGTAGGAACATTCTCTCGAAGAATTCTGCTAACCAGAAAGGCAGGTAACGCATCAATGTAGGCGGGCCTTTATCGAAGAAATAGCGAGCTTCTTTGCTCAGGTGTAATTCACTATTTAAGTACGCAGGGAAATCACCCGCCTTTGAGAAATAAGTGCGGGCCCCATTGATCTCAGTAGCAGCTTCTAAGAGTAAGAGTTGAATTGCTGGATGTAAATTTTTATCAATAACTAAATTAGTTGTGGTTGAAATCAAATCAATCTGATGGTCTGGAGAGTTAGTCTCGATATTAAAGCCGCCCATCGGAATCGAGAGCTTCTCAAAGTACGGCAGCAGATGGACATAAGCATCAGCCCGCTTGAAAGACACCAGATGAATATCTGGATGATGAATCAAGCGCTGCACAATCGCAGACTCATAACCATCCACTACCAGTAATGCCTCAAGCTCACCTCGGTACAGTTTTTGCTCCCCCTCAAGGTTTGAGCTAATAAGATAATTAGGACTCAAGCGGGGTAAGCCATTGAGCTGTAAGACATTGAACGCCTCGGTGTCTGGCCCAAGACCAATCCGAGCATTTTCTAATTTTTTCTTATCAATTAAACGGTTATCACTAAAAGCGTCATTTCGGTAAAAGAACCAGACAGGCTCGTAGTCAATACTCCCAAGGGTTTGTAATCCTTTTTTCTGATCATCCGCAATCATTCCGCCTTGGACAAAAGCAACCTGAATGGGATCATTTTTATCTAGCAGGCGGTTGAGATTTTCTTTCGAGCCACTGGTTGGAACTAGTTGAAGATCAATACCTTTTCTTTTGAAGTACTCACGGTACTTTTCCCCGAGGGTTCGATACGAACCCTCGCCTGTTGCCATATAAACAGTGTTGGGCGGAGCAGGCTTAGCGAACCAAATTAAAGCAATGAGAGCAATCAGCAAAAGGAGTAGAAAAGGCCAAATTTCCTTAGCATGCTCACACCAACTTTTGAGCTCGTCAACTACTGTTTGATAAGCTGCTGATAGATGCTCTGCGATGTCTTCTTGAATACTGGACATTGTGGTCTCCGCTGGAAGAGTCCAAGCTTATCACCAAAGACTAGGCCTCAGGGGTATTCTCTAGGCCTTCGGCTTGGGGAGTCAGAATAGTTGGATAAGAAACCGCCCAAGTGCCCGGGTAATCGCGGCTGTAATGCAGACCCCTGCTCTCTTTTCTCATGAGGGCGGATCTCACAATCAGTTCTGCACATTCGAGCAGATTACGGAGCTCGATTAAGTCTCGCGATACTTTGAAGTTAGCGTAATACTCCTGCACTTCATAGCGCAATAGTTTGATCCGATGCAATGCACGCTCTAAGCGACGATTGGTTCTCACAATACCGACATAGTTCCACATCAATGAGCGTAACTCATCCCAGTTATGAGCAATGACTACTTGCTCATCAGCATCATCTACCTGGCTCTCATCCCATAACGGCAGATTGGGTAAAGTGACATTCTTCATCTCTGAAATATCTTGTGCAGCGGCCTTACCAATTACCACGCACTCGAGGAGCGAGTTACTGGCTAGGCGATTAGCGCCATGCAGGCCGGTGTAAGTAGCTTCACCCACCGCATAGAGTCCGGGCAAATCAGTGCGCCCTTTGAGATCGGTCACTACGCCACCACAGGTGTAGTGGGCTGCTGGCACTACTGGGATCGGCTCCTTGGTGATGTCTAGGCCCAGGGTTAAGCAACGGGCATAGATCATCGGAAAGTGTTCTTTAATGAAATCTGCGCCCAGATGCGTTGCATCAAGATGCACATAATCGAGGCCGTGCTTTTTCATCTCAAAGTCGATGGCACGGGCAACAATGTCGCGCGGAGCTAGCTCATTACGCTCATCGTGTTCCGACATAAAGCGCTCGCCACCTGGAATCTTGAGAAGACCACCCTCACCACGCATTGCTTCCGTAATCAGGAAAGTACGATCACTGGGGTGATACAAGCAGGTTGGATGAAACTGAATAAATTCCATATTACCTACCCGGCAACCGGCGCGCCATGCCATGGCAATACCATCACCGGTAGCAGTATCTGGGTTGCTGGTGTAACGGTAGACCTTACCTACTCCACCAGTTGCTAAGACCACTGATTTAGCAGGAATCGTTTCTACACGATTATTTTTGATATCTAGTGCATAGACGCCATAACAACGATTCGGCTTATTGCGAACCGTCTTGGGGTCTAGCTGACGATTAGTAATTAAATCCAACGCAATCCAATGCTCTAGTAATTGAATATTCGGATGTGCTCGCGCTTTATCCAGCAAAACTTCATGAATCGCCTTACCCGTGGCATCTGCTGCATGCGCAATCCGACGATGGCTGTGACCACCCTCGCGAGTGAGATGCAAACCCATGGGACCAGTTTCATCAGCAGTGAAGGGAACGCCCTGCTCGACTAACCACTCAATTGCTTTAGAGCTTTCTTCTGCAATATAGCGTGCGGTGGATTCCACTACCAAGCCGGCGCCTGCATCTAAAGTATCAGCTACGTGCGAATCAATACTGTCGTGTTCTTTATCCACTACACCCACGATACCGCCCTGCGCCCATGCCGTTGCCGCCTCACCTAAGCCGCGCTTTGCCATCACAATCACGGGCTGAGACTCAGCCATATGTAAAGCTACTGTTAAGCCTGCAAGACCTGCTCCGATAATCAGAACAGGTAACTCAGCTTGGGAAGGATTTTTTGAGGAGGGTTGAGCGCTGGCCATAAGGGCTTAATTCTATAGGTCTATTCGAAAGTGCGTTTGAGTATGAAGGGATGTAAATGAAAAAACCGCCCGTAGGCGGTTCTTTCAATGTAGTGGCTATTAAGCCGTCGCCACTACTGTCTGACGCTCAGGGTCGTTAGTGCCGTAACCTAGAACGACTGCAGCCTTACCGCCTTTAACCAGCTTGACAGCGCAGTACTTGAACTCTGGAATCTTACCTACAGGATCCAAAGCCGGATTGGTCATCATATTCGCAGCTGCTTCATAGTAAGCAAATGGAATGAAGACTACGCCACGTGGTGTGCCATCGTCTCTACGAACGTGAATACCGACTTCACCACGACGTGACTGCACAGTGATCACATCACCTGCAGAAACGCCAAGCTGAGTCATATCTTCACCATTCATGGAGACGGTAGCCATAGGCTCAATCGCATCCAATACCGTCGCACGGCGCGTCATACTGCCGGTATGCCAATGCTCTAACTGACGACCGGTAATCAACACAAATGGATAGTCGGCATCAGGACGCTCGTTCGCAGGAATGATATCTGCAGGGACAAGCTTCACTTTTCCATCAGCGGTTGCAAAGGCGTCATCAAATACGATTGGACGACCTGGATCTTCTGGAGTTAAGCATGGGTAAGTCACGCTGGACTCACGCTCCAAACGATCCCAAGTAATGCCACTAATCGCTGCGTGCATTGCTTGACGCATTTCTTCATAGACTTCAGCCACACCAGCATCAGGACCTTGATAGTTCCAGTTCAAACCCATGCCTTTAGCAATTTCCTGAATGATCCACAAATCAGGCTTAGCATCGCCGGGAGGATTGATTGCTTTTTTACCCATCTGCACCATACGGTCAGTATTGCTAACCGTACCCACCTTCTCAGGCCAAGCGCTAGCTGGCAAAACTACGTCCGCAAGCAAGGCTGTCTCAGTCATGAAAATATCTTGAACAACTAAATGCTCCAAGGAAGCCAAAGCATGACGGGCGTGATTCAAGTCAGGGTCGCTCATCGCAGGGTTCTCACCCTCGACATACATACCGCGAATCTTATCTGGGTCGCTATCCGGCGCAGTAATCTTGTGCATGATCTCAACCACGGTGTAACCAGGTTTCTTATCTAATGGGGTGTCCCAGAACTTCTCGAACCAAGTGTGCGCGGCTTCGTTATCAACACGCTGATAGTTCGGGAACATCATTGGGATCAAGCCAGCATCACTTGCGCCCTGCACGTTATTTTGACCACGCAGTGGATGCAAGCCAGAGCCTGGCTTACCAATTTGACCGGTGATACTGACCAAAGCAATTAAGCAGCGCGCATTATCGGTGCCATGTACGTGCTGGCTAATGCCCATGCCCCACAAAATCATCGCTGACTTAGTGGTTGCAAATTCTCGAGCTACTTCACGCAAGAGCTCGGGTGGGATGCCACAAATCGGCGCCATGGCTTCTGGGCTGTAACCCTTGATATTTTCTTTGAGGGCCTCGTAGTTGTTAGCACGATCATTCAAGAACTTTTGATCGACTAAGCCTTCTTCAATGATCGTATAGATCATGGCATTGAGCATGGCCACATCAGTATCAGGCTTAAATTGCAACTTACGCCAAGCGTGTTTGCTGATCTCAGTCATACGGGGATCAGCAAGAACAATCTTAGCCCCGCGTTTAGCAGCATTCTTAAACCAAGTTGCTGCCACTGGGTGGTTTGCAGTTGGGTTTGAGCCAATCAATAAAATCATGGTGGAATGCTCAACGTCGTTCACCTGGTTACTTACTGCACCAGAACCAACGCCTTCTAGCAAGGCAGCCACTGAGGATGCATGGCAAAGGCGTGTGCAATGGTCGACGTTATTGCTACCAAATCCAGTACGGACTAATTTTTGGAAAAGGTAAGCCTCTTCGTTGCTGCCCTTGGCAGAACCAAAGCCTGCCAATACCTTATTGCCGTATTGGTCTTTGAGCTTCTTCAGACCGCCGGATGCAAATGCTAAGGCTTCTTCCCAGGTGGCTTCGCGGAAGATCTCTGACCAGTTCTGTGGATCTTGAGTCGCAGTTTCGTCTTTAGGTACGCCTGCTTTACGAATCAGTGGCTTGGTTAAACGCTGAGGACTATGAATGTAGTCCATACCAAAGCGTCCTTTAACGCAAAGACGCTCGTGGTTTGCTGGGCCATCACGACCCTCTACGCTGACAATCTTGTCATCTTTAACGTTATAGGTAATCTGGCAACCGACGCCGCAGAATGGACAGACTGAATCCACCTTCGCATCGACAGTTTGTGAGCCAATCAAACCCTTAGGCATCAATGCACCAGTTGGGCAAGCCTGGACACACTCTCCACAACCCACGCAGGTACTGTCACCCATAGGGTCATTCAAGTCAAATACGATCTCACTATGGTGACCACGATTGGCATAACCAATCACATCATTAACCTGCTCTTCGCGACAAGCACGCACGCAACGATTACATTGAATACATGCATCCAAATTGACTGCCATCGCGGGGTGAGATAAGTCCGCACCCACCTGCTCACGGCGGATCGCCTTGAGTTCAGGACGTACTGTCACGTCCATACGGGTAGCCCAAGTACTGAGTTCACCGTGCTGCTGCTTTTGCTCCTCTGCGGGAGTGTCTCCTACCCATTTAAATCCTTCGTCCGGCATATCGGAGAGCAACATCTCCAAAACCAGTTTTTGACTCTTGATTGCGCGCTCGCTTTTGGCTTTCACTTCCATGCCAGCAGTCGCACTGCGGCAGCAGCTAGGGGCCAAGGTGCGCTCGCCATTAATTTCGACAACGCATGCTCGGCAGTTACCATCTGCGCGATAGCCATCTTTAAAGCACAGATGGGGAATATCAATGCCGTGACGTTTAGCCGCTTTGAGAATGGTCTCACCCTCATATGAAACGATGGTTTGGCCGTCAAGCTTGAACTCGACGGTTTGCAGTTGGAGTTCTTTTGGATTAGTTGGTGCGTTCATATTCTGTCTCTTCCCGTTCTTTAAGCAACTTCTTGTGGGAAATATTTATTAGTGCAACGAATTGGATTGGGAGCCGCCTGACCTAAACCACAGATCGAGGCATCGACCATCACTGTCGCAAGATCCTCTAAGGTGGCGTGGTCCCAAGACTTCGCTTCCATGAGTTGGGCTGCTTTACCAGTTCCAACACGACAAGGGGTGCATTGACCGCAGCTCTCGTGTTCGAAGAAGCGCATCACATTGAGAGCAACATCGCGTGCGCGATCTTTATCACTAAATACGACTACTGCAGCAGAACCAATGAAGCATCCATAGGGTTGCAAAGTATCAAAGTCGAGCGGAATGTCATTCATACTGGCTGGCAAGATGCCGCCTGAAGCGCCTCCAGGAAGGTAACCATAGAAGGTGTGGCCTTCTTGCATGCCGCCACAGTAATCATCAATCAATTGCTGAATCGTGATGCCGGCTGGCGCCAACTTGACGCCAGGGTAGTTCACGCGACCGCTGACGCTAAAGCTACGTAAACCCTTACGGCCATTTAAACCAAAGGCACTAAACCAATCAGGGCCACGTTGCACGATATCGCGCACCCAATAAAGGGTTTCCATATTGTGCTCAAGGGTTGGACGACCAAATAAACCAATTTGTGCAATGTAAGGAGGACGCATCCGTGGCTCACCACGTTTGCCCTCGATACTCTCGATCATGGCGGATTCTTCACCGCAGATATAAGCACCTGCACCACGACGCAATTCAATTAAAGGCAACTTGCAAGGCGGATTGGCTTTCAGCTTCTCCAGCTCGGCTTCGAGCAACTCTCTGCAACCATGATATTCATCGCGCAGGTAAATGTAGCAAGCATCAATTCCAACTATTTGTGCAGCGACTAATAAACCTTCTAAGAAACGATGGGGATCGCGCTCTAAATAAGTGCGGTCCTTAAATGTTCCAGGCTCACCTTCGTCGATGTTTACTGCCATCAATCTTGGGGCTGGATAATCTTTCACAATGCGCCATTTGCGACCCGCTGGGAAACCAGCGCCACCAAGACCGCGCAGCCCTGAGTTTTCCATCGCCTTAATCACACTCTCCGTGCTGTGCTTACCTTCCGCTACTTCTTTAGCTAATACATAACCACCTTTAGCTTTGTAGGCCTCAAAGCCTACATAGTTTGGCGACAGTAATTGATCAGTGCCTTTTGGAGAAACGCTCTTCTCCGCCAAGGCTGCAGGATCAAATTGAGCATCATCACGCGCCATTGGCTGAGTGACCATATCGTTTTTGACAGCCGCAGTGATTTTATCCAGCGTCGCAAATAAGACAGGATGCTGATGCACCACTGCGATGGGGGCTTGCTCACAACGACCAACGCAGGGCGCTGGAATGACCTTCACCTTAGGATTACCTAACAGTGCAGGCAATTTTTCAAGGAGATGTTTAGCTCCTGCTAACTCACATGAAACACCATCACAAACGCGGACGGTGATATCTGCTACAGGATCATCGCCACGCACCACTTCAAAGTGGTGATAGAAAGTCGCAACTTCGTAGACTTCCGACATGGGGATATTCATCTCTTTAGCAAGAGCAGTCAAATGACGATCATGCAAGGCACGATATTCATCATTCAGTTTGTGGAGATACTCGATTAAAAGATCGCGGCGATGTGGTGCATTACCAATCAACATCCGCACCTCTTGCAATGAACTATCGTCGGCTTGACGGCCCTTCAATTTACTTTTGCGACGAATGGTTTCTCTTAGATCATCGGCCGTTGCAATGGCGACGGCTTTGACTGCGTCAGAGGGCTTTGGATGATTCATATTGTGCGGTCTTTAAATAAATTAATTTGTGGCGCTATTTTCGTGATTTTTCACAAAAATTGCTGTGCATATGCGAATTATTGCCGATATGTGACAGTTTTGTCAGAATCGGTATTTTTGGGGACCCTTATCCCCTTCCGCCATCAAAACAGCGAGGGCTATATTTAGGGTTAACCCTTATAAAAGAGAAGGTCTTGGCTGATCGCCCGGGGGATTGGAATAGTCCATATTGCGCTCATTCACCCGATCCTTGAAACAACGGTCATAGCCAGGAGTTCCAACTTGCCAACCAATCGAAGTGCAATCGTCTTTTGCGGCGGATTCTACGGTGCCACAAGCACTTAAGCAGCAGCCCAGAGATGCTAGGGCGAGGATCAGGGGGAATTTCGTAATGTTCTTCATGTCAGCAGTCTACTCGATTCTGAAGGCGAAATAGTGCCGGCCAAACCTAGCGTAAAGCCTAGTTGTCTTCAGTCCAAAAGCTCAGGAACATGGGTTAGCTAAAGAAACAAACATAACCATTAAAAAATCGGAGACTTTGATGTTCGCCAACACCACTAAATTATTGGGCGCCCTCGCCTTTTGCACGCTAACTGCATTTAGCAGCATCACACTCGCACAGACTGACAAAGACGGTTTTATCAATCTCATTGATGGACAAAGCTTAAATGGTTGGAGCATTATCGGCAACGGGAGCTGGGTAGTTGGAAATGGCATTGTGGAGGGCAATAAAGCGATGGGCTTCTTGGTCAGCGATCAATCCTATAAAAACTTTGTCATTCGAGCTGAGTTTTGGGCGAATGAAGACGCGAATAGTGGCATCTTTTTACGTTGCCAAGATCGCACTAAGGTAACTTCGGATAACGCTTATGAAGTCAATATTTTTGATAAGCGCCCCGATCAAAAACTATGCGACTGGCGCCATTGTGGATGTTGCCAAAGTAAATCCTGTACCAAAGGCAGCTGGCAAGTGGAATACTTTTGAGATCACCGCAAATGGCTCTCACTTCAAGGTTGTGATGAACGGGGTGGTAACCGTAGCCGATGGGCAAGACTCTAAATTTACTGAGGGACCCATTGCCCTGCAATCCGCTGGTGGGATTGTGAAATTTAGAAAACTACAGATTAAACCCCTTAATTAGTCTTCCTTCATATTGGAGCGCTTGACGATCGGCTCGAGCCGGGCTTTCTCATCAGCCAGAAACTTGGCAAAAACTGCACGACTTCCTGGAGCAGGCTCGATACCCTGAGGAATCAGGCGACTTTGGACTGCTGTTGTTTTTAGCGCTGCGTTAATCGCTTGATTCATTTTTTCCAAGATGGCATCGGGCGTTCCTTTGGGCGCAAACACCCCAGCCCAGTGACCGATGAAAATCTCAGGGTAACCCTGCTCTTTAGCAGTTGCCACATTCGGTAAAGCCGTAATCCGCTTATTCCAGGTTGAGGCAATCGGCTTTAGTTTGCCACCCTGAATTTGCGGAATGACCACTACACTCGCCTCAGAAGTCGCATCCACTTGGTTGGAGATCACAGCCACCATCCCTTCTGAGCCACTCTTGTACGGAATGATTTCATACTTACCGCCACCCTTGATCGATAGCATTTCAGCTACAAAGTGGGGTGTACTTCCAGTGCCGGCGGTAGAGAAATTAATACCCTTAGGTGTCTTAGCTTGAGCAAAGAGATCCTTGATGCTATTGATCTTTGAATCGCTAGACACCACGATGATCGAAGGACTGATCGTGAGCAAACCTACCGGCACCAAGTCACCCTCTTTGTAAGGCATCGAAGACTTGATCATGGGATTGGTGATGATGCCACCAGCACTTACAAAAAAGGTATAGCCATCTGGCGCACTCTTCGCCACGATATCGGCACCTAAAGTAGATCCTGCTCCTGGCTTGTTCTCAACAATCACCGTTTGATTCAGTTGTTTGGATACCCCTTCAGCGACAACTCGAGCCACCAGATCATTTGCACCGCCCGGCCCAAACCCTACGATAAATTTCACAGGGTGATTAGGCCATGCTTCCTCAGCTTGAACTGGCAAAAAAGCGAGACTTGCCAAAATAGCAAAAAACGGTTTTTTCAGAAATCTCATAACAACTCCTTTGCATAACTCACTTGTGAGGACTCGGGTAGCTTCACCCCATTCTTGACTGCCAATATTTCAGCCATGACACTCACGGCTACCTCTGGGGGCGTCTTGCTCCCAATGTAAATTCCCACTGGGCCTTTGAGTTTAGCGATGGACTCTTCAGTATGACCAAAATGCTCAATCATTCTCTGGCGTCTGGCATCACTATTTCTGCGTGAACCAATCGCGCCCACATAGAAGGCTTCAGTTTGCAAAGCGTCTAATAAGGCAAGGTCATCTAACTTGGGGTCATGGGTTAGCGCAACTACACAACTACGACTGTCAAGCTTCATCTCTTGCACTAGATCATCAGGCATCTTTGAGCTGAGGGTAACACCAGAGAGCTTCCAGCTGCCACGGTATTCTTCACGAGGATCACAGATGGTCACACTAAAGCCATTGAATAAGGCCATGGTTGCCAGATACTCCGATAGCTGACCGGCACCGATAATGAGCATGCGGTATTCAGGTCCAAAGGTGTTACTGAGTACCGTCTCATTAATTGACAGCGCCGCAGGCTGAGCAATCACCTGCAAAGTGACTGTCCCTGTTTTGAGTTCTGTCTCACGCGCAACCAGCTTGCCATCCATTAACTCGTTGATGAGTTTTTCTAGTGGTTCTATATCCACATTGAACTCAAGCAGGATTTCTAGAGTGCCGCCACAAGGTAAACCAAAACGATGGGCCTCATCTGCTGTCACACCATATTTAAGAAATTGGGGTGCACTTTGCTGGTCGAGCGGAAAATCCTTCAGCCCGCTGTAGTTCCGAATCAGATCATCCTCAATGCAACCACCTGAGACACTACCAACCACGCTTCCGTCTTCGCATAAGGCCATGATTGATCCCACGGGCCGAGGGGATGAACCCCAGGTTCTCACTACGGTTGCTAGCAGCACTTTTTTACCAGCGCATCTCCAATCAAGCAGTGCTCTCAGTACGATGAGGTCTAGATTTTCCATAGCAAGAAATAATAATCCGATTCCTAGAGGCTGCCGGAATTTGGAAGACTAAAGATCAAGCCCGTATTTTTAGAAAGTGCTTTCAGATCTTCGGGTGTATCAACATCCACCACATAGTGGTCGTTTTGAGTTTGCCATTGATGAACCAACTCAGGATGTTGATCCATGAAATTACGGCATACCATTTTTGCTCCGGATGCCAAAATGGTTTTGATAACTGAGCCACTCAAAATAATGGGATTGCCTCTTTGTCCATTAAACATTGGCAAAATAATCTCGCCAACAGTTCTTTTCTTGAAAGTGGCAATCAGTGCTTTGATGTCATGAGAGTCAATGAAGGGCTGATCAGATAGCGCCATGATCACTGCATCAAAATCACTCCCCAAGGTTTCTATACCTAGTCGCACTGATGTAGCTTGCCCCTCATTCGCATGCGCATTTCGTATCACTCGCATTGGGTTTAGTGATTTCAATGCCGCCAGCTCGCGCTCTACAGCCAGATGATGATGACCACTCACGACCACCACCTCATCAACACCGGCCTCTGATAACGCAATCAGTTGTCTTTGCAACAGTGTCAGGCCATCAAGCTGAATAAGGCACTTCGGGATATTGCCCATCCGACTACCCTCGCCTGCAGCCAGCAATACGGCGCCGACTCGAATCTGGGTATAAGGCTTACTTTGGGTCATGAGGTCTGAGTGGATAACAAAACAGCCCAAAGTGGGCTGTTATTGGATGCTTACTTAGGCTGCTTCACAATTCGTAAATAAGGCTTTGGTGCTTTCCATCCCTCAGGAAACAGGGTCTTCGCATCCTCATCTGAAACAGAGCCCGCGATGATGACATCATCACCATGATTCCAATTTACAGGGGTAGCCACTTTATGTTTGGCAGTCAACTGAATGGAATCGAGTGCACGCAAGATCTCATTGAAATTACGACCTGTCGTCATTGGGTAAGTCATGGTCAATTTAATTTTTTTATCTGGACCAACAATGAATACCGAGCGTACGGTAGCATTGGTTGCAGCAGTTCTTCCATCAGAGGCCACTTCACCCGCAGGCAGCATGTTGTACAACTTCGCAACCGCCAAATCCGTATCACCAATCATGGGGTACTTGACTGCATGGCCTTGCGTCTCTTCAATATCTTTTGCCCAGCCACTGTGATTTTCTACTGGATCAATCGACAAACCAATCAGCTTGGTATTGCGCTTAGTGAACTCTTCTTCGATCTTCGCCATATAACCCAACTCAGTGGTACAAACGGGTGTGAAATCCTTGGGATGCGAGAACAAAATCGCATAAGAATCGCCAATCCATTGATGAAAGTCGATTTCGCCATGGGTGGTCTTGGCCTTAAAGTTTGGGGCAATATCATTAATTCTGAGGGACATACGATCTCCAGGTAACAAATCCTAAAAATTGACTTTACTATAAATTGATAAGCGCTTCATGCCGCTTTACATATACCCTTAGAACAATAAATCATGCAAGGTTTAGCGAGGCCTATTGCTGATTACTAGGCAGGCTATAGCCGGATTGGAGCAAAATCTGCCTTGCTTTAGTAGATTGCATGAATTGATAAAGATCGCTGACCTCTGGCGGCGCGCCCTTGATGAGAACCATGCGTTGCTTAATAGGCTCGTACAGGCTCTCATCAAGCAAAAGGTAACTCGTCTCTTTTACAAGCTCAGGTGACTTGGCGAGCGATAAGGCGGTAAAACCCAGATCAGCGGCACCAGTCGAGACAAACATCGTTGCCATGCCAATATTGTCTGCATAGACCAGTTTATCTTTCGCAACATCCCATAGACCTACTGCCTTGAGATATTCCACCGCCGCTCTGCCATAAGGTGCAAGCTCGGGCTTAGCAATCGCAATCTTATTGGCCTTAGCAATGACTCTTGCTAGCTCAGTTTTATCTGTATTGAGTTTGATGCCACTAGAGCTCTTGGTCAACATCACTAACTTACCAATTGCATAGACTTTGCCTGCATCGACTGTCTTGCCATTTCTATAAAGCTCAAGTGGATAACTTTCATCTGCAGAGATGAATAGATTAAATGGAGCGCCATTCATGATTTGAGAGGCAAAGTTGCCAGATGAGCCATAGACGATTCGCATCTCCGGTTTACCGCTAGCAATGAATGCACTGTTAATCGCAGTAAAAGCATCTTTCATATTGGCAGCGACAGCTACAGATGCAGTTTGTGCTGAGACGGGATTACTTAGCAGTAAACAAAAAGACAAAACCCCCAAGTACTTGCCGATCGAAAAAGATTTCATGGAAGCTTAGGGGTCTGATTAATTAAATATGGCGGAAGGGGCGGGATTCGAACCCGCGGTAGGCTATTAACCTACGCACGCTTTCCAGGCGTGTGACTTAAACCGCTCATCCACCCTTCCGGAACCCACGATTATACGGTTCCCGAAAGGGTGTGTCTGAGAAAGACTTATAAAGACTGCTTGAGCTGGTCCAAAATCGCTGGATTCTCAAGGGTAGAAGTGTCTTGAGTGACCTCTTCGCCTTTAGCGATCACACGTAAGAGACGGCGCATGATCTTGCCAGAACGGGTCTTAGGCAAGTTATCACCGAAGCGCACATCCTTGGGTTTAGCAATTGGCCCAATCTCTTTACCAACCCAATTACGCAACTCGGTTGCAATCTTCTTGGCTTCATCGCCAGTGGGTCTGCCACCTTTCAGAACCACGAAAGCACAAATCGCTTCGCCAGTCATATCGTCAGGACGGCCCACTACCGCTGCTTCAGCAACCAACGGATTAGCCACTAGGCAAGATTCGATTTCCATCGTACCCATGCGGTGTCCAGAAACGTTCAAGACATCATCGATACGACCAGTAATCGTGAAGTAGCCCGTCTCTTTATTACGGATCGCACCGTCACCAGCGAGATACAAAGTACCGCCCAACTCTTCTGGGAAGTAAGACTTCACAAAACGATCGGCATCATTCCAAATCGTGCGAATCATCGAAGGCCATGGACGCTTCACAACCAAGATACCGCCACTTCCGTTTGGCACATCATGCCCAGCTTCATCGACGATCGCCGCCATAATGCCAGGCAGTGGCAAGGTGCACGAACCTGGAATCATTGGAGTTGCACCAGGCATTGGAGAAATCATATGACCACCAGTTTCGGTTTGCCAGAAAGTATCGGCAATCGGACAACGTGATCCGCCAACATGCTCGTAGTACCACATCCATGCTTCAGGATTAATTGGTTCACCCACTGAACCTAGAAGACGGAGTGAAGACAAATCGTAGTTCTTAGGATGAACAGACTCATCTCCGCTAGCGGCCTTGATTAAAGAACGAATTGCGGTTGGTGCGGTGTAGAAAATGGTTGCTTGGTGTTTGGCAATCATGTCCCAGAAGCGACCTGCGTTGGGATAGGTTGGCACACCTTCGAACACAATCTCAGTACAGCCTACCGCTAATGGGCCATAGGTAATGTAAGAGTGGCCGGTAACCCAACCAATATCGGCAGTACACCAGAAGATGTCACTAGGTTTAATGTCAAAGGTCCACTTCATTGTGAGAATCGCCCACAATAAGTAACCGCCAGTGGAGTGTTGTACGCCCTTGGGCTTGCCAGTTGAGCCTGAGGTGTAGAGCACAAACAAGGGATGTTCAGCGCTCACCCACTCTGGTTCGCAAGTGGTAGATTCGTTGGCAACCACGTCATGCATCCAAGCGTCGCGCCCAGCGGTCATCGGAATATTGCCACCGGTACGTTTGTAAACGATGACGTTCTTCACTTTCTCGCACTCGCCTAAGGCCAATGCTTCGTCCACGATCACTTTGAGTGGCAGTGCTTTACCACCACGCAATTGTTCGTCAGCAGTAATCACCGCAACTGCGCCAACGTCAACAATACGCTCTTGCAAGGATTTGGCGGAGAAGCCGCCGAAGACTACCGAGTGGGTTGCACCAATACGGGCGCAGGCCTGCATCGCCACAATGCCTTCAATCGACATCGACATATAAATAATGACGCGATCGCCAGACTTGATACCCATCTTGCGCAAAGCATTTGCCATTTTGCAAACACGATCGAGTAAGTCTTGATAAGTGGCCTCGGTTACGGTGCCATCATCGGCTTCAAAAATGATGGCCTTTTTGGCGCCATTTCCTTTTTGAATATTGATATCTAAACAGTTATAAGAGGCATTCGTTAGGCCATCTTCGAACCACTTATAGAACGGTGGCTGGGATTCATCTAGAACCTTAGTAAAGGGCTTTTTCCAGTAAATATTCTCTTTAGCCAGGCGCCCCCAAAAACCTTCGTAGTCTTTCTCGGCCTCAGCGCATAACTTGTTATAGGCCTCCATTCCAGGAATGGCGGCACCCTTTACAAAGTCCTCGGGTGGGTGAAAAACACGGTTTTCGTGCATTAATGGTTCCATGCTGACTGCCCTCTATGAATTAACACTAATTAGCCACTGGGGAGATGTATCCTCTAGACCCTAGAAGATAAGTGAAAAAACGGGGGATTTGCTCTATGGCAAACCCTTAAAATATGGCAAACATGACAAATTTGGGTAGAAAACCATGACCAAGATCAAACAAAACGACCTCATTCAAAGCATCGCCGATGCCTTCCAATTCATTTCTTATTACCACCCTAAAGACTTTATTCAAGCTATGGGTCGCGCCTATGAGCTAGAGCAAGGAGCTGCCGCTAAAGACGCGATTGCTCAGATTTTGACTAATAGCCGTATGTGTGCAGAAGGTCATCGTCCGATGTGCCAGGACACTGGTATTGCCGTAGTCTTTCTCAAAATTGGCATGAACGTGCAATGGGAAGATGCCAAGATGAGTGTGAGCGATATGGTCAACGAGGGTGTACGCCGTGCTTACCTTAATCCCGACAACATGTTGCGCGCTTCTGTTCTGCAAGATCCTGCGGGCAAACGTCGCAACACGGGTGATAACACCCCAGCAGTCATTCATTATGAAATCGTACCGGGTGACGGCGTTGAAGTCATTTGCGCTGCCAAAGGGGGCGGCTCTGAAAACAAAGCCAAGATGGTGATGCTTAACCCTTCGGACTCCATCGTCGACTGGGTGCTCAAAACGGTCCCAACAATGGGTGCTGGTTGGTGCCCTCCTGGAATCCTAGGAATTGGTATTGGCGGCACACCTGAGAAGGCGATGCTGCTCGCTAAAGAATCTTTAATGGGTCCAGTTGATATTCAGCAACTGATTGCTGAAGGCCCTAAAAATCGTGTTGATGAATTGCGTCTGGAGTTATACGAGAAGGTCAACAAATTGGGTATTGGTGCACAAGGCCTGGGCGGTCTCGCAACAGTGCTCGATGTGAAGATCTTGGATTACCCAACCCATGCGGCTTCTTTACCCGTAGCAATGATTCCGAACTGTGCCGCAACACGACACATTCATTTTCACTTACATGGCGATGGCCCTGCAGTATTTGAGAAACCGTCACTTTCAGATTGGCCGGATGTGACTTGGACGCCCGATGTTCAAAAATCCAAACGCATCAATCTTGACACCCTCACTCCTGAGGAAGTTGCAGCTTGGAAGCCTGGCGATACCCTATTGCTGAACGGCAAAATATTGACAGGCCGCGATGCTGCCCATAAACGTATTCAGGACATGCTAGCCAAGGGTGAAGAGTTACCGGTGAGCTTTAAGAATCGGGTGATCTACTATGTTGGTCCAGTGGATCCTGTCCGCGATGAAGTCGTTGGCCCAGCAGGCCCAACCACCTCCACCCGCATGGATAAATTTACCGAGATGATGCTAGCCAAGACGGGCTTGATTGCCATGATCGGTAAAGCTGAGCGTGGCCCAGTTGCGATTGAAGCGATTAAGAAACATCACTCTGCTTATCTGATGGCCGTTGGTGGCGCAGCTTATCTCGTCTCTAAAGCAATTCAGAAGTCACGCGTGCTTGCCTTTGCGGACTTAGGGATGGAAGCAATTTATGAGTTCGACGTCAAAGATATGCCAGTGACTGTTGCAGTCGATTCTCAGGGCGTATCAATGCACATTGAAGGGCCCAAAGAGTGGTCAGCAAAGATCGGCAATATTCCGGTCACGATTGCTTAAGCCTGTAACTTCTTTGGATCAATCATTTGGCACTCATCGGCGTATTTGATTCTGGTGTAGGGGGCTTATCCATTCTGGATGAAGCCCTCCATCAATTGCCCGAGCATGACTATATCTATTTAGCTGATTCGCTTAACGCCCCTTATGGTGAAAAATCCAGCGAGTGGATTAGCGCAAGAAGCCTGGCCCTTTGTCATCATTTAGCAAAGCAAGGTTGCGATGCCATTGTGGTGGCTTGTAATACCGCTACTGCTGAGGCTATTGCACAGATTCGGGCCGAGTTAAGTGAGATTCCCATCATTGGGGTTGAGCCAGGCATCAAACCTGCTGCGATGCAAAGCCAAAATGGTGTTGTTGGAGTCTTAGCAACCGAGGCCACCCTCAATAGCGATAAATTCAATGCCTTGCTTGCCACCTTACCTGCTCACTGCCGAATCATCAAACAAGCCGGTGCTGGATTAGTGCCCTTGATTGAAGCGGGTGCCGCAAATGATTCTGAAACCCTAGAACTATTGGCAACTCACTTGCTACCGATACAGGAAGCAGGAGCAGATACCCTTGTCTTGGGATGTACTCACTACCCTTTTTTAAGGCAGTCGATCCGCAAACTCTTGGGTGACTCCATGACAATCATTGATACCAGCGAAGCGGTAGTTCGTCAGCTTAAAAGACAGTTAGAGGCAAGATACCCTGCAAAGGAAAATGAGAGTAGCAGATCTACCCTCGGAGCCGTCTGTTTTATTAGCAGTAAAGATGAAGCCAAGCTGCAGCAAATGGCTCAAGAATTGATGAATGCAGACCTAGCGGGTCATGCGCTTAGTGCCGCTCGATTAACAGCGCTGGAATCCTGATGGCATCTCTACTAAATCGACTCGATGCCCATCTGCCGTTTAATAAAACGGAGCGCACCATTATTGTCATCGTGCTCTTATTACACTGCTTGCCCTTCCTCGGTTTGCTTCATTTTCATTTTGCTGCCGATACCCCAAATGAAGAGCGGGTTGCGATTAGCTTGACCTCGCCTGAAGCTGCACCACCTGCCGCCTCCAAAGCAACGACCCCGCCACCTAAGCCAGTCACCCCGCCAACGCCACCAACCCCCAAGCCCCAGCCCAAAGAAAAAACGACTCAGGACAAATCCAGTAAAGCGCCTAAGCCCCCAGAGACCCAACAACAAAGTTCGCCACCCACACCGCAAAGTAGTCAGCAGGCTCCTAGCAATAGCCCTCCCAATGCGGCAGTTGCCCCCGCCTCCTCGGCAGGTGCGGGCGGCACCCCCATTCAAACTGACATTGGTAAACTGGAAGTCATCTACGAGCCTGATGCCGACGCTTACTATCCATCCTTCTCGAAGCGCTCTGGAGAGCAAGGTGCAGTGGTTGTGCGACTGATCATTGATCAAGCTGGTAATGTGGAGAATGTGGCCTTATTGAGGTCTAGCACTTTTCCGCGTTTAGATCGTGCTGCAATGGAAATTGGTCAGCGCTATCGTTTCAAACCGTATTTAGTCAATGGTGTACCGAACAAAATTTCTACCAACCTTTTAATTAAATTTAATCTCAAGAATTAATCTTATGCATACTCCATTCGGCATCGCAAATCTTTGGATCACAGGTGACTTCGCTACCCGCTTTGTCGGCATTATTCTGTTGACGTGCTCAATCATCACTTGGGTCATCCTCTTCAATCACCTCTGGGATCTTCGTAAATTACGCAAACTGATGCCCGAAGTAGAACGCTTTTGGCGCGCCACTTCCTATGAAGATGGCCTACATAGCTTTAGCAATGACAGCTTTAATCCCTATTACAAGATTGCAAAAGAAGCCTCATCAGCATCAAACCATCACCAAAGCCAATCCACCAATCATCGCGAGTTATTGCAAACCCTCAACTACTCTGAGTGGATGGCTCGTAGCATTAAAAATAGTATTGATGGTGTGGCAGCCCAATTTCAGAAAGGTTTAACTTTTCTGGGATCAACTGGCTCCATCGCTCCTTTTATAGGCTTATTCGGCACCGTATGGGGCATCTATCACGCACTGATTTCGATCAGCAGCTCCGGTAGCGCACAGATCGATCAAGTTGCAGGGCCGATTGGTGAGGCTCTCATCATGACTGCCCTCGGCTTATCTGTAGCAATTCCAGCAGTACTGAGTTTTAACGCAATCAATCGTGCCAATAAATTACTGATTGCCGATCTCAATCGCTTTGGCAATGATCTGCTGGCGTATTTTGTGACTGGTGCGCGCGTGAAGTCCGGAGAATAAATATGTCGTTTAATATTCAAAACGATCAAAACGAAGACAGCATCATGTCGGAAATCAATATGACGCCGATGGTGGACGTCATGCTGGTGCTCTTGATCATTTTCATTATTACCCTCCCCGTCATTCAGCAAGCTGTAAAAGTAGAGTTGCCTAAGGCCAGTAGTGCGCGTAATGAAGTAAAGCCGGAGTCAGTGCAAGTGTCTATTGATGCAAAGGGTCAAATCTATTGGAATAGCACTCCAGTAAGTCTCAAAACCTACAATGAGAATGCGGATAAAGCCTCACAAGAGGATCCGCAACCTGAAATTAATCTGCGCGCAGATAAATCCGTGCAATATGATTATGTGGCCAAGGTCTTAGCTGCTTCTAAACGAGCTGGTTTAACGAAGTTGGGGTTTATTACGGAGCCGGATTAAGCACTGCTTGACACTGTTCGGTATAAACCTTGGTGCCCTCGCCCAAGGTTTTTGCCAAGATACCACCCGTAACCGTTTCCACTTTTTTGAGTTGTCCAGTATCTCGCTGGATGCTTGTGATAGCGACCACTGTTCCGGACGCATACTTCACACCATCTAATATCTCTGGCTCAAAGAAAGTGTCCGTCATAAATGACACAGCACTTTTAGTGATTTGAACGTTCTTGATCTCCTGATAGCCTTGTGCATCATGTTGATCTAAATCACGACCATCCAAGAAGACCTTCGCTTTATCTTTGGGGTTTTTGGGATTAGCTGAAACGATCTTGAGATCGTATTCCTCAGAGTAAGCCCCATTCGATCGCACGCATGTGAATGCCATGGTCTCAGCTTTGGCAATTCCAAAGCCCAATACCAAGCCAATCAAGCTCATCTGTATTGCGAGGGGAGGAATGCGCTTTTGTAAACTCATATCGAATGGTGGTGCCCGAGGCCGGAATCGAACCGGCACGACTTTTTTGAGTCGGCAGATTTTAAATCTGCTGTGTCTACCGATTTCACCACTCGGGCTCGCACTAGCAGAAACTGCAGCGCTAAATAAATCAAGACCATCGAATTTTAGCATGCAGGAGGGGTTTTCTCCTGTAGAGCCCCGTCTAGAGGGCTTCCTGCAAGGGAGAAGAGTTCTAAAACCACTAAACTAAGGACATGAAACGCTTTTTAGAATTCAAAGGAATTACCCCCATCATCAGGATCATGCTCTTGGCGGTGGGAGCCCTGCTAGCAATCGCTGCTTTTGCGATTGTCTTTTATCTAGTCTCGGCTCAGTCTAACGTTTCTGGCAAACGGACCCTCAGGGGTTTAGGTGACGATGTTGTCATTAGCTTTGATCAGGCCGACATTCCTCATATCAAAGCCAATAACTCTGCCGATGCCTTATTTGCACTTGGCTATTTGCATGCCACTGAGCGCTCATGGCAAATGGAAATGAATCGCCGTATTGCGAGTGGTCGCCTCTCTGAAATTCTGGGAAGTGAAACCGTTCCCGTCGATCGATTTTTAAGAACCCTTGGCATTAAACATGCTGCTGAAAGACAGTACGATCGATACCCTGTTGCAGCCAAGCGTTTGTTACAAGCCTATGCCGATGGTGTTAATACGGGGAATGCCCAATTGGGCTGGGCTTTACCCATTGAATATTTTCTCACTGGATCTAAACCGGGTTACTGGACTCCCAGCGATAGTTTAGCTTGGATGCTCATGATGAGTTTGGATCTTGGAGGCAATTGGCAACGTGAAGTGGAGCGCTTCGAGCTTGCACAATATCTCAGCACCAAAGAGGTCTGGGATGTCATGCCGCCCTACGACTCTGGTGAGCAAGTTACTAAGATGGACTTTGCTAAGTTGTATCAAGACCTGGGCATCTATAAGCAAGCGAAACAAGATCAGCAAAGCAAAGTCCCCATGAGTTCTGCCATGAAGATGGCAATGGAATATTTTCCAGGGGGTCAAGAAGGCATCGGTTCAAATAACTGGGCGATTGCCGGCAAACATACCGATACCGGAAAACCTTTATTAGCAAATGACCCACACCTGGGCTTATCAGCGCCATCCGTCTGGTACTTTGCTCATCTCGATGCGCCTGGACTGAATGTCATGGGCGGCACACTACCAGGCATTCCGGCGGTGATTCTGGGTAGAACTGACAAACTGGCGTGGAGCTTTACCAACACCAATCCCGATGTACAAGATCTTTATATCGAGCAGATTGATGCGAAAAATCCCGTGATGTATCGGGGCCCAGATAAACAACTTCCCTTTAGAGTTCGTCAAGAGATCATTGATGTTAAAGATTCTGAGCCCGTGCGCTTCTTAGTCAAAGAGACTCGTCATGGTCCAGTCATTTCGGATAGCTTCTCCAAACTCAAAAACATTATTAATACCGACAAGTTTGCAATGGCCTTACGCTGGACTGCGCTTGATGAAGAAAATCAATCCGTTGCTGGTCTGCTAGAAATGAATCGTGCTGGCAGTATCGATGAGTTCAAAAAAGCCTTGCGCCAAAATTACGCTCCAATGCAAAACGTCGTCCTAGCAGACCTTGAAGGCAATATTGCTTATCAGGCTGCCGGCGTGGCACCCAAAAGAATTCTGAATCAAGGTCTGTACGGTGTGGCTCCAGCGCCTGGCTGGGACAAGCAATATGACTGGACTGGCTATATTCCATTTGATCAACTGCCTGCTAGCACCAATCCTGAGCAAGGTTGGATTGCTACAGCCAACCAAGAGATTATTGCAAGCAACAACCCTAATCCACTAACAGCAGACTGGGATTTTCCAGCGCGCTATGACCGAATTGTTCAGCTAATTAAGGCCAAAGACATTCACAATATGGATAGCATGAAAGCCATGCAGAGTGATACACTCTCCTTGGGCAATACGCCAATGCTGGGGCTCTTTAAGTCGATTCAATCCAATCATCCTCTGGCTGCACAAGCGCAAGCTCTCAGTAAAGATTTTGATGGTGACATGAAGAAAGATAGTGTTGGAGCGCTCGTCTTCAGCGCCTGGGCAGATCAACTCACGCGTCAACTCTTTGGGCGCTTAGGTAATTTGTTTACTGAATATTACGGTCCACGCAGCTTTAGACAATCTCTACTCGTGCAACTGAGAAACCCCGATAGCCCATGGTGTGATAACTCAAAAACAGCCAATGTCGAAACTTGCGCCGACGCTGCCAATATTGCTTTTGATAAGGCCTTAGATCAACTGAGCAACCAATTTGGCAATGATCCCAAAAATTGGATCTATGGCAAGGCGCATATTGCAATCTCAGAGCATCGCCCTTTTAGTCAAGTACCATTTCTGGCGAAGATCTTTGATCTAGAGATCCCTGTGCCTGGCGATAACTACACTATTAATGTCGGGCGTCTAGAGTTAATGAACTCTTCCAATCCATTTGAAACCAAACAGGCGCCTAGCTTGAGGGCCATTTATGATTTATCGGACCTAGAAAAGTCTCTTTTTATTTACCAGACCGGCCAATCAGGCTGGGTCCAAAGTCAACGATATCGCAATATGCAGCCGCTCTGGGCCAATGGGGAGTACCTACCCTTGCAGATGAAACCAGAGAAGATCGATCGTCAGCTTGAACTGAATCACCGCTAAAAATTGGCGATGCGTCATTTAAGCTGTTTAGAATAAGATCATCACACTAATAACAGAAATTACCATGAAAAAATTGTCATACCTCACTACCTTTGCCGTTCTCTCAATGCTCCCAATCATGAGTGCTGTTGCCGCTTGGCAAGAGCTGGGTTACAACGAGCTCATGAGCGTGTCAGTAGATGTCGAAACACTCCAACGCACTGGTGATAAAGCCCAAATCATGTCGCTGTTGAATTTCAAGAAACCTGGTGAAAATCAGCAGACTAAAGCGCCTGTGAATTCCATCATTGGCTTAAATGAATTCAATTGCTCCAACGCAACTTATCGACCAATTGAGTTCAAAGAATTCGGTGGTAAGAATGGTGGCGGCAAACTGGTTTCTACCAACCCTACTCCTGACAGTCCTTACGAAGCTGTACCTCAAAACTCTTGGCAAGCTGGAGTCTTTAACGTTGCCTGCCGCAGCAAGTAACAACTGCTTCGTTCGCGTCCTGGTCATCAGGCTATGGGTCCCTCTGCTATGTATCGCTCTCCTCAATGGCTGTGCTGCCCCACTTGCCGCTATTGGTAGCTCTGCTGGAAGCACCGTCACTGCAACAGCGGCAGCCTACCCAGTAACAACTGCCAGTGCAGCAACCTCAGTGGCTACTGGTAAGTCGCCGCTAGAGCATGCTGTCTCTGCAGCAACTAAAAAGGAATGCAATTTTTTCAATGTCGTGGACTCAAAGCCCATTTGTATTGATAAAGCATTCCCGCCTATTACCGATAAAAGCGAGCTTTACTTGGGGCCAGCAGACACTAGCTCAAGCGCAAATTCTCAATAAGCCCTGCCCAAATTACCTACCTAGGTCTAAAATCATCCTATGACATCTGAAAACTACTACCTCACACTCACCTGCCCCAATAAACCTGGCATCGTTGCCGCTGTTTCTACCTATATCTTTCAAGCTGGTGGCGATATTGAAGAAGCGCAGCAGTTTGATGACAAGGCTTCCAAGCGTTTCTTCATGCGCGTGAGCTTTAGTTGTCCTGTAGATGCCGCTACTTTAAGGGCTGGTTTTGTTGAGATTGCCAAGCGCTTCGAGCTGACTTGGAATTTGCGTGCCGTTAAAGACCTCAAGCGCGTCTTAATCATGGCCTCCAAACTCGACCACTGCCTAGTTGATCTGCTTTATCGTTGGCGCATTGGTGAACTCCCCATGATTATTTGCGGCATCGTCTCTAACCATCCGCGCGAGGTGTATTCCAGTATTGATTTCTTTGATATTCCCTTTTATCACCTGCCCGTCACCCCAGAAAACAAGCCCGAGCAAGAGGGCAAGCTACTCGATATCATCGCCAAAGAAAAAGTCGATATGGTGATTCTGGCGCGCTATATGCAAATTTTGTCCGATCATCTTTCTAAAGAATTAACGGGTCGTTGTATTAACGTGCATCACTCATTCCTGCCTAGCTTCAAAGGGGCTAAGCCCTATCACCAAGCCCACGCGCGAGGCATCAAGCTGATCGGGGCGACCGCTCACTTTGTCACCAGTGATCTTGATGAGGGCCCTATCATTGAACAGGACGTCACACGCGTCACCCATGGTGATACTCCAGATGATTTAGTGCGCAAAGGTCGCGATCTAGAGCGCACAGTTTTGTCTCGTGCTCTGCGCTATTACTTGCATGACCGCGTCTTGAATAACGGAGCTACTTCAGTGGTTTTCTCAGACTAAGGCCGGACTGCGGGCGTTTCGAGCGGCATACCTCTCGCCCGCAACATCAGAAACAGCTCTAGCTGAGCCATTTCAGTAGAACCGTATTCAAAGGGCTGAGCACGAACTCCATTCATACAGTTCCGCAAGCGCCGCTCTAGTGAGCCAAGACTTTGCCATTCAATGCGGTAGATGGGGTATCCAGTGGGATGGGCTTGTGGAATGATGCTCCCTCCCAGCTTCAAACCAGCACGCTCTTCATGGCACTGAGCGCAAGAGAGATTGAGCTGACCCATGCGTTGATAGAACCAGTCATGCCCCTTTTTAAGATCGACCCGATTAACAGCCGTCTCATCAACGGCGATCGGCAATCCTTTGGACTGGGTTGCCACAAAAGCGGTAAGCGCTAAGAGCTCCTTGCTTTCGTAAGCAAACTTCGGTAGACCTTGATTGAATGCACGGCATTGATTGATTTGCCCCTCAAGGGTTTGCAATTTTCCAATGATCACCTTCGGGTAGTGGGTTGCTACTCCCTTCATGGATTGCGCAGATTCACCATGACATGAAGCGCAAGACTTTTGTTTAGGCCCAAGAACTTCCTTCCAAAGCGTTTGACCATCCATCAACCAGAAGAGCGCAGGATTGGCACTAGGATCATCCTGTAAGGCTTTATTTTCTGCAGACATAGATTCATAGCCCGATTGTCTGGCTGGAGTTTGCGCATCGGCAGTCACTAGGTAAGCGCTAGCAATCCCAATACAGCAGGCAATGATGCGGATGATTCTCACGTAACCGTAATCTGAGCTTGATTCAGCGCTTCATAACCATCATCACCGGTCCATTCGAACTGGAGGGTTCCACTTTCGGTGGCGATCGTAGTGAAGATCACCATCGGGTTAGCACCAACGCCTGGATAAAAATCGGATTTGAATACCTCAACGCCGCCATAGGAGCAGGTGAAATTTCTGATGATGTCCCGCGGAATACGTTTACCGGTTTGGTCGTAACGAAAGCCGGTCTCCATATCATGTTGTGCAATTGCCCGAATCTCAATAATCTCACCCCGCTTGGCTTTATCAGGCATGGTGATGACGGTACGAGAGGTTTTGCTCATGGCTCCTCCGTACAAGCAGAAGTAGTGACCATGGTTTGCACAGAGCTCTGCCAAAAACTACCATCGCTTAACTGAGCAATTGCCCAAACTTTCTGTGACTCAGCCAAGCGGACCCGAGTCGTAATATTGGCAGTACCTGAGCGAGGCGTTAGATAGGCGCTAAACACATTGGGTAGTGGATTACCCTCGGCAATGATATGAATCGCCTTAACGTAGTTTTGCTCGGTCATCGGGTTATCCACACCCACCTTCAGAACGACCAGATTGCCATTCTCTATCAATGGGGGAAGAACAAGTTTGACCTTGCCCTCATTTAAAGCATTCGATCCAATGATTTTTTGAATGGCCTCTAGCGCTTCAGGCTTTTTTGCTAGAACCAATGATGGCTGTAAGCAGAAGGAAACACCAAGCAGCAATGCTTGAGTGAGCCAATCACGCCTTCCTACATTTTTTTTAGTCTGTATTGCACTCATGTTTTTACTCAGTAGCTTTGGTTTTCAGGGTTTGTAAAAAGGCGATTACGTCTTCGATCTCTTGTCCTGATAGTATCGTCTGACCTGCATATTTTGGTGCGACACGAGTGAATCCCTCGCTTCGGTAATACGCAGGCATGATGGTATTGGGATTGAAATAAGCTGGATTAACCAAGCGCGCCCTTAGTTGAGCTGCACTATAGTGGGCCACACTTGCCCCAAGCTCGGGAGCCAAATTTCCCTGAAATTGCTCCTCCGGAAACGGGCCGTTATGACACAAGATGCATAAGCCACTTTGTCTACTTAATACAATGGCGCGCCCTCGAGCGGGATCGCCTGCTTGACTTGAAAGGGGTTCGCTAATCGCGCCATTCACAATCGTGACTGCAGATACCAACTCTGCATAACCAAAGAAAAAGAGCGTGACTAGTAAATAGATTACTAATACACGCCCTGTTCTCATACCAACTTCTAAAAAATGGCTAAGCTAAATTAAACCAACTTAATGCCGCTATTTTTCAGAGGAACATCCCGATACCGTTTGCCAGTAGCACGATACAGCGCATTTAATACTGCTGGGGCAGCAACTGCAATCGTAGGCTCACCTACTCCGCCCCACTCGCTTCCACCACCCTGAATCAAGATGGTTTCTACTTTAGGCATCTGCCCTAAACGAATCGAGTTAAAGGTATCGAAGTTCTTTTGAACCACAGCACCATTCTCGATGGTGATTTCTTCTTCGAAAAGTGCAGATAAGCCAAACACGAATGAACCGGCCACTTGACGCTCAATCTGCGCAGGGTTCACGGCATAGCTTGGATCAGTTGCTGCCACAATGCGATGAATCTTCACTTCATTGCCATTCTTCACAGAGAGCTCACAGGCTGCAGCGACATAGCTACCGTAGGCCTTAATCTGTGCAATTCCGCGATGTACACCAGGAGCCGCAGGCTTAGTCCAGCCGATACCGTCTGCAGCCGCTTGGAGTACCGCCATATTACGGGGATACTTTTGCATGTGCTTCAGGCGGAATTGAACTGCATCCATACCGACTGCTTCAGCCAACTCATCCATAAAAGTTTCGATATAGATAGCGTTCTGATTGACGTTCACACCACGCCAGAAGCCTGGGGGAACATGGGTATTGCGCATCGCGTGGTCGACGTTCAAGTTATCAAAGCTATAACCAAAACCGTGCTCACCTTGTGGGTCGTAGCCTTGGAATACTGCTGGGTCTTTTCCTTGGTTGGCTTCCAAAATAAATGGGCGCACTGCTGCCAGAATCGACTGACCTGAGATACGGATGTTCAGCGCAGTGACATTCTTCTTATCATCAATCGCTGCAGTTAATTTGGCCATCGTTGCAGGGTGATAACGACCTTGGGTCATATCTTCCTCACGAGTCCAGATCAATTTAATAGGCGTACCTGGCATCTGCTTGGCAATCGTTACCGCCTGTACCGCATAGTCCTGGAATGCACCACGACGACCAAAGCCGCCACCAATATTGACCTTATAGACTTCGCATTTTTCAGCAGGAAGGCCAGATGCCGCAATCACTGCCGCCAAGGAGGCTTCGCCATCCTGGGTTGGAACCCATGCCTCACAAAGCTCAGGCGTCCACTTCGCAGTGGCATTCATAGGCTCTAGGGTTGCGTGGTTTAAGAATGGGTAAGAGTACGTTGCCTGAATCACTTTGCTGGCACCAGCAATAGCAGACTTCGCGTCGCCATTACTGTTGTGCACAAAGGCATCGTTTGCATTTAAACCTTCTTCGAAGATTTTTTTGATCGATGCGCTGGAGACATTGGCGTTAGCGCCGTTGTCCCAAACGATCGTCACTGCATCCATCGCGGTTTTTGCTTGCCAGAAAGTATCAGCAACTACAGCCACAGCTGAATCACCAACTGGAACAACCTTCTTGACGCCCTTCATGCTCATCGCTTTAGTAGCGTCGTAGCTTTTGACCTTGCCACCAAAGACAGGCGATTGCCGAATATTAGCAACCAACATGCCTGGCATCTTCAAATCAATGGCATAGACCTGGCGGCCGGTTACCTTATCAGCTACACCGTCGATACGATTGACAGGTTTGCCGATCAAAGTCCAATCCTTAGGATCTTTTAAAGGAATATCCGCTGGAACTGGGAGCTGTGAAGCAGCTACTGAGACCTTACCAAAAGTTGTCTTACGACCAGATGGCGTATGGGTAATCACGCCGTTCAAAGCAAGGCACTCAGAAGCGGGGACACCCCACTGATTTGCAGCCGCCTGTACTAACATCATGCGCGCTGCTGCACCACCCTTACGAACATACTGTTCGGAAGTACGGATACCACGGCTACCACCGGTTGAGAAACTACCCCAAGCTTGTTTACGACGCAAACTTTCGCTTGGTGATGGATATTCGTAGCTGACTTTGCTCCAATCACATTGCAACTCTTCAGCAACCATCTGCGCTAAACCGGTGATGGTGCCCTGGCCCATTTCTGAACGAACCACACGAACGACGACATCATCATTGGGCTTGACTACAACCCAGACTCCAATCTCTGGTGATGAGAGTGGCGCCATGGAGGTCATGCCAGAGCCCTCAGCAGCAGATGCTGAAGACATGAAATTCAAATCGAAGCCAATAGCCAGGCCAGTCGCAATGGCTGCTGAACCGACAATAAAACTTCTACGGGAAGGGTTTGTTGTATTGATAGTCATCGTTTTCCCCTTAAGCCTTAATCACTGCGTGAATAGCATCACGAACTTGTTGGAAAGTGCCGCAGCGGCAAATATTGGATACCGATGCGCTAATTTCTTCATCGCTTGGCCTGGGGTTGTTCCGCAGTAATGCGGTAGTTGCCATCACCATGCCGGACTGACAATAGCCACACTGGGGCACTTGCTTTTCTACCCATGCTTTCTGAATCTTCGAAAGCTGGCCGCTCTTCTCCAAGCTCTCAATCGTTTCAATCTTCTTGCCTTCAGCAGCAGAGACTGGCAAAGAGCAACTGCGCATCGCCTGACCTTCGAACAGCACTGTACAGGCGCCGCAGGCACCGATACCGCAACCGTATTTCGTTCCGGTCAAACCCACTTGTTCACGAATGACCCATAGCAAGGGGGTATCTGGATCGACATCCACCGCATATTTTTTGCCGTTGATATTTAAATTAGCCATTCGTTATCTCCTGTGGATTGACCCTAATTGAATACAGTGTTTTTATAAAAGCGCTTCTCGCAGAACTCTATAGAAGCCCTACTTTAAGTGGTCTTATCTTAATCAATAAAAATGATATTGCGGTGCAACAATCATCGACCTGTAAGATCTCAACATGATCTGGGGTCTAGTACAAATTCTGCTGTTTCAAGGTATCGGTGAGCTGATTTCGCAGTTCGCCTTGCCCACCCTGCCTGGGCCGGTGATTGGCCTGGTTTTACTGATCCTTTGGCTAGTCTTGCGCAAGGGCATTAATGCCGATTTAGCCATGGTCGCGGATGGCTTCAGTCAATATTTTGGCCTCCTATTTGTCCCCGCTGCGGTTGGAGTAGTCTTATTTTTGCCTCAATTGAAGGCCAATGCCTTAGCGATTATTTGCGCCTTAGTGGGTAGCGTGATTCTGACGATTGCCTCTGCGGCTGTTGTGGTTCGCTTTCTGAGTTCAGAGAAATCATCCCATGACTGAGAAACACTCCATCGTCGAGATTTGGGTCTATCTCTCAGGTAGCCCCCTCTTTGCTTTATTCATTACTTTGGCGGCCTATCAAGTAGGTCTATGGATTTATCACCACTTCAAAAATAATCCTTTGGCTAATCCCGTAGCCATTGCCATTCTCGTGGTGTGTTGCGTGATTCAGGCAATCGATATGCCTTACTCAAGTTACTTTGAGGGCGCCCAATTTATTCACTTCTTATTGGGCTCGGCAACAGTGTCTTTGGCAATACCGATTTACCGAGGGCTTCATAGTCTCAAGGGAAGGTCCCTGCCACTGGTCGCTTCTTTACTGACTGGTGGATTAGTCTCGATCATCAGTGCAGTCGGTATCGCAAAGCTACTCGGAGCTGGATCAGAGATCACGGGGGCGATGTATCCCAAGTCGGTCACCGCACCGATTGCCATGGGTATTGCTGAGCGTATTGGTGTATCGCCAACCTTGACTGCGATCTTCGCTGTTGCTACCGGAATTTTAGGAGCGATCTTGGCGCCCTTTGTGCTCAATACTTTGGGTATGAAAGCCTGGTGGCAAAGAGGCTTTGCAATTGGCATTGGTGCGCACGGCATTGGTACCTCACGCGCTTTCAGCATTCATCCAGAAGCAGGAACTTACGCCAGTCTAGCAATGGGCATGAATGGTGTGATCAGCGCGATTGCCATTCCGATTCTGTATCACTTACTCAATCGCTAGACTAAAAATTCACTGTGGCAGAAAGTTGAGGTCCTGCATTGGTCCAGTTAGAAGACCCAGTGTTGTCCTTTAAGTGAAAGCCCATTGCACGATAAGCCAATGTCACATCACCCCAAGAAAAAGCATCGCCCACTCCAATCAAAGCCTGCCAAGTACCATTATTTGAACCAGGGCCCTTGCCACCATCAACATAAAAGGGAATAAACCAACTACTATCCATCACTCTCATGCGTCCTTTGAAGCCAATCACTGGATCAGTAGTTTGATTAACATAGGATGGGTTGCCAGCGTGAGCACGAACCACCCTTCCATCACGATCGACAGAAACAGCATCTGAGATAGTAGTTGTAGATGAAATATATCTGGCACCCAATAAACCATCAATGTACAAAGATGAAGATTTAATGGCGGTATAGGTGACCGCAGAGGTCAAGTCTGAGTGACTGCAGCGTTGTACCCATAATCCAGCGTGTTATCCCTACCCCTAAGAGTGCGTAAGGTATTGCTACTCCCCGTGGATTGCCAGTACACCAAATCTTCCATTAGGCCCCAATCTCCCTTATGCGCCTCCAAAGTAAACATAGCCATTCCACCAGATCCGCTAATGTTTTGATTAATAGAGGAATCAGATATAGCAGAACGATTACCCATTGTGTCAGTAGTCCAGCTTGCTGGTGCCCAAGCACTGACGGTGGCAGAGAAACGCCAATCATCGGTGACTGTTGGAATTGGATTCACAGTTTGCGCCTGCCCTGAGGCTATAAAACTCACCATGAATGATGTAACCAGTAGCAACGCAGTTTGGAGTTTCATAATCAACCAATAAAAAGTTAGGGAAAATTAAACAATACAAAATTATATCGATTAGGAAAAGCTTTCATGCAGGCAATTTGCCCTAATTTAAACAATTTAGATAAAAACGTTTGATTTCTTCATCACAGCTCACATCTTTGGCTTGAATAGGTCTTTGTAAAGTGATGCCCTCAATTGATCTGCAACGACTCAAAGCGACGTATACTTGACCAGAAGCAAAGGTTCCAGACGATAAGTCCACTTTGACTTTATCCAAAGTTTTGCCTTGACTCTTGTGAATGGTGACTGCCCATGCCAACATCAGCGGAATTTGTTCATAGGTGCCAATAATCTGAGGAGAAATCTTCCCTGACATCATGTCGTGCTCATAACGATAGGATTCCCATTGGTGGGTCGTGACCTCAACCGTATTGCTATAAGGGCCCTTCTGTACCAGTACCTTCACTTTGTCGGGTAGCAATTCACGCACCACTCCTACCGTGCCATTCACCCAGCGTTTTGGAAAAGTAGGATCAGTGGCCGTAAACATCACCCGCGCGCCGACCTTTAATCCGAGCTTTGCTGCTGAAGGAAGATTACGCTCATCTACATTGAACTTACCCGTCGACTTACTGGCATAGGTTTTGATTTCAGTCTCTAGAGCTCTCAGTCCTGCCCCATTAATTTGATCTGCTCGTGCATTGGTGGTCGTCAGCGTAATGGTTTGATCATCGATCTCTTTGGCATTAGTAAAACACTCATGATTGAGAATATCTAAAGCTTCATCGATGTCTTGGTTAATCCGAATGCGATTGAGCAATTCAGCAAAGCGTTCATCTTTTTGCCGAAAGATCTTGCTCAACTCAATCATGGTGACATCTTTCCGATGGAGGGCCATGGCATAGAAGAAATAAGGACCTTCGTAACCGCGCTGCGAGAGCACTTCCATATCGCCACTGGAGACTACTGGCGGCAACTGAAATAAGTCACCCACAAAGAGTACTTGTATGCCCCCAAACGGTTTACCTTTATGGGGACCGTTTTCTCGTAAGAAGAGATCCATGGCATCCACTAAATCAGCCCGCACCATGGAGATTTCATCAATGATGAGTAAACGGATATCTTTATAGAGTCGTTTATCGCGCAATGGCTTGATATCTTCCTCAGGAAAGATCAAGCGCGGAGGGAGTCTAAAGAAGGAATGAATCGTGACGCCCTTCACTTGCAAGGCAGCTACACCTGTTGGGGCAACCACGACAACATTGCCAGGGATATGCTCCCTGAGATAGCCAATCAAGGTCGTCTTGCCGGTACCGGCTTTGCCGCTCACAAAGATATAAGGATCTTGCCGCTCAATCGCATCAATCACGGCCTGGTAGTCAGGGGTGATCTCAATTTCGGATGAATCGGGGGTGCTAGGTAAGGACATGCCCTATTGTTTCACGCTCGAGCAACCCTAGAGCCCATTTGATAGCGCGCACTGATTTCTGCCTGCTGTTTTAGCCTGATACATAGCTTGATCACAGCCTTGATAGTATTGTCTAAGGATATTTGCAGCAAATTCATCATGCTTCTGTTCGGGGTCGAACACCGCAATTCCAATGCTGATGGAAATGTGAATTTCAACGCCGGCAACATTGGCAATCGCTTCTTTAGCTATATGTTTGCGAAGGCGTTCTGCAACTTCGAAAGCGTGAACTTGGTCGGTGTCTGGAAGTGTTACCAAGAATTCTTCACCACCTACTCGGCCAAAAATATCAATTGCCCTCAATTCCGCTTGACAACATTTTGTGAGGTTTAGTAGTACGGTATCACCAACCCAATGCCCATGGGCGTCATTAATCAGCTTGAAGTGATCAATATCAATCATCAAAAAAGCTAATGGATGTTTAGTTCGAATACTTCTTTCAATCTCTAATAAGGTTCTTGAAAATGTCTCTGGACGACTGAGTGCACCAGTTAAAGAGTCTGTCTTATTAATTTGCGCAAGCGTTAGATTGGTATTTTCTAAATCATTTAGCAAGCGCTTAATATAGAGAGTGCCTAACAAAATGAGTGAGGAAATCACTGTAGCAAGCGCTGCGTCTAATAAATTCAGATTGCCATCATTCAAGAAGTCAAATAATGGGGTAACGCGTCTTCCCAGCATCAGAGTGTATGCAATAGAAAGACATGCAAAAGTTTTACGGTAAGACTGGGTTTTTAACAGCAAGTAAATTGAAAATCCAACCGCCATCAATTGGGCAATGAACGCTAAGAGATAGAGTCCAATACCCGTCATCATGATTTATTTACCCTCAAGAATTTTTTGCAAGACTTGCTCACCCTCAAGCACAAATGCTGCATCAACTACAGAGGCGTCTAATTTGCTACCGGCTTCTGCACGAATCTCTTTCATGGCTGCATCCAAGCCCAAGCCTGGTCGATAAGGTCGATGTGAGGACATTGCCTCAATGGTGTCTGCCACCGCCAGAATTCTGCCCTCAATACTAATCTCATCCCCCTTCAAGCCTTGTGGGTACCCACTGCCATCTAAACGTTCGTGATGCTGTCGGACCATATCAGCAATGGGCCATGGAAATGGAATGTCTTTTAAGATTTGATAACCAGAGTCTACGTGCCCCTGAACCAATTGCATCTCGATACTTGTCAAGCGGGATGGCTTAGTCAAGATCTCGGAGGGCACTGACATCTTGCCAATGTCATGCACCATAGCCGCCATGTACAAAGCCTGCACCCGCTCTTCAGACCAGTGCAATTGACGAGCAATCGCCATCGAAATTTCTGCAACTCGTTTTTGATGGCCTGCAGTGTAGGGGTCTCTCCACTCCATTGTCCTGGACATTGCCTCAATAGTGGCTCGCAACGATGTAGCAAGACGCTCTTGAATCAACTCTTTTTCATGAATCTGATCGTCTAATTGATGTTGACGCTCAATCGCCCTGAGACCAAATCCAATTTCCTTTGCCAGACTTTCAAAAAGAATGACATCCGTGGGAGCAAAAGCGCTGGGAATTTTTGAGTAGACCAGCAAGACTCCGAATGGATGATCGCCCCCATCGGGAATGGGTGCGCCCAGTGCGGAGCGGATGCCGAATTTTTCACTGAGTTTGCGCCAAGCTAAAAAATTGTCATCTGTTTGTGTATCTTCAATAATGCAAGACTGCCCAGTGCGAATGACCACTCCCGCTGGACCAAGGCCGCTTGCCTGCTGATCTGACCAGCTCACTTGAATTTCATTGGTATAGGCAATGGCCTCACCAGCGGCGCCTAAAAATCTGACTGTCTTATTTTCATCATCCTCTGCCTTGCCAACCCAAGCCAAGACATACGGTCCTTGCGCTGCAATCGCAGAGCAAACTTCCTGAATCAGTAAATTGGTTGACTCTGCCCTCGCCAATGCTGCCGCAGCTTCCGCAAAAGCCGATAAAGCCCACCGTTGTTTCTGCAAATCAAATGCAGGAATACTCGGGGCTGGGCTAGGTGCGATATCTTTTAAATTGCTCATTTATTCATTATGAATCTAAAAAAGCACTATTAATATTTATTTAAATTCAAGGTATATATTTGATCTAGAACGAGTAAATGCCTTGTAAGTTCAATTAAAAAGGCTAGATACTGAGAGAGCCAACAAAGCGAGAACAAAAATGACTAGCGAAATTGAAAAAATTTATACCAAATTACTGAGCCTAGAAGCTGAAGTAAGCAATCTGCGTCAGGGATATATTGTTGTGAATCAACGATATACAGAGGCTGTTGGCGCACTAAAAACCCTCACTAACAGCGCCTTAGAGGCTGCCAAACGTGCCGCCATTGCAGCTGAAAAGGCATTAATCGCCGCACAAAAATCGTCGGATGCGGCCAATTTAGCCGCCTCAAAGCAAGCGATTGACGCTGCTGAGGCAGCAGCAGATGCAGCAGCAGCATCAGCCCAGGCAGCAATTGAAGCAGCAGCAGCAGCGGCGGCAGCAGCAGCGGCTGCGGCTGCGGCGGTCGCTCATCAAGCCGAGGAATCCTCTATCCAGGCTTCTGCCGAAGCTGCCGAGGCAACCAAAAGAGCTGCTGAGGCTGCAGCCGAGGCTGTCAGAATTTCCAACACGACTTTTGAAAGTATTCGTTCGGCCCGCAACAAAATTTAAATAAAGTGATAGTCGTTATCGATATAATCCTTTAAGTCTTTGTTCTATATGATTTATTTTGATTAATTACTAAATGGAATTACGGGCCAATACCGAAATACTCTTTGGTCCAACACCCTTTGCCACAATATGCCGAAGATCCTCATTGTTTGTGGCACCCGACCTGAAATTATTAAATTAGCTCCGGTCTACCATTACTTAAAAAAACAGTCTTGGGCTGATGTCCTTTGGTTGCATACGGGGCAACATGACGAGATGTCGAAAAAGATCTTGGCCTGCTTCGATATTAGTCCCGACATTACTTTAGTGCGAGAGGGAGAAAACCTTTCTGACTTCACTATTGGTCTGCGCAGACAACTCGACAAAGCACTACAAGAATTGCATTGCGATATGGTGATCGTGCAAGGTGATACCGAGAGCGCATTCGTTGGCGCCCTTGCCGCTTTCTATCAAAGAATTCCAGTGGCTCACGTTGAGGCCGGTCTGCGCACCTATAACCTCGACCGCCCCTTCCCCGAAGAGGGTCTCCGCCAGATGATCACCAGAATTACCGCCTTGAATTTTGCGCCCACCCCAGGAGCAGAAGCAGCACTCCTGAAAGAAGACATTAAGCCCTCCGCCATCTTTTTGACCGGCAATACGGTGATCGATGCGCAACACTGGATTATTGAGCACCACCATATTCAAGCCCGGAAACTAGAGCAGAAACAAATATTAATCACGATGCATCGTCGTGAAAATTGGGGCGATGAAATTGAGCAAGCCTGTCGTGCGATTGCCCATTTAGCCAGGCAGCATTCTGCAATGCAATTCCTGTTTCCGGTCCATCTCAACCCCCTTGTGAAAGACCAGGTTTATCCCATACTCGGAGAGTTAGCCAATGTGCGCCTGGTTGCTCCATTGGATTACTTGGTGATGCAACAAGCGATTGCGAATGCTTGGCTCATTCTGACTGACTCTGGTGGCATCCAAGAGGAGGCCCCCACCTTTGGCGTGCCTGTACTGGTTCTCAGAAAAGAGACTGAACGGCCTGAGGCAATTGATGCTGGTTGCGCCAAAATTATTGGCACCAATCAATCGAACATCATCACTGAAGTCGAGACGCTGTGGAATAACAGTGAGCTCTATAGCTCAATGCAAGCTAAGCAAAATCCTTTTGGCGATGGTAAGGCGAGCGAACGAATTGCAGACACAATTCGTCAATACCCATTTAAAAAACCGATCTAAAAGCAAGCATTGATTTCTGATATCCAAATTTGGCTAGTCGATCTTGTATCGATCTATATGTATGGCTTGAAGTATCTTGCCATGACAATAGCCGTCATCATTTTTTTTAGTAGCATTGATGATGTATTCATTGATATCACCTATTGGATCAGGCGAGCCTGGCGTTCACAAACCATTTATAAGAAAAATGAGCGTCTTCAGTACACCGCACTCAATGAGGTCCCTGAAAAACCCCTAGCCATCATGGTTCCTGCCTGGAACGAAACTGGCGTAATTGGCAAGATGGCTGAGTTAGCAGCTACCACTATGGAGTATGAGAACTATCACGTCTTTGTGGGTACCTACCCCAACGATCCCGATACCCAAAAAGATGTGGATCGCGCTTGTGCCATCTTCCCCAATGTGCATAAAGTCATTTGTGCACGACCAGGTCCAACCAGCAAGGCAGATTGCCTCAATAATGTCTTGGATGCCATATTGCAGTTTGAGCGTCAAACCAACCTCGAATTCGCTGGATTTATTCTGCATGATGCAGAAGATGTTATTTCTAGTATGGAGCTCAAGCTCTTTAATTATCTAGTGAATAAAAATGATCTGATTCAGGTTCCTGTTTATCCATTTGAACGCAAATGGAATAACTTCACCAGCATGCACTACTTAGACGAATTCACTGAGCTGCATGGTAAAGACATTCCCATTCGTGAAGCGGTAGCCGGACAAGTCCCCAGCGCAGGGGTTGGAACCTGCTTTAGTCGTCGTGCAGTGCTAGCCTTACTGGCTGATGGCGATGGCATTGCCTTTGATATCAAGAGTCTGACGGAGGACTACGACATTGGCATTCGTCTGAAAGAAAAAGGACTGAAAGAAATCTTTGTACGCTTTCCCGTCCTGAAACCAGAAGAATTGGAAGATGAAACATCTAAACCATTTGGACAAGACATTACGGATGCCAATGTGATTTGTGTCCGAGAATATTTTCCCGATACGATTGAAACAGCTGTGAGGCAAAAAGCTCGCTGGATTACTGGTATTGTTTACCAAGGCTATAAAACGCATGGCTGGACTAAGAATTGGTTACTGAACTATTTTTTGTGGCGTGATCGCAAAGGCGCAGTTACCAACTTCATTAGCTTTGCAGCTACATTGATTTTGATTCAGCTCACCTTTCTCTGGCTCTACCAGCACCTATGGCCAGATGCTTATCACTTCCTCTCCATATTCTCGGGTGACAAGTGGTTTGTTGCTGTGTTGATGATCAATCTCTATCTCATGATCAATCGTATGCTGCAGCGAATTTATTTTGTCTCCAGCTATTACGGCTTAAGAGAAGGGCTAATGTCTATTCCTCGTCTATTTTGGGGAAACTACATTAACTTTGTTGCCAATTGGCGGGCGCTCAGAGCCATCATCAAACAAGGGGACCCCCATCGAGTAGCGTGGGATAAAACCATGCATGACTTCCCTTCCCTAGGACAAGAAAATCACGAACGCCAGATGTTGGGTCAAATATTGATTGAGCAAGGTGCCATTAGTGAAGCAGAATTAAATACTGCGCTACTCAAGAAAACAAGGGGTCTTAAGATTGGTAACTGGTTGATTCATACCGGTAAGATTAATTCTGAAGAATTAGCCAAAGCCCTATCTACTCAATCTGGCGTGAGCTCTGAATCGGTCGATGCGTATGCTATTCCTCCAAATATCATCAAACTACTACCCCAAGCACTCGCCTTGCACTACGCAGCTTTACCGGTTCGCAAAGAGGGCAGTAAATTAGTCTTGGCCTCGGAGTCGAATATCGATCCCGTTTCCCTAGCTGCGATCGCTCGCAAGCTCAAGATGCCAGTCAAAAATGTACTAGCAAGGCATGGTGAAATTACCGTCGGCCTCAGACACTGGTACGCCAATATTAAAACGGAGGATCCCAAGCAACTGCTTGAAAATGCGATTAGCGCTGGAAAAATTACCAGAGCCCAAGCAGATAAAATCTGGGATTATTTTGTCCCGCGTCAATTTTTGTTTGCTGAAATCTTAATGTCTCTTGGACGCATTGACAAAGCCTCATTAAATGCCCTACTTCTTCAGCATGAAAATAGCGCGGAAAACTTAAGTCAATTCTTGGTTGGAAACAATATTATTTCTGACGAGACTCTAAAAGAAGCGCTAGATCTCCAAAAAGAGTTGCAGCCTAACATCAAGGACTTGATTGAAAAAGAGGCCGGAGCCAGATGAAGCTCGATCTTAAAGTCCTTGTTCTTCTCTCTCTCATCGCCTTGCCAAGTGTTTTTCACCTAGCAAGTGCAGAGAGCGCTTCGGAAGAGCCCCGCTCTTTTCAAGAGTTCCTCACTTACCCGCATGTGGAAAAAGGCTTATCTGCTATTGCGAATCATGATTACGTTAGAGCAGTAGCAGAATTCAAGCAAGCTAGGTCTTGGTCAACCGAGAGTCCTGAGTCTGCGCTGTATTTGGCAAATGCCTATAACTTGGATGGTCAGTATCAAAATGCAGTCGAAGTCCTGGAAGCGCAATTGATTTATACCCCCAAAAATGCTGCCATCGTAAGCGTGCTTAGCAATAATCGCAAAGCCTACGATCTCCAAATACTCGAAAAGGGTCGCGCACTAGAAAACCATATTTCCGAACTTCAGGCCTATCTCACTGATACCAAGCCTTATTTCTATGATGCTTTCGACGAACATGGCTGGGTTGATCTATTCGCCAAAGCTTTCGCCAGAGAACCTGAACGCATATTGAGTTTCACTCCACGCTTTACCTCTAACCAAGCATATCAGGACCAGATCGTATTAGAAGCTGCTGTCGCCACTGGAAATACAGTCTTTGCCTCTGCTTACATCAAAGAACTTGCTTCAAAACTCAATCAAGATCCTCAGCTTGTTGAATTTCTGAGTTATCAGCTTGCTAAGGATGGAGGAAGCGCGCAAGCCTTTCAAATTTTGATGCAGGCTTATCCTTTTGCTGATGCTAGCCCCCTACTACAAAAGAAGTTGGTTCTCCGTTTAGCAACTCTGATTGAACAAAATCCCAAACTGGTGAGCGTCACCGAGCTGGGTATTCTAGCTAAGCCGATCAATTCCTCTGACCTAAGAGGCATACAAGCCAATTTATTTGCTGCACTCAAAAACTGTAGCGTAGTCCGGTCTCTCTTAAGCGATTATTCAACTCCGCACAGTGAAACTGAATGGCGCCTACTTGGACAATGCTATCAAGCCAACCAACCGGGATTGGCTGAATATGCCTTCCAAAAAGCAATGGCGATGAACCCCAATATCGTCAATACTCGTGCTTATGCCTATCAAGCATTTGCGGTTAAAAATTATTCTCAATCACTTTCGGCATGGCGCTCAATGGATACCAAAGAAATGTCCAATCGAGATCTTGAAAGTGCCGCCCTCACTGCAATCAGCGCACAAGAACCGCAATACGCTTCCGACTATCTTGGTCAACTCGATCAACGCAATGCTCCAAAAGATGCGCTCTATTGGTGGCTTGAGGCACAACTTGAACTCAAAGAGCATCCCAGTATTGCCGCTGAAGATCTAAAAAAAGCGATTGCGCTTAATCCTACGGTGACCTATTACAGTCAACTCGCCTCAATTCAGCAAGAATTAAATCAAACTGCTGAAGCCACCAGCTCCTTGGAGGCTGCCCTCAAGCTTGATCCCAGCAATACCAATACCCAAGCGTCTTTAGCTTATGCTTATTATCAAAATGGGCAGATGGCTCAGGCACGCACACTCTTTCTGTCGGCAAACCAAGCTCAGCCTGACGACTCTCGAACTATTAAGCAACTCGCTTATACCGATCAAAAGCTAGGCCTCAATGAGGAGGCGCTCAAGTACACCGAACTTGCGATTGATGATTACCATCTCCAAGCGCCAGGGGATTTAACTGCTGATAACCAAAATCAGCTATTTGGCTTGCAGCGCATGCATGAAGATCTGACTCGCCGCTGGACATTCTCAGTAGATGCTACAGGTGGAAATCAAGTAACTACCGTTCCCAACTCTGGTCAGCCAGGCCTCACGTCTCGGAGCTACTCACAAGCTGAGGCTGCCTATCGACTAGGAGATCCTGCCATTGATGATGGCAAAACCATTTCGGCATATTCCAGAGTATTTGCAGGAAGTGGAACTTTAGATACTGCGCTTCCCCTATATGCACCAATGGCTGCTGCAGGCCTGCGATGGAAACCGATCGGCAGTCAAAACATCAATCTTGCTGTTGAAGAGCAAACTCCGCTAGATCACGTAGCAGGTAATCAAACTCAGGCCATGCTGAGAGCAAGCGCCTCTTTCTTCAACAGTGGCGCCTATAGCGATGATTGGCATCCAACTGGACCAGGCTGGATTGCTCAAAACCTCTATCTCGATGCAGCTCACTATGTTACTAGCGGCCTGACATCCCTCACCTCAGATTACCGAATTAGCTACCACGACAAAATTGAAATAGGGCAAACGATTGAGCCTTATACCCACCTACAATTAAACACACTCAATAATCAAGTGAATCATGATTTACGAGCTGGACTAGGGGTACGCTGGAACTACTGGAGCGGGAATACCCAATACAACGCATACCCCAGCAAGGTGTATATTGGACTTGAGGCTCAGCATGCTTTCACTACCTACTTAAATGAAAAGAATGTGATCTTTCTATCTTTAGGGGGTAGATGGTGAAAAAGTTCAGCGTACAAATCCTATTACTATTTGCCCTCCTCTTACCACTCAGCACGATGGCTGTTACAGCCATTTTTTACCAACCCCAAGAGTCTGATAAACAGATTGCCCCTCAAGAATGGCAGAGTATCTTTCATCTCTTGAAGAAAAAGGGATTTGATACTTTAGTCATCCAGTGGACGCAATACGGAGACTTTCTCAAAAGCGCAGAAAATCAAACTTGGCTTAAAGAGCGCGCAGATCAAGCAGCTGCAGAAAAATTGCAATTGATTATTGGCCTCTCAGGTGATCCAGAAATGTTTAATCGCTTAAAAGAGCCCTCCGCTGCGAGTGAAGACTATTTGATGAGGCTCAGAAGAGCTGATCTTCTCTTAGTGGAAAATTGGAAGAAGAATGTCGCACAAGACAAAATAGTAGGCTGGTATCTGCCACTAGAAATTGATGACCGTGCTTGGCGCGATCCAAAAGCATTTGATATTCTTAGAAAACATCTTCGAGAAGAGATTCAAAGAATTCGGATGCAATCAGAAAAGCCGATTTATATTTCGAGCTTTTTTACCGGGAATATGTCGCCTGATGATTACAGCAAGATGATTGCAAGCCTTCATGAAATCACAGGTCTGCATATTTGGATCCAAGACGGCGCTGGTACGGGCAAGCTGAACCTTTCTGAGAGGGCTTTATATTTGACACCGCTCACGAAATGCAACGCACCAATTGCTTCAGGATTAATTTTTGAAACCTTTAAACAAACACAACATGACCAGACCTTTGCGGCTGAGTCTCTACCGCCACAATTACTGGCGCAAAGATTAAAGCTCAGAGCACCTTGCCAGCTTGATAGCGCTTTCTTTGAATTACGCTATCTATTCGAGGACAGCTTTAAAGCGAGGAATTAATTGACTTAGATCCGCTATAGATTTGAATATTATTCTTGCCAGTATTCTTAGCGAGATACATTGCGGCATCGGCATTCTTCATCAGTTCAGCATCATCCAAGGCATGATCAGGGAAAAGTGCTATCCCGATGCTGACCGAAGTATGCAACACTAAATCATCCAATGTAATCGGCATCGATATTGCAGAGCGAATTTTTTCAGCAACAATATAGGCGTCTTTTTCGGACTCAACCTTTGGCAAGAGGACAACAAACTCATCTCCCCCTACTCGACCGATGATATCCGCATCACGTATAGAGCCCATCATGCGCTTTGCGACTGTAATCAATAGGCTATCGCCAACGCTATGGCTGTAGACATCATTCGTTGCTTTAAGGTTATCTAAATCAATAAATAAGAGTGCAAGTTTTTCATTATTTTTTCTGGCCTGATCCAAAGCTTGCTCAAGGCGATCAGAGAAAAACAATCGGTTAGGTAACTTAGTTAGAACATCATGATGCGCGAAATACTGTGCTTTTGCATTACGTTTATAGCCCCGAATTAGCAAGTAAGCACCCAAGCAAATAATGGCGATACTGAAAAGTGTTGTGTAGGCCAAACTAATGAGCGCGCTATACCAACGCGCTAAATAAATCTTCTTGCTGACAATAGCTCCAACAATGAGTGGGTAGCCCTCAACCTTACGGTAAGAGAGCATCCGCTCACCCGGATTGCTACCCCGCGTAAATCCCGGCAAATCAGTAATGATGACTCCATCATCGATATTGTCTTGGGACAATGAGGACTGAATCAGACCTCCCGTATTAAGCCCCCCAATCAGGTTATCCACTAATGGCCATCTAGTCAGAAGGCGATGGTCATCTCGATATAGCACAACTGATGAACCCTCCCCAAGACTCATGCCAATCTTTTCATAGAGAGAAGAAAAAATTTCTACAGAAACACCAACCAATATCAAACCCAAAAACTCATCTCTTGCACCATTCACTCGTTTAGCAAGATAAAAAACCCATTTGCCAGTTCCCTTATTTCTGACGGGTAGACTGAAAAATGTGGCTTGGTCATCGTGCTTGCTTAACCATTGAAAGTAATCTCGATCGGCGAGATTGATGTCTGGGGGCGGGAATGATCTTGAGAAATTGAGAATCTTGCCGTTTTTATCGACAAAAGTTGCCACATCAAGTACTGGGTTTGATTTCACCTTACTCAATAGCAAGGTGTATTGCTGCTTTTGAGAAGCAAAGTGTATAAATTCTTTCTCGGTAGAGATCTCCGAAAACCTTTCAATTTCATCCAAACTTTGCAATGCAGTATTCGCCGAATAAATCGTTTGCGTTGTGTGGGCAGACAAAATTTCAGTCAAGTTGGCCATTTGCTCAATGCGGCCCTTGATGATGTTATCGCGCAAAATCAGAGCAGAAATTAACGCATTGAGGATAAATATGGAGATGAGAACAGCACCCACTAGGGTGATGAGCTTAATGTTTCTGCGTACCTTTTCTTGTGTAGCGTAATCCATTGCCAATTGCTCTGCCATTACTACTTACCCCTCAGCATACTGCTGGGCAATGCGATGAAAAAATGGCTTTTCCAAAATAAAGGCTTCCACCACAGCTGGGTCGAAAATCTTCCCTTTATGGCGCGCGATTTCTTCGCACGCCGCTTCATGCGTCCATTTTTCCTTATAAACACGCTCACTGACTAATGCATCGTACATATCTGCGAGACACATAATGCGAGCTGCCAAGGGAATGCTTTCACCAGCGAGGCCGCGAGGATAACCGCTGCCGTCCCACTTTTCGTGATGACCCCCAGCAATATCAATTGCCATCTCTAAAACCTTCAAGCTTTTGTCGCTATCTGCATTGGCGGCTTTTAATACTCTCTCACCCAGAGCGGCATGGGTCTTCATCACTTCCCACTCTTCGGGATTGAGCGAGCCATTTTTTTTCAAAATGTTATCGGGGATACCGACCTTGCCAATATCATGCAGGGGAGCTGCGTTAACCATATGCTCGATATCAGACGGGGTAAGTTGGTCTTCGTATATCCCCATACTTTTTAGTCGCTCCGCCAATCTTTGCACGTAAGCTTGTGTCCTGAGGATATGGTCTCCCGTCTCGTTATCACGCACCATGGACAGCGCATTCAAGCTATGAAGTAATCCACTTTCAATCGCTCTAGAACTACTTCGATGCAACTTCCACAGTGCGTCCAAATAGTAGTGGGTAATGACCATGCAAGAAAGAATGACGCACAGGGAAGATAGAACCCGAATTGAAAATCCGATGGCACCCTCATGAAATAGATACTCAATCTGCTCGCCTGGCCAGTCGTATAAAACAACTAGTCTTACTACACGTAAAACAATTTGCAGAACGATGATGCCAATCAAAATCTGGATTTGCTTAGCTGAATTATGTTGAACAACTGAACGTAGCTCCCATAACTGCCAGATGGAAAAGCCCGTTATGAAGGCACTGACAATATAAACCCGACTTACTGCATCACCGAACCCAAACAGGAAAAGAAAGGCGATCGATAGGATGGAGAACCCAACCCACACATAAGGGCTAATTTGTTGAGAAATATTATTTCGCCAAGATCGGAACAGTAGCGCAAGGCAAAGCATTCCGCCAATCAACAAAAAATTAGACAAGACCAGGAAAAACAGGCTCCCCCAGGAAGCGATAAAGAAGGAAAGGGAAGACAGCGCTAGGAAGGAAAGACTGGCAGGCCAATACCAAATTTTTTCAGTTTCTTTATATTCATCACGCTGAGAAACAAAGCCCAGCATCAAACCCATCAAAATAATGAAGGTAGAGAAATAAAAGGTCTGGTTAACGAGATCCATAAACCTATTCTAGTGGCACTGGCTAGAAAAGCGCTCCAACAAGAGATGGGCAATAAATAGGGGGATAGAGTTAATGGGGCGAACGACGGGGCTCGAACCCGCGACAACCAGAATCACAATCTGGGACTCTACCAACTGAGCTACGTCCGCCGTTGTAGAAATGAGATTATAGCTTCTTGCTCAAAACCTGCCAAATACCCTGATTTAGGCAGTTTCGAGCTCAAATGCAGCCCAATCCCCAAGGGTTAGACTGGCATCGAGGAAAAAATCAGCAATCGCTGCTTTACTCTGGACTTTGGCTAGAGCATGGTGGTCTGAGAGTCTTTGACGCCAATAGCGTGAACCTGCCCTACCATGGGCAAGGCCCAAAATATGTCTTGTAAAAGCACCGATATAGAAAGGCTTGCCTTTAGCTTGGCATTCTTCAAACCAACTTTGCACTTGCTTGACTAAGGCAATCTGAATCCGGTGCCATTCGGTTTCACTAAAAAGATAACCAGCAGCCTCGCCATGCGTATTAATCAAATCATCCCACCCCAATAACATTGCCGGAAAATGATAGGCTGCCCTCCCCACCATGAAACCATCAAAGTCTTGCCAATGGCCTGCAATCTGATCATTCGTTTCTAGGCCGCCGTTGAGCAGGACATTTAGCTTCGGGAATTGTTTCTGAGCATCAATGCGCAACTGTTTTGCCACTTCATAATGCAAAGGCGGCTTACTGCGATTTTCTTTGGGTGATAAACCTTTGAGCACTGCATTACGCGCATGAATCGTGACTTGACTGGCCCCTGCATCGGCGACAGCCAAAATGAAATTGAGGGCAAATTGGTAATCTGCTTGAGAGCTGGACGCATCCATGTGATCCAAGCCCAAGCGATGCTTTACAGAGATCGGAATATTGACCGCACCTTTCATCGCCTTGACACAATTAGCCACCAACTCGGGCTCTGCCATCAAGCATGCACCAAATGCGCCACGTTGAACACGCTCTGAAGGGCATCCACAATTCAGATCAATCTCATCGTAGCCCCACTGCTGAGCAAGTTCTGCTGACTTAGCCAAATCACTGGGCTCTGATCCTCCCAATTGCAATACCACTGGGTGTTGATCTTCTGAATAATCTAAATGACGAGGCACATCACCGTGAAGCAGAGCACCTGTGGTAACCATCTCGGTATACAGCACTGCTTCTTTTGTCAGCACGCGATGAAACGATCGGCAATGGCGATCTGTCCACTCCATCATGGGTGCGACCGCGAGACGTTTTTTATGAATGGCTGTCATCAGTCGAAAGTGAAGCGATGCTTTAATGTTCCCGTTGCTCCCCCGGGTTTGGTATTAGTGCCGCTGCCACCGTTGAGGTTCAGAATATTAGTTTTGGGCGCCTTCTTTTGCTTGTCGATATCATCCAGATTCACATCCGTTGTATTGGGCTGATTCTGCGCTGGCGGGGCGTAAGGGCTCTTTTGTACTGGGAAGGCTTGATTAGAATTCACTGTACTGGTTTGATCGGCATGCGTATTCATGCTGTAGCCAACTACTACAGCAAAGAGGGCTGCAAGGAAGATCTGAATCAGACGCATAGAGGCCCCATTATAAGGCGCTATACAATGCAATTTAGGCGCCCTCGCTAAGCTAAGGATGCAATTTTTGTGATGCAAGATGTTTGATCTTCCCCTAATGAATCTCATCGTTCTAGTATGCGCGGCTCTGTTGGCGGGGCTGATTGACGCAATTATGGGTGGTGGTGGAATGATTCAAGTGCCTGCGCTATTTGCCGTCTTTCCAGGCCTGGCCCCTGCCACCCTTCTCTCGAGTAATAAGATTGCCTCGGTGATCGGTACGACTGGCTCAGCCCTTCAGTACACCCGTGTGAATAAGACTCCATGGCGTTTAGTCATCATCTCTTGCTCGGCAGCTTTTTTAGCTTCGGTTGCTGGAGCTTATTTAGTTACCCAGATACCCAATCAGTGGCTAAGAGTGGCGCTACCGTTTATCTTGGCCGCCCTCCTCATTTTCAACCTCAAATCGAGTGCGGGTCTGGTTCATGCGCCACGTCATCAGCACCACAAACAAAGTGCGATTGCCTCATTAGGCGCAAGCGTGATTGGTTTCTATGATGGCTTCTTAGGGCCTGGGGCTGGTTCCTTCTATAAATTGCTCTACACCCGTGTTTTAGGCTTTGACTTTATCAATACCGCCGCACCATCGAAGTTTCTCAATGTCGCCTCTAATCTAGGCGCTCTTTGTGTCTTCTTCTATTTGGGATTCTTTGATTGGCGACTCGGCCTCTTTATGGCCGTAGCGAATTTTATCGGTGGCCAGATTGGCAGCCGCATTGCGCTGAAATATGGCAATGGCTTTATTCGTAAGGCCTTCTTTATCTCAGTTTCTGTTTTGACAATCAAAACCTTTTATGACGCTTTCTTAAATTAAACTCTGATGATGAACTCAGCTCACACCCCACACTCTTCTGCCTCACATCAATCCCATATGCCGGGCTGGATGGTTTTTCTCTTTGCCTGCGCCTGCGGCCTGATGGTCGCTAATTTGTATTACTCTCAACCGCTGATTGGCTTGATTGCCCCTGAGATTGGTTTAAGTGATTCCGCTGCGAGCTTAATCGTCACCTTAACCCAAATCGGCTATTGCGCTGGTCTGATTTTGCTAGTGCCGCTCGGTGATCTGGTTGAGAATCGCAAGCTGGTGATCTTCACTATTTGCGGTGCGATTCTGGCACTCTTCATTGCCATGCTGGCCCAGAATGCGACTTGGTTCTTAATGGGCTCTTTATTAGTCGGCATTGGCACCGTCGCTGTACAGATGCTCATTCCGATTGCAGCCCATATCTCACCAGAAGAAAAGCGGGGTCGTACTGTCGGCAATATTATGAGTGGCTTATTGCTCGGCATTATGCTGTCCCGCCCAATCTCCAGTTTAATTGCGCACTCTTTTGGTTGGCGTCCTGTATTTGGTATTTCTGCATGCCTACTAGTTTTGCTAGCCGTGATCTTGTGGCTACTCTTGCCTATTCGCAAACCCAATTCTCATCATCACTATTTTTCATTAATTGCGTCCCTCTGGCCTTTATTGCGCGATACCCCCATCTTGCGACGTCGCGCTATTTATCAAGCCTGTCTATTTGCTTCCTTCACTTTGTTCTGGACAATCTCTCCAGTCCTGCTGGCAAGCCCCATGTATTCCTTAACCCAACTCGGAATTGCTTTGTTTGCCTTAGCTGGTGCAGCAGGCGCTTTAGCGGCTCCAATTGGCGGTTGGCTAGCAGACCATGGTCACACCAAAATCGCCACTGCTGGCTCTCTTCTGACTGTGGCAGCTGCATTTTTACTTTCCCAACTGGGTGGTATGGGCTCATTACCGGCTTTGGTCATAGCCGGCATCTTGCTCGACTTGGGTGTGCAATGTAACGTTGTCTTAGGTCAACGTGCAATCTACTCATTAGGTGCAGATATACGCAGTCGTTTGAATGCGCTTTATATGGCGATCTTCTTTGCAGGTGGTGCGATTGGCTCGGGCATTGCCAGTCTGGCCTATGTCACTGGCGGTTGGAGTCTTGTTGCTTGGATTGGCTTTGCCTTTCCCATTGGGGCATTTATTTACTATTTGACTGAATAGAAAGTAGCAAAAAGATTAGGCCCACGGATCGAAAATTTTTACCCCTGACTGACTAAAATCTGAGACATTTCTAGTAACAATCGTCATGCGATGTTCAATTGCAGTTGCAGCAATCATGGCGTCGCGCTCTGACTTTGGGTTCGGCACATGAAGGCTAGCACAACGCTGAGCAACAGCCGCATCAATAGGGAGAACTCTTTCAGAAAATGTTCCTAAAACATTTTTGTTAAGCCATTTTCTTAAGACCGAACCCTGCTTCTTATCGCGTCTTTCAATTTGCAAGATCCCCATCTCTAATTCAAATATCGAGATAACAGAAATAAACATTGAATTTGCAGAGGCCCCTTCAGCCCACTGCTCAACTCCCTTGTTAATTCTGCCGCTACCTGCTTTTCTAAATTCTGATACAACGTTTGTATCCAATAAATACATTACAAAGCATCTCCGATGGGCTTAGAAAAGCTTTGTATTTTCTCAGGCTCGAACTCAATATCGCCTGCACTCTTCATACCCACAAGATCTAGAATACTTTTACTTTTTCCTGTAACCCTTTCATACTCAGAAAATGTCATCAAGACATGTGCGGGTCTTCCGCGATCGGTGATTAAAACAGGTCCAGTTTTAGCTGCTTTTTTAGCCCTGCTGGTATCTTGATTAAATTCACGACTTGATAAAGTAGTAATCATTAGCGCAACCCTATGCTTTCTCTTTAATGTAGCAATGTTACTACAAAATTAAGATGGCGCAAAACCCCCATTATTTAAGGGAAAAGGTTGAAAAAAAGCCACCCGAGGGTGGCTTTTTGATTGGCGATAATTACTCGCGTGAGGCTTTCTTACGCTCATGCTCCTTGAGGTAACGCTTGCGCAGACGAATACTCTTTGGTGTGACTTCTACCAATTCATCATCATCAATAAACTCGACTGCGTACTCGAGGTTCATAGCGATTGGAGTCACCAAACGGACCGCTTCATCCGTTCCTGAGGCGCGAACGTTGGTTAATTGCTTACCTTTAATGGGGTTCACAACCAAATCGTTATCACGACTATGAATGCCAATAATCATGCCTTCATACAGTGGGTCGCCAGGACTCACAAACATGCGGCCACGATCTTGCAGCTTCCATAAAGCATATGCCACTGCATCGCCATCATCTTGACTAATCAGTACACCGTTATGACGCTCACCCAAAATACCATCTTTAGCTGGGGCATAAGCATCAAAGGTGTGACTCATCAAACCATTACCGCGAGTCATGGTCATGAAATCACCTTGGAAGCCGATCAAGCCACGCGCTGGGATACGGTACTCTAAACGGGTACGGCCTTTGCCATCACTCACCATATCAAGCAACTCGCCTTTACGCTTACCCAAATCTTCCATCACGGCGCCTTGGGTAGTATCTTCAACATCCACTGTTAAGTTCTCGTATGGCTCCATCTTGACGCCATTCTCTTCATGGAACACTACGCGTGGACGGGACACCGCCAACTCGTAGCCTTCACGACGCATCGTCTCCACCAAAATGGTGAGATGCAATTCACCGCGACCAGATACTTCAAAAACGGTATCGTCATCAGTCTCTTTAACGCGCAAAGCCATATTAGATTTGAGCTCGCGATCTAAACGCTCACGAATCTGACGGCTTGTTACAAACTTGCCTTCACGACCGGCCAAGGGACTGGTATTGACCATGAAGTTCATGGTTAAAGTGGGCTCGTCAATCTTGAGCATTGGCAATGCTTCTGGAGAGTCGGGTGCACAAATCGTAGTGCCAATTGCCAAGTCTTCAATACCGTTCACTAGAACAATATCGCCAGCCATTGCTTCGTCGACAAGCTCGCGCTCGAGACCACGGAACTTGAGTACCTGATTAATGCGACCTTTACGAACAGCACCGTCTGGGCCATCCATAAAGACGACATCCATCAAGGGCTTCACAGTGCCTCGGTTAATACGACCAACACCGATCTTACCAACGTAAGTGCTGTATTCAATTGAGGTAATCTGTAGTTGTAATGGGCCGTCTGGATTGTCATCACGGACAGGCACATGCTTGAGGACAGCGTCAAACAAGGGGCGCATATCGCCCTCACGCACATCATCTGTCAGGCCTGCAAAACCATTCAAGCCAGAAGCGTAAATGATGGGAAAGTCGAGCTGCTCTTCAGTAGCGCCTAATTTATCAAACAACTCAAAAGTGGCGTTAATCACATAGTCAGGACGAGCGCCTGGGCGATCAATCTTATTCACAACGACGATTGGCTTTAATCCGAGTGCCAAGGCTTTCTTAGTCACGAAACGGGTCTGAGGCATTGGGCCTTCAACTGCATCAACCAAGAGCAATACACCATCAACCATCGAGAGCACACGCTCTACTTCGCCACCGAAGTCGGCATGTCCTGGTGTGTCGACAATGTTGATATGAGTGCCGTCGTATTCCACTGCACAGTTCTTCGAGAGAATAGTAATACCACGCTCTTTTTCGAGATCGTTTGAGTCCATGACGCGTTCGGTCATTTTTTCATTGGAACGGAAGGTGCCAGATTGACGCAAGAGCTGGTCAACCAATGTCGTTTTGCCGTGGTCAACGTGGGCGATGATGGCAATGTTACGGAGTGCGCGTTTAGTCATGTGAAGCTTCTAAAGTTAAGGTAAAAGTGAAATCAGGTTAATGAATAAATAAGTCAAAATGGTTTAATGGGCTTGCGAAATCAAGCGCTTGGGATGCAAGACCCCAGAACGCCAATCCGCAGTTCCAATGAAGTTATGAGGAGCTGCGGTTGCACGATAAATGCGGACTAAAGCTTCAATCGAAGGCAGATTCAGCGGGACTCTTTGCCCCATCTCTAAACGTTTTGCCTGCTGCTCATCCACCGTTAAGTGGGGCAAGGTTTGCAATAAGGCATCGACTGGCAAAATATAAGTGGAGCTCTCTTGCAGACCTTTTTGAATCGACTCCAAAGTAAAGGATTGCTCAAGATTGAGATGCCCCACTTCGGTTCTGCGCAAACCGATTAAATGGGCGCCGCAGTGCAGTGCCGAACCAATATCTTCCGCAAGGACACGGATATACGTGCCCTTACTGCAGCTTACTTCCAAAGTAGCTTGAGGCCACTGAATATCGGTCCAACGGATCCGATGAATGATGATTTCTCTGGGTGTTCGTTCAAGCTCTACACCAGCACGAGCATATTCATATAAAGGTTTACCGTCACGCTTGAGTGCGGAATACATTGGTGGCACTTGTTGAATAGCACCAGTAAATTGCATCAAAACAGAATCTAAGGCTTTTTGAATCGCTGCCTCATCTGCAAAATTAGGCAAGTCAAAGGTTTCGACTATCTGACCTTCAGCATCACCCGTATCAGTTCTGCTGCCAAATTGAACTTTAGCAATATAAGTCTTGTCGGCGTCGAGTAAGTCTTGTGAATATTTGGTAGCCTCACCCAAACAAATCGGGAGTAGGCCTGTAGCCATTGGATCTAAAGTACCGGTATGGCCCGCTTTATCGGCATTGAAAGCGCGCTTAACAGCGGTAACAGCCCCTTGAGAACTCATTCCGGCTGGCTTATCTAACAACACAACTCCATCGATGCGCACTGACATAGGGTTACTTATTTTCATCCCGATGATCACTATCAACCGCTTGATCAATCAGTTTAGACATTTCAATTCCGTGCTCGACTGAGACGTCATAGTGAAAGTGCAATGTTGGCACCGTGTGAATATGTAAACGTTTAAATAACAAAGAATGTAAATAACCCGCTTTTTCTTGCAAAGCTTGTAATGCATGATCAGGCTCTGCACCCAGGACGGTAAAGAAAACCTTGGCATGGGCTAAATCAGGAGAGAGCTCAACACTTTGCAAGGTAATTAAACCCAAACTGGGATTACGCAGCTCTCTTGGAATCAGCTCAGCCAGGTCTCGCTGAATTTGATCGGCAAGGCGCTGGTTGCGATGAGGGCTAGCTTTATGCATAGGAGCTTAGTGATCGGCTTAGAGGCTTCTGGCTACTTCAGTCACTTCGAATACCTCAAGCTGATCGCCTTCCTTGATGTCGTTGTAGCCCTTCAATGACAAGCCACACTCAACACCGGCACGCACTTCTTTGGCATCATCTTTGAAGCGCTTGAGCGAATCCAATTCGCCTGACCAGACCACGACGTTATCGCGCAAGAGACGAACGCTTGAATTGCGTTTGACCACACCATCTAAGACCAAACAACCTGCAATCGCGCCAACTTTAGAGACCAAGAAGACTTGGCGAATCTCGACCATGCCCGTGATTTCTTCTTTCTTATCGGGAGTCAACATGCCACTCAAGGCAGCTTTAACTTCGTCTACCGCGTCATAAATAATATTGTGATATCGAATATCAACGCCATTATTCTCAGCCAACTTGCGAGCAGCAGCATCAGCACGGGAATTAAAGCCAATGATCACTGCTTTTGAAGCTACCGCCAAGTTCACGTCAGTCTCAGTAATGCCGCCCACGCCAGCATGAACGATTTGTACTTTCACCTCTGGTGTAGACAATTTTTGCAATGATTGAGAAAGCGCTTCTTGCGAGCCCTGAACATCAGCCTTGATAATCAATGGCAAGAGCTTCGCTTCAATTGCGCCCTCACCCATGTTTTCCATCATGGTTTCGAGCTTGACAGCTTGCTGTTTGGCTAACTTCACATCACGGAACTTGCCTTGACGGAAGAGTGCAATCTCACGTGCTTTACGCTCATCAGGAACAACTTGCACTGCCTCTCCAGCTGCAGGAACTTCAGATAAACCTTGGATCTCCACTGGAATCGATGGGCCCGCTTCATTACAAGGCTTACCGTTCTCATCCAACATCGCGCGGACACGACCAAAACTAGAACCTGCTAAGAGCATATCGCCGCGCTTGAGGGTGCCCGACTGAACCAAAATGGTTGCAACAGGGCCCTTACCTTTATCGAGGCGTGCCTCAATCACAAGACCTTGCGCAGGAGCATCTTTAGGCGCCTTGAGCTCAAGCACCTCGGCTTGGAGGAGCACGTTCTCTAGGAGTTCGTCGATACCAACGCCCGTTTTTGCAGACACCGGAATAAACGGCACATCACCGCCGTACTCTTCTGGCACGACTTGCTCGGCAACTAACTCCGTCTTGACACGCTCTGGGTTAGCTTCGGGTTTATCAATCTTATTAATAGCCACCACGATTGGCACCCCAGCGGCAAGCGCATGGTGAATGGCTTCTTTTGTCTGAGGCATCACACCATCATCGGCAGCCACAACCAAAATCACAATATCTGTCGCCTTAGCACCGCGGGCACGCATCGCCGTAAAGGCTTCGTGACCTGGGGTATCCAAGAAGGTAATCATGCCGCGTGGGGTTTCCACATGGTATGCACCAATATGCTGAGTAATGCCACCCGCTTCACCAGAGGCCACTTTTGCTAAACGAATCTTGTCTAGCAAAGAGGTTTTACCGTGGTCAACGTGACCCATCACAGTCACTACGGGTGGGCGAGGAAGCAACTCGGCATCATGTGGTTCAGCCCCGATATCCAAATCTGGATCGTCGAGTTTGGCAGCATGAGCAGTGTGACCCATTTCTTCCACAATAATCATCGCAGTATCTTGATCGAGCACTTGGTTGATGGTGACCATTTGGCCCATACCCATCAGCAACTTAATGACTTCAGCACTCTTCACTGCCATCGCGTGCGCTAATTCAGCGACGGTAATGGTTTCAGGAACATGCACATCACGAACTACTGGCTCTGTAGGCACCTGGAAATTGGTATCGACGTTGGCTTCAGCAATTTGACGTTGCTTCTTACGACCACCGCCAGAGCGCCAACCACCAACACCTCCAGAGCTATCGCCCCGGGTCTTCAGTCCGCCAGGACGTTTTGCGCCCTCTTCTTGCCATGTGGAGGAGGTCTCGGCAGACTTAATCGTTTTGCCGCCAACCTTAATAACCTTTTTCTTATCGTCTGCACCTTCAACCTTTGCGGGCTTATGCAGTGTGCCTTTTTTGGCTTCTTCAGCAGCGGTCTCACTTGGCGCCTTGAGAACACGAGCTGGCGCACTCATCATGTCGCGAATCGCTAATGCCTCGGCTTCAGCAGCAGCACGACGTACTCGAATATCAGCGAGTTCTTTTTCTTTAGTCGCTGCTAACTCTTTAGCAGCCTTCTCAGATGCGGCTTTCTTTTCAGCTGCGGCTTCATCATTCGATTTGGCTGGAGGTTCGACAGCAGCAACTTCCTTCTGACGTGCATCTTCAGCAGCCTTCATCTCCGCTTCTTGGCGTGCTAAAAGTTCAGCTTGACGAGTTGCTTCAGCAGCGCGCTTTTCCAGCTCTTCTTCAGAAAGAATCGACTTCGCAGGCGTGCTTGCTACAGCTACCTTGGCTGGCTTTTCTTCCTCTACTTCAGGGGCAGCAGCAGCCTCACCACTCTTAAGTAATACCCGTTTTTTCCGAACCTCAACTTGAACGGTACGAGTCCGTCCAGCAGAATCCGCCTGACGAATCTCAGAGTTCTCGCGCTTAATCAGGGTAATCTTTTTGCGATTCCCTGCATCGGCATTACCGTGCTCTTTTTGCAAATGCTCAAGCAGGACTTTTTTGTCCTTCTCGGTAATGCTGTCGTCCTCAGAACCTTTATCGATCCCTGCTGCCTTTAATTGCTCCAAAAGGTCAGTCGAGGTCCGTTTAAGTTCCGTAGCGAGTACTTTTACTGTTGTTGCCATTCACTGCTTCCTCTTATGAAGTAAACCAATGTTCACGCGCTTTCATGATGAGCGCTTTCGCAGTTTCTTCGTCAATTTGTGTCGCCTCAACTAGCTCATCAACAGCCAATTCAGCAAGGTCGTCACGGGTATGTACTTGATTGTCAGCAAGCTTCGCAATCAACTCAGGAGTCATGCCATCCAAAGAACGCAAGTCTTGGGAAACCTCACCAATACGCTCTTCTTTGGCCAACTCCATAGTCAATAAAGAATCGCGTGCACGAGTACGCAACTCGTTCACAGTATCTTCATCGAATGAGTCAATTTCCAACATCTCTGAAAGAGGAACATAAGCAACCTCTTCCAAAGTATTAAAGCCTTCTTCAATCAAAATATCAGCCACTTCTTGATCAACGTCTAATTTATCCATAAACAATTGACGAATTGAAGAAGCTTCTTTTTCTGTTTTCTCAGCAGACTCTTCTGGAGTCATGATATTGATTTGCCAACCCGTTAGATCACTCGCCAAACGGACGTTCTGTCCGCTACGGCCAATCGCAATCGCCAAGTTTTCTTCATCAACCACGACATCCATTGCATGACGCTCTTCGTCAACTACGATTGAAGAGACCTGTGCTGGAGCTAAAGCACCAATCACAAACTGAGCTGGGTCTTCTGACCACAACACAATATCTACTGCCTCGCCAGCCACTTCGTTACGTACAGCGGTGACGCGAGTACCGCGCACACCAACGCAAGTACCGATAGGATCGATGCGCTTGTCATAGGTGACGACGGCAATCTTGGCACGGATACCAGGATCACGAGCAGCACCCTTGATCTCTAGTAAGCCCTGCTCCATTTCAGGAACTTCATTCTCGAACAACTTGATCAAGAAATCTGGGCAAGTACGGGATAACTCGATCTGTGGGCCACGGGCTTCGCGATCTACTTTCAGAATGTAAGCACGAACCCGGTCGCCAGAACGCAAGTTCTCTTTCGGAATCATTTGATCGCGACGCAGCAATGCCTCTACTCGGCCAGATTCAATGATTAAGCCATTCTTATCGGCACGCTTAACGGTACCGGTCATGACTTTTTCGCCACGCTCAAGGTAATCGTTCAGAATCTGTTCACGCTCAGCATCACGAATACGCTGCAGGATGACCTGCTTAGCGGCTTGTGCGCCAATACGACCGAAGGCCAAAGATTCAATTTGCTCTTCGATGTAGTCGCCAACTTCCATGTCAGCCAATTGCTCTTGAGCCTCAAATTGCAGGATCTCTTTATCCGGCTCTTGCAGACCAGCTTCATTAGGAACAACCAACCAACGACGGAAGGTTTCGTATTCACCAGACTCACGGTCGATGGAAACACGAATATCCACATCCTCGTTTGGATAGCGCTTCTTAGTGGCCGAAGCTAACGCCATTTCTAGCGCCTCGAACACAATAGCTTGATCAACATTCTTTTCACGCGCTAGGGCGTCTGCCAACATGAGAACTTCTCGGCTCATGACTTTCTTCCTTTGAAATCAATAACAGGGACCAACCGAGTCTTATCGACCTCGGCTAATGAAAACTCCAATTGAGACTCAGCACCATCGGTGCCTTCAAACAGCAAACCAAATTTGGCATCAGGCGCATGAATATCGCCACTCAGCAAACCTTGCAACACACCACGAAAATTCTTGCGACTACCTACAGCAACACGTAACTTCAAATCCACTTCCATACCAGCAAAGCGAACAAAATCTTCTGCCGATTTGACCGGACGATCCAGGCCTGGAGAAGAAATCTCCAAACGCTCATAAGGAATGTTCTCAACTGGCAATGCATAGCTCAGTTGATGACTGACCCTCTCGCAATCCTCGACCGTAATCAAACGTTCGTAATCTGGGTTTTCAATCGTGACGCGGAGCAAACCACCGGCTTCACGCTCAATATCGACTAGCGCGTAACCTAAGTTCTCCAACTCCGCAGAAATAATCTGCTGATCTCTCACATCAACCCTTCATACCGAAACGGCAAAAAAAAATGGGCTTCAAAGCCCATATTCTCGAATTCAGAACAGGCCGGCTTACGTTGATCGCAACATCAGCCGGGAAATACATACCCATTGCTACTAACTAAATCAGCGGTAAATCGCTGTAAGAACGAAATTATAGCTGAATTAACAGAAAATCGATAGAAATCAGAAGCTTTCGCTCGGATTACGGGGCTTTCTAGGGCCCTTATTGAAGGGCTTACGGCCTTTAGGCGCGCTGCGTTTAGGGCCATTACCCGGACTCTGGGGATTACCAGTCACAAAGGCAGACTGTCCATGATGGACTTTTTTGGCTTTATTGCGATTTTGTCCCTGAGCACCTTGACCACCCTGCCCGCCTTGACCTGGTCTGCCGCCCTGAGCTCGACCGCGAAAGGGACCCCGACCTTCACCACCGCCACTCGGCTGACCGCCCCTGCCTTGATGCGTGAGGCCATGGTGCCCGCTAGCCAGCGTTAGAGCGTCGCGCGAACCCCAATACGAAACTGAAGTTTGCATTGGGTCGGGCTGATGATCGCCACCTGCCTGAGGATTACGGTGATGACTGTTGCCATTCCCGTTGGGATTACGACTCTTATCCTGCGCTTGTGGAACTTTGAGTCCAGCGGAGCGCATGAGTGCAGCAACGCCTTCAGCAGGAACTTCCTCCCACTTACCGCGTCTTAATCTTGGGGGCAATAAGAACATGCCATAGCGGGTTCGAAGCAAACGGGATACGGTATGGCCAACTGCCTCAAACATGCGACGCACTTCACGATTACGACCTTCAGTTAAGGCAACGTGATACCAGCGATTAGCACCGTCACCACCACCCATGGTTAAGCGCAAGAAACGGGCTTGACCATCATCGAGCTGAATGCCGCTCTTTAATTGCGCCATCGACTCTTGTCCTAGCTCACCTAAAATTCGTACAGCGTACTCACGCTCGATACCGTAGCGTGGATGCATTAAACGATTGGCTAATTCACCAGAAGTCGTGAAGAGTAAAAGTCCTTCAGTATTGAAGTCTAAGCGTCCGACCGCAATCCAGCGGCCTTGACGTGGCTTTGGTAGGCGATCAAATACCGTTGGGCGTCCTTCGGGATCGGATTGACTCACGATTTCGCCAGAAGGCTTGTGATACAAAATCACGCGTGGTGGCTTAGTTTGTATCTTGCGATGGACTTGTTTGCCGTTAATTCGAACCTGATCGGTTGGACCAATGCGCTGACCAATATGGGCAGGCAAACCATTTACTGAGACACGACCCTGAATAATCAAATCTTCCATGTCGCGGCGTGAGCCCATACCAACATCAGCCAACACTTTGTGTAACTTGACGGTATCTTCATCATCTGCTTCGTCGTCAAGACCATCGAGATCAGACCAGACCTCATCTCGCAAACTTAATGGCAACTCATCCACGTTTGCAAATTGCAAACTGCTCATCTCTTCTTCAGTAGGCGCATCCGCATCTTCATCATGACGCACGCGCTGTGCACGGCGCTCTGCACCTGTCTGATGTGAGATGTCGTTCTCATTAAAACCTTCAGGATGTTTTACATCCTCCACTTCGGGGGCATCTAAGGCAGCATCAAATTCACCAGAAACTACTGCAGCGAATAAGGCTTCACTCTCAGCAGGATTGGGTGCTAATTTAGCTGGCTGCCCGCCACTCTCACGAGGCCCCCTTGATTCGCCGCCTTCTCTGCGTGGCTTATCTTTATTGAAGGGTCGCTTCTTATTAAAGGGGTGCTTACCAGGTCTACGCGGACGACGCTCTGCGCCCTCATGGCCTTCGGTAGGAGCACCTTCCGCTGGGGATGGGGCTGCGTCAGACTGAGGTGAATGCACTACTGGTGGTGAATCGTTTTCGTTGGAACTAGTCATTAATAATTATTTTTGCTCGTCAGGATTGTCTGACGCATCGCTTTCTTCGGTAATTTCGATGGTGATTTCTTCCACCGTTTCAATCGTGGCTTCTTCTGTCACAATCTCAGTGATCGTTTCGGTGGCTGTATCAACATCAAATTGAATCACAGCCTGACCTACATCCTCTGCGGCCGGCGCAACATCTTCTAACATCGGCAGACTTTGTAAATTCGTCAAACTCAGATCATCTAAGAATTGCTTGGTTGTGGCATACAAACCTGGGCGGCCAATGGTTTCTTTGTGGCCAATCACTTCTACCCAACCGCGGTCCTCTAGCTGCTTCATCACATTACTACTCACAGCAACGCCACGAATCTCTTCAATCTCACCGCGGGTTACAGGTTGACGATAAGCAATGATCGCCAAGGTTTCCATCACAGCGCGGGAATACTTAGGTGGTTTCTCAGGAGTGAGGCGATCCAAATACTCGCGCATGGACAAGCGACTCTGAAAACGCCAGCCGGTTGCAATGTGTACCAACTCCATGCCTTTGTCCTGCCATTCGACTTGAATGGCGTCCAAGACTGCTTTAATTTCTGTAGTGGATATCTCTTCTACAAATAAGCGAGTGAGATCAGCAGGACTCAGTGGCTCCTGTGCGCACAGGAGTGCAGTTTCAATTACGCGTTTATTGTGATCATCCATAAAGTCGGGCTATCAGGCATCCCCTGAGTAGGCTTAAATAGTATTTCAGTAATGGGTTTGAGATATTTTCTCGGTATAACAGGCAATCAATCTCTGGATTTCTTATTAGAAGAGATGCCGGGGCTACAACAAAGCAAATTTGGGTATCCTTTGTCAGCAGTCAGTCCATTATAAGGTAGGCTCAATACAATAGCCATATGTCCAAATCTTTACGCCAATTTACCCTCTCCGCTCCCCGCCGCCAGTTTCTGGGCTGGGGGTTAGGCCTGGCTGGCAGTCTAAGCCTAGGGGCCTGCAGCCTTAGTCCGTCTCGGAAACCGGTCCTAGGCTTGGTCTTAGGTGCAGGCGCAGCAAGGGGGTTTTCCCATATCGGCGTGATTAAGGCCTTGGAATCTCAGGGTATCCGCCCCGATTTAGTGGTTGGAAGCAGCGCTGGGAGCGTGATTGCCGCCCTACTAGCATCTGGCGCCACCGGCAATGAGCTCAATCGACTAGCACTCAATTTAGATGAGGCCACTATCGCAGATTGGGGACTACCCTTTGCTGGGCGTTTTGGAGGTTTGATTAAAGGTGAGGCTTTGCAAGCGATGGTCAATCGAGAAGTGCGGAACAAAACCATTGAGCAAATGAATCTGCCGCTCGGCATTGTTGCAACCGAATTACAAACCGGCAAAGGTGTGCTCTTTCGTTCTGGCAATACGGGCTTAGCAGTGAGAGCATCCTGCAGTGTGCCTGGCGTATTTCAACCAGCAAGCATTAATGGCAAAGAGTATGTAGATGGCGGCTTAGTAGCGCCTGTACCCGTCAGTTATGCCAGACAGATGGGCGCAACCATCGTGATCGCAGTCAACATTTCTTCTGAGCCCTTACATCAAGATGCAAGCGGCACTTTTGGAGTCCTGCAACAAACGATTTCAATCATGCAGAACAGCATCAATCAATATGAACTGAAAAGTGCTGACATTGCAATCCAACCGCAACTCAAACAAATGAGTGGAAGTGATTTCAAGGCCAGAAATGCAGCCATCTTGGCTGGCGAGGTTGCCACTCAAGAACAAATGGCACTCATTAAAGACAAACTCAAACTGTAATCACTTGAGTTTCAACTAGAGGCTTTGGGGCTTACGCTTGATATTATTGATTTGATCGAGCAGCTCGCGACGCTCAGCACCGCCCAATGCATCTCCACTGTCTAAACGACGCGCACCGTCAAAACGACGATCCCAATACACGCTACTCAGATCATCGACTCGCACGCTGGCACCCTTAGAAGGTGAATGAATAAATTTGTTGTCGCCAACATAAATACCAACGTGTGAAAAAGTTAAACGCATGGTGTTAAAAAATACCAAATCGCCAGGCTGCAGATCATCGCGAGTAATGGGTTTGCCAACCTGACTCATTTGGGTTGACTTATTGGGAAGCAAAAATCCCAACTTATCTTTAAAGACATAGGCGACAAAACTACTGCCATCCAAACCAGACTGGGGCAGCTCAGCATTCCAGCGATAACGCACCCCAATCACAGACATCGCTTGATTAATCAGGGACTCAGATTTTTCTGAGACGGAATCAACCAGACGATCCGAAGCGCGAGAGAAATAGGATTTCCCAGCTTGGAACATACTTTCTTTGGGGGCATCCACTGGCTCCTCAGCATGAGCAAATCCAGCGCAGGCAAGAAATGCGGCAAGACCCAAAGACATTAGGATGCCTTTGAGGGTCTGAGGGGCTACTTTGTTTAATGACATCAGGCGAGTGTAACAAAGAAGCTTGACGTTACCAAGACTGGGGGATATCAGTAAGTATTTGTTTATAAACAATTTTTTTAATATTTCTGATAAAAACGCACCAATTTAGCCCATTCAATCAAGGGGCCTAGGTAATTTCGGCGGCTTCAAATAGCTCTTTGGTATAGCTTTGCTTGGGGTGCTTAATTAGGGTTTCGGTCTCACCAAACTCGACCATCTTGCCACCTTTGAGCACCATAATCTCGTGCGACATGGCTCTAATTACTGCCAAGTCATGACTAATCATCAAATAAGCCAAATTGTATTTTTTCTGTAATTCGGTCAATAAAGCCAGCACCTGTTTCTGAATCGAGACATCCAAGGCCGAAGTAGGCTCATCCAGCACCAGAATCTGGGGCCGCAAAATCAGTGCCCGGGCGATGGCGATGCGCTGTCGTTGCCCTCCAGAAAATTCGTGCGGATAACGCGCTAATGCAGAGCGATCAATGCCAACCTCTCGCAAAATATCCAATACCCTCTGCTCTCTTTCAACACTACTCAATTTTGGGAAATGAATATCCAAACCTTCGGCAATGATTTGCATCACCGTCATACGTGGCGAGAGAGAGCCAAAGGGATCCTGAAAGATCACCTGCAAGCTCGAGCGCATTGATCTTCTTTGAGCAGGCTTCAAAGTTTTCCAGTCATTCCCGAGCACATCCACCTCGCCAGTCACTTCAGCAGATGAATCATTTAAGAGACCGAGCACCGCCATCCCTAAAGTCGTTTTTCCAGAGCCAGACTCTCCAATGACACCGATGGTTTGCCCTTGTTTCAGGCCAAAACCAATTTTTTTCAATGCCGAATGTCTTGGCGCCTTCTTAAACCATGATCCTGAATCTAGGCTGGGATAGGAGACTGACAAATGATTAGTTTGCAGCAAGACTGGAGCGAGCGGCATGACTGGCGCCAGGTCTCTCACAGGCTCGCTATTGACCAAGGTTTGGGTATACGGATTTTCTGGATGTTCAAAGACTTGCTTGGTCAAACCGAATTCCACTAAATTGCCTTGGTTTAATACTGCCACCCGATGAGCAAAGTGCTTCACCAAATTGAGGTCATGCGTAATCAAGAGAATGCCCATACCGCCATGATCTTTAGATTCTTCTTGTAGCTCTTTCAGCAAATCCAGAATCTGCAAGCGCAAACTCACATCAAGTGCAGTCGTAGGCTCGTCCGCAATGAGTAAACGGGGTTTACACGCCAGAGCCATCGCAATCATCGCACGCTGTCTTTGTCCGCCGGATAGTTGGTGTGGATAAGAGTGAAAGCGTTTTTCAGGCTCAGGGATTCCGGTCTTACGCAAAAGATCCACCGCTGCTGCAAAGGAATCTGCTTTAGAGATGAAGGGCTCATCAATCTGGACTGCTTCAATAATCTGATCGCCAATAGTAAATAAGGGATTCAGAGCTGTCATCGGCTCCTGAAAGACCATGGCAATTTCTCGTCCGCGGATCTGACGAATCTTTTCAATGGGTAGTGACAGCAAATCGACTGGCTTAGTAGTGGCTTGCTGTTGTGCATTCTCTTTGCCACTCCACCAAATCCGACCTGTCATCTTGGCACCCTCGGGCTCAAGTCTCAAAGGCGCAAGCGCGCTTAAGGTTTTTCCAGAGCCGGATTCACCAACCAAAGCAATTCGCTCACCAACCCCGATTTCTAAATCAAGATGGCTCAGTGCAAACTTCTCGCGACGCCCTGTTCCAAAAGAAATACTTACATCTTCGAAGCGCAATAAAGTATTCACGAGCGTACCCCGCTGACCGAGCCTGATTGACGAGAATCAAACGCGTTGCGCAGGGCCTCCCCCATAAAGGTCAGGAGAAGCAATGTTGCAACTAAGACCACAAAGGTGGAGAGGGAAATCCACCATGCATCTAAATTCCCTTTGCCTTGTGAAAGCAGCTCACCAAGACTTGGCGTACCTGGTGGAACACCCAAACCCAAGAAGTCCAAACTGGTGAGGGACAAAATGGCAGCACTCATTCGGAATGGCAGAAAGGTAATGACCGGTGTCAAACTATTCGGCAGTATGTGGCGCATCATGATCTGAAAATTGGTCAGCCCTAAAGCTTTGGCCGCACGAACATACTCAAGGGCACGGTTACGATAAAACTCGGCACGGACATAATCAGACAAACCCATCCAACCAAAAGCCGCCAGCAACACAATTAATAGTAAGACGCTAGGATTAAAGATCGAGGCAAAGATAATCAGTAGATAGAGTTCAGGCATTGAGCCCCAGATTTCAATCAGGCGCTGAGATATCAAATCAAACTTACCCCCGAAGAAGCCCATCAAGGAGCCTGTGATGATGCCCACACCAACTCCCACAATGGTGAGTGCGAGACCAAAGAGAATGGATAAACGAAAGCCATAAATTAAACGGGATAAAACATCACGCCCGCGATCGTCAGTGCCAAACCAATTCTCCGCTGATGGTGGAGCGGGGTTGGGAACCTGAGAAAAGTAATTGAGGGTTTCGTAGCTATAGGGGATCAGTGGATAGATCGCCCAATTGCCATCACTGGTAATGTTGTGGCGAATATCGGGATCCAGAAAATCTGTCGGTGCAGCAAAGTCTCCACCAAAAACCGTCTCGGCTTGATTGTGCACAATCGGAAAATAGAAGTGTCCGTTGTAACGAACAATCAGCGGCTTGTCATTGGCAATGAAATCGGCGCACATACTAAAGCCAAACAACAGCAGAAAAATCCACAGACTCACATAGCCTGTGCGATTGCGCTTAAATCGTTGCCAGCGACTCACGAGCCGCCTCCTGCGCCAAACTGAATACGAGGATCAATGTAGACATAACAGAGATCTGAGATCAACTTGGTAAATAGACCAATCAGGGTGAACAAGTACAAGGTACCAAAAACAACTGGGTAATCGCGTCGCATGACAGACTCATACGAGAGAAGACCAAGGCCATCTAGAGAGAACAAGGTCTCAATTAGTAAAGAACCCGCAAAGAAAGCGCCAATGAAGGCGGCAGGAAATCCTGTCACTAAGGGCAAGAGCGCATTACGAAAGACATGCTTCCATAGGACTTGTTGTTCACTTAAACCTTTGGCTCTTGCTGTCAACACATACTGCTTGCGAATTTCTTCTAAGAAAGCGTTTTTGGTGAGCATAGTGACCACCGCAAAACTACCCAGCACCATCGCAGTAATGGGTAAGACCAAATGCCAGAGGTAATCCAGAATCTTGCCAATCAAACTGAGATCTGACCAATTATCAGAAGTCAAACCACGCAAGGGAAATAACTGCAAGAAGCTGCCTCCTCCAAAGAGTACGAGCAACAAGACTCCCAATACAAACCCTGGAATGGCATACCCTACCAAGATGATGGTACTCGTCACCGTATCAAAGCGAGAACCTTCTCGAACTGCTTTAGCAATACCCAGGGGAATAGAAATTAAATAGGTGATAAGGAAAGTCCACAAACCAATGCTGATTGACACGGGTAATTTAGAAACCACTAAATGCCACACGCTTTGGTGTTGGTAATAGCTTTGACCCAAATCAAATCTAGCAAAGCGTCCTAACATCATGAAGTAGCGCTCTACTGGTGGCTTATCAAAACCATATAGAGCCTTGACCTCAGCTAGGCGCTGCTCATCAATTCCCTGGCGCCCGCGATAAGTCGCACCAGCGCCAGAAGACTCAGAACCGCCTACCGAACCATTGCCCTTACCCTTTAGCTCCAGCACCATTTGTTCTACTGGACCACCAGGAACAAATTGCACTACAGCAAAAGTGAGGGTCAAGACACCCAATAGCGTTGGGATCATCAATAACAATCGCTTTGCGATATAAGAACGCATCTGTACTTGCATCAGGGCGCCTCTGCTTTCCACCAGTTCTGCAGGATCCAAGTTTCAGCCATGTAATACGAAGGGGGTTCCGGATAGCGCATTTCTTTTCTGAAGGCGATTCGATGTGTTGGGTTATACCATTGGGGTACGACAAGATAGCTATTCCATAAGACCCGATCGAGCGCTCGACTCGCCGCTCGCAGCTGCTCTCGGTTCTGGGCTTTAGTAATTTCTCCAACCAAGGCATCCACGACTGGCGACTGAATGCCGATGACATTATCTGAGCCCTTTTCTTTAGCAGCTTGGCTACCAAAGCGATCCCACAGTTCGTTACCTGGGCTTTGTGAGTCTGGAAAGCGAACCGTCGTCATATCAAAATCGTATTCATTCATCCGCTTTTGATGAAGGGCGAAATCACTAGTTCTGACGTCGACCTGAATTCCCAACTTCTCCAAATTACGGGTATAGGCAGAAATGACTCTCAGAAAGAAGCCGCCGTCTTCGACCATTTCAAAACGGAATGGCTCCCCTTGAATATTTCTTAATGCGCCATCACGATAGGTCCAGCCAGCATCTGCCAATAACTCTCGCGCCTTCCGTAGATTCTGACGCAGACTAGATGGTGCCGCAGTTGATGGCGCTGGCGGCATCGGACCAAATACAGCATCCGGCACCCAGCGGGGGTATTTCTCTTTGAGGGGTCTGAGTAACTTCAACTCAGCTTCAGTGGGTTTGCGTGGACCATCAAAATTGGCACTCAAATCACTGTTTGTGAAATAGCTGTTAATGCGACTGTATTGATCAAAAAAGAGCTGGCGGTTTAACCATTCAAAATCAAGTGCATAACCCAGAGCCTGACGGACACGTACATCCTGAAAAATCGGCCGGCGTAAATTCATCGCAAAGCCTTGCATGCCCGCGCCATTGTGATTCAAGAAGGCTTTTTTCAATAAGCTGCCGTCATTAAATTTAGAGCCGACATAGCCTTTGGCCCAAATCTTAGCGCGGTACTCAACTAAGGCATCAAACTCACCCGCCTTGAATGCCTCGAGACGCACCGCATCATCACTGTATAACTTGTACACAATCCGATCGAAGTTATAAAAACCGACCCGCACATTCAGGGGTTTATTGACATGATCCGCCCAGTAATCAGGATTGCGTTTGAAAGTAATCGACTTTCCCGCTTTATAAGATTCAATTAAATAAGGGCCGCTGCCAATCGGGGTCTCAAAGTCCAGTTGGTCAAAGGGAATATAAGTGCCATCCGCCCGCTTGCCCCAGTTATGCGAAAAGATCGGCATGGTTCCAGCTAGCAGTGGCAGTTCGGGATTTTGGTTCCTGAAATCAAACCGCACTTCTCTTGGAGATAAGACCACTACCTGTTGAATATCTCCGAAAGTAGTCTTATAGCGAGGATGAGCCTGCCCACTCATCAACATCTCAAAACTGTATTTAACATCTGCAGCCATGACTGGACTGCCATCTGAAAACTTTGCTTCCGGCCTCAGGCGAAATGTCACTGATTTACGATCGGCCGCAACAGCAATATCCTCTGCCAATAGGCCATAGATACTGGCCACTTCATCTGCACTACCCTCAGCCAAAGATTCAAACATCAACTCGATACCAGGGGCGGTGACGCCTCTGAGGGTGAAAGGATTGAACTTATCAAAACTGCTTCTGGAACCCGGGTTAGGTAAGGTCAGCGTGCCACCACGAGGTGCATTGGGATTAACGTAATCAAAGTGGCTAAATCCATCGGCATACTTTGGTTTTCCATACTGCGCGATTCCCTGTGAGCCGTAACTTGGGATGCTAATGAGGCTGAGCACCAGGGCTATAGCCAAAATCAGGCGCTGAATACAGAATGGGCGAAGGGATGAGTAAATCGGCATATATGTAACAATTGTAGATAGCAAACCACATTTGAAGCAAAGGACACTCTATGGGCTTTCTGACCGGCAAAAAAATCCTCATTACCGGCCTTCTTTCTAACCGCTCAATTGCCTATGGCATCGCTAAGGCGTGCCATCGCGAAGGGGCTGAATTGGCCTTCACCTATGTGGGTGAGCGCTTTAAAGACCGAATTGTCGATTTTGCTAAAGAATTCAATACTGATCTGATTTTTGACTGTGACGTCGGCAGCGATGAACAAATCACTGCACTCTTTAGGGATTTAGCCAAAACCTGGCCACAATTTGATGGTTTTGTACATGCCATTGGTTTTGCTCCTCGCGAAGCAATTGCTGGTGATTTCTTGGACGGCTTGAGCCGCGAGGGCTTCAAAATTGCCCATGATATTTCTGCTTATAGTTTTCCAGCGATGGCTAAAGAAGCCATGCCCATGTTGCGCGACAAATCTGCCTTATTGACGCTGACTTATTTGGGCTCGATGCGCAATGTACCCAATTACAACACCATGGGCTTAGCCAAGGCATCTTTGGAGGCATCGGTTCGCTATCTGGCAGGTTCATTAGGCCCCAAAGGAATTCGTGTGAACGGCATATCTGCAGGTCCGATCAAAACTTTGGCTGCCTCTGGTATCAAGGGCTTCGGTAAGATCTTAGATGCAGTTGAAGCAACCGCACCCTTACGACGTAATGTCACGATTGATGATGTTGGCAACAGCGCAGCCTTCCTCTTGTCTGATTTAGCTAACGGCATTACTGCTGAAATCATTTACGTTGATAACGGCTTTAGCCAAGTGGTTGGCGGAATGGAAGACGCTTGAGTGTTTCACTCCGCGAAGCCCTGAAGTTTTGGGCTAAGCTAGGCTTCATTAGCTTTGGTGGTCCTGCAGGACAGATCGCGGTTTTACATCAAGAATTAGTTGAAAAGCGTCGCTGGATTTCTGAGCGGCGCTTTTTACATGCTTTGAACTACTGCATGCTTTTGCCTGGTCCTGAAGCCCAACAATTAGTAACGTATATTGGTTGGCTGATGCATCGGGGCTGGGGTGGCTTATTAGCGGGTAGTTTATTTATTCTGCCCTCACTCTTGATTTTGATTGCTCTATCCTGGATCTACCTGACTTTTGGACAGATACCGTGGATTGCGGCTATCTTCTTTGGGATTAAGCCTGCAGTCACTGCCATTGTGGTATTCGCTGCAGTTCGCATTGGCAAACGCACGATTCATAACCGCGTCTTGCAATTGATTGCACTGGGATCTTTTCTAGCCATCTTTCTTTTCAATATTTCTTTTCCCATCATCGTAGTGATTGCTGCCTTCATTGGTTGGTGGGGTAGCAAACGTTATCCAGCATATTTTCAAACGCAACAATCGCACGGGAGCAACTCAGAACACTTTGGGCCAGCCATCATCGATGACAACACCCCAACTCCCGAGCATGCGAAATTTTCTTCTGGCAAGGCGATTCGACACAGCCTGCTCGCACTTTGTTTTTGGCTTCTACCCATCGGCTTACTTTGTGCTTTGGGTGGCTGGGAAAGCCTCTATCCTCAATTGGCTTATTTCTTTACCAAGGCTGCCTTCTTAACCTTTGGTGGGGCTTATGCTGTTTTGCCTTACGTTTATCAAGGTGCGGTTGAACATTATCAGTGGCTCAGCGCAGGACAAATGATCGACGGTCTCGCTTTAGGAGAAACGACGCCAGGTCCATTAATTATGGTCGTGGCATTTGTGGGCTATCTTGCGGGACATCTCACTCATCTGTCGAGTAATCTCAATCCCTTTTGGTTTGGCGCACTTGGTGCAGTGGTAGCCACTTGGTTTACCTTTCTGCCCTCCTTCTTTTTTATCGTAGTCGGCGGTCCACTCATTGAATCGACTCACGGTAAGCTGAGCTTGACCGCGCCCTTGACTGCCATCACCGCAGCGGTTGTTGGTGTAATTGCTAATTTGGGAATATTTTTTGCCTACCATGTCTTTTTTCCTGCCGGCTTAAGTGGATCAATCTCTTGGACTTCAATTGTGATTTGTGTGCTTTCAGCCATTGCCTTATTCAAATACCAACGCGGGGTCATTACCGTCATTGCTGGCGCCGCTGTAGCGGGGCTATTAAGCTTTGTCATTGCTTACTGGTAAACACTAATCTAGCAAAGCCCTAAAGCTGGCACAATCACAGCTAGATAAAAAGTCATTCGAGCTTGAAAACGGAGATCCCCATGAAGATTCGCTCATCAATATTTAGCAGCATATTTGCACTGGTTGCCGCCACTTGTGGTCTAAGCGGAACTGCAATGGCTGCAGATACCTACCCCAATAAACCCATTACTTTAGTGGTACCTTTCTCAGCAGGCGGACCCACTGATGCAGTTGCCCGTTTAATCGCAGTGCCTATGGGCAAAGAGCTTGGCCAAACGGTGATTGTTGAAAATACTGTGGGTGCTGGTGGCACGATTGCCTCTACTCGTGTGGCACGGGCGGCTCCAGATGGATACATTTTGTATCTCCATCATATGGGGATGGCAACTGCACCAGCTTTATATAAAAAGCTCCCCTTTGATCCCATGAAAGACTTTGAATATATTGGCCAGGTCGTTGATGTGCCAATGGTGCTCTTGGGTCGTAAAAACTTTCCAGCAAACAACTTTAAAGAACTTGAGGCTTATATCAAAGCCAATAAAGAAAAGGTAACAATTGCTAACGCAGGGCCCGGCTCAGTATCTCAATTATGTGGTCTTTTATTAATGTCTCGTGAAGGTGTGGAACTTACCACTGTGCCCTATAAAGGCACTGGCCCCGCCCTAACTGACCTTTTAGGCGGTCAAGTTGATTTGTTGTGTGATCAAACAACGCAAACCGTCCCCTATATCAAAGACAATTTAGTGAAGACCTATGGGGTTACAACACTGAAACGCCTTCCAGGTCTGCCTGGCATTCCTACACTTGATGAACAGGGTCTAAAAGGTTTTGAGGTCAAAGCGTGGCATGGGCTCTATGCGCCTAAAGGTACGCCACCAGAAGTGCTTGCCAGAATTAACAAAGCGCTCAAAGTGGCTCTCAATAATCCTGAGGTCAAAGCCCGCTTAGGCGAATCGAATATTGAAGTTGTCCCAATGAGCAAAGTGACTTCCGAATCCCTCAAAACTCAACTAGACTCTGAAATTAATAAATGGGGTCCCGTCATTCGTAAAGCAGGGGCTTATGCAGATTAAATATTTGACTCGACTCCATTAGTGAAAAAGCCAGCGTGATGCTGGCTTTTTTCTTGTAGCAAGATCTTATCCCGCTCTAAATAAGAATCCTGACTGCAAACGCTCGCGTCGCTTACGTCGGATAGCACTGATACAAGCAAATAAAGCCCAAATCATGAGGAAAGGATCCAATAAATAATCCCAGAGGTTCGCAGACTCATGCCAATGAATCGACCACGCCAGAATCGCCAAGGCAATAATCAATGCGCCCTTAGTCCAGTTTACGATTGCCAGGATAGCCGCAAATATCGACACGACCATCAAGAACCCAATACTCGCATAGCCCCACCCATAAGGATCAAACATTCCGACACCAAGCGCAAAGGGATAAAAACCGAATGCGATGACGACGATCGACACCTTAAACCCAATCGGCACAAAATGTGCTTCGGTATTTCTGGGATCAACGCGATCAAGTAAGACACTCGACCACAGTAAGAGCAAAGTGACCACACTGAGATCGCCAGTTACACCGCGGATATAGGCTGCTAGTGGCAATTGCATAAACATACCGAGCGGCCAATAAAAAAGATTGGCTAACAACAAGGCTAAGATCATTCGGGCTGCCACCGGTATTTGCGCCTCGAAGTTTCTTTGGATCGCCCAAACTATGAGCGCGGCACAAGTGATCGACATCTCGAGCAAGGCAATCGTCTGCATGATATTTTTCATTACTTAGCCTCCTCGCTGTTTGCGGACTTAGCTTGTGCATTGCTATAAGCTTGCTGAATCCAGCCAGCATCAAAACGAATATGCCGAATCTTTTTTCGATCCCAGGTATAGACCAAGTCGACTTGAGCACCATTAGCAACGATGTAAGGATAAGAAAACTCTCGGCGCTGTTCTGGTGCCAAGGCTTCATCATCCTCGAGCACATCAATGATTTGCCATTGCGCAGCTGAATGATCCTGAGCCAGCATCACCAAACGATCGCGCCCCGATTCGAGGTCATTGGCTACGAGCACTCTTAAGCCACTGGGTAACAGCACTCCCGTAATGGCAGCATTAGGATTGGCAATCGGAAGGTCGGCTTGAGCCTGCCAAGACTGGCCGGCATTTTGCGTTTCACTAACAGGGATTTGATGTACTTGGGAGCCTCCTCGGGTCTGACGGAAGTAGGCATGGGCTTTTTCAGGGCCATCGATCAACACGAGTGGCTGAATCGCACTTCGGCCTGAACTCATCCGGCGCTTATCAATGACTTGATCACCATCGATTCGCAGTAACTCCCCAAACTTACCAATCCACTCGTGGTAAGCGGGTAAACCGAGGCGACTATCTGTAAAAGAAATAGCGGGTGTTTTTACTAAGGTACTCAAGTTGGTAAACGGCGAAGTAATTAAGCGTTGTGGCTTACTCCACGTTAGCCCCTCATCAGCCGAACTCATGGTGGAGATTGAGCTACCTGCCCATCCCCCTATGGATACCGTAACAAAAAATAGTTGTAGCTGCCCGTCAGCCGCCCTAGCAGGAACAGGATTACCCAATTTGGCAATATAGCGCGCCAAGGATTTTTCAGCAGTTAACCGATCGATCACTACCGTCGGCTCACCCCAAGTATTAGTGTGTGGGTCAAATACCGCACTGTTGATCACTACATCTGCTGCCCCCTCGCGGCTACCGGCAAACCAGAAGGCTCGCAATGCGCCATCTTTCAGGGTAATCAATGAAGCCGCATGAACTGAGGCTGCGCCAGTATCGGGCAGCCAATCTGATTTGGGCTGAACCACTCCCGCTTTACTGTTGTGGCTAGATTCTGGGTCAGCACTAACCAGCTCTTGTATCTGAAACGGTGCCCATGCAGGATGACTATCCACATGCAAGAAACCGAGGACTGTTGCCAGCAATAAAAAACAGAGTGCTACTACGCGCATCATCTACAAGCATCCTTAGGCAGCCCGCTGCTTAATTCATTACCAGGCTCAACACTTGGAACGATAGCCGGGCCTGCGATTAAATATTCATTCACAAAAAGATACTCTCCAATATGACCCTTCAGTATCGCCTCAATCTCTTGGGGCGTTTGTCTTGCCCGCATTTCCATACGGTGGCCAATGATATTGCAAGAGGGGCAAGCTGCTAGCTTCTCTTCAATTGATGAGTTCAAAGGGGCTTGAACTGCCACCAATGGATATTGGCCTAGTAAGCCGGTGATGTCATTTGCCTGCTGAGATGGATAACCATGTAACTGCGCCCCAGGTAATAGCAAGCGATACTCCTCGTCTTTGGCGCGATAGTCACAAGGAATCCAGACTGCTTTTTCCTGAACAGCTTCAATGGCCTGGAAATCATAGCGACCCAATGCTCCCTCCAGTGGGGCAAGACTACTATTGAGAGCGCAATAAGAGAGAAAGCAGACAGCCAATGTCAGCGACTTACACCATTGCGTTTTGGTAAGACCCAGTAATGCGCAAGTCACGCTGATGGCCATCAAGACCCAATGCCCAGAGGAGTAATGCCAGATAGGATTTTCAGCTTGGAGATTAAAGCCTACCCACGTTAGAGCACCGAGGATGATCAACTGTAGAACCAAAGCAAACCGAAAGCCCCAAAAGGATAAGTGTTGCCAATGTAGCGCAATCAATGCAGCAAAGGCTGGCATCACAGGCAATAGATAGCGTCCAGAGCGTTGACTTGGCAAGCTAAAGACAATCAAGAAGGCTGCAATCAAGAGTAGTAGGAGATTTTCTTCAATGGAAAGAAAGCGCCGCTCACGCCAGCATTGCCAGAGCGTGTTAACCAGGACGGCAATGAATAGACCAGCGTTGGCTAATGTGGTGAGAATCAGCATCCAGATACTATCGCCACCTCGGAAGAGATCGAATAAGTAGTTAGAGCTTCTCGCCTGAAACTTGCCCGCGTTCTCACCCAAGACAAATTCTCTCCAAATTGCCTCAGGAGAAGGATCGAGCAAGAACCAAAGAGCAAATACACCCAAGGCCACAATCACAATCAAGGCCAACTTCAAGAGATCGCGGGTAATGAATTTAGACAGACTCCACTCACGCCAGCGCCAGTAATAGAGAGTCAGGGCAAATGTGGCTGGCACGATATAGGCAAAAGATTTAGCAAGCAATGCCAGACCAAAACATAGGGCAGCAAATACCGGGAATAGCAAACGGGAGTCAAAGGCTGTCTTACCCCAATACAACAATCCCATAAAAGGAAGGGTTAAGAAAAAGACTTCCGCGGGATCAGTTAAGAAAGGTCGACCATAACGATAGCTTGAGAAAAAAGCTAGCCACACTAGAGCAGCCAATATTCCTGTCTTTGTTTGAGCGCTAAAACGTCGCACCGCTAAAAATAAGAAGAAAGCGGTTAAGCCCGTATACAGCAGATTGGGCCACCGAAGATTCCATAGGGTCCACTGACTTGCCCAAGAGGTACTGGCAATTCCCTGCCAAAACAGTAAGGGAGGTTTAGTATTTTTTAAGCCATCCATCTCGGACTGTAAAGGCAACCAATGACCAGAGTCTGCAGTGAGGCGCACGATATGCATATAGGGATACTCATCCCCATTCTTCGGAGCAAAGCGGCTATCTAATCCATAAAAATAGCTCACGACCGCTAATAACAGGATTAGAAGCGCGCTACGGATTGAGAAATTGCCTTGCATCCCGACAGTTTATCGGTTTTGATCGGGAGGGATAAAATGAATCCATGAATCATAGAGACCTCAAGTGAAATCCCTCGCCTATAGCGTTTTACTATTTGCCAGCCTCAGCTCTTCTTGCTGGGCTCAAATCTCTACAGCCGATCAACTTGATCAACAGGGTTTGGCTGCTACTTGTGCCAATTGCCATGGTACGAATGGCAAGGGCTTACCCAATGCCAGCATTCCTTTAATTAGCCAATTGAGCAGCGAAGAATTACTGGCACAACTTTTAGCTTATAAATCAGGTAATCGGGCTGGCACGCTCATGCCTCAGTTAACGAAAGGCTATACCGATGCCCAGCTAGAGAGCATTGCCAATCAACTTGGTCAGAAGCCATAAACAGATGAACAATAGTCGCCGTCACTTTCTTGCTCATGGTGCTGCTGGCTTAAGCTTGCTGGGGGGATTCTCATCTTTTGCCCGAGCCGGCTTAGATAAAGCACAGATTTTAGTCATTGGTGGTGGCTTTGGTGGTGCGACGGCTGCTAAATATCTGCGCCTGTTTTCGAACAATACGGCCAATGTCATATTGATTGAACCTAATGCGAGCTTCTTGTCATGTCCCATGTCGAATTTTGTTGTGGCAGGTATGCGTTCGATGGCAGACATTACATCACCCTATGACAGCCTGACCAAGCATCATGGCATCAAACTCATTCGTGATAGCGTGAGTGCGATAGATCCTGACAAGAAGACTGTCAAACTGTCTTCAGGATCGGTTATCGGCTACGACAAAGTTGTACTTTCTCCCGGCATCAGTTTGATGACGAATTCGATTGAGGGTCTTGCTAAAGCCAATCAAGCAGGCGTGACATTACAAGCCTGGAAGGCTGGTCCTGAAACGCTGATGCTCTATAAACAATTAGCTGCTATGCACGATGGTGGCGTATTCGCTATCAGTATTCCTGAAGCGCCCTATCGCTGTCCTCCTGGACCATATGAACGCGCCAGCTTGGTTGCCAATTACTTAAAGCAACATAAACCGAAGTCTAAAGTACTCATTTTGGATGCCAATCAAGACATCACCTCAAAAGGAGCGCTCTTTAAAAAAGCTTGGTCAGAGCAATACTCGGGGCTAATTGAATATCTTCCTTCACACAACGTTACCGGCGTTGATCCAAAAACCAAAACACTCCGCTTCGAAGTGCAAGATGATGTGCGAGCCGATGTGTTGAATGTTTTACCAGCCATGAGTGCTGGTGAAATTGCTATCAAAACTGGGCTCGCGAATGCAAATGGACGCTGGGTCAATGTTGACTTCCTCAATTTTGAAGCCACTGCAACGAGGGATATTCATGTACTGGGAGATGCTATCCAGACAGCGCCACTCATGCCAAAGTCAGGTCATATGGCCAATCAACATGCCAAAGTAGCTGCAGCAGCCATCATTGCACAGCTGAACGATTGGCCAATCAACCCTGCGCCCGTTGTCAATAACACTTGCTATAGCTTTGTGAGCGAGCAAGCCGCCGTTCATATTGCCAGCGTTCATCAATACGATGCCCAAGCAAAAACATTTAAATCAGTACCAGGCGCTGGTGGTCTCTCTTCCGAACCCTCTAATACAGAGGCAAGCTACGCTTGGGGCTGGGCACACAATATCTGGGCAGACACCTTAGCGTAATTGAAAGACGAAGGGCTGTAGAATCCACCTATTGAGGTAAACATTCAATGGGGATCACGCTAGAACCATGAAATTTCGGGACTATTACGAAACACTCGGTGTTGCCCGTGGCGCAACTGAAGCAGAAATCAAGACTGCTTATCGCAAGCTTGCTCGCAAATATCACCCAGATGTCAATAAAGAGAAGGATGCTGAAGAGCGCTTCAAAGAGATTGGCGAGGCCTACTCCGTTCTCAAAGATACAGAAAAGCGGGCGGCCTACGATCAAATGGGTAGCAATTGGAAGCAAGGCCAAGACTTTAGTCCTCCTCCTAATTGGAATGCCGGTTTTGAATTTTCTGAGGATCCAAATACTGGCTTCGGAGGATATGGTGGTGGCTACGACGGCGATCAAAGCGAATTCTTTGAATCGTTGTTTGGGCGAGCAAGACACCGTCAGGGTAGTCGTGGTGGCAATCCTCGCCAAGGTATGCATTTCAAAGGGCAAGATCATCACGCCAAGATTCTGATTGATTTATCGGATGCCTATAACGGCGCTAAGCGCACGATCTCTTTGCACATGCCAGTACAAGATGCAGAAGGACATGTGATTACGCAAGAGCGTAAATTGGATGTCAATATTCCAAAAGGGATTAAGGCTGGGCAGAACCTGCGTCTTAGTGGCCAAGGTGGTCCCGGCATGGGTGATGGTGGCGCCGGTGATCTCTATTTGGAAATTGAGTTCCACCCTAACCCACTTTACAAAGTAGATGGCAAAGATGTGTATCTCGATTTACCGCTGGCTCCTTGGGAGGCAGCATTAGGTACGAATGTGAACATTCCCACACCAGCTGGCAGCACTCTGGAATTAAGCATACCCCCCAACACCAAGTCGGGCCGCAAAATGCGTCTCAAAGGTAAAGGGATACCCAGTAAAGAGCCTGGTGATTTTTATGTCGTACCCAATATTGTTTTACCTGAAGCACAAAGCGATGCACAAAAAGCAGCTTACCAAGAGCTAGAAAAAGTTTTCGATTTCAAGCCTAGATCTCATTTGAAGGGATAAGCGTATGAGCCAAACCAATATCACTTGGATTGAAAGCACTATCGTTGAAGATGAAGTCTATATGACGATCGTGGAACTATCTCACGCAGCCAGCACTCCTGAGGAACTCATCATGGATTGGGTCTCAGAGGGCGTTCTGAGTCCGGCAGGAAGCAGCCCTCAAGATTGGCGCTTTAGTGGCGACTCTTTAAAGCGAGCCAAAACAGCGGCGCGTCTGACTCGGGATTTTGAAATCAATACTTCTGGTTTAGCGCTGGCCTTAGACCTCATGGATCAAATTAGCCAATTGCGCGCAGAGCTATTGCGCTTGAGCGGGCCGGTCTAAGATTCGGATTTGGCGAGTAGCAATTCCCAGCGTTGCATTTTTCGATCTAAGTCAGTATTAATCTCACTCAAGCGAGCTTGTAGGCTCGCCAATAGCTCGGGCTCATTCTGATATAACTCGGGCTTACTCATTGTGATGCCAATCTCTGCCTGCTCTTCCTCTAGCGCTTCAATTTGCAGGGGTAGTTGCTCCAGCTCTTGACGCTCTTTACCATTGAGCTTTTGGACTGTACTCTCGACTTTGATTGGCTTTACCTCTGTCTTGGGCTCTGGCTTTGCTTCTATTTTTGCAGGGGCCTTGCTGGCACGAATTTTGTCAGAGCGCGCCTTTTGAATCTTCCAGTCTTCATAGCCACCCTCGTACTCACGCCAGAAGCCATCGCCCTCATTGGCAATAATGCTCGTTACGACGTTATCCAGAAAATAGCGATCATGGCTTACTAAAAATACCGTCCCTTTGTAATCTTGCAGGAGTTGCTCTAGCAAATCGAGTGTATCGATATCCAGATCATTGGTGGGCTCATCGAGGACCAGGACATTGGCAGGTCTTGCAAACAAGCGGGCTAAGAGCAAACGATTACGTTCGCCACCCGATAAAGTACTCACAGGGGAATTGGTGCGTTCTGGTGCAAACAGAAAATCGCTCAAATAACTCTTGACGTGTTTTTTATTGCCATTGATCTCAACCCACTCACTGCCCGGACTGATGTAATCCTCTAAAGAAGCATTGAGATCAAGACCTTCACGCATTTGGTCAAAGTAAGCCACTTCAATACGGGTACCCATGGTGGCCGAGCCCGAATCTGGTTGAATCGATCCCAAAATCAACTTGAGCAAAGTGGTCTTACCCGCCCCATTAGGCCCCAATAAGCCGACCTTATCGCCACGCAAAATGGTTGCCGTGAAATCTTTCACGATTGGGCGATCATAGGTTTTAGAAACATTCTGTAGATCAGCCACAATCTTGCCACTGCGATCGCCTGCAGAGACGGCCAATTTAACTTGACCAATAGCATCACGACGCTCACTACGACTGGTGCGCAGTTTTTCTAGTCGAGCAATGCGAGCTACGCTCCGGGTTCTTCTAGCCTCTACACCCTTACGAATCCACACCTCTTCTTGCGCCAGCAATTTATCAGCCCGAGCATTAGCGAGAGACTCTGCGCTTAACTCTTGATCCTTCAGTACTTCATAAGCAGAAAAATTACCGGGGTAGGATCTGAGGATACCCCGATCAAGCTCAACAATCTGAGTGCAAACGTTGTCCAAGAATGCGCGGTCATGGGTAATCAGAATTACTGAGCCCTGATACTCTTTCAGCAACTCTTCGAGCCAGGAAATCGAATCTAAATCTAAATGGTTAGTAGGCTCATCTAACAATAAGACGTCAGGCACTTCCACTAAAGCCCTGGCTAGAGCAACTCTTTTTTTGGTACCACCAGACAGGGTATTGATTTTGGCTTCTGCATCGAGATGTAAGCGGTCTAGGGTTTCATGAACACGCTGCTCCCAATTCCAACCGCTAAGCGCTTCTAATTGAGATTGAACTTCGTCAAGGCGATGATGAGAAGCATCATCCCACTCGCCTACGCTCAGTGCCTCATATTCTTCGCGCAGGGCTTTTGCTTGAGCAACACCTTTAGAAACAGCTTCAAAGATGCTTTCATTTGCGTCAAAGAGTGGCTCTTGAGGAACATAAGCAATGCGAAGACCTTGCTGATATTGCAAAAGGCCATCATCAAGCTTTTCTATGCCAGCCAGAATCTTCAATAAAGATGATTTGCCGGTACCATTGCGCCCAATGAGGCCGACACGTTCGCCTGATTCAAGAGAAAAAGCAGTATTTGCGAGTAGATCAACGTGGCCAAAAGCCAGTTTTGCATCAGTGAGTACGATTAGAGCCATGGCAGCATTATCGCTACTTTGAAAAATGCTTCTGAATTATTGCTGCTTTAGCTCTTCTTCCAGCGTGCCATGGCAGCATCATCAGTAACTCTGGCATCAACCCAACGCCCACCTTCGGCAGTCTCTTCCTTTTTCCAGAAGGGAGCAGCAGTTTTGAGGTAATCCATCATGAACTCGCAAGCAGCAAATGCTTCGGCTCGATGCGCGCTTGTGACTGCTACTAGAACGATTTGATCCTCAGGTTTGAGGGGTCCTACGCGGTGAATAATCAAGGTATTGCTGATATCCCAGCGAGTTTTGGCTTGAGCAACGATCGCCTCCAAGGCTTTCTCAGTCATACCAGGGTAATGCTCTAGGGTCATTGAATACACCTCACTACCCTCATTCATATCTCTTACAGTACCCAGAAAAGAGACCACTGCACCAACTTGCAAATCACCTTTACGTAGATTGGTAATCTCTGTGCTGAGGTCAAAGTCGGCTTCTTGTATGCGAATCATTTTTTATCCTCCGGTTACCGGTGGAAAGAAAGCGACTTCCGCATCTTCCATTAATGGCGTACTTGAATCAACCATCTCTTGATTTAAGGCACAACGAATAATCCTGTTGCCAGTGAAGACCTCAGACCACAGCGCATCTCGTTTGCAAAGATAAGTCTTGAGATCATCGATCGTCTTTACTTCTGCCGGGACATCGATACTTTCTTCAGAAACACCCAGCTTCTCACGGAGAGCAGCAAAGAAGCGTAATTGAATCTGCATAGATTAAGCGAGTAACGCACTAAAAGGGATGTACTTCACCATACTACCCGCCTCAAAGGCTTGGCCTGCCGGACAGTCAATCAAACCATCACCCCATGAGGCACTGGTTAAAACACCTGAACTTTGATTGGGAAATAAATCTAGACCGCCTTTGCTATTGACTTTAACGCGCAAGAATTCATTACGCCGATCTGCTTTAGGCCAATTGAAATCAGCTCGCATTGGGTAGGCAGTCATCGATCCTGAATCACGCCCTTGTAATTTCAGAATGAAAGGGCGAACAAAGAGCAAGAAAGTGACAAAGCTAGAAACCGGATTGCCAGGCAAGCCGATAAACCAAGCCTCTCCTGACCCTGCTTGTTCTGCTTTACGAACCGCCCCGAATGCCAAAGGCTTTCCGGGCTTAATGGCGATCTGCCATAAATCTAGGCGGCCTTCTGCAGTCACTGCAGGCTTAATGTGATCCTCTTCACCTACCGATACTCCACCAGAGGTAATAATCAAATCATGATCTTTGCTAGCTTTGCGCAAGGCCTCGCGTGTTGCATCGAGCCGATCCGGAATAATTCCCAAATCCGTCGCGTCACATCCTAATGAACGTAAGCAGGCTAACAAGGTATCGCGATTAGAGTTGTAAATACCGCCTGGCTTTAAAGGCTCACCTGGTAGAGCTAACTCATCGCCAGTGAAGAATGCGGCAACGCGTACGCGACGCTTCACATTTAAATGGGTTAAACCGGCCGAAGCAGCAACCCCTAACTCTTGAGGGCGCAAAAACGTTCCAGCCTGAAGCGCCACTTTTCCAGCGCTGAGATCCTCACCGCGACGACGAATCCATTGACCTAATTTAGGGATGTAATTCACTTGCACTTGATCGGCATGACCTTCAATAAGAGTGGTGTCTTCCTGAATAATGATCGCATCCGCATTAGGTGGGATAGGTGCCCCTGTAAAAATTCGTGCAGCACACCCTACCTCCAAAGGCTTCCCTACCAAACCCGCCGGAATCCGCTGGTTCACTTTTAGTACTGCACCCTCTTTGGTGATGTCAGCAGTTCGCACTGCATAGCCATCCATTGAGGTGTTGTCCAGTGGCGGCACATCTACTAAGCTATTAACATCTTCAGCAAGCACTCTCCCAAGGGCAGCTTGCATAGCAACGCGCTCTGTTTCTGAAACTGCTCTTGCATGACTGAGTAAATGCTCAAGTGCCTGCTCAGCAGTCAGCATCGGTGGCTTATTCATAGCAGCTTAAAAATGAAATTAATTAACGTGATCAGTGATGAAAGACTTCACTTGACCGACATCAGCATCGATATTAACAACGCGTTGTGGAAGAGACTTAATACCCTCCAAAGCTTTGGGACAGTCAGCCGGACGACCAAGCGCCTCCAGAATAGTCTCTTCGAACTTGATAGGCAAAGCAGTCTCTAATACAAGCATCGGCACTCCTGCTTGCAGATGCTCACGAGCGACTTTCACGCCATCAGCAGTATGGGTATCGATCACCACACCATAACGTTGGTCGATATCCTGAATGGTTGCAATTCGGTTTTGATGAGTGCTGCGACCAGACTGAAAACCATACTTTGCCATTGTCTGATAAACCGATTCTTTGGAGAGATCAAAACCACCTTGGCTCTCTACTTGCTGAAAGAGCTTGGCTGTAGCTTGACCATCTTGAGACATCAAATCAAATACAAAGCGTTCAAAGTTACTAGCTTTGGAGATATCCATCGATGGGCTAGAAGTGTGCAAAGTTTCAGCAGACTTACGAGCGCGATAGACGCCTGTTTTATAGAACTCGTCGAGCACATCGTTTTCGTTAGTAGCAACCACTAGATGCTCGATTGGCAAACCCATCATGCGAGCGATATGGCCGGCACAGACATTACCAAAGTTACCCGAAGGGACTGTAAAGGATACTTTCTCAGCACTGGATTTAGTGGCCAACAGATAGCCCTGGAAGTAGTAGATCACCTGTGCCACTACCCTGCCCCAGTTGATTGAGTTGACTGTTCCAATCCGGTTCTTCGCTTTAAAAGAAAGATCGTTACTTACTGCCTTCACAATATCTTGGCAGTCATCAAACACGCCACCTACGGCTAAGTTAAAAATATTCGGGTCTTGTAAGGAATACATTTGGGCCGACTGAAAAGCGCTCATCTTCCCACGTGGTGAGAGCATGAATACGGTCACGCCTTCTTTGCCACGCATTGCATACTCAGCGGCGCTACCGGTATCTCCAGAAGTCGCCCCGAGAATATTCAGTTTCTGACCAGCGCGCTTGAGTGCGTATTCAAATAAGTTACCCAGCAATTGCATGGCCATGTCTTTGAAGGCCAAGGTCGGACCATTGGAAAGACTGAGCAATCCAATCTGTGTGCCCTGCTCTTCACCCAACCAATGAATGGGAGTGATATCTTGTGCAGAGTCTGTTGCACGTCCATTGCAATAGACCTGAGCGGTATAGGTCTTGCGCAATAGAGCACGCAGGTCAGCCTCAGGAATGTCATCACAATACAAACTCAGAATCTCATAAGCCAAATCAGCATAGGAGAGGCCACGCCAGCTATCGAGTTGCGCTGTACTAATTTGTGGATAGTGCGTTGGCAGATATAAACCACCATCTGGCGCCAATCCACCCAGGAGAATTTCTAGAAAAGATTGTTGCGGACTATTGCCGCGAGTCGATTGATAACGCATCTTTAAATACTAGGATAAGTTTTCTAAACGAATCTTGGTGACTTCACCCGCAACTGTTTTCAAGCCCTGAATTTCTTGAATGGCAGCCAGCATATTTTTCTCTTTAGTTTCATGAGTCAGAATCACGAGATCCGTTTGACTCTCACCTTCATTGGCTTCTTTTTGAAGCAGCGCATCAATCGAGACACTATGTGAAGCCAAGATTTTAGTTATTTCTGCCAAAACGCCAGCTTGATCCGCCACTCTCAGACGCAAGTAGTAGCTGGTAGTTACTTCACCGATCGGTAAGACAGGAATATCTTGAACAGCATCAGACTGGAAGGCCAAATGGGGAACGCGATTTTGCGGATCAGCTGTAAGCAAGCGAGTAACGTCTACTAAGTCAGCAATTACGGCAGAGGCTGTTGGTTCAGACCCTGCACCCTTACCGTAATACAAAGTCGTTCCGACTGCATCACCAAAAACCTGAACGGCATTCATCGCGCCTTCAACATTAGCAATCAAACGCTTGCTTGGGATCAAGGTAGGATGCACACGCAACTCGATACCAGCGGGCGTTTTCTTGGCAATGCCCAATAATTTGATGCGATAACCTAATTGCTCTGCATAACGAATATCAATCGCGGAGAGTTTTGTAATCCCCTCCACATGCGCTTTATCAAACTGCATTGGAATACCAAATGCAATCGCACTCATGATAGTAGCCTTGTGTGCGGCGTCGATCCCTTCAATATCAAAGGTGGGGTCTGCTTCTGCATACCCTAAACGCTGCGCCTCTTTTAAGACGGTTGCAAAGTCCAAACCTTTGTCACGCATCTCAGAGAGAATGAAATTGGTAGTGCCGTTGATGATGCCAGCAAGCCACTCAATACGATTGGCAGTTAAACCTTCGCGTAGTGCCTTGATGATAGGAATGCCGCCTGCAACCGCAGCTTCAAACGCCACCATCACGCCTTTATCGTGAGCTGCCTTAAAAATCTCATTGCCATGCACTGCAATCAAAGCCTTGTTGGCTGTCACGACATGCTTGCCTGCAGCAATGGCCTCTAAGACCAAGTCTTTGGCAATCCCGTAGCCACCAATCAACTCCACCACAATATCAATTTCAGGATTGTTGATGACAGTGCGAGCATCGTTCACGATCAGCGCATGATTCCCAACCACTTCTTTTGCGCGCTCGACATTTAAATCTGCAACAGTATGAATTCGAATCCCGCGACCCGCACGACGCTGAATCTCATCCTGATTACGCTCGAGAACAGTGAATACGCCACCACCTACAGTGCCAATACCTAACAGACCTACTTGAATCGGTTTCATGATGCCTTTGTTACGGTTGAAGAAGCCACTTTGCGGCCATGTTTATTTCGATAACGCTCTAAGAAACTCGCCAAACGTGTAATTGCTTCTTTAAGAACATCTTCATGCGGCAAGAACACCAAGCGGAAATGATCTGGCGTTGCCCAGTTAAATCCGGAACCCTGCACCAACAGTACTTTTTCTTCTTTTAACAAATCGGCAATAAATTGCTGATCATCTTTGATTGGATACATTTCAGGATCCAACTTAGGGAAAAGATACAAAGCAGATTTGGGTTTGACACAAGTCACGCCTGGGATCGCGGTAATGAGTTTCCAAGCGATATCACGCTGCCTTGCAAGACGACCACCTTCACCTACCAAATCATTGATGCTTTGATAACCACCTAAGGCTGTCTGAATTGCATATTGGCCTGGAACGTTGGCACACAGCCGCATTGAGGACAACATATTGAGCCCCTCAACATAATCCCGTACCATCGACTTATCACCTGAGACCACCATCCAGCCTGCACGGTAGCCGCATGAGCGATAGTTCTTAGATAAGCCATTAAAAGTAATCGTGACAACATCTTTTGAGAGCGAGGCCAAAGACACATGCTTCTCTTGATCGTAAAGCATCTTGTCGTAAATCTCATCTGCAAATAAGATCAAACCATGCTCACGGGCAATCTCGGTCAGCTCTGTCAATACAGCCGTGGAATATATTGCACCAGTAGGATTATTTGGGTTAATCACCACAATCGCTTTAGTGCGTGGCGTAATTTTTTTGCGGAGATCCGCTAAGTCAGGGGCCCACTCTTTTGACTCATCACACAAGTAATGAATCGGTGTGCCGCCAGACAAACTCACGGCAGCCGTCCACAAAGGATAGTCAGGCGCAGGTACTAACACTTCATCACCGTTATTGAGCAATGCATTCATGGCCAAAACAATGAGCTCAGAAACACCATTGCCGGTATAGATGTCATCCAATGTAACGCCTTGGATCCCTTTTTCCTGGCAATACTGCATGATGGCTTTGCGAGCTGCAAAGATTCCTTTTGAGTCCGAGTAAGCTGATGCATTGCTCAGATTGCGGACCATATCCAACTGAATTTCTTCGGGGGGATCAAAGCCAAAGATGCCCACATTACCAATATTGAGCTTAATGATCTTTTGACCCTCTTCTTCCATGCGCTGAGCAAGCTCGAGCACGGGACCACGAATGTCGTAACAAACGTCTTTGAGTTTTTCTGACTTAAGGATCGGCTTCACGGTAAATTAGGGGTAAGTTCTTGAAATCTTGGAAAAAATGCCTAGCTATAATCCCTACAATTATGACAGAGAGTCCATGTGAAGCTTGAATCTGACCCCCATTCTGGAGCTAATACCGTTACCGGTTATGGCGAAGGCTATGTTGAAATCAACAAAGTTCCCTATCAGCACGCCGTACTTCTCAGCTCCAACGGTGAGATTAAGCCTTGGCCAGTAGCCAGCTTTGGTGAACTCGAAGGTGAGCATTTTTCCCAAATAGCCGTCCTAAAGCCCGAACTGATCATCATCGGCACCGGTAAGCGCCAGCAATTTCCTAAGCCGGAGTTACTCAAACCTTTAATCACCGCCAAGATTGGTTTTGAGATCATGGACTCCCAAGCTGCCTGCAGAACCTACAACATCTTGGTTGGGGAAGGACGCCAGGTTTTGCTAGCGCTGATCGTTGAAGGCGCTGCATGAGCTTTAGCTCCAGAAAACCAGAGACCCTATTAAGCCCAGCTAAGGTGCTTTTGCTCCTGGCCATCTATGCATTGATTTGGTTTGGCACACTCAACTATCGCCATCTCATCCCTTCTGATGAAGGTCGCTACGCAGAGATGGCTCGTGAGATGCTGGTCAGTGGTGATTGGCTTACCCCACGCTATAACGGCTACCAATACTTCGAGAAACCTCCTCTACAAATTTGGGCTACTGCAGTTGCATTCAAACTATTTGGTATTGGTGATTGGCAAGCGCGTCTGTGGACAGCCTTAACAGGATTCATCACCATTCTCTTCGTTGGCTTTACTAGTGCACGCATTTATGGTGCGCGTGCCGGCTGGCTTGCAGCAGTAGTTCTCGCTTCCACCCCGATGTGGATTATTGGGGGCCACTTTAATTCTCTAGACATGGGCCTCTCAGCATTTTTGGTGGCCGCACTTTGCAGTCTTTTGCTTTCGCAAACATCGAATAATCAAAACGCTATCAGACAGTGGATGTGGGTCTGCTGGATCATGATGGGTCTAGCAACACTCTCTAAAGGTTTAATTGGGGCTGCCTTACCGCTCTTGGTTTTGATCATGTATTCCATCAGTAGCTGGAACTGGAAAATCTGGAGACAGTTGTCTTTGCTTAGTGGCTTCATTCTTTTCCTAGCAATCACTGCCCCATGGTTTATTTTGGTTTCGATTCGCAATCCGAATTTTGCTGAGTTCTTTTTTATTCACGAGCATCTACAGCGCTTCACCCAAGATGCCCATAGCAGAACAGGGCCGATTTACTACTTCATTCCCCTGCTCTTGATTGGCTTTCTGCCTTGGCTCTCCCAGATGCCCGGTGCTATGGTGCAAGCTTGGAAAGAATCCAAAAGGGGCTTCTCGAGCGCTTGGTTATTGGTGTGTTGGTTTGTGGTGATATTTGGATTCTTTAGCATTTCGCATTCAAAACTCCCCGGCTACATCATGCCAATCTTTCCGGCACTGGCTATGTTGGCGGGATATCGACTCAATCACAACCTAGGTCAAATGAATGCACTTAAGTTCACTTGGCAATTGCAGACCCTTACCTTTGCCGTTCTGGGAGGAATTGGATTCGCATTCTTAGATCAAGTCGGTATTCAGGCGCGCCCCGATGAAATCGCCGCTTATGCGAGCTATACCCATTGGATCATTGTTGCGTTAATTGCTTTAATTATTTTTTCTCTTCTCGCAACCTGGCAAGCTAAGCGCAATGGGCTTATTAGTATTGCTAGCTTTGCTATCGGATTTTTTCTCTGCGCCATCGTTGCAGGGACTGGCCACGAAACTTTGGGACGCACTGTCTCTGGCGTTGATCTAGCTGAGCGAGTGAAGTCCAGCATTCCGCAAAAGGTCAATTTCTATTCCGTGCGCATACTAGATCACACTATGCCCTTCTATTTAGGCAAAACGATGATCATGGTAGAGGATCCCGACGAGCTGGAGTACGGCGTCAGTCAGGAACCCAATCTTTGGCTACCCACCCTAGATGCCTTCATCGAACGTTGGAAAGAGGATCCTAGCAGCTATGCTTTGATGGTGCCTGAGCAATACTTGCAATTACAGCAGCAAGGGCTAGCAATGCAAGAAGTAGACCGTGACTCTCGCCGAGTGGTAGTGAAACATCCTGATAGGCCACAATCTCTGCAACAATAAGACACCATGGCTCATACCCCTTTTATTCCCTTTACGCGCCCCAGCTTTGATGAGGCGACGATTGATGCCGTGGGTGAAGTATTGCGCTCAGGCTGGGTGACCTCAGGCCCTAAGTTAGCTGAATTCGAGGCAGCCCTCAGCGACTATTTTGGAGGTCTTCCTGTGCGTTGTTTTGCCAACGGCACGGCAACCATGAAGATTGCGCTCCAAGTGGCTGGCATTGGCGAAGGCGATGAAGTCATCACCACCCCCATCTCTTGGGTTGCTACTTCTAATGTGATTTTGGGTGTTGGGGCTAAACCGGTGTTTGTGGATATTGACCCAGTTACTCGTAATCTCGATCTATCCAAAGTAGCTGCTGCAATCAGCCACAAAACCCGCGCCATCATGCCGGTCTATCTAGCTGGCTTACCTGTCGATATGGATAAGTTGTACGACTTAGCTCAGCAACACCAATTGCGCGTGATTGAAGATGCTGCGCAAGCCTTTGGCTCATCTTGGAAAGGTCAAAAGATCGGCAGTATCGGTGATCTCGTGAGTTTTAGTTTTCAAGCGAATAAGAATCTGTCTACTGTAGAAGGTGGCTGCTTGGTTTTTAACAATCTGGATGAGGTAAAACTCGCTGAGAAACTGCGCTTACAAGGCGTGACTCGGCAAGGCATGGATGGCATGGATGTCGATGTATTGGGCGGAAAAGATAACCTCACCGATGTCAATGCCGTGATCGGTCTTCATCAACTCAAACAACTACCCCAATTTCAGGCCAAGCGAACCGAGTTAGCGCGTCACTACTTTGCAAGTCTTCGTCAAGAAATCCAATCAGCAGGTCTGGAGAGTTTGCACTTAGAGCTGCCTCCAGAAAATTTCACAGATAGTAATTGGCATATGTTCCAAGTGGTTTTGCCTTTAAACCAACTCCAGGTCGATCGCGCACAAGTCATGACAGAACTAAAAGGGCTGGGCATTGGCACAGGCTTACATTACCCAGCAATCACCGGCTTTAGCCTTTACACAAAACTGGGTTACCAGGTCAGCGATACACCGATCGCCGAGCGTATTGGCCGATCCATTCTGACTCTGCCATTATTTCCGGGCCTCAATCAATCCGATGTGGAGCGTATCTGCAAAAGCCTGGTTGCCATCCTCAAAAAGCACGCTAAATAGTCCTTTGACGACCCCCATTGGCCATAATCGGGGCCACATGCCAAGATCAGGCAAAATTGAGGGATGACTGCGAATATAGCCACCCCAGCTAATCAGCCTCAACTGAGCATCGTTATCCCCGTTTATAACGAGGAAGATGGCCTGCAAGCCCTCTTTGATCGCCTCTACCCCGCAATGGATCGTGTGGCGGCCAAGCACCAACTTGCCTATGAAATCATTTTCGTGAACGATGGCAGTAAAGATCGCTCTGCTGGCATGCTGAGCAAGCAATTTGAGCTTCGCCCAGACCAAACCCGTGTTCTCTTATTTCACAGCAACTTTGGTCAGCATATGGCCATCATGGCTGGCTTTGAATACGCCCAAGGGAATTACATCATTACCTTGGATGCCGACCTGCAAAATCCTCCTGAGGAGATTGATGCCCTAGTTGTCGAGTTACTCAAAGGACATGACTATGTTGGCACGATTCGCGCTGATCGTCGCGATAGTTTCTTCCGAAAATTTGCTTCACGAATGATGAATCGTCTGCGCCACAGCATTACCCACATCACCATGACAGATCAAGGCTGCATGCTCCGTGGCTATAGCCGTCGAATTGTGGACTTAGTTCGTCAATGCGATGAGAGTAATACTTTCATTCCTGCTCTTGCTTATACCTTCGCTGCTGATCCAGTAGAGATTGTCGTCAAGCATGAAGAGCGTTTTGCTGGCGAATCCAAATATAGTCTCTATCAATTGATTCGCTTGAACTTTGATTTAGTGACCGGTTTCTCTGTCATGCCACTCCAGATCTTTTCGATCCTAGGCATGCTCCTGGCTCTGGCTTCCGGTATTTTGTTTATCTATCTGCTAGTACGCCGCTTCTTGCTGGGGGCTGAAGTTGAGGGTGTATTTACCCTCTTTGCACTCACCTTCTGCTTGATCGGTGTAATGCTCTTTGGCCTGGGCTTAGTCGGTGAATACATCGGGCGTATCTATCAACAGGTTAGACAACGTCCTCGCTATGTTGTTAAAACTGTTCTCGAGAAAAAATAATTGCGTGCAGTCGTCTTTGCCTATCACGATGTAGGCGTCAATTGCTTACAGGCATTGCTGGATGCAGGCATTCAAGTGGATCTAGTGCTCACTCATCATGATGATCCACATGAAAATATTTGGTTTGGCAGTGTGGCTAGACTCTGTGAAGAAAAGCAGATACCTTACATTCAGCCTAGCGCTAGCGAATTGTTAAGCCTTACTCCAAAACTCCAAGCGCTTGCACCAGACTACCTCTTTTCTTTTTACTATCGCTACATGATTCCGGCAGATATTCTGAGTTGCGCCAGAATCGCGGCTCTGAATATGCATGGCTCGTTACTACCAAAGTACCGCGGTAGAGCACCGGTGAATTGGGCAATTCTGCATGGCGAATCTGAAACGGGTGCGAGCTTACACATCATGGAAGCCAAACCCGATGCGGGCGATATTGTTGGTCAAGTAGCAGTAACAATTGGTCCCGATGAAACCGCAACAGATGTATTTGCCAAAGTGAGCAAGGCCGCAGTAGCGGTTCTCAAAAGCGTACTCCCCCAACTGATTCAAGGCCAAGTTCCTCGCAAACCCAATCTTTTGAGTGAGGGTAGTTATTTTGGTGGACGCAAGCCTGAAGATGGGCGCATACATTGGGCCCAGACCGCTCAGCAGGTCCATAACTTGGTCCGTGCGGTGGCACCCCCCTATCCTGGAGCCTTTACCGACTTTCAAGGACAGACACGGATTGTGGCAAAAACCCATTTGGGCGGGCCATTTCCTCAGGGGCTGAATCTTCAGACTCCGGGAGTCCAAGTGGTTGATAATCGGGTATTTGGTATCTGCGGAGACCAACGGGCTCTGGAAATTCTAGAGTGGTATCCCGCAAACAAAACTTCATGAAAACGGGGCAGTAGAAAGATGAAAAAAGTACTCATTCTGGGTGTTAATGGCTTTATCGGCCACCACCTCTCCAAGCGGATACTGGAGACAACTGATTGGGATGTCTATGGCATGGACATGCAAAACGATCGCTTAGGTGATTTGATCAATCATCCACGGATGCATTTCTTTGAGGGTGACATCACCATCAATAAAGAATGGGTTGAGTACCATATTCGCAAATGCGATGTGATCCTCCCACTTGTAGCGATTGCAACTCCAGCAACTTACGTCCAACAGCCGTTGAAAGTTTTTGAGCTCGACTTTGAGGCTAATTTGCCCATCGTGCGCTCTGCCATGAAATACAAAAAGCATTTGGTCTTCCCTTCAACCTCAGAAGTCTATGGCATGTGCGAAGACGGCGAGTTTGATCCCGGCACATCCAATCTAGTCTATGGCCCAATCAATAAACCCCGTTGGATTTATGCCTGCTCAAAGCAACTGATGGATCGCGTGATCTGGGGTTACGGCATGGAAGGCTTGCGCTTTACCCTGTTCCGTCCATTCAACTGGATTGGCCCTGGTCTAGACAGCATCTACACCCCAAAAGAGGGATCCTCACGGGTGGTAACTCAGTTCTTAGGCCATATCGTGCGCGGTGAGCCCATCAATTTAGTTGATGGTGGTGCTCAAAAAAGAGCCTTCACATATATTGACGACGGCATCGATGCCTTGATGCACATCATCGCCAACCAGAACGATATTGCCAATGGCAAGATTTATAACATCGGCAATCCAAAAAACAATCACTCTGTACGCGACCTCGCTAATCAGATGCTTGAGATTGCCAGAAGTATTCCTGAATACGCGAAGAGCGCCAAAGAAGTGAAGATTGTCGAAACTACCTCAGGCGCTTATTACGGCGAGGGCTACCAAGATGTGCAGAACCGAGTTCCCGCAATCGATAACACCATGGCTGAATTGGGCTGGAAGCCCACCACCACCATGACTGATGCGCTCAAGAATATTTTTGAAGCCTATCGTCAGGATGTGGATAAAGCCCGTCAACTCGTCGACTCAGACTAATTCTCGAGGTCCATGGCAAAAATTGCTCTCAAGGTTGATGTTGATACCTTACGCGGCACGAAAGAAGGTGCCCCAAATCTAGCGCGTCTTTTTCAGCACTACGATCTTAAGGCTACCTTTTTATTTAGCTTAGGGCCTGACCATACCGGCTGGGCCTTGAAGCGCGTCTTTCGTCCGGGCTTTCTGAAAAAAGTCAGCCGCACCTCAGTCTTAGAGCACTACGGTCTCAAAACATTGCTGTACGGGGTATTGCTTCCGGGCCCTGATATTGGCAAGCAAGCGCCTGATCAAATGCGCGCAATTGATCAGGCGGGTCATGAGACTGGGATCCATACTTGGGACCACGTTGCTTGGCAGGACGCCGTTCGTAATCGCGACCCCCAGTGGACTCATGCACAAATGCAAAAGAGTTGGGATCGTTTTGTGGAGATCTTCGGCCATCCTCCAGTCACTTACGGTGCAGCTGGCTGGCAAATGAATGAAGCTGCGTTTGAGCAACTCGACCAATGGGGTATTCACTACTCTTCTGACGGAAGATCTGAGCCCAACTTAATACCCTACCGTTTGGCACTCTCATCCGGCAAAGCGAAGCATGTACAGTACCCCACTACGCTTCCAACTTTTGATGAACTGATCGGGGTGGATGATGCCTCCGAACTGGATGCCGTTAAACAAATCCTGGCTATAACCCAAAGCAATCCCAACGATCAAGTCTTTACCTTGCATGCTGAGCTCGAGGGCCAAAAACTGCTCCCCGCTTTTGAAGCCCTGATTCGGGGCTGGCTAGAGCAGGGTCACGATTTAGTCACCATGGGAGAGTTACATCAATCATGGGTAGCGACAAAACAGCTTGATAAGATAGCGGTAATGCCCCTGGTTTGGAGTGAGATCCCCAATCGGAGTGGTGAACTCATCGTACAAACCCATTGATAATTAAGAGAGACTAATATGACTGTAAGCATCGGCCAAACCATTCCTAACTGTGCCATTCCTGCTACTTCAGGCCTGACCTTTACCCCAGAATCTGCCCAAGGCAAAAAATTGGTGCTCTACTTCTATCCGAAAGATATGACTCCAGGTTGTACCGCTGAGTCTGGTGAGTTTAGAGATCATATTGAGGCCTTTAGCAAAGCCAATACCTTGGTTGTTGGCGTCTCCCGCGATAGCCTCAAATCACACGATAATTTCCGCAGTAAATTAGGCTTGCCGTTTGAATTGGTTGCCGATACTGAAGAGCAGCTTTGCCAGATCTTTGGTGTCATGAAGATGAAAAACATGTATGGCAAACAAGTCCGTGGCGTAGAGCGCAGCACCTTTCTTTTTGACGCTTCAGGCAAGCTCGTTAAAGAGTGGCGTGGCCTCAAAGTTCCAGGTCATGTGACAGAAGTATTACAGGCTGCTCAGGCAATTAAATAAATTTGCTGCAGGCGCTTGCAAAGCTCTGAATTTGGGGTAAAGTATTTACATGCACCGTAAACGACGGGAAAGTCTGACAATCCGTTTGAATCATCAGCCTGAAGACTCTAGAGCAGGCGCGGTAAATAACCCCCTCTTTTTTGTATCCAGTTTCATCACAAACCGTCAATGCAAATCGCTTGGCGGTTTTTTCTTTTAGGAGAGCTGCATGCCATTGCCACCCATCCCAACTCAAATTGCTGGTCAAGTGAAGTTGAGCGCTAAAGACACACCAGATTTAAAGAAACGTCCTGCTCCAGCAAAACCGGTTGTGATGGAAAATCATGCACCCGATTGGGCTCATGATGATGAGGTTGATTTATCTGCTGCTGAGGAAGCCCTGGAGAAGATTAAAAGCGATCATCGTCCAGCACAAATTCAACGTACTGAAGCAAAAGCGCCAGCCCCCGAAAAGCCAAAGCGGATCATTCGCACTGGCCCTCCTAGCTTATTCGTGCTCGATACCAATGTCTTGATGCATGATCCAAGCTCGCTGTTCCGCTTCGATGAGCACGATCTGTTTTTGCCAATGACTACCTTAGAGGAATTGGATAATCACAAAAAGGGAATGACGGAAGTAGCACGCAATGCCCGTACCGTCAGTCGCTCACTCGATCAACTGGTCGCCGGCACTAATGGTTCACTGGATGAAGGTATTCCGCTGAACAAACTGGGTAATCAAGATGTATCCGGTCGTCTCTATTTCCAGACCAAGTTATCTACCCAAGCTTTGCCAGAAGGTCTACCTGAAGGTAAAGGTGACAACATGATTCTGGCGGTCGTGAGTGAGTTGCAAAAAACTCGCCAGGGCCAAGAGGTGGTGTTGGTTTCTAAAGATATCAATATGCGCATCAAGGCTCGCGCCTTGGGATTACCAGCAGAAGATTATTTCAATGACCAAGTCTTAGAAGACCGTGACCTGATGTACTCCGGCGTGATGACATTGGCTGCCGATTTTTGGCCCAAGCATGGCAAGTCGATGGAGAGCTGGGCAGACTCCAAGTCAGGTACGATGTTCTATCGCGTGACCGGCCCAGCTGTCCCAAGCATGCTGGTGAATCAGTTTGTCTATCAAGAAAATCCTGACGGCTCCACACCGTTCTACGCCCAAGTCCGCGAGATCAACGGCAAGACCGCCCTACTACAAACATTGAGAGATTTTTCTCATCAGAAAAATAATGTTTGGAGTGTGACTGCCCGCAATCGTGAGCAAAACTTTGCGATGAACCTACTCATGAATCCTGAGATCGATTTTGTAACGCTCTTAGGTCAAGCGGGTACAGGTAAAACCTTGTTGGCTTTGGCTGCTGGACTGGAGCAAGTGCTAGATAGCAAGCGTTATAACGAAATCATCATCACCCGCGCTACCGTTCCAGTAGGTGAGGATATCGGCTTTTTACCAGGTACCGAAGAGGAGAAAATGCAGCCATGGATGGGTGCCTTTGACGATAACCTTGAAGTGTTGCATCGCAATGATGACAATGCTGGTGAATGGGGTCGCGCTGCTACTCAAGAGCTCATTCGCTCACGCATCAAAGTCAAGAGCATGAACTTCATGCGTGGCAGAACCTTTGTGAGTAAGTTTGTCATTATTGATGAAGCGCAAAACTTAACTCCCAAACAAATGAAAACCTTGGTTACCCGCGCAGGCCCAGGAACTAAGATTATTTGCTTGGGCAATATTGCCCAGATTGATACGCCTTACTTAACTGAAGGATCTTCGGGTCTGACCTATGTTGTCGATCGCTTTAAGGGTTGGCGTCATGGTGGCCACATTACCTTGGCTCGGGGCGAGCGCTCCCGTCTTGCGGATCATGCTGCAGACGCACTCTAAGTCAAATCAATCATGCCGCATCCTTGTGGGGTGCGGCATTTTTATTTGCACCCTACTAACGCTATCAGGCTGCAGCACTTTCTCAGGCTCCAGTACCAGCGGTAAATACTCCAATCCCAAGCTCGCTCAATTCAAAAATGATACGAGCGTAGGTACAGAAGATATCTCGATTGCCGCCGTCGGTTTAGTGGGCGTTCCTTATCGCTGGGGCGGAAATAATCCCAATGGTGGCTTTGATTGCAGCGGCTTAATTAACTATGTTTATCTCAAAGCTGCCAGCATTAAGTTGCCGCGTACCATCCAAGAGATGAGCAACAAAGGCCGTAGTGTTGACAATCAACCCCCTGCTCCAGGTGACTTAGTATTCTTTAATACTACTGGTGAAAAATATTCCCATGCAGGCATTTATGTAGGTCAAGGGCGTTTTGTTCATGCGCCCAGTGCCGGTGGTACGGTGCGGTTAGAGCAAATTGAGAGCCCTTACTGGGCAGCACGCTTTACAGAAGCGAGAAGGTTTACCCTCTCAAATCAGCGCACCAATTAAAACGGCTCGTAGCCACCAGAGGAATAGCCAATGGATCCTAATGCTAAGTTATCGAACTTGGTATACGGACCTTGCCAGCTCAGGCGGATTGTCCCAATTGGACCATTACGCTGTTTGCCGATGATGATCTCTGCCATACCTTTATCTGTGGTGGTATCCGGGTGATAAACCTCATCACGATAAATAAACATGATCAAGTCAGCATCTTGCTCGATCGCTCCAGACTCTCGCAAGTCAGACATGATAGGGCGCTTGTTAGGACGTTGCTCAAGACCACGGTTTAACTGAGACAGAGCAACTACAGGGCATTGCAATTCTTTTGCAAGCGACTTTAGTGAACGGGAGATCTCAGAAATTTCAGTAGCTCGGTTTTCAGAACTGGAGCCACCACTACCACTCATCAGTTGCAAATAGTCAATCACGACCAAACCGAGTGTGCCACCAAAGTTTCTGGCAATCCGTCTAGCGCGTGCACGCAATTCCAGACTTGATAAAGAGCCCGTTTCATCAATCAGAATTTGGGTATTACTGAGGCGGGCAATGGCATCAGTCACACGAGGCCACTCATCGTCTTGCAATTTGCCAGTTCGCATCCGGCTTTGATCTACCTTGCCTACTGAGCCAAGTAAACGAGAGGCCAATTGCTCACCCGACATCTCCATTGAGAAGACTACGACTGGCAAACCTTCAGAAAGCGCTACATTCTCAGCGATATTCAATGCAAAAGCCGTTTTCCCCATTGAGGGTCTGCCGGCCACAATCACCAAGTCACCTTTTTGCAAACCACTAGTTTGCTTATCTAAATCAATAAAGCCTGTAGCAATACCAGTAATGTCGCTACCGCCTTGACGGTTATATAACTCGTCGATGCGTGCAACAACGGATTTCAGCAAGGGCTCAATCTCGAGCCAATCGTTTTTACGATTGCCTTCTTCACCGATCTGCAAAATGCGTGACTCTGCTTCATCCAGCAAAGTTCTCACCGATCGTCCTTCAGGCACAAAAGCCGAATTCACAATCGCGTCGGAGACTTCGATTAAGCGTCGCAGAATACTACGATCACGCACGATATCAGCGTAACCCTTGATATTGGCCGAGCTAGGTGTGTTCTGCGCTAGAGAATTCAGGTAATCAATACCCACCAGATCACCACCCTGCTCTGCCTTTACGGCATCGTGCACGGTAATCACATCAGCTGGTTGATTCTCACCAATCAGACGTGCCAGCACCTTGAATACCAAGGCATGTTCAGGACGGTAGAAATCTTGATCTGTTAACACACCACCTAAGCGGTCCCAGGCGGTGTTATCGAGTAGTAGACCGCCGAGCAATGATTGCTCGGCTTCTACAGAGTGAGGCGGGACTTTTAAAGCCTGCAGGGCTGAGTCCCCAGAACCCGTCATGCCAGGATTCAGCGTAACGGAACGTGAGCGGGATTCAGCCATGAGGCTAGTTTACAGTTCTAAAACTTAAGCTTGCTCGCCAATGACACGAATGGTGATATCAGCCACTACATCGGTATGAACTGCAACCGCTACTGGGTGATCACCAACCATTTTCAATGGGCCAGTAGGCATACGAATAGATGATTTTTCGATCTCAAAACCTTTGGTCTTCAAAGCATCAGCGATGTCATGGTTAGTGACTGAGCCAAACAAACGTCCATCCACACCTGCTTTTTGACCGATTTCCAAAACAAGATCTTTCATCTTGACGCCAACCGCTTCAGCAGCAGCCAATTTCTCAGCAGCTAACTTTTCCAATTCAGCACGACGTACTGCAAAGTCAGCAATCGCAGCTTCAGTAGCACGACGGGCTTTACGTTGTGGGATCAAGAAATTGCGAGCGTAGCCATCTTTAACACGAACAACGTCGCCAAGATTGCCCAAATTGGTTACTTTTTCTAAAAGAATAATTTGCATAATGGGCTCCTAATTATTTCTTGTGTTGATCTGAGAAAGGTAACAGAGCCAAGAAACGGGCACGCTTGATAGCGGTGTCCAATTGACGCTGATACTTTGCTTTTGTGCCTGTCAAACGTGCAGGGGTGATCTTTGCATTCTCAGCAATGAAGTCCTTCAAGGTGTCGACATCTTTGTAATCGATCTGCTCAACACCAGCAACGGTAAAACGGCAATAACGCTTACGCTTGAACAATGGGTTCTGAGCGGGCTTCTTTTTGAAATCGGGTTTCTTTCCAAACGCCATGATGATTCCTCTTTAATCTTTCAATTGAATATGGGTAATGTGGAAAACGAGTCTTTGATTACGTAAGGTCTTGGGGGCTAAAAATCCTTCAAACACTGCCTCGATTCCTAAATCCATTTGCTCTATACCCTTTTGAATTGGGCCAATTGCAATGGCTTCGACACTCATCTGAATTTTCCGCGCTACTCCTACTTCGTTAGCTTCACCAGCATGTTCTAGCTGGCAATGCATCACTGGTATTCCAGCGGGGGTAAATCGAATTGCGTCTTTAGCAACCAAGCGTGCAGTAAGGGTGAAATGATTCAACGCCGTTCCGCCACTCTATTTCGTTTCGTAGTCTCTGCTTTCCTCTTCAAATTTCTTACTTAGACAGCCACTTCTGGCACATCGGTATGAGCTTGTTTGCGCGCTTCTTCACGCTGCACTTCTTTCATCATGATGGAAGGCTCTGTTTCAGCTTTCTTAGTCTTGATGATGAGGTGGCGCAAAACAGCATCATTAAATTTGAACGCATGCTCAAGCTCTTCCAGAGTTTTCTGGTCGCACTCAATGTTCATGCAAACGTAATGGGCTTTAGCAAGTTTGTCGATCATGTAAGCCATCTGACGACGACCCCAATCTTCAATACGATGAACTTTGCCGCCGCTGGCAGCTAAGGTTGCCTTATAGCGATCAATCATCGCTGGCACTTGCTCGCTTTGGTCCGGATGGACGATAAAGACGATTTCATAATGACGCATCTAACACTCCTTTAGGGTAAAGCCACCTGGGCGTCTTGCTAAGTTCGGATGGTTGTAGAACTTAGCGACCAGTGTGGCAAGGTAGTAACAAATTGTAGGTAAACCTAAAACTCTCACCTGATTTCAGGCAAGACCGCTATTCTAGCAAAAAAATCCTGCCAAGTCAGAGATTTAGCGCTCCCGCCCTGTAAATGGGCAGCATTTAAAGCCAACTGCAGTGCGATCCTTGCTTTAGGGCTTGAAAGCTTGCCGGCTGCCGCAAAGCCGGGCTCGTCCTTTTCAGGAATATTGGGATAAACCGATCCCGCACCTGTTCGAGTGGTTCGCACAATAGCAATGCCCTGCTCAGCTGCAAGCCCTAAAGCGGACTTCCAAGCATCATGAAAGCCGCCCAAGCCCGAACCTGCAATGACTAAGCCCCTGACATCGGTTTTGAGCCAATGGGCAATAGATACCTCTCTGGCACCTGCATGACTGGTCAAAATTTCTACCCAGGGCCAAGCATCAGCAGTTGGAATAGGGAAATCCTCTGGAAAGGTCGCTAGGGTTTCCCTAACCATCGATAGCCAAGAGGGATTGACTAGGTGCATGGGGCTTGAGGATGAATCCTGAATCGGTGCATGAAGAGCGCTACTGTGCCGCTTTGCGAGATCGGCAGCCAGACAAACCTGGCCTGCAAACACGCCATAAACCCCGCCCGGGGCATTATCCAAGGGGGTAGCAGCCCAGAGAATCGCAGCCATCAGATTCTTAGGGCCATCCGCACCAGGAGCATTTGCAGGCAACATCGCACCGGTCAGAACAACCCGCTTACCCAAGGTTGATGCAAGCTTGCTGCAGGTGGCCTGGAGAAAGACTCCCGTCTCCTCAAGAGTGTCGGTACCATGGGTAATGACGATTCCTGAGACTTGGGTATTGGTAAGGGACTCCCTTACTGCATTGCCCAACTGGGTTAGCAGATCCTCACTCAGATTCCGACTATTGATGTTGGCAAGCTGACGGGAGATCAGCTGAACTCCCTCCGGAAGACCCGGCTTGAGGTGGCTCAGCAGCACGTCTACCCCCAATTGCCCAGCCTCATACTGGAGGGGGTTTCCAGAGGGATTAGAGGCTAGCCCAGCGATGGTACCCCCCATTCCAAGAATCAGAATATGAGGAGAATTTGCGCTACCTGTGGTTTTTGTGCTCATGGTTCATTATCCCGCTTCCCAAATTCTCTTGAATTGTCTAAAACTGCTGTATACAATCACAGCATGGACATAAATACAGTCGATTTCCCTGAAGAGCTAGCCGCCCTCCCTAAACTCACTCCCCGCCAAAGTGAGATCTTGGATCTCATTACCAGCGCGATCGAGGAAAGTGGTTTGCCACCTACTCGTGCAGAAATTGCAACCCGTCTGGGTTTTGCCTCTGCCAATGCAGCTGAAGAACACTTACGTGCTTTAGCTCGTAAAGGTTATGTTGAGTTGAGTCCCGGCACATCTCGCGGCATTCGCATTCCACAACGCTTCAATCAGTCGCATAGTCAATCGCGTCCGCATCAAATGTCTTTACCTTCAGGTGCATTACAACAGCTGACTCTGCCGCTCATTGGTCGCGTTGCTGCTGGCTCCCCCATCATGGCGGTTGAGCATATCGAGAAGCACGTACCCATTGACCCTAGCCTATTTAGCAAAGGTGCTGATTACTTACTCAAAGTGAAAGGCATGAGTATGCGCGATGCCGGTATTTTGGATGGAGATTACTTAGCAGTGCGTAAAACTACCGAAGTGCGCAATGGCGATATTGTGATTGCCCGCCTCGACGATGAGGTTACTGTTAAACGTTGGCAACAAAAGAAAACTGCCGATGGCATGGTCATTGAACTCCAGGCAGAGAACCCAGATTTCAAAAATATTCTGGTGGACTCTCGGCAAGCAAACTTTGCCGTTGAAGGTCAGGCAGTAGGATTGATTAGAGCTGGCGGCCTTTAAGACAAGCCTACCTTAGCAAGCAAAAAGGCCTCGTTAGAGGCCTTTTGTTTCACTACTTCGCAGCTTGTATTAACGCTTAGTAGGAGAAATCACATTCGCGTTCTTCGGGGATGAAGTGATCACAATGATTGTCTTAGGCCCACTAAATGAGCCTTCAGAAACTTCGACCGTTGCCGTTCTGTCGCCTTTAGTGAATACCAAAATACTGGTCTTGGCTTTGACTGCGCTCACAGTATTCCAGCCAGCTTTGGGGTACTCGGACTGAAAGAATGCATACACATCTGTTGCCCCTTGCAAAGCGTTAATGACAGCTCGCCCAACCCATTGATCACCACCACCGATGATGATGGACTCTGCGCCGACAATTTTGGCGCCTTGAGGCAAAGGCATATCGCCCAAGAGTTGAGTCTGCACTTCCTGAACTTCGGCGGGCGTGCCGCTGGGCGAATCACCGGTTGCGCAACCAAACAATAGGAAGGCTAATAAAACCGAGGATCCGACTTTGATCAATCTGAATACAGTCATGTTTTGCTCTTTTCAGTTATTTTTACTACAGTGCCTTAACTTACAGCAACTATAAGTATTTTAGGTGAAGCCACTATTTCGTCAAGGGAAATAGATGGAGGCGCGTGAGGGAATCGAACCCCCGTACGAAGCTTTGCAGGCTCCTGCCTAACCACTCGGCCAACGCGCCAAACTTGAATCAAAAATGGGAAGCTTTTCAGGGCTTCCCATCAAAATTGGAGCGGGAAAGGAGGTTCGAACTCCCGACCTATACCTTGGCAAGGTATCGCTCTACCAGCTGAGCTATTCCCGCATAACAGGGCAGTAGTTTAACAAACAATCGCCAAGAGAGCATTATTTCATTTCAAAGCAGATAGTCCAGAGCTTTAATCAGCCCTGCCACTCAATTGCGGTAAGGCTTTCTGCAGATAATAGAACATGGACCATAAGGTTAAAAAGGCGGCGATCCAAATCAGCCAAGTTCCAAGCCGAGCGCAATTGAGCCAACCAAAAAGGGTGTCATTGAGGAGTAAAAACGGAATCGCGATTAACTGTGCAGTGGTCTTAAGCTTGCCAACCAAATGCACCGCCACACTTCTGCCAGCACCTAAGAGTGCCATCCATTCACGTAGAGCCGAGATCGTAATCTCTCGTCCAATAATGACCAGAGCCACCCAGACCTGAACACGATCCATATTCAGTAAAACCAGTAATGCTGCAGCCACGATCAACTTATCCGCGACGGGATCCAAGAATTGTCCGAAGGCCGACTCTTGCTTCATCTTTCTGGCTAAATAACCATCCAACCAATCGGTTACTGCCGCTGCAACAAAAATAATCGTTGCAAAAAGATTTTGGTCGAATGGAGATAGCCAAGAATTCGGTAAGTAGAAAATGGCTACCAACAATGGAATGGCGGCAACGCGCAACCAGGTTAAAGCGATTGGTAGATTAAAGGGCATCGTGTAAGCATAAACCAATGCGAACCAGCTGTAGCAGGACCCTAGAAATTAATGCAGTTGCCGATAGATTTGCTCGGCTAGGGTCATCGAGATTCCATCTACTCCAGCAATTTCTTCAATGGTAGCGCCTGCCACACCTCGCAAGCCTCCAAAGCGAGCCAAGAGTTTCTGACGACGCTTGGCTCCAATCCCTTCGATCTCCTCTAAGCGAGAGACCGTTCTGGCCTTGGCGCGCTTAGCGCGCATACCGGTAATGGCAAAGCGATGCGCTTCATCCCGAATTTGTGCCACCAGCAATAGGGCTGCGCTATCAATACCTAACTCGAGCGGCTTGCGATCATCCGCGAAGATCAGCGTTTCCAGACCCACCTTACGGCCCTCACCCTTGGCAACACCCACAATCAAACTGATATCCATACCAAACTCTGTGAGGACTTGCCTTGCCATCTCCACTTGTCCTTTACCACCATCAATCAAAATCACTTGCGGTAATTTATCGACTGGCAACTCTTGAAAATTAGCATAACGTCTTTGCAATACTTGTCGCATCGCTGCGTAATCATCCCCGGGGGTAATGCCATCAATATTGAAGCGACGGTATTCGCTCGATTGCATATCATTCTTGGCATACACCACACAGGATGCTTGTGTTGCTTCACCCGAGGTATGACTAATATCAAAGCACTCGATACGTAGCCGCTCCAGATTTTCAAGATCCAAACTCAATACATCAGCTAAAGCTCGAGCGCGCGCTAGCTGTCCACCAGTCTCGACTAGGCGTTTAGTGAGAGCCAGCTTAGCATTGCCCTCTGCCATTGCTAACCAATGTCGACGCTGCCCTTGAGGTTGATGCAAGAAGGTAACTTTCTTACCCGCTTGAGTGCTTAATAGACTTTGCAAGCTCTCAACGGATTTGTCTTCTACAGATACACCATCCTCAGAGCTAGGCTGTAAAGAGTGATTGAGAATAAAAACTGGGGGAATTAAATTCGTAGTGCTAGTTCCACTTTCGCTTGGCTCATCCTCTAAGTAGTGTTGCTGAATAAAAGTTTCCAATATTTCAGCTGGGCTAGCCTGCTCACCCGAAGACATCCTTAGGCCTTTAGGGAAATACGGTCTGTCGCCCAAATGACGGCCACCGCGCACCATTGCTAAATTGACGCAAATCATGCCCTCCATTTGCGCTACTACAATGATGTCTACATCTCCCTCACCATCGGCGACGGTATCCATCGACTGTTGTTGCAGAACACTTGATAAGTCAGCGATACGATCCCGCATCACAGCGGCCATTTCAAACTCCATGGCTTCACTGTATGCTGCCATCTCTTTTTCCAGTTCAGATAGCACCCGACTATGGTCGCCCTCTAAGAAACGGGTAGCTTGCATTACATCTTGTCCGTATTGCTCCACGCTCAACCGTCCAACGCATGGGGCACTGCAGCGATGAATTTGATGAAGTAAACAAGGACGACTGCGATTCTTAAATACAGAGTCTTCGCAGGTGCGCAAGCGAAATACTTTCTGCAAAATCTGCACGCTATTGCGCACCGCCCATGAATTCGGAAAAGGGCCAAAGTAGCGATTGCGTTTATCCACCTTGCCTCGATAAGAGGCTAAACGAGGAAATGCATGTCCTGTGAGCATCACGTAGGGATAGGATTTATCATCCCGAAACAAAATATTGAATGGTGGAGACAACTCCTTAATCAGATTGTTTTCTAAAATTAAGGCTTCGGTCTCAGTTCGTGTTACCGTCGTCTCATAGCGAGCAATTTTGCGCACCATGTTTTCAATTCGCGGAGATAACTGGGTGCGCTGAAAATAACTCGATACACGCTTTTTGAGGTTGCGGGCCTTACCTACATACAGAATGTGTCCCGCTTCATCAAAAAAGCGATACACCCCCGGCAATCCGGGAAGCCGTTTAACGTCCTGCTGAAGGGTTTCAAAAAGCGAATTACTCATGCGTTGGGATATTTTCTGCCAAATCGTCGATAACTATGGTGATGCCGGTATTTGCTGGCGTCTAGCCCGAAGCTTAACAAGCCTTCATGGCCAAGAGGTCCGCATTTTCTGCGATGACCTGCCAACCCTCAATTTACTCTCCCAAGGCTGCCCCGCTGAGATTCGTGACAAGATTAAAACCGAAACTTGGGCAGCCAGCTTTGAAAATGCTCGCCACCCGGTTGAAACCCCTGATGTTGTGATCGAGGCCTTTGGCTGCCATTTACCCGAACGCTATCTGGCGGGCTTAATGGTTGCGCCAAAAAAGCCCATCATTATTAATTTGGAATACCTCAGCGCTGAACCGTGGGTACTGGACTTTCATGCTAAAGCCTCACCCCAAGCTCATGGCATGCCAAAGTATTTTTTCTTTCCAGGATTTCAAGAGGCTGCAGGTGGCATCCTGATTGATCCTATTCCAACCGAACAAAATAGCGCTGCAAGCAATCTTCCTAAAAGCTTGATCAACACTTGGACAAAGCTACGACCTGGAGCAAAACGGATCAGCGTCTTCTGCTACCCCGGCTTTCCGCTCCGCAAGTGGATTGAAGATCTGAGTGCGATAGATGAGCCAATCGATGTGATCCTTACGCATGGCCATGCAGAGCTATTAAAGATGGGCTCTACAGAATCTCTTGGGCTAGCTCCCAGTATTCAGCTGCTCTCTATACCGTTTGTTTCTCAAGATGAATATGACTGGCTACTGGCTCAATGTGATCTGAATATTGTGCGAGGAGAAGATTCATTCATCCGCGCTCAATTGGTTGGTAAGCCATTGATTTGGCATATTTACCCACAGGATGATCAAGCGCATCAAGTCAAATTGGCAGCCTTTCTGGATCTCTATCTCATCACTGCCAATCTACCTCTACAGAATGCTTGCCGAAATGCCATGAATTGGGCACTGCCCCATACCTGGTTTTCGGAACTAGATGCTTGGACCCTCCATGCCAGGGCCTGGCAAACAGATTTACTACAAAAACAAGGCGACGGAGGCCTAGCAGCGCGTTTAGTACGGTTCGTAAGCTAGACCCCTGCAGAGTAGGTCTGCGGGCGGTTACAATGCTGTCTTTGATAAAAATTGCAGATTTTTGATCTGCCCTCAGGAATAGCAAGATGAAAACAGCACAAGAACTCCGCGTTGGTAACGTAGTAATGCTCGGTACTGATCCTATGGTCGTATTGAAGGCTGAATACAGCCGCTCCGGTCGCAACTCTTCCGTTGTGAAAATGAAGTTCAAGAACCTCATTTCTGGCGCACCCAATGAGGGCGTTTATAAAGCCGATGACAAATTTGATGTCGTCATTCTTGATAAAAAAGATTGCACCTACTCCTATTTTGCCGATCCAATGTATGTCTTTATGGATACTGAATACAACCAATATGAAGTTGAAGCAGAGTTCATGGGCGACGCCCTTCATTACCTCGAAGAAGGTATGCCTTGTGAAGTAGTGTTCTACGAAGGTAAAGCACTTTCAGTTGCGATGCCTAACTCCTTGGTTCGTGAAATTATTTATACCGAGCCAGCAGTGAAAGGCGACACCAGCTCTGGCAAAGTATTAAAGAGCGCCAAGCTTGCTACCGGTTATGAATTACAAGTTCCTTTATTCTGCAACACCGGTGACAAGATTGAAATTGACACTCGGACTGGTGAATACCGCAGTCGCGCTAATTAATTAGCAAGCAACAGATGTTAAAAAGCCCGCTACTAGCGGGCTTTTTTATTGGATCAAGTCAAACTCGTTGAGCAAACCCTTTGCATGCTGATATTCAGCTTGTTTTTGTAACTCATCCCAACTGGCTGCACTAGCTGACGGCATCAATTGATTTAAACGTAATCTGGATTCAGCTTGCTTGGCTGTTGAGACTTTGAGTTTAGCCAGCAACTCATCCGCCAGATCTGGTCGGTTACAGATTAAGACTGCATCACAACCAGCCTCCAGGGCCAACTCGGCACCTTTCACCACTGATCCTGCCACGCTAGCACCTTCCATTGAGAGGTCATCACTAAAAATCACCCCCTGAAAGCCTAACTCTTGTCGCAGAACAGAGTGAAGCCAGATTCTTGAGAATCCAGCTGGAAGTTGATCTACCCGAGGATAGATGACGTGAGCAGGCATCACCGCAGCCAAACTCAGATCTAGCCATTCATAAGGCTTGGCATCATCATTGAGGATTTCATCTAGAGAGCGCTCATCGACCGGAATGGCTATGTGTGAATCGGCCTCTGCCCATCCATGCCCCGGAAAGTGTTTACCGCAATTGGCCATACCGGCCATTCGCAGGCCTTCATTCAGACTTTTTGCTAGAGCGAAAACAATTTGGGGATCACGACCAAATGATCGATCACCAATCACGGCGCTGCGCCCGAAATCTAAATCCAGTACTGGTGTAAAGCTGAAATCTACCCCGCAAGCCCTAAGCTCGGCTGCCAATACATAGCCACAGGCAGTCGCCGCTGCCATCGCTAATGCTGCAGACTCAGCAGCATGCTTTGATTGGTGCTTACCCATCCAAAGCTCACCCAATTTTCTCATTGCAGGTAAATGGGTGAAACCATCAGTCTTGCAGCGCTGCACACGTCCGCCTTCATGATCAATCGAGATCAAGACATCGGGACGTAGCTTCTTAATCTCTGCAGTCAGTTTGCTCAGTTGCTTACGATTAAAAAAGTTTCTACCAAATAAAATCACTCCACCCGTAAGTGGGTGCAAAATTCGGCGGTGATCTTCAGCATTAAGCTCGTAGCCAATGACATCCAAGGTAATGGGTCCAGGACGAGCAGCTTTATTGATTAGGGTCATTTCAATTCCTGCATTAGTTTTGTTGAGTCACAAGCACAAAAGCAATCGCCATATCTACCTCATCGCTTACGGTAACTTGAGCGTGCCACTGCTTTTCTGCCATAAATATAGCCAAGGCACCTGAATAACTTGTAACTGGCTTGCCGCTGGCTTCATTCAAGGTCTGCAATGAGCGCCAGGTCATTGGCATTCTCATCCCCAGACCGATTGCCTTTGAGAAGGCCTCTTTAGCAGCAAAACGGGTTGCCAAGAAAGCCATGCCCCGCTTGGGGTTGCGGGCTAAGCGGGCTTTGAAAATAAGCATCTCATCAGGCCCCAGAATTCTCTCTGCTAAACGCCCTTGGGTACGATCATAAGCCGCTTGTAAGCGCTCGATCTTCAAAATATCGGTACCAATACCAACAATCATGATGCGTGCTGTCTGCCTTGGTTCATGAGGGCTTTCATATCGATAATGGCTTTTTGCCAACCCTTGAAGAGGGCCTCAGCCACAAGCGCATGACCGATATTCAGCTCAGATAATTCGGTCATGGCAGCGATAGGCAAGACATTATTTTCATTCAAGCCATGACCAGCATTAACTCTGAGACCCAAACTTTTACCAAACTGAGCAGCTTGTTGAATACGTTCTATCTCAGCAGCCTGCTCTACTCCAGCAAGATCTGCATAACGTCCAGTATGCAGTTCAATTACTGTGGCGCCCACATCTTTAGCCGCCTGAATTTGATTTACTTCAGGATCAATAAAAAGTGAGACCCGAATATCTGCGGCTTGTAATTGCTGAGTAGCGGCTTTGACAGCAGCAAAATGGGTCACTACATCTAAACCGCCCTCAGTCGTTACCTCTTCCCGTTTTTCTGGAACTAGACATACATCATGTGGCTTTACTTGACAGGCAATTGCCAGCATCTCGGACGTAACCGCACACTCTAAATTCATGCGGGTTTTGATTAATGGACGCAAAGCCAAGAGGTCGGCATCTTTAATATGGCGACGATCTTCACGCAAGTGCAAGGTAATCAAATCTGCGCCAGCCTCTTCAGCCAAGCGAGCTGCCCGAATGGGATCAGGATAGCGAGTACCTCGTGCATTACGCAAGGTGGCAATATGATCAATATTGACACCGAGCTCAAGGGTTGGGGAGGGGCTCATAACAATAGATTACTGGAATTTATCAGGAGCTTAGATTTTCTTGAGATCAATCAAGATCTGACGGGTCGTCAGGACTTGATCTTGAAGATGCAACCCCAACAGAAAGCGCATCAATTGTTTACTTTCAGCAAGAGTTACCGGATCAGAAAAATGGCCAACTGCAATATTGAGCAGAGATTGACCACTCAAAACTGGCCAGTGACCAGGGTCATCCGCCTGTACTGGTCTTACCCCTCTTTCAGGCTGGTAAACATACTGCAGGGATGGCTCAGGTTTATCTTGGGTCTCTACACAATGGTCTAGGGCTGCGGCATAACCGGTTTCTTGTAATAGCGCTAACTCAAAAGGACGCAAAATTTCTTCTAAGCCCTTAGACTCAAACTCGAGATTAGAAAGGGCTGTAATCGTTTCTGTATAGCGGTCGTAAAGTCTTTCATAGTCATCTTCACGAGCCAGGAATTTCACTAGCAGCTCGTTCAGATAAAAACCACATAGAAGCGCATCACCAACTAAGGCAGGAGTTCCACCAACCCACTCCGATTTGGTTAAGGTACGCAGTTCTGACTTACCGCTCCAGGACACCAAGAGCGGCTGAAAACGCTGTAATACGGGGCGCAGCACGGAGTGTGGACGCTTGGCGCCTTTAGCAATCAGAGCCATACGACCATGTTGCCTGGTGAAGACATCTAGGATGAGACTAGTCTCTTTATAGGGAATACTGTGTAATACGAAAGCGGGCTCGTCAACGATCCGGATCGAAGCCATTTATTCCAAACCTTGCGCCCGGAGTTCAGCGCGATCATCTGCCCAGCCGCGCTTGACTTTGACCCAAGTCTCTAAGAAGACTTTGCCATCAAATAATTTTTCCATGTCGATACGCGCATCAGTTGAAATTTTCTTAAGACGCTCACCTTTTTCGCCAATAATCATTGCCTTGTGACTATCGCGATCCACCAGAATGGTGGCCGCAATCCGACGCATCCGACCATCCATTTTGAACTGATCAATGACTACCGTGCTGGTATAGGGCAACTCATCACCAGTAAAGCGAAATACTTTTTCACGCAGAATCTCTGCCGCTAAAAAACGCTCATTGCGATCAGTTAATGTATCTGGGTCATAGACTGCTTCGGCCTCAGGCAGGTAGCCCTCCAAGGTATCCAGCAAGCGGATAATGTCAGGCGGACTTTTGGCACTCATCGGAACAATCTCAGCAAACTCGCACTGATTTTGATCCTCGTGACCACCCAACTCACTCCAAGGACGACTCATTTCTTTCATGAAACTCAATAGCGCTTGATCTCGCTCAGAAGGGGTCTGGAAACGACTATTGAATAAATCCAGCTTATTAAGCACAAGCACTACTGGCAAATCAGCTGGTAGAAGCTTTAATACCTTCTTATCATCCTCACCCCAGTAGCCCGCTTCAATAATGAAACAAGC